>NZ_DLMU01000003.1:0-248379 GCF_002479375.1 Comamonas sp. UBA7528
ACGACGTGGACACGGTGACCGTCAAGCTGGAGGCCACTACATCGACCACCGAAGACGGTGGCTCCATCACCTACACAGCCAGCCTGGTGGATGCCGCCGGCAAGCCGGTGACGGCCCACAACGACATCACCGTGACCCTGGCCAATGGCGAGGTGATCACCATTGCCGCAGGCAGCGCCTCGGCAGCCTCGGACCCGGTGGCCGTGAACCGCGATGACGTGTACGCCGAGAACGACAGCATCAGCAACCACATCGCATCGGTCAGCGAAGCCAATGCCGGCACCATCGGTGCGCTGGAGCATCTGGTGGCGGACGAGACCCCGGCGAAGACCACCATCCTGGACGACAGCGATCCCGTCTATGTCCAGATCAGCGTGGACCAATCGGCCGTGTTCGAGGGCGGCGCCCTGGTCTACACCGTGCGCCTGGTCGACGGCAACGGCGATCCGGTCAGCGTGGCGGCGGGCAAGAACGTGACGGTGACACTGGACTGGAGCGGCGCGGCCGCCAACGGCGCCGATGTCAACAACCTGCCCACCACCGTGACCATTGCCGGTGGGCAAACCGCAGCGCCGTCCTTCACGGTGACGACGCTGGTGGACACCCAGGTGGAATACCGCGAGCCGCTGACTGCGACCATCGCGGCCGTGCAAGACAATGGCGGCAGCAACAAGGGCTTCGAAGACCTGCAGATCAGCGCGACCCAGTCCAGCGTCAGCAGCACGGTGGTGGACAAGCCCACCCTCACGGTCGTGGACAGCAACGGTGCCGCCATCAAGGGCCAGGTCACGGTCAATGAAAAGGGCCTGACCAGCACCACCGACGACAGCGAAAGCGCGCACGGCACGCTCAAGGTGACGGCTGGCTCGGGACTGGATGGCATCAAGATCAACGGCACCACCATTTCGCTGGCCGATCTGCAAGACCTGGGCACGGATGGCATTGCCATCACGGTGGCCGGCCATGGCGTGCTGACGATCACCGGATTCACGCCAACGGCCACGGCCGATGGCATGGATGTGGCCTGGGATGTGCAGTACACCTATACGCTGACGCAGGCCCAGACCCATGCATCAGTTCAGGGTACCAACGATGCGCTCAAGAACATTGCGCTCGAAGTGATTGCCAAGGGCGCCGATGGCACGGGCACGGTGTCCACCGCGGGCACGCTGGGCGTGCAGGTGATTGACGATGTGCCGACCATCGTGACGGAAGTGGGCGCGGCCGAACCCACACTGACCACCGATGACGCCGATCTGCAAGCGGGTACACCGGACAAGGCCAGCATGGATTTCGCAGCGGTCTTTGTGGTCAAGAGCGCGGACTACGGCGCCGATGGCGCCAAGGGTGCGGTGGCCTGGAGCTACAAGCTCGCCGTGGACAACGGCGCGGACTCGGGCCTGAAGAGCGGCGGCCAGAGCATTCTGCTGTACCAAAAGGCCAATGGCGAGATCGTGGGCGTCACCGGCGGGAATGCAACCACCGGCAAGGTGGTGTTCAGTGTGACGGTGGATGCCACGGGCAAGGTCACCTTGGTGCAGACCGGTGCCATCGACCATGACAGCAAGGACAGCAGCGATTACAGCAGCGACACGCAAAGCCTGCTGGACGGCCTGGTGAAGCTGTCGGGCACAGCCACCATCACCGACAAGGACGGTGACAAGGCCAGCCACACCACCACCGTCAATATCGGGGCCAACCTGGTCTTCACCGATGACGGCCCCAGCATCGGCAGCCCGACCAATGCCGAAGTGGCAGAAAAGAACCTGGCCACCGGTACTGAGGCCAACAGCGCCCTGACGGTGGTCACGGGCAGCCTGGCGGTGGATTTTGGTGCCGACAACGCCAGCGGCGCCAAGGCCTACTTCACCCAGGCCACGGCCGACCAGTTGCATGCCCTGGGGCTGAGCTCCAACGGCACCGCCCTGGTCATCACCCTGGGGGTGGACGGAAAGATCATCGCCACGGCCGGTGTAGGCGGCGCGGAGGTCTTCCGTCTGGAAATCACCAACGCCAGCACCAACCAGGCCGGCTACAAGTTCACCCTGACGGGCGCGCTGGACCATGTGGATGGCAACGGCCAGCAGGTCAATGTGCTGGATCTGCCCATCAGCTTCGAGGCCCGCGACAGCGATGGCGACACCGCCAGCGGCAACTTCCAGGTCAGCGTGGCGGACGATGTGGAGCGCGCCTCCCAGCTCATCACCGTGACCGAAGACAGTGGCGCCGCTACGGCGGCCAACCAGTTCAGCCTCGGGGCTGACGTGGCGGCCAGCGAAATCCGCATTCTGGCGGCCGATGGCGTCACGGTGCTGCAGGGTACACCGGGTGCCGATGGCAGCACGGTGTACGCCACAGGCCATGGCCTGCAGGGCACGGTCACCGTCAACAAGGACGGCAGCATCACCTATGTGCCCAGCCCGAACTACAGCAACCAGCTGCAAGGCGACAAGCAGTATGCTGCCGATCAACTGAAGTACACGATCGTCAGGGACGATGGTTCGCCGGTCGCAGGGACGGTGACGGTACAGGTCAAGGCCGTGGCCGATGCGCCGGTGCTGGACAAACTGGTCGCTGCGACCACCAATGAAGACACCGCTGTGCACCTGGGCCTGAAGGCCCCGACGACCAGCGATGCGAGCGACCAGAACGGTGCCGGCGCGGGTGACAACCCCGAGCGCCTGGGTCCCATCACGCTCAGCGACTTCCCGGTTGGGGCGCAACTGCTGGATGCCAACGGCAACGTGGTCTATACCTTCACCAGCAGTTCGGTCACTGTTCTGCTCACGGATGGCAACCACACCGCCAGCGCCAGTGGTGCCTTGCAGATGACCACCGCCGAATTCGAGGCTCTGCAGGTGCTGCCGCCGGCGGAAAATGCCGACAACTTCCAGGTCAAGGTCAGCGTGACCAGCTATGAGGTGGACGCAAGCGGCAACAAGCTCAGCAGTGTGCCGGGCAAGACGGGTTCCACCACGGTGGATGTGAAGGTGCTTGCGGTCACCGATCTGATCGAACTCAAGATCGACGGCAAGGACAGCCACGACCTGACGGTCAAGGAAGATGGCAGCGTCAACCTGACACCGCTGTTGAAGGTCAGCCTGGATACCGGCGCCGATGGCAACACCCAAGCCGACGTGGATGGCAGCGAACACCGCTGGCTGGAAGTCACGGGCCTGCCCGTGGGCAGCACGGTCAACGGCACGCTGATCACCAGCACCACCCAGGTGGTGACACTGGAGATCACCAGCAAGGATGCCAGCAGCCTGCCGGACATCATCGTCACTCCGCCCAAGGATTTCAGCGGCGATATCACCGGCATCACGGTGACGCTCAAGGCCCAGGACCTGGACCCGAATGAGGCGAAGGAAAATGGCGTGGTGCTGAGCGACTCCGTCACCCTGAATCTGCACGTCGAGCCGGTCGCCGGGGATGTGGTCGTGACTGATCCGCAAGCGATTGCCGAAGACACGGCGGTGGCCTTCCTCGCCGGCGTGCGGGTGACGGACAGCGGCACGGCCGGTGGCACCGAAGTCATCACCAAGGTGCAGTTCGAGCTGCCGCAGGACTGGACGCTCAGCGGCCAGCCGGCTGCGGGCACGGCCGGCGATGCGGTCTGGACGGTGACCGGCTCCGGTACCACTGCCGACCCCTATGTGATCGAGTTCACGGCAGGTTCCGAAGCCAACCGCGAGTTGGCGATGGGCCAGTTCACGCTCACCCCGCCGGCACACAGCAGCAAGGACGCCACGGTGCAGCTGTCCATCACCACGGTGGACAGCAATGCCGACGTCACCGGTGGCGCAGCCACCAGCAATGAAGTGACCGTGACGAAGCCGGTGGCAATCACCGTGACCCCGGTGGCCGAAAGCACCGCCGGTGGCGATACGGACCACAACGGCCAGGCCGACCTGACCGTGCCCACCACGGACCACACCTATGCGGCCCTGGGCAAGGAAGACACGGTGTTCAACCTGAACATCGAAGCCACCGACCTGCTGAACCAGGCCGGCTGGAAGAACGAGGACCAGGACGAAACCACCACCGTGCTGCTGACGCCGGTGAAGCTGTCGGAAGACGGTCTGGGCAGCAGCCCGGCCATCGGCACCGTCTTCACCTGGAATGGTGGCAGCGCTACCTACCAGGGCACCCCGATCGAGGTGCCGCTGTCGGCCTTGTCCAGCCTCACGTTCCAGGCCCCCCTGAACGATGCGGGCACCTTCCAGGTCCAGTTCCAGGCCAAGACCTACGACTACGACGACGATACCGAAACCGGTGTGGCCGATACCGCCATCTCCGATGCGGGCAGCCTGACCATCCACGTCGCGCCGGATGCCGACCTGGCCGCGCTGTCGGTGCAGCCGGCACAAGGCCTGGAAGACACGGCGATTGCGTTGACGATCCGGCCCTCCAGCACGGACGGCTCGGAAACCTTCAACGTCAGCATCGCCCAGATTCCTGCGGGCGCCAGCCTGCACTACGGCGGGCTGGAAATCACCAGCACCACCACGGGCGTGCCGGGCATCACCGTCACGTCGCAGGGTGGATCCTGGTCGGTGGTGATCACCGACTACCAGACCAGCGCCGGCCTGAGCGTGACCCCCCCGGTCAACAGCAATGCCGACTTTGCACTGGAGGTGAAGACCCAGGCGGTGGACGCCCTGCAGGGTTTCGACACCAGCACCGGTGCCTGGAGCCAGACGCAGAACCTGCCGGTCAAGGTCGTCGGTGTGGCCGATGAAGCCAGCGTGGCGGCCAAATCCCACACCTACACGGAAGCGGACCTGGACAGCGGCGTTGCCAAGATCCAGCTGGGTGATCTGATCCAGAGCGTGCAACAGGCGGACACCGATGGTTCGGAAAAGCTGAGCTTCCGCATCACCGGCCTGCCCGAAGGCTTCACCCTGGAAGGCGCGCGCTATCTGGGTGGCACGGGTGCGGACCGCGTCTGGGCGGTGGATTCCGAAGCCGCCCTCAAGGCCATCTCCATCACCGCTCCCGAGAACTTCAGCGGCACGGTGTCGGTGCAGGTGACACCGGTCACCACCGAGAACGATGGCGACTGGAAGGCCCACGCGACCGAAACGCTGGTGGCCACCATCACGCCTTCGCCCGAGTCGGTGGGCAACCAGCACGCCACCTTGTACGAGGACCGTGAATCTGCGCTCGATTTCTCGATCCAGACACCGCAAGGCGAGAACGAAAGCCTGACCCATGTGCACATCAAGGTCGAGGACTTCGAATCCCAGGGCTTCCAGCTGTTCCTGAACGGTGAGCCCATCGACAGCGCATCGGTGAAGATCGTCACCGATGCCCAGGGCAACGACTGGTACGTGCTGGATGCCACCCAGGCCGGTCAGGTGAAGGCGCTGCCGATCACCGAGAACAAGGCCGACAACCAGGCCGATGCACCTGAGCTCAAGCTCACGGTCAAGTACGAGGTGACGGATGCCTCCAGCGACGGCACGGTGGCCCCGGTCACCACGGTGGGTGAACCCCAGGACTACCACCTGCACGTGACCCCGGTCACCGACCAGGTGGGCCTGGAGCTTGGTGGCATCACCACCGGTGGCGCCGACCTGAACACCGACACCTCCGGCACTGTGCCCCTGGTGACCCTGGAGAGCACAGGCAACTTCCAGGTGGGCATTGTGCTGAGCTCGGCCGACCAGGATGGCAGCGAATCCCTGATCCAGGTGCTGGTGACCGGTGTGCCAAATGGCCTGACGGTCGACGGGCTGAGCATCGGTGGCACGCAGGTGGGTGTGGCCCACCAGCTGGACAACGGCAAGTGGGTGATTGAGGTGACGCAGTCGCAGCTGGCCCAGTTCCAGGCAAGCGTCCATGGCGGTGACGTCCAGGCGCAGCTGTCCTTCACGGCTGGCTCGGCGCTGTCCGGCCAGGCCCATGCCACGATCGGCATCGAAGTCTTCAGCCACGATGCAGGCGCCGGCAACCTCTCGAATGCTTCCGTGCAGTACGAGCTGCAGGCCGACTTCACCGGTGGCGGGCAACCAGGCCAAGCCGTGCAGCTGGACTTTGAACGCAACCCGGATTTCACCGGCCAGGAAGACACGGCCTTCACCCTGGACCAGCTGTTCCAGGCGACGATCAGCGACAACCCCAGCGGCCAGGACGTGGCGTTCACGCTCAGCCTGAAGCTGCCGGCCGGCGCGACCATCGTCCAGGACGGCCACACGCTGACCGCCACCAAGGTGGGCGGCGATGGCGCCGAGGAACTGTGGCTGATCTCCGGAACGGCCAAGACCACTGAAGCGCTGCAGGCCCTGCTGAGCGAGGTGGTGGTTACACCGCCGGCCGATCTGAACGACCACTTCGGTGGCATGCAGATCGACGCCACCATGGCCGGGCATGTGGTCTCCACCGGCGAGCAGACCGTGGTCAAGGTCCACGACACGCTGGCCCTGGCGCCCGAGACCGATGGGGTCAGCACTGCTGTGGTGCTGTCGGCGGCCGACGCCGATGGCGGCAGCCCGACCGGCGACCGCCCGAAGGAAGGCAGCGACATTGCGATCCAGATCGACATCGCGCGCGGCGTGGACGGTCCGTCCCTGCTGAACGGCTCGCTGACCATCAAGCTGGCCGAGGGCGATGGCTTCAGTGGCGGCAAGCTGTTCTATGGCACGACCGAGCTGGTCCAGCAGGCAGACGGCAGCTACCAGCTGCCGCTGGATGCGGCGACCCAGCAGGCGCTGCTGACGGGCACCAGCACCAGCATCGTGGGCCTGCACTACCAGCCCGATGCGGCGCAGAAGTACGTCAACGGCAGCCTGGAAGTGGAAGTGATCGTCCAGAGCAAGGAGCAGGATGCGCCGGACTGGACCAGCTCGCAAGGCTGGGCCGACAGCAACGGTGACAGCGGCACCGTGGTGGTGGAGCAGATCAACAACGGCTTCGAGTTCACCAACGTGGGCACCAACACCCCCTACCAGGACGGCGACATCGGCACCATCCAGGGCAGCGAAAACCAGACCGGCACCAGCCTGATCACGCTGGACATCGGTGGCAAGCTGCTGGACGCCGACGGCTCCGAGCAGATCCACACCGCCATCCTGGAAAACCTGCCCAATGGCTTCCTGGTGTACTACACCGACGCCAACGGGGCACTGGTGCAGGCCGTCAACACCGGCTCCAGCTGGAGCATTCCGGTCGACGGCGGCAAGCTGCCGGTCATCAGCATCCAGGCGCCGCAGAACTGGAGCGGTACGGTGGACAACCTGGCACTGCGTGTGCTGAGCGGCGAGAGCAGCGATTCCGGGCACCAGCAGGTCAGCACCGCGACCTTCCAGCTGGAAGTGGCTGCCCGGGCCGATGGCTTTGAGACCAGCACCCCGGTGGTGGAGCAGTCCTTCGGCCGCGAAGGCGACATCATCGCGCTGAACCTGAACCTGGCCATGAAGGACCGCCAGTCCGCCGGCACGGGTGACAGTTCGCTCGAGACCGTGACCCTGACCCTGACCGGTCTGGGCGAGCACGCCAGCTTCTATGTGGGCAGCACCCTGCACACCGCCAGCTACGACCAGGCCACCGACACCTACACGCTGACCGGTCTGTCCCAGACGGACATGGACCAGCTGGGCTTTGTCCAGGCCAAGGACGCGCTGACGGACCAGAACGCATCGGCCAACGGCCTGCAGATCGGATTCACGGCCCACACGGTGGATGGCAGCGATGTGTCGTCCAGCATCTCCGGCAGCTTTGACCTGACCCTGAGCAGCCAGAGCGGCTCGGGCGTGGTGCTGGACGGTTCGGGCAGCAGCCATGGCAACCTGATTGGTGGGGCCGGCAGCGACACCCTGCTGGGTGGTGCGGGCGACGACGTGCTGCGCGGTGGAGCTGGCAATGACAGCCTCCACGGCGGTGCGGGCAACGACCACCTGGAAGGCGGCAGCGGCAACGACGTGCTGATTGGCGGGGCCGGCAACGACACCCTGATCGGCGGCGACGGCGATGACATCTTTGTCTGGAAGCAGGGCGACGCCGGTGGTGAAGGCCTGGCACACGCGGCCAAGGACATCGTCGCCGACTTCGGCAACGGCCACGATGTGCTGGATCTGGCCGATCTGCTGCAGCAGGAGAATGCCGACAACCTGGGCAAGTACCTGAGCTTCAGCAAGGAGGGCGACGACACCGTGCTGCGCATCTCCAGCACCGGCGCCTTCAGCGACGATGCCGGTTCGCTGATCTCCAAGGTGGACCAGCAGATCACGCTGCAAGGCGTGGACCTGCTGCAGGGCAGCTCGTCCGAAGAGCTGGTCAAGCAGATGCTCAGCGATGGGCGCCTGAAGGTGGATCAGAACTGATCGGTGGAGAACCTTGCCGCCGCCGTCACTGGTGCGCGGCAAGGGGAGAGCGTTTTCCGGTGCCAGGCGGCACTGGCCGCGCTGTCCCGCTGGCGGTCATGCTTGACCACAGCGGGGCCTACCGGAGCTGGAAGCCTTTCTTGGTCTCCGATCCATTTCCATGAAAGAAAGCCCGGCACTGCCGGGCTTTCTTATGGGTGCAATCCGGCTCTGTGCGCCGGATTGCCGTGCGCCATGGCGCTTACGCGTCGATATTGCCGGCGCGCAGGGCGTTGTCTTCGATGAAGTTGCGGCGGGGTTCCACCTCGTCGCCCATCAGCATGGTGAACACGCGGTCGGCTTCGATGGCGTCGCCCACCTTGACCTGCAGCAGGCTGCGCACCGCGGGGTCCATGGTGGTCTCCCACAGCTGTTCGGGGTTCATTTCGCCCAGACCCTTGTAGCGCTGGCGGCCGGTGGTGCGTTCGGCTTCGGAAATCAACCAGCGCATGGCCTGGCGGAAGTCGCCCACCTTTTCGGTCTTGGCCTTTTCGCCTTCACCGCGGGTGACCTTGGCTCCTTCGTTCAGCAGGCCGACGAAGTTCTGCGCTTCATCGGCCAGCGCGGCGTAGTCGTGGCTGGCCACGAACTCCTGCGTCAGGATGGAGCTCTTGATGTTGCCGTGGTGGTGGCGGCTGATGCGCAGGATGGGGTTTTGCGAGTGCGGATCGATCTCGGCCGTCACCGCAGCGGGCACGCCGGTGGTGGTCAGTTCACGCAGCTTGGCTTCCAGTACCGGGGCGCAGGCCTGGGCATCGGCCAGGGTGTCGAGCTTGATCTGCACGCCATCGGCGATGGCGCGCAGGGCTTCGGCATCCATGAAGGCCGACAGGCGCTCAATCACGCTTTCGGCCGCCAGGTGCATGTGGGCCAGCTTTTCCAACTCTTCACCTTCAATGCCGCGGGCCGCAGCGCCGCCGGTGGTGACGCTGGCGTTCTGCAGGGCGATGCGCATCAGGTACTGGTCCAGGGCGGGGCCGTCCTTCAGGTACAGCTCTTCCTTGCCGTTCTTGACCTTGTACAGCGGTGGCTGGGCAATGTAGATGTGGCCGGCTTCCACCAGATCCGGCATCTGGCGGTAGAAGAAGGTCAGCAGCAGGGTGCGGATGTGGGCGCCGTCCACGTCCGCGTCGGTCATGATGATGATGCGGTGGTAGCGCAGCTTGGCCAGGTCGTAGTCGTCGGTGTTGCTCTTGCCGCTGTCTGCGCTGACCTTGCCGATACCGGTGCCCAGGGCGGTGATCAGGGTGACGATTTCCTGGCTGGACAGCAGCTTTTCGGCACGGGCCTTTTCCACGTTCAGGATCTTGCCGCGCAGCGGCAGGATGGCCTGGAACTTGCGGTCGCGACCTTGCTTGGCGGAGCCGCCGGCGGAGTCACCCTCGACGATGTAGATTTCGCACAGTGCCGGGTCTTTTTCCTGGCAGTCGGCCAGCTTGCCGGGCAGGCCCATGCCGTCGAGCACGCCCTTGCGGCGCGTCATTTCACGGGCCCGGCGCGCGGCTTCACGGGCGCGGGCGGCGTCGATGATCTTGCCGCACAGGCGCTTGGCGTCGTTGGGCTTTTCTTCCAGGAATTCGGTCAGCGTCTTGGCGACGATGTCTTCCACCGGTGCACGCACTTCGCTGGACACCAGCTTGTCCTTGGTCTGGCTGCTGAACTTGGGCTCGGGCACCTTCACGCTGAGCACCGCGCACAGGCCTTCGCGCATGTCGTCGCCCGAGATCTCGACCTTGGCCTTCTTGGCCAGGTCGTTGTCGGAGATGTACTTGCCGATCACGCGCGTCATGGCGGCGCGCAGGCCCGTCAGGTGGGTGCCGCCGTCACGCTGGGGAATGTTGTTGGTGAAGCACAGGACCTGCTCGGTGTAGCCATCGTTCCACTGCATGGCCACCTCGACACCGATTTCGGTGCCGGGGATGCCGCCATAGCTTTCGGCCGGGCGGGTGCCCGTGGCGTAGAAGGGGGTGATGTCCACGCCCTTCTTGTTGCCGTTGATGAACTTCACAAAGCCCTGCACGCCGCCGGCGCCGGAGAAGTCGTCTTCCTTGCCGTCGCGTTCGTCCTTCAGGCGGATGCGCACGCCGTTGTTCAGGAAGGACAGTTCGCGCAGGCGCTTGGCCAGGATCTCGTAGTGGAACTCGTTGTTTTCCTTGAAGATCTCGGTGTCCGGCAGAAAGTGCACCTTGGTGCCGCGCTTGTCGGTGTCGCCGATGATGCGCATGGGCGAGATTTCCACGCCATCCACCACTTCGATCAGGCGGTTTTGCACAAAGCCGCGCGAGAAGTCGATCTCATGGGTCTTGCCGTCGCGGCGCACCGTCAGCTTGAGCTTGACGGACAGCGCGTTCACGCAGGACACGCCCACGCCGTGCAGACCGCCGGAGACCTTGTAGCTGTTCTGGTTGAACTTGCCGCCGGCGTGCAGTTCGGTCAGGGCAATTTCCGCAGCCGAGCGCTTGGGCTCGTGCTTGTCGTCCATCTTCACGCCGGTGGGGATGCCGCGGCCGTTGTCGATGACGGACAGCGAGCCGTCGGCGTGGATGGTGACCAGAATGTCGTCGCAGTGGCCAGCCAGGGCTTCGTCGATGGAGTTGTCCACCACTTCAAAGACCAGATGGTGCAGACCGGTGCCGTCGGAGGTGTCGCCGATGTACATGCCGGGGCGCTTGCGCACGGCCTCCAGGCCTTCCAGGATCTGGATCGCGCCTTCCCCATAGCCGCTTGCGTCGGCCCCTGCAGGGGCTTGGTTCTGGGGATCTGGCTGGTTCTCTGCGGTCATGGATGAAATGCCTTGTGCTGCAAAAGCAGGCGCTGTCTGCACCTGCTCTGCCTTGAATTCAATGAACTAACGGTGGAAAAGAGCGCGATCCGCGCAGGATCTGCCGCTCTTTTGAGGGGGTGCCCAGCAGGGCGCCCCGGTGGCATCAAATGCGCATGGGCATCACCACGTACTTGAAGCGCTCGTTCTCGGGGATGGTGACCAGGGCGGAGCTGTTGCCGTCGGCCAGCTGGACCTGCACCATGTCCTGGCCCATATTGGCCAGCACATCGATCAGATAGGTCACGTTGAAGCCGATTTCGATGGCGTCGCCGCCATAGTCGATGTCCAGCTCGTCCACTGCCTCTTCCTGCTCGGCGTTGGTGGAGGCCACACGCAGCGTGCCCGGCTCCAGGTTCAGGCGCACGCCCTTGAACTTGTCGCTGGTCATGATGGCGGTGCGCTGCAGCGATGCCAGCAGCGGGGCGCGGCCCAGGGTGATGCTGTTGCTGTGGTTGCGCGGGATGACGCGGTTGTAGTCGGGGAACTTGCCTTCCACCAGCTTGGTGACGAACTCCATGCCGCCAAAGGTGAACTTGGCCTGGTTGTTGGCGAACTGCATCTCGATGCGGGGCTGGTTTTCGCCACCCACGTCGCTCAGCAGGCGTTGCAGTTCCAGCACGGTCTTGCGCGGCAGGATGACTTCCTGCTTGATGCCCACGTCCACATCCAGCTCGGCGCTGGCAAAAGCCAAGCGGTGACCGTCGGTGGCGACCAAGCTCAGCGTGTTGCCTTCGGCCACGAACAGGATGCCGTTCAGGTAGTAGCGGATGTCCTGCACGGCCATGGCGAACGAGACCTGGCCCAGCAGCTCTTTCAAAACTTTCTGCGGCACGCTGAAGGCCGGGCCGAAGGCGGCGGCTTCCTGCACCAGCGGGAAGTCCTCGGCCGGCAGGGTCTGCAGCGTGAAGCGGCTCTTGCCGCCCTTGAGGATCATCTTGGACTGCTGTGTCTCCAGGCTCACGGTCTGGTCGCCAGGCATGGTCTTCAGAATGTCGATCAGCTTGCGGGCGCCCACCGTGGTGGTGAAGTCGCCGGTATCACCGCCGAGCTCGGCCGTGGTGCGGATCTGGATTTCCAGGTCGCTGGTGGTCAGCTGCAAGGCGTTGCCCGTCTTGCGAATCAGCACATTGGCCAGGATGGGCAGGGTGTGACGGCGTTCAACAATGCCGGACACCGATTGCAGGACCGCGAGAACTTTGTCTTGTGTGGCTTTCAGGACGATCATGTCAACCTCTGATGGTGATGCGGGGACTGCGTTTGGGCCAGCGGCACATGGTGGCGTACCCCCTCTTGCTGCCCAAACCCCCATTGTGCCCCTGCCGGCCCGGACACAGGTCCGCAGTCCGGCCCGCAGGCGGGAAATTAGCCTTTGAGTGTCTGTTCCAGCACATGGAGCTGCTGGTTCAGTTCGGTCAGTTGCTGGCGTTCACCCGCAATCTTGCGGACGGCGTGCAACACGGTGGTGTGGTCGCGGCCGCCAAACAGCTCGCCGATTTCTGGCAGGCTCTTTTGCGTCAGCTCCTTGGCCAGGTACATGGCAATCTGGCGCGGCCGTGCAATGCTGGCTGGGCGCTTCTTGCTGTACATGTCCGCCACCTTGATCTTGTAGTAGTCGGCCACCGTCTTCTGGATGTTTTCCACCGAGATCTGGCGGTTCTGGATCGACAGCAGGTCGCGCAGTGCTTCGCGTGCCAGCTGGATCGACACTTCCTTCTGGTTGAAGCGCGAGTAAGCCAGTATCTTGCGCAGCGCACCTTCCAGTTCACGCACGTTGGAGCGCACGTTCTTGGCCACGAAGAAGGCGACTTCCTCGGGCATCTCTGCGTTCTCGGCGCGGGCCTTGTTGATCAGGATCGCGACACGCATTTCCAGTTCGGGCGGCTCGATGGCCACGGTCAGGCCGGAGTCGAAACGCGAGACCAGCCGCTCGTGGATGTTCGCCAGCCCCTTGGGGTAGGTGTCCGACGTCATCACGATATGGCTCTTCTTGGCCAGCAGCGCTTCGAAGGCGTTGAAGAACTCCTCCTGCGTGCGGTCCTTGTTGGCGAAGAACTGCACATCATCGATCAGCAGCAGATCGAGCGAGTGGTAGCGCTCCTTGAATTCGTCGAAGGTGCGGCGCTGGTAGGCCTTGACCACGTCGGACACAAACTGTTCGGCGTGGATGTAGAGCACCTTGGCGTCCGGCTTGTCCTTGAGCAGCTGGTTGCCCACGGCATGCACCAGGTGGGTCTTACCCAGGCCGACACCGCCGTAGATGAACAAGGGGTTGTACAGGTGGCCGGGCGAGCCCGCCACGTGCATGGCGGCCGAGCGGGCCATGCGGTTGGCCGTACCTTCGACCAGGGTGTCGAAGGTCAGGGCCGGGTTCAGACGGGTGCGGAACACCGGGGCGGCCGCTTCTTCACCGGCCGACAGGGTGGTGGCCGGTGCGCCGGCTTCCGGGGCGGCGCTGGCCGCCTGCACCGGGCGCACATAGGTTCTGATCACGCTCTCGCGGTGAGCAAGCGCCAACTCCAGGGTGACGGCCTGGCCGTACAGGGCTTCCAGCAGCGCGGCAATGCGGCCCGCGTACTGGGCACGGATCCAGTCGAGCTTGAAACGGTTGGCCACGTAGACCGTGACCTTGGAGAAGTCTTCCGCCACCGAGGCGGTCAGAGGCTTGATCCAGGTGTTGAACTGCTGCTCCGGCAGGTCTTGGCTGAGCTGCTCGACGCAGGCCTGCCATAGGCCCTGGCCTGCGTCGTTGGTGGGTTCCTCGGTCATTTCTTGCTGGTTTTCTTGTGGATAGGAGGAACGGTTACGGGGGAGTGATTGTAGCTTTTCAAATGGTTATCCACAACGAAAGGCCCGCCCGACCCTCTCTTCCTATAGGCGAGGTATTTTGACGGAAGTTTTGCAGGGGCATTGCAACAAGGGGACAACGCTGAGATAATTTCGGGTTTCCCTGAATGTGTTCAGGGTGATATGTCCCGCGCGGCGCACAATACTGGAAATTTTTCGGTACTGGTGCATGCCTGTTTCCGGGGTGCGGCAGTGATTGCCGCGCAATGGAAGAGGGTGTGCGACAGCCGGGCGGTGCAGGCGGGCGCGGCTTATTCGAAGCAGCGCAGCCACTGCAAAACTGAACCTTCCAAGGAATCAACATGAAACGTACTTACCAACCTTCCAAGACCCGCCGCGCCCGTACCCATGGTTTCCTGGTGCGCATGAAGACCAAGGGTGGCCGTGCCGTGATCAACGCACGCCGCGCCAAGGGTCGCAAGCGCCTGGCCGTCTAAGGCCAGTCCGTTTGGCAGCCTGTCCCATCTCACGCCCTGCAGGTCGGGGCTGATGGATATGCAGCGGCTGAAGACGCGCGCGCAGTTCCAGGCGGCAATGTCCGGGGGCGTCATCGCCCGGTCGGCGCATTTCGCCTTGCACCGCCTGGTGCTCGAATCCGCCCAGGTTGCCGCCGACACCATTCCTTCGGGGCCCGGCTCCTTGCCTCCAGTGCAAGGGCCGCAGGCCCTGTTTGCCGTTCCCGGACAGGCTTATCCACAGGTGTGGATGGGTCCGCTGGTGCCCAAGCGTTGGGCCAAGCGTTCCGTGACCCGCCATGCCATCAAGCGCCAGGTCTATGCCGTGGCCGAGGCCTGCGCCCCGCAGCTGCAGGCCCTGCCTGCCCAGGCGGCGTATGTGGTGCGCCTGCGGGCGGGCTTTGATCGCAAGCACTTCATCAGTGCCTGCTCCGATACACTCAAGGCGGCCGTGCGGGCCGAGCTGCAGCAGCTGTTCACCTCGGCCATACGCCGGGCCCAACAGCCCGCCAAGGCGCAACCCGCGTCTGCGCCGCCGGTTTCCGAAGGGGTGGTCTGACATGGTGCGGGCCTTGCTCATGGCATTGGTGCGGGGCTATCGCCTCACGCTCAGTCCATGGCTGGGCTCGGCCTGCCGGTTCGAGCCCACCTGCTCGGCCTATTCCCTGCAAGCGCTGGAGCGGCATGGTGCCGCCGCCGGGTCCTACCTGACCCTGCGCCGTCTGGCTCGCTGCCACCCCTGGTGTGCCGGCGGCCATGATCCCGTGCCCGAGCGCGCGCCAGGGCTGTTTTCCGGTTTGACCTCCTCTTCCTCTGCAAAGAAGTCTTCATGAACGACATTCGCCGCACCATCCTGTGGGTGATATTTGCCTTTTCCCTGGTTCTTCTGTGGGACAAGTGGCAAATCCACAACGGCAAGCAAGCCACGTTCTTCCCCTCGGCTGCCACCGCGCCTGCCCCGGCAGCGGCCAAGCCTTCGGACGTGCCTGCGGTTGCCGCACCGACCGCCACCGCCAGCGATGTGCCCGGTGGCGCCGCTGCACCGGCAGCCGACGCCATTGCCCGCGAAAAGATCACCGTCAGCACCGATGTGCTGCGTCTGACGTTTGACGGCCAGGGCGGCGGCATCGAGCACGCCGAACTGCTCAAGTACATGGACTCCGTGGACAAGAGCAAGCCCTTTGTGCTGTTTGACGACAGCGCCAGCCGCGTCTACCTGGCCCAGACGGGCCTGATCGGCGGCAACTTCCCCACGCACAAGACCACCATGCAGCTGATGCCCGGTGCGCGCGAGCTGGCCGATGGCGCCAACGAGCTGCAAGTGCGTTTCGAGTCGCCCGCCATGGACGGCGTGAAGCTGGTCAAGACCTACACACTGAAGCGCGGCGCCTACGACATCGCCGTCAAGCACGAGGTGGTCAACACCGGTACGGCAGCCGTGAGCCCCCAGCTGTACCTGCAGCTGCTGCGTGACGGCAATGCGCCCGAAGGCGAAAAGTCGGCCATGTACTCGACCTTCACCGGTCCGGCCGTGTACTCGCACGAGAAGAAGTTCCAGAAGGTCGAGTTCAAGGACATCGAAAAGGGCAAGACCGAATTCGTGAAGTCCACGCCCGATGGCTATGTAGCCATGGTGCAGCATTACTTCGCCAGCGCCTGGCTGCTGGGTGATGGCGTGCAGCGCGACAACTTCGCACGCAAGGTGGGCGACAACCTGTATGCCGCCGGCACCATCACCACCCTGGGTACGCTGCAACCCGGCGAAACCAAGGCCGTCGACGCGCGCCTGTTCGCCGGCCCGCAGCTGGAAAAGATGCTGGAATCCATCTACCCCGGCCTGGAGCTGGTCAAGGATTACGGCATGTTCACCATCCTGGCCAAGCCCATGTACTGGCTGCTGGACCAGATCCACAGCGTGCTGGGCAACTGGGGCTGGGCCATCATCGGTCTGGTGCTGATCCTGAAGATCATCTTCTACTGGTTCAACGCCAAGGCCTACTCCAGCATGGCCAAGATGAAGGCCATCAACCCCAAGATTCAGGAAATGCGCGAGCGCCTGAAGGACAAGCCCCAGCAGATGCAGCAAGAGATGATGCGCATCTACCGCGAGGAAAAGGTCAATCCCATGGGCGGCTGCCTGCCCATCATGATCCAGATCCCCGTGTTCATGACCTTGTACTGGGTGCTGCTGTCGTCGGTGGAAATGCGCCAGGCGCCCTGGATCGGCTGGATCACCGACCTGTCGGCCAAGGACCCCTGGTTCATCCTGCCGCTGCTGATGATGCTGTCGTCGCTGCTGCAGACCGCACTGAACCCCGTGCCACCCGATCCGATGCAGGCCAAGATGATGTGGTTCATGCCGCTGATCTTCAGCGTGATGTTCTTCATGTTCCCCGCCGGCCTGGTGCTGTACTGGCTGACCAACAACATCCTGTCCATCGCACAGCAGTGGGTCATCAACACCCGCATGGGCGTGCCGCCCCAGTTCAATCTGCCCAACTTCAAGTCGGCCCCTGTGGCTGATGCGGGCAAGAAGAAGTAAGCAGCGCCTGCGCTGACCCCCCAACGGCCGCTGCAAGCGGCCGTTGTCTTTGGTGCCGGGATTTTCGGCACGGCACAGACGGCGGCCCTGGCTATGATCGGCCGCTGACCCGGTACCCCACCGATTTCCTCCTCGAAAGCCTTGCCCATGCTTGCCCGCCATACCGATCCCATTGCCGCCATCGCCACCGCACCCGGTCGGGGGGCGGTGGGCATCGTGCGCGTCTCGGGCAAGCAGATCGCGCCCCTGGTACGTGTGCTGTGCGGCAAAAATCTCAAGCCCCGCGAGGCCAGCTACCTGCCGTTCAAGGATGCCAAGGGGGCCCCGATAGACCACGGTCTGGCGCTGTACTTCCCCGGCCCGCACAGCTACACAGGGGAAGACGTGCTGGAGCTGCAGGCCCACGGCGGGCCGGTGGTGCTGCAGCTGCTGCTGGCGCGCTGCCTGGAGGCGGCGGCCAGCCTGGGCGAAGAAGGGGTGCCGGTGCTGCCCGGCCTGCGCCTGGCCCAGCCCGGCGAGTTCACCGAACGTGCGTTCCTGAACGACAAGATCGACCTGGCCCAGGCCGAGGCGATTGCCGACCTGATCGACGCCAGCACCGAAGCGGCGGCCCGCAGCGCCAGCCGGTCGCTGTCGGGTGACTTCTCGCGCGAAATCCGCGAGCTGCGCGATGCGCTGGTGCATCTGCGCATGCTGGTGGAAGCCACGCTGGACTTCCCTGAGGAAGAAATCGATTTCCTGCAGAAAGCCGACGCCTACGGCCAGCTCGACCGCCTGCAGGCGCAGCTGGGCCTGGTGCTGGCCCGCACCCAGCAGGGGGCGCTGCTGCGCGAAGGCATCAAGGTGGTGATTGCCGGCCAGCCCAATGCGGGCAAGAGCTCGCTGCTCAATGCGCTGGCGGGGGCCGAGCTGGCCATCGTCACGCCGATTGCCGGCACCACGCGCGACAAGGTGCAGCAGACCATCCAGATCGATGGCGTGCCGCTGCATGTGATCGACACCGCCGGCCTGCGCGACAGCGACGACGAGGTGGAGCGCATCGGCATTGCCCGCGCCTGGGACGAGATCGCCGCCGCCGATGCCGTGCTGTTCCTGCACGACCTCTCGCGCACCACGGAGGCAGACTACGCCGCCGCCGACCTGGAGATCGCCCAGACGCTGGCGGAACGCATCCTGCCCAGCGTGCCGGTGATCGATCTGTGGAACAAGACCGACCTGGCCGCCCCCGGCGCGCAGATGGAGCCGCTGGCGCCCCTGGCCGGCCGCGCGGGCGGCGACCAGCGCCTGAGCCTGTCCGCCCGCACCGGCGCGGGGCTGGATGCCGTGCGCCAGCGCCTGCTGCAGGTGGCCGGCTGGCAGTCCGCTGCCGAAGGCCTGTACATCGCCCGTGCGCGGCATGTGGAGGCGCTGCAGGCCGTGGGAGCCCACCTGCAGGAAGCCCATGACCAGCTGAATGTGCCCGGACCGGCGCTGGACATCCTGGCCGAGGAACTGCGCCTGGCGCAGCAGGCACTGAACAGCATCACCGGGGAATTCACCTCGGACGATTTGCTGGGGGTGATCTTCTCCAGCTTCTGCATCGGCAAGTAAGCCTGCCGACCCCTTGGTGCCGCCGTATGGCGGCACCCCGCCGAGCCACGCCTGCCGGGGCTTTTTGCTGTGCGCTGCCCGGTGAATTTTGCTGCCTGCTGGTGCAGCCGCCATGCACCAGTGTGGGGTGAGAGTGGCGTGGGAGTGGGGATTGCAGAGGGAATGCTGCAAGAAGCGTGGTGGATGCAGTGCGTTGGGCCCGTTGGCACTGTTCTTGCGCGGCAGCGGGGGTCTCCCTCCCTCGGATCCGCCGCCGTGTCGTGTGGCGGCCGGGTTGCCCGACCCCTGAAAGGCTCCCATGCATTCCCTCGGTTTCTTGGTTTCCCCTTCTGCGTCTGCTCCCTCCCCTGCCACCACGCGCCGCGGCGCCTTGCGCAGCCTGCTGGCCCCGGTGGCGGCCGGTGCCCTGGCGGCTGCGGGCCTGCCGGCGTGGGCCAACGCCTACCCGGCACGCCCGCTGAAGACGGTGATTTCCTTTCCGCCCGCGGGCGCCACCGACATCCTGGCGCGCCTGGTCGCGCACAAGGTGGGCGACAAGATCGGGCAGTCCATCATGGTGGAAAACCGCCCCGGTGCCGGCGGGACACTGGGACTGGATGCCGTGGCGCGGGCGCCGGCCGATGGCTACAGCCTGTACCTGGCGGCCGTCACCAACCAGATGATTGCCGGTCACCTCTATCCCACCAAGGCCGATCTGCAGCGCGACTTTGTGCCCGTGGCGCTGATCGCCAATGCGCCCCACCTGCTGATCGTCAACAACGAGGTGCCCGCCAAGACCATGGCGGAATTCGTGGCCTGGCTGCGCAGCAAGAGCGGCACGGTGAACTTTGCCTCCCAGGGCACGGGCACGCTGTCGCACCTGGAGTCCGAACTGCTGCTGCAGCGCACCGGCACCCAGGCCGTGCATGTGCCCTACAAGGGCAGCGCCATGGCGGTGACCGATATGCTGTCGGGCGCCGTGTCCTTCATGTTCGACAGCGTGGCTGCCTCGCTGCCGCTGATCCAGGCCGGCAAGGTGCGTGCGCTGGCTGTGGCATCGTCGACGGCGGTGCCTGCCGTGCCCAATCTGCCGACGGTGACGCAGGCCGGTGTGTCAGGCTATGACGTGGACAACTGGTTCGGTATCTATGCCCCCAAGGGCACGCCGCAGGCGGCGGTCGATCTGCTGGCCAAGGCCACGGCCGAGGTGCTGAAGGAGAAGTCCACCATCGACGAGCTGATTGCCAAGGGCTATGTGGTGACGCCGGGCGACGGCGCCAAGCTGGCGGCGCTGACCCTGGCCGACCACCGGCGCTGGGGTGAGGTGATCAAGACGGCCAAGGTGTCGCTGTGACGGCTGGCCTGCATGGAAAAGACGAATTGCGAGAACAAATGCGTATGAATTGGAGCCTTCCCTTTCCCTCTGGCCGCCAGCCTGTGTTGGCGCGCAATGTGGTGTCCACCAGCCAGCCGCTGGCCGCCCAGGCCGGTCTGGCTGCGATGGCGCGCGGAGGCAATGCCATCGACGCGGCGCTGGCCGCCGCCATCACCTTGACGGTGGTGGAGCCCACGATGAACGGCATTGGCGGCGATGCCTTTGCCCTGGTGTGGGACGGCAGCCAGCTGCACGGCCTGAATGCCTGTGGCCGCGCGCCCCAGGCCTGGTCGCCCGAGCGCTTTGCGGGCCTGGAGCACATGCCCAAGGTGGGCTGGGACTCCGTCACCACCCCGGGGGGTGTGGCGGCCTGGAAAGCCCTGTCCGAACGTTTTGGCGCCTTGCCGTTCGAAGACCTGTTCACCGACGCCATCCGCCATGCGCGCGATGGCTTTCCGGTCAGTCCGGTGATTGCCCGCCAGTGGGCGCAGGCCGCCATCGATCTGGGCGCACAGCCCGGCTTTACCGAGTTTCTGAAGCCCGATGGCAGCGCTCCGCAGACCGGCGAGATCTGGCGCTTCCCGGCCCAGGCCGAGACGCTGCAGGAGATTGCCCGCACCCGGACCGAATCTTTCTACCGCGGCGCGCTGGCACAGCGCATTGCCGCGTTTTCCCAGACCTGCGGTGCGGCGCTGGCGGCCGATGACCTGGCCGCCCACCAGGTGGAATGGGTGGAGCCCATTTCCACCCCGTTCGGCGACCGCACGGTGCACGAGATTCCCCCTAACGGCCAGGGCATTGCCGCGCTGATCGCGCTGGGCATCCTGGAGCAGTTGCCGTACCGGGACACGGCGCCGGGTTCGGCCGCGCGCATGCACCTGGAAATCGAGGCCATGCGCCTGGCCTTCGCCGACCTGTACGCCCACATTGCCGACCCGGCGCACATGGAGGTCACGGCCGGCCAGTTGCTGGCGCCGGCCTACCTCCAGCGCCGCGCGGCGCTGATCGACCCGCAGCGCGCCGGCAATTACCCGCCGGGCCAGCCCGGCAGCGGCGGCACGGTCTACCTGTGCGCGGCGGATGCGCAGGGGCGCATGGTCTCGTTCATCCAGTCCAACTTCAAGGGCTTCGGTTCGGGCGTGGTGGTGCCCGGCACCGGCATTGCGCTGCACAACCGCGGCATGGGCTTTGTCACCACGCCGGGCCATCCCAACCAGGTGGCGGGCGGCAAGCGGCCCATGCACAGCATCATCCCCGCCTTCATGCTGCGCAACGGCCAGCCCCATATGGCGTTTGGGGTGATGGGCGGCAATATGCAGGCCCAGGGCCATCTGCAGATGACCTTGCGCGAGGCGGTGGAGGGGCTGAACCCCCAGGCCTGCAGCGATGCGCCACGCTGGCGCATCAACGATGTGGGGGCGCTGACCCTGGAACACACCGTGCCCGCCGCCGTGGTGGAAGGGCTGCGCGCCCTGGGCCATGTGCCCGAGATCGCGCCGCCCGGCAGTCTGGACTTCGGTTCTGCCCAACTGATCCGCAAGCTGGACACGTTGCCGGGCGAGCCCTGCGCCTATGTGGCCGGTTCCGACCACCGCCGTGACGGCCTGGCGGTGGGCTTCTGAACGGTGCTGCGGTGATGGTGCTGCGCGGCATCACCGGGTAACAAGGTGACAAGGTACGAGGGAGGGCGGCGACGCCCTCTCTTTTGCATGGGCGCTCACCGGAACGCCATGGCGGGGCCGGCTCAGGGCCCCGTCAGCTGGCTGCGCAGAATGCGCCGGATTTCGACAATCGCCTGGGGTTGCTCCTGCACGCTGTGGCCCGACGGGATGACGCGCTCCGACTCCGCCCCGGCCAGGTGGGCGCTGGCATAGGGCACGATGCCGTCGCTGCTCTCTTCCAATGGTAACTTGGGCGTATCGTTGCCGATGATGGAGTGATAACGCACGAAGCTGGAAATCGGTAGGTCGGCCGTGGCACGGATGAACGGGTCCTGGTCGCTGAGGTTGTCGATGCTGTTGGGA
Source organism: Comamonas sp. UBA7528 (assembly GCF_002479375.1). Classification (NCBI taxonomy): domain Bacteria; kingdom Pseudomonadati; phylum Pseudomonadota; class Betaproteobacteria; order Burkholderiales; family Comamonadaceae; genus Comamonas; species Comamonas sp. UBA7528. Next base: position 21,997 of record NZ_DLMU01000003.1, read on the forward strand.
ATACGGAACAGCCCCTGCTTGCCGGTGCGCGGTGCAGCGTTGGCAATGGCCAGGGTCACATCGGCAAACTGTTCGACCATGGAGAACGGCAGCGTGATCAGGTTGGCGGCCCAGCGCGCCAGCCGGTGGTTGGCAAAGCTGGTGCCGCGGTGCGGCGCCGCCACAAAAATGGCGTTGCGCACCTGGGGCAGGGGCTCGAATTCCAGGTATTCGGCCAGCTGGCCGCGCAGCTGGCGTTGGGTGCGTGCGGGCATCTCCAGCTCCATGGTCATGGCGTCCAGGACGCGGCCCTGGGTGCTGCTGACCATCAGCCGCGACAGCACGCCCCCCATGCTGTGGCCTACCAGGGTCAGGTTCTGCGAGGCCGGTGCCTGGCCGCTGGGGTCGAAGTGCTGCAGCGTCTCCTGCAGGGCGGCGCGGATGGCGTGGTGGTTCAGCGCCAGCGGGGCATTGGTGGGGTAGTAGACCTGCCAGATCTGGTAGTTGCTGCGCAGCAGCTCGTCGCCCAGCACCTCGTTGGCCACATTGATCCAGGCCTCGGGGCTGCTGGCCAGGCCGTGCAGCATGACCACCACGCGGCGGCTGGGGTCGTAGGGCTGCATCAGGTAGATCTGTGGCCGCACGATGCCGTTGCCCACGCCCAGCAGGCTGCGCAGCGCCTGGGTGGAAAAACCCGAGCGGGCCAGCCACAGGCCATAGCCCGAGGTGAAGTTGCCCGCCAGCGGAACGCGGCTGTCAGCCAGCAGTACCTCGCGCTGGCGGTAGGGGTCCAGCAGGCGCACGGTCAGGCTCTGGGTGGACAGCACCTCGGCCAGCGTGCGGCCGTCAAACTGCAGCAAGGCGGTGATGGCGGGGAACAGCGCCTCCTGGTAGGGAGGGCCTTGCATGCTGCCCCAGCGCGGATCCGGGCCGACGGCCTCGGGCGGCGGCGGAAACACGGCCACCAGCTCGGCGCCAAAGCCGTCGCGCCGGTAGATGTTGCGCAGGCCGGAGAAGGTCAGCGAGGTGGCTGCCAGCAGTTCCTGCGGCATCACCCGGTGGGCGGGCTGGCGCAGGCCGGACAGGTCCATGGTCAGCAGCCATTGCTGCCACTGCGTGCGGTCGCCCTGCAGTGCGTCCAGGTCGGCGGGCAGGGGCTCGGACAGTGTGCTGCGGTAGCGGAACATGCCGGTGATGGCCTGTTGCACGGCGTAGTTGTAGTAGTCGCGCACCTGGGTCTGGCGGTCTTCGAAGGCCCGCGCCGTGGGGTCGCGTTCGGTGAAGAACAGGTAGGCCCAGGCGTAGCGGGCCGATTCCAGCCAGGCATCCACCGCCTGTCCGGGCTGTGTGGCCGGGGCGCGTTCCTGGTCCATGGCCTCCTTGGCCCACAGCTCGGACAGAGCGGACAGGCGCTGCTCGTCCGTCAGGCCGGCGCTGCTGCGCAGCGCGGTGCGGCAGGACGTGGCATCGGCCAGGCAGGGTTTGGCTTCGCTGCCCATGACCCGCAGCGATTCGCGCGTGGCGGGGCTGAGTTGGCCGCTGGTCAGCACGTCGGCACGGCGCTGGGCGAGGTAGTCCGAAGGCTGGATGGAGCTGACTTTGACGCCCGCACAGCCGGAGAGCAGGGCCAGGCAGGCGGGCAGCAGCCACAGCAGGGGGCGGCAGGGACGGCGGAAACGGATCACGGCAGACAGGGGTGAGCGAGAGGGTGTGCCAGTGTAGGCAGGCATGCGCCGCCCTGCATGACAGGGGGCTGAGAGCGAGTCCCGGCGCTGCCCGGCCCGGCCAGGCGAAGTCAGGGCTGCAGCGGCGGGATGCCGGCGCGGATGGCGCGGGAAAAATCGATGCTGGCCGCGCGGTCGTCGCTGCCGGCAGGGGGCTGCCACTGCTGCGCACGCTGGGTGATGTCGCCCGCGGTGCGCAGCTGTTCCAGGGGCAGGCCGGGCGTGAGGCCGCCCACCGAGGCCAGGTATTCGGGCAGATAGCCCGAGGCCAGCAGCCGCCAGTCCAGCGGCAGGCCACCGACCAGGCGCTGGGCCATGTCCCAGACGATGGTGGTGCAGTTGGCGGTTAGCGTGTGGTACCAGCGCGGCTGGTGGTGCAGTGCGGCCGCCTGTTCGGCGTAGGAGCGCAGCAGCGCGCGCATGGCCGGCTGGGGCATGTCCACACGGTACAAAAACACCTGTTCGTCGCGCACATTGGTGCGAACAGCCAGGATGTCACGCTCATCTGCCGCGATCAGTGCCAATTCATAGCGTTTGAAGAAACCCGCCATGGCGTCAAAGGCTTCGCCTTTTTCCTTGCGGATCTCGAAAGAAAACACCAGTTGCTCGCCGTTCTCGAATCCGAAGGACACCAGCGTGTGGGCGATGGCCGGGCCCATCCAGTAGGAAACGGCCATGTCCACGCTGCGCAGCTGGTTCAGGTCGTAGCGGCGGTCTTCCCAGCGGGCGCTGTAGTCGGTTTCGCTGCGCCAGGCAAAGTTGCGCACATCCTGCAGCGCGATGGTGTCGGCGTCGGCCGCTTGCATGCGGGTGATCCGCGCCACGTCGTCGGCCCAGTCCCGGTCCGCACGCGGGGTGATGGTGGCCCACCAGGCCAGCAGCAGCGCCATCAGCAGGGCGCCGCCACCCCACAGCAGTCCCAGGTGGTGGTGGCGCCAGGCCAGCAGGGCCAGCGCCAGCCAGGCCATGCCCCACAGTGCCAGCAACGGCCACAGCAGGGCGGGGCGCGCTTCCCACTGGTACCAGAGCGCCCCAGTGCCCCACAGCAGCGCCAGCAGGGCGCACAGGCCGCCGCCAGCCCAGGCCAGGGCGCGCAGTGCCTGCAGCCAGGCGGGCATGGTTGCAGCCAAGGACGAAGCGGAGTGAGAGGCCATGGTGTGCGAGGGGAGGAAAGTGCGGTAGCGGCCCTGAAGATTCCGGGTGCAGAGGGCGTTGTGCCGCTTCAGTGACCGGCGAAGTCCACCAGCGTGAACAGCGGCAACTGGCCTTCGCCACGCAGGCGGTCGGAGCCGCCCAGCTCGGGCAGGTCGACAATGGCAGCGCCTTCCACCACGGTGGCGCCCAGCTTTTCCAGCAGTTTCTTGCCGGCCATCATGGTGCCGCCGGTGGCGATCAGGTCGTCGATCAGCAGCACCCGGTCACCGGCTTTCACGGCATCGGTGTGCAGCTCCACGGTGGCGCTGCCGTATTCCAGTTCGTAGGTTTCTTCCACGGTGGTGAAGGGCAGCTTGCCCTTTTTGCGGATGGGTACAAAACCCACGCCCAGCTCGTAGGCGATCACGGCGCCCAGGATGAAACCGCGCGCGTCCAGGCCGGCCACCACGTCGGGGCGCATGTCCTTGTCCATATAACGGTGCACAAAGGCGTCGATCAGCACGCGGAATACCTTGGGGTCCTGCAGCAGCGGGGTGATGTCGCGGAACTGCACACCGGGGGCCGGCCAGTCGGGCACGGTGCGGATGTGGGCGCGAAGGTAGTCGGTGACGCTGAGGCTGGGCATGGTGTCAGGAAAAAATAGCGCGAAGGCGCTCAAGATTCGGCAGAGTGTGCCGTAGGGGTGGGAGAGGGACAAGCGGTCCGGCGCAGCGCTGCAGCGCCGGAAAACTGCAGTGCGCGAGTGTAGGCAGGTCGCTGGCGCCGCGCATAATGCCCTCGAATGTGCATACCGCGTGTCGGTATTGTGGCCTTTGATGCAGCCTGAGCCTCACAACTGTATGGAATTGACCGTTCTGCTGATCGATGGAGATGCTGCCCATGCGGACCAGGTGAGGCAGTTTTTGCAGCGCACCCGGCCCGGCTGGCAGCTGTTGCAGGCCGCCGACCTGGCCCAGGGCCAGGCCCTGCATGCCCGGCATGTTCCCAGTGTGGCCGTGGTGGCGCTGGAGCAAGCCGATGGCGATGCCCTGCAGTCCCTGCGCTGGCTGGGGCGGACCATGGCCATGGTGGTGGTCCGCCCAGGCCAGGAGTCCATGGCGGCGCTGGCCATGCGTGCCGGCTTTGCCGATTTCGTGGTGCGCTCCGAGCGGCCCGGCAACACCAGCCACCTGCACACCTTGCCGGAACAGATCGAAGGGCTGGCCCGGCAGCGGGCCACCCAGGATGCGCTGGAAGCCCAGAGCCGGGAGCTGTCGGCCACCTTGTCCAGCATCTCGCAGGGCATCATCAGTCTCGATGACCAGGGCCGCGTCCATGTCTTCAACGAGCGGGCCCAGGAGCTGGTGGGTTTGCCCCACAGCCTGATGCAGGGCGAGCCGTTCCTGAGCGACATCGTCGAGTTCCAGCGTGCGCGGGGCGAATTCGGGGAGGATGGCAGCGTGTACTGGCCGACCGGCGCCAAGCTGGGCTCCTACGGCAACGGCACCTGCCCTGCGGTCTACATCCGCCGTACCCTGGAAGGGCGCTATCTGGAAGTGCGCACGCATCCGGAGCGCAACGGACGCCGGGTGCGCACCTACACGGATGTGACGGACTATGTGCACATCCAGGAACAGCTGCGCCACAGCGAACAGCGCTGGCGCAGCATGACGGCGCTGTCGTCCGATTGGTTCTGGGAGCTGGATGCGCAACTGCGCTTTGTGCTGCTGGATGGCTGCCCCGAGGGCCTGAAGGCGGTGCTGCAAGGGCAGCCGGTGGATGCGCCGGCGCTGTGGTGCCACCAGCCGAACATGGCCGTGGCCCTGTCTGGCAGCCGCGTGGTGCTGGAGGCGCGCCAGCCTTTCCAAGACTGGGAGATGTGCCACCGTGCCGAAGACGGCAGCACCGTCTGGTTGTCCCTCAGCGGCACGCCCAGGATCGACGCCCAGGGCCAGTTCCGGGGCTATTGCGGGGTGGCGCGTGACATCACGGAACGCAAGCAGAACGAGGTCCAGATCCGCCGTCTGGCCTATACCGACGATTTGACTGAGCTGCCCAACCGGGCCGCCATGCTGCAGCAGCTCACGGCGGCGCTGCACCGCAGCCAGCACCACGGTGCAGGCGCCCTGCTGATGCTGGATGTGGACCGTTTCAAGGACATCAACGACGCCATGGGCCACAGCTGGGGCGATGTGCTGCTCAAGGAAGTGGCGCGCCGTCTGGAGCTGTGGTGCCGGCCCGGCGATGTGGTGGGGCGCGTGGGGGGCGATGAGTTCCTGATCATGATCGAAAGCCTGGCGCCGGACCTGGAACAGGCCCACGCGCGTGCTGGCGCCATGGCACTGAGCCTGATCGGTATCCTGGGGCAGGCTTTCGAGCTGCAGGGGCGGGCGGTCCAGCCCTCGTTCTGCATCGGGGTGGCGGGTTTCCAGGGGCTGGAGCGTTCGGTGGACGAAATGCGCCAGTGCGTGGAGCTGGCGCTGGGCGAAGCCAAGACCCGGGGACGCAATGCCTGGAGCGTGTTCGACCCGCAGCTGCAGCGCACCGTGCGCGAGCGTGCGGCGTTGGAGGTGGATATCCGCATGGCCCTGGAACAGGGCCATTTCTTATTGCATTACCAGCCGGTGGTGGATGCCCAGGGCCGGGTGCAGGGGGCGGAAGCTCTGGTGCGCTGGAAGCACCCGGAGCGTGGACTGATTCCGCCCGGGGCCTTTATTCCCGCCGCCGAGCAGATGGGCCTGATTTTTGCGCTGGACCGCTGGGTGCTGCGCCTGGCCTGCCAGCAGCTGGCGCTGTGGGCCCAGGATGCGGCCACGGCCGACTGGACCCTGGCGGTGAACCTGAGCGCCCAGGAGTTCCGCCATGCCGATTTTGTGCCCCGCATGCAGGACATTCTGCGCGACACCGGGGCGCGTGCCGACCGGCTGAAGCTGGAGCTGACCGAAAGCCTGATGCTGGACGAGGTGGAGGACAGCATCGCCAAGATGCAGACCTTGCGTGGCTGGGGCATCCAGTTCTCGCTGGACGACTTCGGCACCGGCTACTCCTCTCTGGGCTATCTGAAGCGCCTGCCGCTGTCGCAGCTGAAGATCGACCAGAGCTTTGTGCGCGATGTGCTGCTGGACGCCAACGATGCCGCCATCGTGCGCACCGTGATCGCACTGGGCCAGAGCCTGGGGCTGGAGGTGGTGGCCGAAGGGGTGGAGACCCGTGGTCAGCTGGATTTCCTGGTGGCCCACGGTTGCCGGCGGTTCCAGGGCTATCTGTTCGGGCGGCCGGCCGAGGCGCAGATGCTGCTGGCGCATGCCGGGCTGGTGGTGCCGGCGGGATAACCATGGGCGGTGCTCGCTGCTGCCCTGCAGGGGATGGGGCGGGCCGATAGAATTTCGCCATGAATGCTTCGCAAGTTGCTGTGCGCCCTGTTGCGCCAGAAGATCAGCGCGCCCTGGACCTGGCGCGCAGCACATTGGCCATTGAAGTGCAGGCCCTGCAGTCCATGGCGGACCGCCTGAACCAGGTGTTTGCCCAGGTGGTGCAGCAGATCCTGCGCCTGCCCGGCCGCGTGGTGGTGATGGGCATGGGCAAGAGCGGCCATGTGGGCCGCAAGCTGGCCGCCACGCTGGCGTCCACCGGCACCCCGGCGTTCTTTGTGCACCCGGCCGAGGCCAGCCACGGCGACCTGGGCATGGTCACCGACAAGGATCTGGTGCTGGCCCTGTCCAACAGCGGCGAATCCGACGAGATCACCTCGCTGCTGAGCGCCCTCAAGCGGCAGGGCGTGGGCATTGTGGCCATGACCGGCGGCCTGCAGTCCACGCTGGCGCGCCATGCCGACTGGGTGCTGGACACCAGTGTCGAGCGCGAAGCCTGTCCGCTGAACCTGGCCCCAACCGCCAGCACCACGGCCCAGCTGGCACTGGGAGATGCCCTGGCCATGGCCTTGCTGGATGCGCGCGGCTTCCGGGCCGAGGACTTTGCCCGTTCCCACCCCGGTGGGTCGCTGGGCCGCAAGCTGCTGACCCATGTGGCGGATGTGATGCGTTCCGGCAACGATGTGCCTGCGGTGCAGCCGGATGCCGACTTCAGCACGCTGATGCGCGAAATGGGTGCCAAGGGCCTGGGCTGCGCCGTGGTGGTCGATGCACAGCAGCAGGTGCAGGGCATCTTCACCGATGGGGATCTGCGCCGCTGCATCGAAGCGGGCACCGAGCTGCGCACGGCCACGGCCGGCCAGCTGATGCACGCCCGCCCCAAGACCATCAGCACGGAAGCGCTGGCGGTGGACGCCGCCCAGTTGATGGAGCAGCATGGCATCACCTCGGTGATGGCAGTGAATGCCGCAGGCCGGCTGGCAGGGATCGTGCACATCCGTGATCTGATGCGTGCCAAGGTGATCTGATGGCCCACGCTGCTTTGCAATTCCCCCCCGACCTGCTGCTGAAGGCGCAGAACGTGCGCGTGCTCTTCCTGGATGTGGACGGGGTGCTGACCGACGGCGGCCTGCTGTTTTCCGAGCAGGGTGAAACGCTCAAGCGCTTTAATACCCTGGATGGCCACGGCATCAAGCTGCTGCAAAAAGCCGGCATCACGCCGGCGGTGGTGACCGGGCGGGATTCGGCGCCGCTGCGTCTGCGCCTGCAGCAACTGGGCGTCACCCATGTGCGCTACGGCACGGAAGACAAGCTGCCCGCCGCCCAGGCCATCCTCGATGCGCTGGGGCTGGACTGGCACCAGGCCGCGGCCATGGGCGACGACTGGCCCGACCTGCCCATGCTCAGCCGCAGTGCGCTGGCCTGCGCGCCGGCCAATGCGCATGCCGAATGCCTGGCGCTTGCGGATTTTGTGACGCCTCAGGCCGGTGGACAGGGGGCGGTGCGCGCGGTCTGTGACCTGCTGTTGACCGCCACGGGGGCCTACCGCCGTTTGCTGGAAGCCTATTTGCCATGATCCATGCTGTCCGCCGCTCCTGGGAAAGCCTGTCCCTGTACCTGCCGGTGCTGCTGATGGCCTTGCTGGCGCTGGGTTCGTGGTGGCTGGTGCGCAATGCGCCGTCTGCGCCCAAAGCGGCGCAGGAGCGGACCGTGAGCCACGACCCGGACTACACCATGACCCACTTCATGGTGAAGGACTTTGATGTCCAGGGGCGCATGCAAAGCGAAATCCGGGGGGACCAGGCCGACCACTATCCCGATACCGACACCCTGGAAATTCAGAATGTGGATATGCGCGGCTATGCCCCGGACGGTGCCAAGACCACGGCCACGGCCAAGAAAGGCATCAGCAATTCGGATGCCTCGGAAGTCCAGCTGTGGGGCAATGCGGTGGTGATTCGGCAGCCTTTGCCGCCCAAGTCAGCTATGCAGTTTGAAGGCGAGTTTCTGCATGCCTGGACCCAGGAAGAACGTGTGAAATCGCATTTGCCGGTGGTACTGACCCAGGGCAAGGACCGGTTTACAGCCGACCAGCTGGATTACGACAATGTGTCGCGGGTGGTGCAAATGCAAGGGCGCGTGCGTGGGGTGCTGGAGCCCGGGCGTTAATACTGCGGATCGATATATGTCGCCGGCATGGCCGCGCGAAGATCCACGGGAAAGTTTCCATAAAAAAGGCCTCTGTCAGAGGCCTTTTTTTTGCAGCAGGGGTAATGCGGCGGGCTTATTCGCCGTTGTAGCCGCCACCACCGCCGCCGCCATAGCCGCCACGGCCACGCGGGCCCGAGCCATAGGGGCTGCGGAAGCCGCCATCCTGGCGGCCACCACCGTAGCCACCACCGCCTTCGCGATCGCGGTTGTAGCCACCACCGCCGCCACCACCACCGTAGCTGTCGCGGCGGCCACCGCCGTCGCCATAGCCGCCACCCCCACCGCCACCACCGTAGCTGCGGGGTGGACGGGGTTCCATGGGACGGGCTTCATTGACCACCAGGCTGCGTCCACCCAGCGGCTGGCCATTCATCCCCTGGACGGCGGCACTGGCTTCGGCATCGCTGCCCATTTCCACGAATCCAAAACCTTTGGAGCGACCCGTGTCACGCTCCATCATGACCTTGGCGCTTGTCACGGTGCCAAACTGGGAGAAGGCCTGTTCCAGATCATTGTCACGCACGCCGTAGGGCAGGTTACCTACGTACAACTTATTTCCCATCAATCGCTCCTCAATATCCTTCTTTGTTCGACCTATACAAGCCTGCATCGCACTGTGCGCTGGAAACCGGACCTGCAGATCACCGCGGGAGTATTCCCGTAAAACATTATTAATGGGGGCGCAAAAGAAGCATTACCGTTGGGCGGGCAAATTTGTGACATTTCTAAACAAAAAAGGAACCCGAAGGTTCCTTTTTTTTCGCTTTGACGTTGAAGCGTAAAAGCGCGGGCTATTTAGTAGCTGTTGCGACGGCCACCGCCGAAATCGCCACCACCACCGTAGTTGCCGCCGCCGAAGCCGCCGCTGCGGGGAGGGCGGGGAGCCATCGGACGGGCTTCGTTGACCACCAGGTCACGGCCGCCGTGGTTTTGACCGTGCAGGCCTTGGATGGCGGCTTGGGCTTCAGCATCGCTGCCCATTTCCACAAAGCCGAAGCCCTTGGAACGGCCGGTGTCACGCTCCATCATGACCTTGGCGCTGCTGACATTGCCAAATTCGCTGAAAGCTTGTTGCAGATCGTTGTCGCGGAAAGAGTACGGCAGGTTGCCGACGTAAAGTTTGTTACCCATGGAAGACTCCAGGAAAAAAGTGAAAACGCGATGGAGCCCTAGGTGTCCGCAAACGTGACGACGGTAGAGACGCTAACGCACTGGCCTTTGCGATAAGCACAAAAGCTCAAGGCATTATCAATCATAAGAATGCGAGTTTCACAGGGTATAGACAACTTTGTGCTGCTTACAACATGTGATCCGAGTAAACCCGGAAACCCCATTTATACGCGGCGCACCAAGGCAGGGCAGTAGAATGTCGCTTGTCTTTGGGGAGTAGCCCGTTTGGCACGCAATGTGCCAAAAGCGTGCGTCAACAGACTTGGGGCTTTGCCCTATGGCGTACGCGGTTCTCTTGTTGGAGCTGGGCGAGACCATTGACTACACACCGATCCAAGTGCCGGAGTCGGGGTGTGGTCAATGCGCGCTCGCAATCATCCGGCCGTGATTTACACAAGATAACCCCACATGGACGCTTTCCTTGTTTCTACCGCCATCGTCGCCCTGGCCGAGATGGGCGACAAAACCCAGCTGCTCTCCCTCGTACTTGCTGCGCGCTTTCGCAAGCCCTGGCCCATCGTGCTGGGCATTCTGGTGGCCACGCTGGTCAACCATGCCCTGGCCGGTGCCGTGGGCGCCTGGGTGACCCGGATGGTCGGGCCGGATGCCATGCGCTGGATTCTGGGCCTGTCCTTCATCGCCATGGCGGTGTGGATGCTGATTCCCGACAAGCTGGACGATGACGGCACCTCCCAGCATTCCCGCTGGGGCGTGTTCGGCACCACGCTGGTTGCCTTCTTCCTGGCCGAGATGGGCGACAAGACCCAGATCGCCACGGTGATGCTGGCAGCCCAGTACAGCGGTGCCTATGTCTGGGTGGTGGCGGGTACCACCCTTGGCATGATGCTGGCCAACGCACCGGTGGTGTGGCTGGGCGACAGGCTGGTCAAGAAGGTGCCCATCCGTATGGTGCACCTGGTGTCGGCGGTCATTTTCCTGGTGCTGGGCTTGCTGGCGCTGTTTGCGCCCATGCTCAAGGATTTGGCATAATTGCCGCTCACGCGCCGATTTGCTACAGCTTGCGGGCGCTTTATAAATCCTGCTAAAGACCCGTCCGACGACATCGATCGACCCGGCCTCGTTTTTAGCGATGCCGGGTTTTTTCATGTCCTTCATCGCCACACCGCAATCCATGCATTTTCCGGATGCGCTGCTGCTGCAAAGCGGCCACAGCATCCGCGACTACACCCTTGCGTTCGAAACCTACGGAACGCTGAACGCCGACAAGTCCAACGCCATCCTGGTGTGCCACGCGCTCAACGCTTCGCACCATGTGGCGGGTGTCTACGAAGGCCAGCCCAAGAGCGAAGGCTGGTGGGACAACATGATCGGCCCGGGCAAGTCGGTCGATACCGACAAGTTCTTCGTCATCGGGGTCAACAACCTGGGCTCCTGTTTTGGCTCCACCGGCCCCATGCATACCAACCCGGACACGGGTGCGGTGTACGGCTCCAGCTTTCCGGTGCTGACGGTGGAAGACTGGGTCAGCGCCCAGGCGCTGCTGCTGGACCGGCTGGGTATCCGGCAGATGGCGGCCGTGCTGGGCGGCAGCCTGGGCGGCATGCAGGCACTGAGCTGGACGCTGCAGTATCCGGAGCGCATGCGCCACGCCGTGGTGGTGGCCAGTGCGCCCAATCTGAATGCCGAGAACATTGCCTTCAACGAGGTGGCGCGCCGTGCCATCGTCACCGATCCGGATTTCCACGGTGGCGACTTCTACGCCCATGGCGTGGTGCCGCAGCGCGGCCTGCGCATCGCCCGCATGATCGGCCACATCACCTACCTGAGCGACGATGTGATGAACCAGAAGTTCGGCCGTGCACTGCGCAACGGCCCGGACATCCAGTTCACCACCCAGGACATCGAGTTCGAAATCGAGAGCTATCTGCGCTACCAGGGCGACAAGTTCAGCGGTTACTTTGACGCCAACACCTACCTGCTGATCACCCGGGCACTGGACTACTTCGACCCTGCCAAGCAGCATGGCGGCAACCTGAAGGCCGCGCTGTCCAAGACGCTGGCCAAGTTCTTCCTGGTGAGCTTCACCACCGACTGGCGCTTTGCCCCGGGGCGCAGCCGCGAGATCGTGCATGCCCTGCTGCAGAACCAGCGCGACGTGGGCTATGCCGAGATCGACGCCCCGCACGGCCATGACGCCTTTCTGCTGGACGACCCCCGCTACCTGGCCGCCATGCGCGCCTATTTCGAAGGCATTGCCAAGGAGTTCCGCGCATGACCGCCACCCCCACCATGCAAGCACTGGCCCAACTGGTGCCCCAGGGCGCCCGCGTGCTCGATCTGGGCTGCGGCGATGGCGCCTTCCTGCAGTATCTGCAGCGTGAACGCGGCTGTACCGGCTACGGCGTGGAGATCAGCGACGACAACGTGCTGGCCTGCCTGCAGCGCGGCGTCAATGTGCTGCAGCTGAACCTGGACGAAGGTCTGGCCATCTTTGACGACAACAGCTTCGACATGGTGCTGCAGATAAACACTTTGCAACACTTGCGCAATACCGAAACGATGTTGCGCGAAACCGCGCGCGTCGGCCGGATGAGCGTGGTCACCTTCCCCAATTTCGCCCACTGGCCCAACCGGTTTTCGGTGCTGCGCGGGCGCATGCCGGTCACGCGCCACCTGCCGTACCAGTGGTATGACACGCCCAATATCCGCGTGGGCACGTACAAGGACTTCGAAGTGCTGGCGCACAAGAACCGCCTGAATGTGGTGGATTCCTTCGGTTTGCGTGAAGGCCAGGTCATCCGCACCCTGCCCAATCTGCGCGCCAGCACGGCGGTGTTCTGTCTCGAAAGAGGTTGATCTGGCGCACAGCCGGCCGCAATGTCGGCGCCTGCGACAGACCGGTGACAGACAGTGGGGCCGGGTGCTTCCGATAATGGGCCCATGCCCCAGTTCGCTGCCAACCTGTCGTTGATGTACACCGAGCTGCCGTTTCTGGAACGCTTTGCCGCTGCGGCGCGCGATGGTTTCCGGGCGGTGGAATACCTGTTTCCCTATGCCTATGCGCCGGCACAGCTGGCGCAGCAGCTGCGTGCCCACGGCCTGCAGCAGGTGCTGTTCAACGCCCCACCCGGCGGCACCACGCGGGACGCCATGGCCACCGCCTGGGACAGCGGTGACCGTGGCACGCTGTGTCTGGCCGGCCAGGAGAACGCCTTCCGTGCGGGCCTGCAACAGGCGCTGGAGTACGCCAGCGTCCTGCAATGCCCACGCGTGCATGTGATGAGCGGCCTGCTGCCAGCGGGCCAAAGCCATGCCGGCGTGCAGGCCCTGGTGACGGAGCGCCTGCACTGGGCTGCCCAGCAGGCGCAGGATGCGGGTGTGACGCTGTTGATTGAGCCCATCAACGGCCGTGACATGCCCGGCTACTACCTGCAGCGGCAGGACCAGGCGCATGCGCTGGTGCAGGCCGTGGATTCGCCCCGGCTGCAGGTGCAGATGGACCTGTACCACTGCCAGGTCGTCGAAGGCGATGTGGCCATGAAGCTGCGCCACTACCTGCCCACCGGGCGTGTGGGCCATATCCAGATTGCGGGCGTGCCCGACCGGCATGAGCCGGACAGCGGAGAGCTGCACTACCCCTATCTGTTCGATCTGCTGGACCAGCTGGGCTACACCGGGTGGGTCGGCTGCGAATACCGCCCGCGCGCCGGTACCTCGCAAGGGCTGGGCTGGCTGCAGGCCTATGCCCTCACGGACGCCGCAGAGATCTGAAAAATCCCTTGCAGCCTGTGCGCGACCTGGTCAGGGCCGCCGCCTGTTTGGTGGTGAAATCAGGGGCAGAAAGCCCCGCGCCGCTGCGCGGGTGGAAAAAACCTTTGCAACCGGAGACTGCCATGCCCGCCATCACCCGCCGCCACTGCCTGACCGCCACCGCTGCTGCACTGGTGGGCCCGTGGGGGCTGACCGGCTGCAGCAGCCCGGCCCCGGCGCCTGCTGCGGCGGCAGGGGCACAGGGGGCTGCCCCCACCGTGCCGCGCCCTGGCGCCTGGCCGCCCAAACCGGCATTGATTGCCCACCGGGGGGCCTCGGCCCTGCGCCCCGAGCACACGCTGGAGGCCTACCGGGTGGCCATTGCCGCCGGTGCGGACTTCATCGAGCCCGATCTGGTCATCACCCGGGATGGCGTGCTGGTAGCGCGGCACGAAAACGCCATCGCCATGCTCAATGCCGACGGCAGTCTGAAGGAGGTGTCCACCGATGTGGCCGACCGCCGCGAATTTGCGGCGCGCAAGACCACCAAGTCCATCGACGGTGAGCGCATCACCGGCTGGTTTGTGGAGGATTTCACGCTGGCCGAGCTGAAGACGCTGCGCGCGCGCGAGCGCATTCCCGCGGTACGCCCGGCCAATGTGCGCTATGACGGCCAGTTCGAGGTGCCAACGCTGCAGGAGATCATCGACCTGGCCAAGGCGGAGACCGCGCGCACCGGCCGTACCGTGGGCATCTACCCTGAAACCAAGCACCCTAGCTATTTCCAGTCGATCGGCAAGCCGCTGGAGCCCGTGCTGCTGCAGGTGCTGGCCGCCAACGGCTGGAACGATGCCCAGGCGCCGGTGTTGGTGCAGTCGTTCGAGGTGGACAACCTGCGCTGGATCCGTGCGCGCAGCACGGTGCGCCTGGTGCAGCTGCTCAGCCCCAAGGGCCAGCCGTATGATAGCGTGGCCCGCGGGGCAGGCCCCAGTTATGCCGACCTGACCACGCCCGAAGGCCTGGCCCAGGTGGCGACCTACGCCAACGGTATCGGGCCCAGCAAATCCATGGTGGTGCCGGTCAAGGAGGGCAAGAACGCTGCGCCCACCGGCCTGGTGGGGGCGGCCCACCGCGCCGGGCTGCTGGTGCATGTCTGGACGCTGCGGCCGGAGAATGCTTTTCTGCCCGCCGCCCTGAAAGCCCACCCGGTGGAGAACGGTGCCACGCGCGGCAATGTGGCGGCGGACTTCGAAGCCTTTTTGCGTACCGGCATCGATGGCATCTTCACCGACGACCCGGCCGAGGGGCGCAAGGCCATTGCCGCCTACCACGCCCGCTGAGCGGCGCCGCACGGCAGCAGGTGCTTGCCGTGGACGGCCTGCGGTCGATGGCGGGCCAGAGCTGTCCGCCAGCGGCGATAAAGGCAGAATTCCCTGTATTGGTGCAAAAAGCCCTGTGGTTGCCGTAAAAAGCGGACGGATTGCAGGGCTTTGCCGTTCGTCAGGACTTACTCAGTAACGCAATGTGAGAATCCGCCCGTTTTGTGTCCTGGTGCGGGTATCCCATGTTGTCCTCTTCTTCTGCGGCTGCAGGCCGTCGTTCCGTGGCCCGCCGGGTCACCGCCATCGCCATCGCGATGGTGGCGCTGGTGTTGCTGGCGCTGAGCCTGGTGACCGCGTCCATCACCAACCAGGCTTCGCGCACGCAGCTGGTGGCCAGCGTGGGCCATGCCACCCAGGCGCTGGTGGCTTCGGTCGACGCGGTGGAGCATGCCAACCGCGACATGGTGGTCAAGGCGTCCCAAGGGTTTGCCCGCCACTTTGTGGGCCACGTGGCGCTGGACCCTGCCAGCGGCCAGCTGTCCGTGGACGGCGAGGTGTTGAACGGCAACTTTGCGCTGCCGGACAAGTTCAGTGCCGACACCGGCGGTGTGGCCACGGTGTTTGCCCGCCAGGGCGATGACTTTGTGCGCATCACCACCTCGCTGCGCAACCCGCAGGGCGAGCGCGTGATCGGCACCATGCTGGACCGCCAGCATGCGGCATATGCCCGGGTGCGCGATGGCCAGAGCTTCATCGGCCGCGCCACGCTGTTCGGCAAGCCGTATATGACGCACTACGCGCCGCTGCGCGATGCGCAGAACCAGGTGGTGGGGATTCTGTTTGTGGGCACCGACCTCAGCGCCTTCCAGGAAGGTCTGCTGCGCCAGGTGTCCGGGCTGCGCCTGTACGAGCATGGCGGTGCCATGGTGATCGACCCGGGCACCAGCCTGGCGCAGGCCCGGTTTGTGGCCCATCCCAGCCATGCCGGCCAGAAGGTGCTGGAGGCCCTTCCCCAGGCCCAGGCGACCTTGCAGGCGCTGGCCGACAGCCCGGACGGCTGGGTGCGCGATGCGGTCGCACTGCTGCCGGAGCAAGGCGCAGACCCCTGGGCCGTGGTGCGCAAGACCCAGTCCGGCTGGTGGGTGGTGACCGAAGTCTCGGACCGCGAAGCCATGGCCGGCCAGCGCCGCGCGCTGTTTGCCGTGTGGGGTGCCATGGCGGTGGCGCTGGCCCTGCTGGCCGCCGGCCTGTTCTGGGTGCTGCGCCGGGGCGTGAGCCAGCCGCTGCGCGGGCTGACGCAGGCGCTGACCCTGGTGGCCCAGGGCGATCTGACCCAGCCTTTCCACAGCCCGCGCCGCGATGAAATTGGCGATCTGGTGCGCGAGGTCGAAGACATGCGCCAGCGCTACGTGGCCATGCTGCAGCAGGTCAGTCTGGCGGCGCACAACATTGCCAGCGCCAGCAGCCAGATCGCCCTGGGCAATGCCGATCTGGCCGAGCGCACCGACAACACCGCCGACCGGCTGGCGCGCACGGCCCAGCGCATGGTGGACACGGCCCAGGGTGTGCACCAGGCCGCCGACGCGGCGCGGCAGGCGCACCAGCTGTCGGCCTCGGCCGTGGAAGTGGCTTCGCGCGGCGGGCAGGTGGTGGGCCAGGTGGTGCGCACCATGGGGGCAATCAACGACAGCAGCCGCCAGATTGCCGACATCATCGGCGTGATCGATGGCATCGCGTTCCAGACCAACATCCTGGCCTTGAACGCCGCCGTGGAAGCCGCGCGGGCCGGAGAGCAGGGCCGGGGCTTCGCCGTGGTGGCCAGCGAGGTGCGTTCGCTGGCCGGGCGCAGCGCCGAAGCGGCCAAGCAGATCAAGGCGCTGATCGGCAGCTCGGTCCACCAGGTGGAGTCCGGTGCCCAGCTGGTGCAGGCCGCCGGCCAGACCATGGACGAGATCGTCAGCTCCGTGCAGCGCATGGGCGACATCGTGGGCGAAATCTCGGCCAGCGCCTCCGAGCAGGCCGAGCGCATGGCCCAGGTCAACCACGATGTGGCCGAGCTGGACCAGTTGACCCAGCAGAACGCTTCGCTGGTGGAGGAGTCGGCCGCGGCTTCCTCCAGCATGCGCGACCAGGCCAGCGGCCTGGAAGCCGCGGTCAGCGTGTTCAAGCTGCAGCCCGCCGATGCACCGCCCCTGCATCTGGCGGCGCCGGCTGCCGCAGGGCCGGCACTGCCCCGCTGACATCGGCTGCGGGGCGGCCCGGCAGGGGCGGGCTGGCGCCCCCTGGGCTGTGGGGGCTCTGGCATGGCGCACAATGTTTGCTTCGCGTCCGCCCGGTGCCGGCCGCAGTGACCAGGAGCTTCGCCATGAACGCACGCATTCCGTCCACCGCGCTGGACACCACACAGGCGCTGGAGCATGTCAGCCAGCAATGGGACCGCGACATCGTGGCCCAGCTCAAGGACTACATCGCCATTCCCGCCAAATCGCCCATGTTTGCCCCCGACTGGGCGGCCCAGGGCCTGCTGGACACGGTGCTGCGCAACGCTGCCACTTGGGTGGAAGCGCAGAAAGTGCCCGGCCTGAAGCTGGAAATCGTGCGCCTGGAAGGCCGCACACCGGTGCTGTTCTTTGAGGTGGAAGGCACCCAGCCCGGGGCCAATGCCAGCGGCGCTCCCACGGTGCTGATGTACGGCCACCTGGACAAGCAACCCGAATTCGAAGGCTGGCGCAGTGACCTGGGCCCCTGGACCCCGGTCTACCAGGACGGCAAGCTCTACGGCCGCGGCGGCGCGGACGATGGCTATGCCGTCTACGCCAGCGTGGCGGCGGTGCAGGAACTCAAGCGCCAGAACGTGGCCCACCCGCGCATTGTGGGCATCATCGAGACGGCCGAAGAGAGCGGTTCGCGCGATCTGCTGCCCTATGTGGATGCCCTGCGTCCCCGCCTGGGTGCGGTGGAGCTGGTGATCTGTCTGGACAGCGGTGCCGGCAACTACGACCAGCTGTGGTTGACCACCAGCCTGCGCGGCATGGCCAGCGGTACGCTGAAGGTGGAAATCCTGACCGAGGGGGTGCACTCGGGCGATGCCTCGGGCGTGGTGCCCTCGTCGTTCCGCATCATGCGCCAGGTGCTGGACCGGCTGGAAGACAGTGCGACCGGTCGCATGCTCCCTGCCAGCTTCCACTGCCAGGTGCCGCCCGAGCGTCTGGCCCAGGCCCGGGCCACGGCGGCCATCCTGGGCGAGGAAACCTACAAGCGCTTTCCCTGGGCCCACCATGACTGCGGCGGCAGCACCCTGGTGGCCCTGCCCACCACCACCGATCCGGTGGAAGCCCTGCTCAAGCGCACCTGGGAACCCACGCTGTCCGTCACCGGTGCCGAAGGCTTCCCCACGTTGCAGAACGCGGGCAATGTGCTGCGGCCTTACACGGCCTTCAAGCTCAGCCTGCGCCTGCCGCCGCTGGTCGACGCCGCCACCTGCGTGCAGGAGATGCAGCGGCTGCTGGAAGACAATGCCCCGTACCAGGCCAAGGTGACCTGGGAAGGCCTGTCCAGCTCCAGTGGCTGGAACGCACCTGGCACAAGCCCCTGGTTCGAAACGGCCCTGAATGCGGCCAGCCAGGCCCACTTTGGCGCGGACTGCGGCTACATCGGCCAGGGTGGCACCATCCCGCTGATGAACCTGCTGAGCCAGGGCTTCCCCACCGCACAGATGATGGTCTGCGGCGTGCTGGGCCCCAAGAGCAATGCCCACGGCCCCAATGAGTTCCTGCATGTGCCCTATGCCAAGAAGCTCACCGCCGCCGTGGCCCAGGTGATTGCCGCCATGCCGGTGGCGCAATCCGAGGAAGCGACAGCTTGAGTCGCTGAGGGAATTCCCAAAAATAGCTGCCAAAGCCCACGCAAAGGGCGCAGGCAGCTATTTTTTTGATATTCCCGGCCCGCCCGCGCCGGGTACTGCAAGGAGAGCCCCGCGGTATGCATCCGACAGAGTCCACTTTCCTGCCCGCCGCTGACGGGACGCCCCTGGCGGTCTACGACTGGCCGCTGGCGCCTGCGGCGGCGGTGCGTGCCACGGTGCTGATCGTGCACGGCATGGGCGAGCACGCCGGCCGCTATGCCGCGCTGGCGCAGCGCCTGAACGGCTGGGGCCTGGCCGTGCGGGCCTATGACCAGTATGGCCATGGCCGGTCGGGCGGCCCCCGGGGCGGCCTGAGCAGCGACGGGCGGCTGCTGGACGATCTGGCGCGGATGCTGGATGCCTCCCGTGCCGGCATGCCGGCCTCCCGGCCCCTGGTGTTGCTCGGGCACAGCATGGGCGGGCTGGTGGCGGCGGATGCGGTGGCATCCGGTGCATGCCAGGTGGATGGCCTGGTGCTGTCCTCCCCCGCGCTGGCGCTGCATTTGTCAGCGGTGCAGAAAGCCTTGCTGGCCAGTCTGCCCCGGCTGCTGCCGAACCTGCGCGTCCACAATGGCGTGGATTCGCGCCATCTGTCGCACGACCCGGCGGTGGTGCAGGCCTATGACCGCGATCCCTTGCAGCACCCGCGCATCAGCGGCCGGATGGCACGTTACATGGCCGAAGGTGGTGCGCGGGTCGTGGCCCGGGCGCCGGCCTGGCGCGTTCCCACCTTGCTGCTGTGGGCCGGGCAGGACCGGGTGGTGGACCCGGCGGGCAGTGCCGCCCTGGCCCGGCAGGCACCGCAGGCGGTGCTGCAGGCCCAGTGCTTTGAGCCGGCTTTCCATGAGATCTTCAATGAAAGCGAGGCCTTGGCAGCGCCGGTGTTCGCCCGGCTGCAGCAGTGGCTGGACCAGCAGTGGCCGCAGCGTTAGGCCGTATCAGGCCGCGATCTGTGCGCCGATGACCACCACCTCGATCAGGTACTGGGGGTTGATGGCCGGGGCGATCACGGTGCAGCGGGGCGGGGTGTGGCCGGGCACGATCCAGGCATCCCAGACCTCGTTCATCACCGTGATGTCGGCCGCGTTGCGGATGAAGATGTTGCACGACAGGATGTGGGCCTTGCTGCTGCCCGCTTCTTTCAGCAGGCGTTCCACATGGCCCAGCACCTCCTGGGTCTGCACGCGCATATCGCCATCCGGGTGGTGTTCGGGGATCTGGCCGGCCAGGTAGACGGTGCCGTGGTGGACCGCGGTCTCGGACAGGCGGGCGCCCACATGGTGGCGGGTGATGGGGCCGGAGGTGGAAACAGTCATGCAGAAACTCCAAGGTGGCGGGCGGCCCGGGACACCGGGCCGTCCAAACCGCACAGCGTAGCGCAGGATGGACACCACGCGCGGGATGGACCGGCACTCCATGTCCTGGAGCCGGCCTGCGCGCTCTGCACGGGTGCAGGGCTCAGTGCAAGGAGGCCGCTGTCTGCGCTGACGCTGCGGGGCCGGCCGTCAGTCCGGCCGGGGCCAGCGGCGGTGGCGGAGGGGGCGGTGGTGGTGGCACCTGCATGTCGGCCAGCACCACGCAGTTGCGACCCTGGTGCTTGGCACGGTAGAGGGCCTGGTCGGCGCGCTCCAGCGTGGCTTCGACCGATTCGCCAGGCAGGTGCACGGTCAGGCCGGTCGAGACGGTCATGCGCAGGCCTTCGGGGGCATCGGCCACGACAGCCTGGGAGACGGCCTGGCCAATGCGCTGCAGCAGGCTGAGGGCAGCGTGGTCGTTCACATCCCCCAGCAGCAGCACGAATTCTTCGCCGCCCCAGCGGGCCAGCACATCGCCGCCGCGCACGGTGTGGCGCACGGTGTGGGCAAAAGCCTGCAGCGCACGGTCGCCGACGGCGTGGCCGTAGTTGTCATTGATGCGTTTGAAGTGGTCAATGTCCAGCACGGCCAGGGCCATGCTGCGTTGGCCCCGCACGCAGCGGCGCTGCTCCAGCTCCAGCAGTTCCAGCATGGAGCGGCGGTTGAGCAAGCCCGTCAGGGCATCGCGCGAGGCCAGGGCCCGGTGCTCCTCCAGGGCCCGCGACAAGGCCAGCCGCTGCTGCTGGAGCCGGCTGCGCAGCGAATGCAGGCGCAGGCTCACGCCCATGCAGGCCAGCAGTACCACAGCCAGCATCACGGCGTGGGCGGCGTCGGCCACCGACACCGGCTGGTTCAGCAGCCGGGGGGCCAGCACCATGGCGGCGCTGGTGGCCACACAGGCGTACAGGGTGATGCCCACGATCTGGCGCATGCGCAGGCCCAGCGAACCGAACAGCAGCACCATGGCGACCATGCAGGGCAGCATGTCGCGGGCATCGGCCACCACCAGATAGGCCACGGCAGCGCTGGTGATGGCCCAGAGCATCTGCGGCAGGGTCAGCGAGGGGTCGTTCAGGCGGCGTGTCCAGCCCAGGCGGATGGCCAGGGTGGCCGCCAGCAGGCCACCCAGCGACACCAGGCTCCAGGTGATGACCCAGGACAGGGGGGCATGGCTGTTCAGGGCCAGCCAGAGCAGCAAGCCAACGCAACACGCCATCAGCACCAGGGCCAGACCGGACATGGCGGTGTGGGTGCGGATGTGCGGATCGTCCGACAGCAGCCAGCGCCGTATGCGGGCCGTCTGCGAAGGCGGCTCGGTGGCGGATGTCACGGCAGCTTTCCTTCTGGGCTGCGCTGGTGGGTAACCTGCGCAGGGGTCCGGTTGTAAATAAATGTTTCCGGATTCTAGGGAAATGTCGTCTCTTGGACAGAGCCGCAGGCAAAAATTACCACGTTGACACGACGAACGGTCGTTTGCGGGTTCAACCCAATACCAGTGCGGACAACGCCATGATGGGTGCGGTTTCGGCGCGCAGCACACGCGGCCCCAGCGTGACCGGGGCAAAGCCCTGGGCGCGGGCCAGGGACTCTTCGGCCGGAGACAGGCCGCCTTCGGGACCGGACAGGAACAGGACCGGTGTCTGGCCGGCCGCAACGGCCTGCAGCAGCGGGCGCGTGCCGTCGGCCAGTGACAGCAGCACGCGTTGCGTGTCTGCGGAGTCTGTCAGTGGGTGGGCGGCGGTCCATTCGGCCAGGGTCATCGCAGGGTGGATGGCGGGCACGCGGTTGCCGCCGCACT
This sequence comes from Comamonas sp. UBA7528, assembly GCF_002479375.1. Lineage (NCBI taxonomy): Bacteria > Pseudomonadati > Pseudomonadota > Betaproteobacteria > Burkholderiales > Comamonadaceae > Comamonas > Comamonas sp. UBA7528. The sequence goes on from NZ_DLMU01000003.1 coordinate 43,676, forward strand.
GCTCGCAGGCCGCCACGGCCACGGCCTGCCAGTGGCTGCGCTTCTTGTCACCGCGCTCGCCCTTGAGCTTGAGCACGCTGCGTTCGGCCAGCAGCGGGGTGATGCTGGCCACGCCGATTTCGGTGGCTTTTTCCACCAGCCAGTCCATGCGCTCGTTGGCGGTGATGCCGGCCAGCAGGTGCACCGGGCGGGAGGCTTCGCGCGCCGTGGCGTGGAAGGCATCCACGCGCACCTGCACCGTGCTGCGGCCCATCTGCAGGATGGTGGCGCTCCATTCGCCGTCGCCGCTGCCGTCGAACAGGGTGAGGGTGTGGCCGGGCTGCATGCGCAGCACCTGCACATGGCGGGCCGCGCCGGCGGGCAGGTCCAGTTCGGCGCCGGCGGTCAGCGGCAGGGGGCAGTGAAAGCGCGGCATGCGGTGGGGGCTGGCAAGGAAGAAAAGGGTGTTGGAGCGGTGCGGCCAGTGTCAGATGCGGGGCAACGGAAACCGGCGGTACACGTGCAGAGGGGGCGGTGCAAGCCGGGGATCACATCCGGCCGTAGGCATAGCCGACCTGGGCCTGGACACCTTCGATCTGGTCGACCAGGCGCAGCAGCGGGGCCAGCTCGCGGTAGCGGCTGCAGGTGGTGCGGATGTAGTGGATGAAACGCGGCGTATCCGCCAGGTACTTGGGCTTGCCGTCGCGCAATGTCAGCCGGGCAAAGATGCCGGCCACCTTCAGGTGGCGCTGCAGGCCCATCCATTCCACGGCGCGGTAGAACTCGCCGAAGTCATCGCCCCAGCCCGAGGCGCTCTTGGCGCCGATCAATCCCGAGCGGCGCGCTTTTTCCCAGTAACGCACGGTAATGTCGATGACAAAGTCCTCTTCCCAGGTCAGGAAGGCATCGCGCAGCAGGCTGGCGATGTCGTAGGTGACGGGGCCGTAGACCGCATCCTGGAAGTCGAGCACGGCCAGCGACTGGGTGGGGTCGCTGGGCAGCATCAGGTTGCGCGGCATGAAGTCCCGGTGCACATAGACGCTGGGCGCCTGCAGGTTGTGCGCCACGATCTGGTCGAACGCCTTGGACAGCACGGCCTGCTGCTTGTCGTCCAGCGTGACCTGGCGGTGCTGGGCGATATACCAGTCGGGGAAGAGCTGCAACTCGCGGCGCAGCAGGGCCTCGTCGTACGCCGGCAGCACGTGGGGCTGGGAGGCCTGCTGCCATTGCAGCAGCAGGTCCACGGCGTGGCGGTACCAGAGTTCGGCATCCTGGGGCCGAGCGGGGTCCAGCACCTCGATCAGCGTGCGGCTGCCCATGTCGGAGAGCAGCATGAAGCCGCTGGGCTGGTTCCAGTCGAGAATGGCTGGCACGTTCAGACCGGACTGCTGCATCAGGCCCTGCACCTGGACGAAAGGGGTACAGTTCTCCTTGTCCGGCGGGGCGTCCATGACGATCAGGCTGCCGCCTGCACTGCGGTCAAGGCGCAGATAGCGGCGAAAGCTTGCATCGGCCGAAGCCGGGCGCAGGCTGGACAGATCCAGCCCATGCTGGACAGCCAACGGTGTCAGCCAGGTCTGGAAGGCGCGTTCGCGGGCCGGATCGGCCCATACCACGCTGGAAATGGGGGAGATGGAATCGCTCATGGATAATCGGATTCTACAAACCGTCCGGCACCAGCCGGGTGCCCCCGGATTTTTCTTCGCCCTCCATTGAACGTGTCTGCCCGTTTGCTGCCCCCAGCCCTCTCCGTGACATCCCGGTGCGCCCCACCGCGTGGTGCCGTTGTGCGTCCGCTGGCGGCCGCTGCCCTGCTGGCCTGTTCCGGCGCCTGGGCTCAGACCGCGCCCCAGGACAGCGGCGGCGATCTGCCGCCGCTGCAGCTCAAGCCCAGCAGCCAGCTGCTGGAAAAGCTGCCCTCGGCCGTCGAGGACCAGTTGCCCTCCTATGTGCGCGGTGACCATGTGACCGGCCAGGCCGATGTGCGGGCCCAGGTCAGTGGCAATGCCGAGCTGCGCAAGGGCGATATGGTGGTGCGCGCCGACCGCGTGGACTACTCCGTGGCCGACGATCTGGTCGACGCCGAAGGCAGCGTGCACATCAACAAGGGCGGGGATGTGTACCAGGGCACGGCGCTCAAGCTGCATGTGGACGCCTTCCAGGGCCAGTTCAACGACGCCAGCTACCAGTTTCTGCAAACCCAGGCGCATGGCGATGCCTCGCGGGTGGACTTCATCGACCGTGACCGCTCCGTGGTGCACGATGCCACCTACACCACCTGCCTGCGCGACGATTCCGCCAGCTGGGAGCCCGACTGGGTGCTGCGTGCCAAGACCATCCAGCTGGACCGCGCGGAAGAAGTGGGCTATGCCAAGAACGCCGTGCTGGAGTTCAAGGGTGTACCGGTGCTGCCGGTGCCCGCCGTGAGCTTTCCGCTGTCGGACAAGCGCAAATCCGGTCTGCTGCCTCCCAGCATCGGCATCGACAGCGTCAATGGCCTGGAATATGCCCAGCCCTATTACTGGAACCTGGCGCCCAACCGCGACGCCATCCTCACCCCCACGGTGATGAGCAAGCGTGGCCTGGGGCTGGCCGGAGAATTCCGCTATCTGGAGCCGAAGTACAGCGGCGAGCTGACGCTGGAGGCCATGCCCGAGGACAAGCTGCGCGACCGGGACCGCTGGGGCTATTCCTGGAAGCACCGCCAGTCCTTTGATTCGCCGATCGGCGGGCTGGGCTTGAGCTTTGACGTGAACCGCGTCAGCGATGGCAATTACTGGCGCGATTTCACCCGGGCCAGCAAGCTGCTGCGCGAGCGGCTGGTACCCAGCACCGGCGTCCTGAGCTGGGGGCGCAACGACCACAGCGTGACGCTGCTGATGCAGCAGTGGCAGGTGCAGCAGCAGGTGGATTCGCCCATCGTGCCGCCCTTTGACCGCATGCCGCAGCTGGTGTGGCGCTACACGCCCTACGACCTGCCCGGCGGGCTGGATTTCAGCTGGGAAGCCGACACCACGCGTTTTCGCGCCCATAACCTCGATGGCAGCAACCACATCTGGAATGGCCAGCGCAGCTATGCCCTGGCCCAGCTGAGCCGATCTTTCCTGGCGCCGGGCTGGTTCATCAAGCCCAAGGTGCAGATCCACACCACCAGCTACCAGCTGGACAACACGGTCATCAATGGCCAGACCAGCTTCCAGCGCACCCTGCCCACCTTCAGCCTGGACAGCGGGCTGGTGTTCGAGCGCGACACCACGTTCTTCGGCAAGGATTACGTGCAGACGCTGGAACCGCGGGCCTTCTACGCCTACACGCCGTACCGCGACCAGTCCATGCTGCCGGTCTATGACACGGCGCGTTCGGACTTCAACTTCGCCTCCATCTTCATGGAGAACAGCTATGTGGGTCAGGACCGCATTGCCGACAACAATGTGCTGACCATGGGCCTGACCACCCGCTGGCTGGACCGCCAGACCGGCGCGGAAGCGGTGCGCCTGGGGATTGCCCAGCGCATGCGCTTCAAGGACCAGCGCGTGACATTGCCGGGTGAGGTGCCGGGTACCGAAAGCCTGTCGGATCTGCTGCTGGGGGCCGGTTTCAACTGGAACCAGCGCTGGGCGTTCGACAGCACGGTGCAGTACAACCAGGACATCAACCGCAGCACCCGTTCCACGGTCAGCGCCCGTTACAGCCCGGGACCCTACCGGACCATCAGTATGGCGTACCGCATGCAGCGGGGCTCCAGCGAACAGGTGGATGTGGGCTGGCAGTGGCCGGTGGCCGCGCTGCTGGGGGGGGATTTCACCCCGCCCGCACGCCGCAACCTGCCGGGCGAAGGCCGCTGGTACACGGTGGGCCGGATGAACTACAGCATGCAGGACAACAAGATGATCGACACCGTGGTCGGCTTCGAGTACGACAGCTGCTGCTGGATTGGCCGTGTGCTGGTGGAGCGCCACCAGAACAGCATCCGCTCTTCGGCGACCAAGCTGATGTTCCAGGTCGAGTTCGTGGGCTTCTCGCGCCTGAGCCTGGGCAACGATCCCCTGCAAAGCCTCAAAGACCAGATTCCGCGTTACCGCGGCCTGCGTGACGGAACTGACTCTGTTGCCAGCCGCTTCAGCAATTACGATTGATTTCCATGATCCGTTCCATGCGATTTTCTGCATTGCCGCGCCATGCGGTGTCCGCCAGTGTTCTGTGTCTGTCGGCCTTGGCCGGCATGGGTGCTTCGGCCCAGGGACTGCGTGCCAGCGGTGCGCCGGGCATGTCCCGCGCGCTGGAGCAAACCCAGACGCCCGAACTGCGCCGCGAAGCGGCTGCACAAGGGCTGCGCTCGGCCGATTACATCGTGGCGGTGGTCAATTCCGAGCCGGTGACCAACAACGAGGTGCGCGCCCGCATGGCCCGGGTCGAGGACAGCCTGGCCAAGGAAGGCGGCCAGCGCCCGCCCCAGGCGCAACTGGCCCGTGAGGTGCTGGAGCGCCTGATTCTGGAAAAAGCCCAGATCCAGTACGCCAAGGAAATCGGGATCAAGGTCGATGACTACGCGGTGGACCAGGGCATGGAGGCCGTGGCCCGCAACAACAGCATCAGCAAGGCCCAGTTGCTGCGCGAGCTGAAGAAGGAAGGCATTGCCGAAGCCAAATTCCGCGACGAACTGCGCAGCCAGATGACGCTGCAGCGTCTGCGGGAACGGGAAGTGGACAACCGGGTCAAGGTCAGCGACCAGGACATCGACCGTTACCTGCGCGAGCAGCGCAGCAAGACCGGGCAGACCGATGCCGCGGTGGCGGCACTGAACCTGGGCCACATCCTGGTGGCCGTGCCCGAAGGTGCCTCCGAAGCGCAGGTGGCGCAGCTCAAGGCGCGTGCCGAAGAAGCCGCACAGGCGGCCCGCAGCGGCGATTTCGAGGCCGCCGCCCAGCGCTTCTCCGATGTCAAGACGACGCCCATCCTGGGCCTGCGCCCGGCCGACCGCTATCCCGAGCTGTTTGTGCAGTCCGTGCGCAGCGCGGCGGTGGGCAGCGTGGTGGGGCCGGTGCGCTCGCCAGCCGGTTTCCACGTGCTGAAGGTGATCGACAAGAGCTCCGATGGCGTCCCCATGGTGGTGGCGCAGAACCATGCCCGCCACATTCTGCTGCGCACCTCGGCACAGATGAACGAGCGGGAAGCGGCCGAGCGCCTGGCCGAGCTGCGCAACCGCATCCTCCAGGGCAATGCCAGTTTCGAGGCACTGGCGCGCCAGTACTCGCAGGACGGCAGCGCCGCCCAGGGCGGTGATCTGGGCTGGGCCGGTCCGGGCCGCTATGTGCCCGAGTTCGAGCAGGTGCTGGAGCGTCTGCAGCCCGGCGAAATCAGCCCCCCCGTGGTCTCGCGCTTTGGTGTGCACCTGATCCAGCTGGTGGAACGCCGCCAGGCCGCGCTGAGCCCGCGTGAGCAGCGCGAGATGCTGCGCGATGTGGTCAAGGCCCAGAAGACCGAAAAAGACTACGACACCTGGCTGCAGGAGCTGCGTGGCCGCACCTATGTGGAATACCGCGAGCCGCCGCAGTAAGCGCGGCGGACAGGGGCGCACGGGTGGCAGGATGCCCCTGTGCCCCCGTCGGCACAGCGGGAGTGCCATCATTCCGGCTGTGCCCCTTTCTTTTTCTTACCGAGCGGTGCCGAGGCACCGCTTTTGCTTGGCATGAAACATATTCCCCGCAAGCGCTTTGGCCAGAATTTTCTGACCGACCACGGCATCATCGACGCCATCGTGGATGCCATCCACCCCCAGGCTGGCGAGCCGGTGGTGGAGATCGGCCCCGGCCTGATGGCGCTGACCCAGCCCCTGGTGGAGCGACTGGGCAAGATCACCGTCATCGAACTGGACCGTGACCTGGCCGTGCGCCTGCGCCTGCGGCCCGAGCTGGATGTGGTCGAGAGCGATGTGCTGAAGGTGGATTTCCGGGCGCTGGCCCAGCGCCTGGGCGTGCCCAGGCTGCGCGTGGTGGGCAATCTGCCCTACAACATCTCGTCGCCCATCCTGTTCCACCTGATGGACTGCGTGGACGTGGTGCAGGACCAGCATTTCATGCTGCAAAAAGAGGTGATCGACCGCATGGTGGCCGATGCCGGTTCGTCCGACTACGGGCGCCTGTCCGTGATGCTGCAGTGGCGCTACGCCATGGAAAACGTGCTGTTCGTGCCGCCGGAGAGTTTTGACCCGCCGCCCAAGGTCAACAGCGCCGTGGTGCGCATGGTGCCCAAGGCCCAGCCTGCAGCGCTGAACCCGCAGCTGCTCGAGGAGCTGGTGCGTGTGGCCTTCAGCCAGCGCCGCAAGATCCTGCGCAACACCCTGGGCAAGTGGCTGGAGGAAAAAGGCTTTGCGGGCGACTTCGACCTGCAGCGCCGCGCCGAGGAAGTGCCGGTGCGGGAGTACGAAGCCCTGGCAGCCGCCCTGTCCTGACAGCACGGCTGCCCCTGTGGGCCGGCGGGATGCCGGTCGCATGGAGCCCGGCAGAGGCACTACATGAAAACGCCCGGTGTGACCGGGCGTTTCCGCATGGTGGCAGGCGCTGCGGCGCTTACAGGAAGGAGTAGAAGCAGCGGAAGGCGATCTTGCGCTCGGCCCAGTACTCGGCCGCATCGCGGAAGCAGTCCAGAAACTGTTCGCGTGCTTCCTTGTCGAACTTGGTGGTGGTGGGGATCTGGTCCAGCACCAGGATGAAGCCCGGCTGCGGCCCGGCCTTGTGGATGGGGTCGGTCAGGCAGTCGTACAGCGCATCGAAGTTCTTGCCGAAATGCGCGGGGAAGTGGAACTGGGTGGAAATCAGCTCCAGGATATCGGGCTTGTTCTGGGCGTGGGCCAGGTTGGCGTACAGGAAATGCTGACCCAGCGTGGCCGCGGCTTTCTGCAGATCGGGGATGTGGAAGGCCCGGATCGACTGCACGATGTTGCTGCGCACCCCGCGCAGCGGGGTATCGTTCTCGGGACGAAGTGGGCGCTTTTCCATCTCCGTGGTACTTTCTGTTGTTCGTGCAAACCCCAGGAAAGCGGGGTTTTGCAATGCAGGGGTGGACGGCGGGCTGGCCAGGAAGTTCCCCATGGCGTTGCTCTGGCGGTCCCAATCCAAGTCCTGGTAGCTCATGGCGTGATCTTCCGGAAGCTGCTGTAGTGGTCGCTGGTGTAGTAGCACGCATCAGGTTGCTGCGGCTGCTGGCCGCCGCAGACGATGCGGCGTGCACCTCGGTCGCGGGAACGGGGCGTTTTGACGGTGTATTCGCGGTAATAGCCGCGCCGGTTCGCAGGCAGGACGCGCTCCCGGTTGCCGAACACCGCGCCATCCTTGTCATACGGGAACGGCCCGCCTTCCAGGATCAGTGCGTAGGTGGTGCGGCCCTGCGGGGGCAATTCCTGCAGCGTGATGCCAGGCGCATCCACGGCCGCATCCCATGTGCCGCGCGCGAATGCAAACGTGCCCGGCAGGGCGCAAGCTGCACCCAGCAGCACGGCCATACCTGTGCGCAACGCGTGATTGGCAACCGCCTGGAACATCGATAAACACCTTCCAAAACCCGGGTTTGCCCGAAATTTCGACCCGTAAGTGTGACGCAGCGCCCCCCAAAAAGCAAGCGCCGGCCGGGTCGCCCCAGGCCGGCGCTTGCGCCGTATCAATGTAAAGTTTGTGTAGCACGGCCCCCAGGGGGCCGGCCGTTCAGCCGCGTGCGGCGTTGGCGTCGGCCACTGTCAGGGCGGTCATGTTGACGATGCGGCGCACCGTGGTGCTGGGGGTCAGCACATGCACCGGCTGGGCCGCGCCCAGCAGCACCGGGCCGATGGCAATGCCGCCGCCTGCCACCTGCTTGAGCAGGTTGTAGGAGATGTTGGCCGCATCGATATTCGGCAGCACCAGCAGGTTGGCATCGCCGGTCAGCGTGCTGTGGGGCATCAGCTTCTTGCGGGCTTCGCTGTCGATGGCCACGTCGCCGTGCATCTCGCCGTCCACTTCCAGCCAGGGGGCCTGGATGCGCAGCAGCTCCAGCGTCTCGCGCATCTTGAGCGCGCTGGGCTGGTTGCTGGAGCCGAAGTTGGAATGGCTCAGCAGCGCCACCTTGGGGTGGATGCCGAAGCGCTTCATTTCTTCGGCCGCCATGATGGTGATCTCGGCCAGTTGCTCGGCCGAGGGGTCGTAGTTGACGTGGGTGTCCACCAGGAACACCTGGCGGTCCGGCAGCAGCAGGCCGTTCATGCAGGCGTAGGTGGTAGCGCCTGCACGCTTGCCGATCACCTGGTCGATGTAGTGCAGGTGGATGGCGGTATTGTTCCAGGTGCCGCAGATCAGGCCGTCGACCTGGCCTTTTTCCAGCATCATCGAGCCGATCAGCGTCAGGCGGCGGCGCATCTCGATCTTGGCAATGGCTTCGGTCACGCCCTTGCGCTCGGTCATGCGGTGGTAGGTCTGCCAGAAGTCACGGTAGCGGTCGTCGTGCTCCACGTTGACCACGTCGTAGTCCACGCCTTCCTTCAGGCGCAGGCCGAACTTCTCGACGCGCTGGGCAATGATGGCCGGGCGGCCGATCAGCGTGGGGCGGGCGATGCGCTCGTCCACCACGATCTGGCAGGCGCGCAGGATGCGTTCGTCCTCACCCTCGGCGTAGGCCACGCGCTTCTTGGCGGCCTTCTTCGCGACCGTGAAGATGGGCTTCATCACCGAGCCCGAGGCGTAGACAAAGGTCTTCAGGTGCTCGCGGTAGGCATCCATGTCCTGGATGGGGCGCTGGGCCACGCCGCAGTCGGCCGCGGCCTGGGCCACGGCGGGCGCCACGATCAGCATCAGGCGCGGATCGAAAGGCTTGGGAATCAGGTATTCCGGACCAAAGGTGAGCTCCTGGCCCACATAGGCGGCGGCCACTTCTTCGGACTGTTCGGCCTCGGCCAGTGCGGCGATGGCGTGCACGGCCGCAATTTCCATCTCGGTGGTGATGGTGGTGGCGCCGCAGTCTAGTGCGCCGCGGAAGATGTACGGGAAGCACAGGACGTTGTTCACCTGGTTGGGGTAGTCCGTGCGGCCAGTGGCGATGATGGCGTCGTCGCGCACAGCCTTCACATCTTCGGGAATGATTTCGGGGTTGGGATTGGCCAGCGCGAAGATGATGGGCTTGGCCGCCATCTTCTGCACCATGTCCTGCTTGAGCACGCCGCCGGCGGACAGGCCCAGGAAGGCGTCGGCGCCTTCGATCACCTGGCCCAGGGTGCGCAGATCGGTCTTCTGGGCGAACAGGGCCTTGTCCTCGTCCATCAGCTCGGTGCGGCCTTCGTAGACCACGCCGGCGATGTCGGTGACGAACACGTTCTCGCGCTTGAGGCCCACTTCCAGCAGCAGGTTCAGGCAGGCCAGGGCGGCAGCACCGGCGCCCGATGCCACCAGCTTGATCTCTTCGATCTTCTTGCCCGCCACCTTCAGCGCATTGACCATGGCGGCGGCCACCGTGATGGCCGTGCCGTGCTGGTCATCGTGGAAGACGGGAATGTTCATGCGCTTGCGCAGCTCGCGCTCCACGTAGAAGCATTCAGGTGCCTTGATGTCTTCCAGATTCAGCGCGCCGAACGTGGGCTCCAGGGCCGCGATCACTTCGACCAGCTTTTGCGGGTCTTTTTCGTTGATTTCGATGTCGAACACATCGACGCCGGCGAACTTCTTGAACAGGACGGCCTTGCCTTCCATCACCGGCTTGGACGCCAGTGCGCCAATGTCACCCAGGCCCAGCACGGCCGTGCCGTTGGAGATCACGCCCACCAGATTGCCGCGGCCGGTGTACTTGAAGGCCGTGGAAGGGTCCTTGACGATTTCCTCGCAGGGCGCCGCCACGCCGGGCGAATAGGCCAGCGCCAGATCGCGCTGGTTGGCCATGGGCTTGGTGGCCGCAATCTGCAGCTTGCCGGGCTTGGGAAACTCGTGGTATTCGAGGGCGGCCTGGCGCAGCAGGGCGCGTTTATCGGTCAGGGTCGGGGCCTTGGCGTCAGACATCGAGCGTCTCCAAACTTCAGAAGTGTCTCTCGCCCTCAGCAGACCGCCGCCATGGCGGCACTGTGCAATCGGGGCGAATAATGGAATTGAAGGGCCATTGTAGGCTGGGCGCTATCAAAAATATCAGGGCCATCTCCCTCTGAAAAGAGAAACTACTTCACCCACCATGCAGTAAATTAATGCAAAAAACAGGTGGTTTGAATAAATAAAACGCATAACCTGGTGGTGGCTCGTCCAGACCGGCACTTTTTGCGGCTATGCTGCGCGCAATTCAATTTCACTAAACCAGCATTAGAGGTTCTGATGACGACATCGCTCTCCCGTCTTGCCGCCATTTCCCCGGTCCGCGCCCTGTGCGGGCTGGCCGCCGCTGTGGCGGCCCTGGCATCGCCTGCCGTGCACGCTGCGGACTACCCCAGCAAGCCCATCACGCTGGTGATTCCGTTCTCGGCCGGAGGCTCCACCGACATCGTTGGCCGTCTGCTGGCCCAGAAGATGAGCGAGAGCATGAACATCTCGGTGGTGGTGGAAAACAAGCCGGGTGCCAACGGCACCATCGGTGTGGACCGCGTCGCCAAGTCGCCGGCCGACGGCTACACCCTGGTGCTGGGCGATGTGGGCGGCATGTCCATGGCCCCGGGCCTGTACCCAAAGCTGCCCTACAACCCGCTGAAGGACCTGGCGCCGGTCAGCCTGGTGGGCCGCAGCCCGCTGGTGCTGACGGTGGGGGCCAACAGCCCGCTGAAATCCCTGGCCGACCTGACGGCCGCCGCCAAGGCCAACCCCGGCAAGCTGAACTACCCCTCGTCGGGCACCGGCGGCCCCAACCACATGGGCGGCGAGCTCTACGCCATCCAGTCCAAGGTCAAGGTCACGCACGTGCCGTACAAGGGCAGCGCCCCGTCCGTGGTGTCGCTGGTGGCGGGCGAGACAGACTTTGGCTTCCTGACCGCCGTCACCATCAATTCGCAGCTCAAGGCCGGCAATGTGCGCGCCCTGGCCGTGGCCCACGATACGCGCCTGCCTGCCATGCCCGACGTCCCCACCACTACCGAGGCCGGCCTGAAGGGTTTCACGGCCGACGCCTGGTTCATGGCTGCAGTGCCTGCCGGCACGCCCCAGCCCATCGTCGACCGCCTGTACAAGGAAATCGCCAAGGCCCTGAGCGATGCCGACGTGAAGGCCAAGCTGGACGCCGGTGGCGTGCTGCCCTCGGGCCTGGACCCCAAGGCCTCCACGGCTTTCCTGAACAGCGAAGTGGGCAAGTGGCGCGAAGTGATCAAGACCGCCAAGATCACGCTGGAGTAAGCCTGTCCCAGGCAGGCACCGCGTGTGTGCCTGGCCTGGTAGGCACCCTGTTTTCACTTCAGGAATGGGAGCGGCCCGCAAGGGCCGCTCCTTTTTGCATGCGCTTCCAAGTGCCGGGCTCCATTCCCGCAAGTCTGCTGCCAGGCCTGCACGCAGCAGCGCACAGTGCCGATGGCGGGTGGTCGCCGCCTGCAGCAGGGAATACCGCCCGGCAGGATGGCCGGGTGGCTGCAGCTGAGGGCCTGGACCTACAGACCGATGCGGCCCGGGTGTGCATGCTGGTCGATCAGGCTCCCGCCGGGGCCGGAAAGGAAAGCCCTCTATGCCCACCCGCTTCGTAATGACCACCGCCTGCGCCGCCGCCCTGCTGGCCGCCTGCAGCCCCCAGCCGGACGCGCATGCCGGCAACGCCTTTCCCATGGCCGCACCCACGCACTTTGACCAGCCCATCCCCAGCAAACCGCTGTTTGCCGACCCCATCGTCACTGCCCACAGCGTGTTGCCGCCCTCCAAACCCGATGCCTTGCGTGCCCCGCTGCCGCCGTTGGCAGCCTTGCCCCAGGCCACGGCCACCGAAGCGGCGCCCAAGAGCGAAGGTCCCAGGGATGAAGGGGGTGCCGTGAACCCTGCTGCGGGCCAGGCGGCTGCCATCTCGGATGGACAGGGCGAAGGCGACAAGCAGCGCCTGGGTGCGCCCAAGTAAGGCCTTGCCGCAGCAAGGCTACGCCGATGGTCGAGGTGGCCACGGCTGAAAAGCGTTTTGCAACGGCGGCGCGCTGGAACCCACCATCCCCTGAGGCGTGCCTGGGTCTTGTGGTGGCGACGGCGCAGGGTGAAAACATTTTTTCACGCGCGACCACGCGCCATGGCGCACCGCGCCTGTGGACAAGCTGTACCCGGCATTGCAATTGCTTGGGCAATGGCATGCACAGCCCTTCCTTTTCTTCCACGGCCTCTGCCGCTGTTTCCATCAACTCCGGTCTGTTGCTGGCGGTGCAGCCGCTGACCCCTGCCGCCTTTGCCCCTTTCGGCCAGGTCGTGGCGGTCGACGATCAGCCCGCAACGCTGCCGCAGCGCAGCATCAACAGCGGCAACGCCCGGCGCTATGACCTGCTGGCCGACCTGCAACTCACCGCGGATGGCGGCGTGCCCACACTGGCGCTGTTCCGCGCACAGGCACGGCGGTTTCCGCTGCAGGTGGTGGAGATGGAGCGCCACGCCCTGGGCAGCCAGACCTTTGTTCCGCTGGGCACGCAGCGCTTTGTGGTGGTCGTGGCCCGTCCGGGCCCGGCACCGCAGGCAGCCGATCTACATGCTTTCATCACCGATGGTCGCCAGGGGGTGGTGCTGGCACCGGGTACCTGGCACCACGCGCTGCTGGCCGTGGAAGGCGGGGATTTTGCGGTGGTGGAGCGGCGCGCTGCGCAGGTGGATTGCGATGTCTGCGGGGTCGACCCCGCGCTGACGGTGGCTCTGCTGCAATAAGGCCGCCGCCGGCCCGCAGCGCGCCGGGCTGGCGCGCATGCGGATGCCGCAGAGATGGGCGCCCAGCGGCCCACAACAGCGGTGAGTGAGCCCGAAAGGGCCTTGTGGGCAGGTCCCGCAGCAGACCAGCCAGAGCCGGTCTGCTTCACATCCCGCGATGGTGTCGGGAGCAGCCCCGTAGCGCCTGATTCAGGCCTGCGCCAGCTTTTCCGCCATCGCGATCAGGCTGCGGTCGCTACCCTTCGGTCCCAGCAGCGAGATGCCCAGCGGCGCCCCCTCGCGCCCGGCCAGCGGCAGCGAGATCTGGGGGAAGCCGGACAGGCCGGCAATGCACAGCATCTGCACGGCGTTGTTGCGGTAGGCCTCCAGCGATGCCTCATCGGCGGAGCGCAGGGGCGCAATGTCGGGCATGGTGGGCAGCACCAGCACCCCATCGTTGGCCAGCAGAGCGGTCAGGTGGTTGCGGAAGCGTTCGCGGAACTGGCTGGCCTGAACGAACTGGGCATCGGTCACTTCTTTGGACCATGCAAAGCGTTCCTTCACGCCGGGACCCAGCACGGGCGCGTAGCGCTCGATGAAGGCACCATCGGTCATCCAGGCCTCGCGACCCTGCACATAACGGAAGGCCCAGTACATGGCATCGAACGATTCCAGCACCACGCCGGTGTCGGTGCTGGGGCCGAAGGTGCGTGCGATCTGCTGCAGCGCGCCGTCCCAGGCCGGGCGGACGGCGGGGGCGGTCAGGCCCCAGACGTCGGTGGGCGACAGCAGGCGGGGCGCGGCCGGCAGCGGGGCGGTGTCCGCCTCCAGCAGCACATCGGCCACGCGGGCAAAAGTGTGGGCATCGCGGGCGAACCAGCCGCAGGTGTCCAGGCTGTGGCACAGGGCCAGGGCCGATGCCAGGCTGACGCGGCCGTGCGTGGGGCGGATGCCGTACAGGCCGCAGTGGCTGGCCGGTGCGCGCACGGAGCCGCCGGTGTCGGTGCCCAGCGCAAAGTCGCACAGCTGGCTGGACACGGCCGAGGCCGAACCGGACGACGAGCCGCCGGTGATGCGATCGGGTGCTGCGCCGTTCAGGGGGGCGCCAAAGTGGGCGTTGTTGCCATTCATGGAGAAGGCCAGCTCGTCCGTCACCGTCTTGCCGGCCAGTGCGGCGCCGGCATCCAGCAGCTTCTGCACCGTGGGGGCGTTGGCGGTCTTGGTGCCCGACATGGCCAGCACCAGCGGGTTGCCGCCACCGGTGGGGTAGCCGGCTACGTCAAACAGGTCTTTGACACCGAAATACAGACCGCTCAGGGGGCCGGTGCCGGCGTGGGGCACGGGCACATCGGGGTAGGGAACAAAAGCGTGTGCAGGGTCGTTCAAGGGCATGGCAAGTCTCGTGGAAGGACAGGGGGGAGTGGTGCTTGCGAGCAGGTGCTGCGAGCCGTGGTCTCCAGGGATTCACCTGCATGGCGCATGCAGAGCCCATAGGGACACACGCGGGGCAGCACCTGCGGCGTCAACGCGCGTCAGGCCGCCAGCAACTGGGGCGCCAGCGCGGCCGAGGCATCGGTGCGGATGCAGCGGGCGATGTGACCGGGCGCCAGCGTGACCGGGTTGGGTACGGCCTGCAGGCAGGCATCCTGTGCCAGGCGGCAGCGTGGTGCAAAAGCGCATCCGGGTGGAATGGCGGTCAGGTCGGGGGGGGCGCCGCCAATGGTCTGCAGGGGCTGGCCACGTTCCATGGCCCCGTGCGAGCGGCTTTGCAGCAGTGCCATGGTGTAGGGGTGGCGCGGGCTGCGGATCAGCTGCTCGGCCGTGCCTTCTTCCACGATGCGGCCGGCGTACATCACGGCAATGCGGTCGGCCACTTCCACGGCGGCGCCGATGTCGTGCGTCACAAAGATCACACCCAGGCCCAGCTCGCGTTGCAGTTCGCGCAGCAGCAGCAGCACCTGGATCTGCACCGTGGCGTCCAGTGCGGTGGTGGGTTCGTCCGCGAGCAGCACCTGCGGATTGCAGGCCAGGGCCAGGGCAATCATGGCGCGCTGGCGCATGCCGCCAGACATCTCATGCGGGTAGGCCTTCAGGCGTTGTTCCGGGCTGGGAATGCTCACGCGCTGGAACAGCTGCAGCGCGCGTTGCTCCGCTTCGGCCTTGCGCACCCCGGGTTCGTGGCGGCGGATGGCTTCCACAATCTGTGCGCCCACCGGATAGACCGGATCCAGGGCCAGCAGCGGGTCCTGAAAAATCATGGCGCAGGTCTTGCCGCGAAAGTCGTTCAGCGCCTTGCCCTGCAGGGCCAGCACGTCGTGGCCGGCCACCTGCACCTTGCCCTTCATGGTGGTCTTGCGCTCGGGGTGCAGGCGCAGCAGGGTGCGCAAGGTCACGCTCTTGCCGGAGCCCGATTCGCCAATCAGCGCCACGGCTTCGCCCGGGCGCACGGACAGGCTCACGCCGCTGACGGCCTGCACCGGTTTCCTGCCGCCGGTGAACTGGATGTTCAGGTCTTCAATCGCCACCACAGGGGCGGAGGAGGGGGTGGGGGTGCTCATTGCGTGCCTTTCCATCAAGCAGCCAAAGGAATGCAGCCGGCCGCCGGGGCCAGCGGGTGGCCGCTGCCGGGCTCGTGCACCAGGCAGCGCGCACTGTGGTGCAGCTGCACCTGGGTGATGCCGGGCACCAGCTGCGCGCACACCCCATCGGCTTTGGGGCAGCGGGGGTGAAAGCGGCAGCCGCTGGGTGGGTTGATGGGATTGGGCGGATCGCCCGCCAGCGGCGCCTGCTGCGTGCGATGGGCGGGGTCCATGCTGGGCACGGACGACAGCAGCGCCTTGGTGTAGGGGTGGGCAGGCTCGGCAAACAGCGCATCGGACGGGCCGATCTCCGCCACCTGGCCCAGGTACATCACCATCACGCGGTCGCTGATGTAGTGCACCACGCCCAGGTCGTGGCTGATGAAGACATAGGTCAGGCCGAATTCGCGCTTCAGCTCGGCCAGCAGGTTCAGCACCTGCGCTTCCACCGATTTGTCCAGGGCGGAGACGGCTTCGTCCAGAATCACCATGCGCGGCTGCAGTGCCAGCGCGCGGGCAATGTTGATGCGCTGGCGCTGGCCGCCGGACAGCTCGTGCGGGTAGCGCTCGGCAAAGCGGGCGGGTGCCAGGCCCACGCGGTCCATCAGGTGGTGAGCGCGGGCCACGGCCTCCTTGCGCGACACGCCGTGCACCTGGGGGCCAAAGGCGATGGAGTCCTCGATGGTCAGCCGCGGGTTCAGCGAGGCATAGCTGTCCTGGAACACCATCTGCACCTGGCGGCGGAACTCCTTCAGCGGCAGATCGCGCGAGCCCACGGTCCGGCCGTCAAAAATTAGCTCGCCCTTGGTGGGATCCATCAGGTGCATCAGCAGGCGTGCCGTGGTGGATTTGCCGCAGCCGGATTCGCCGACCACGCCCAGGGTCTCGCCCTTGAGCACCTCAAAATCCACCCCGTCCACGGCGCGCACGGTGGCGCCGTTCTTCAGCGGGAAATGCTTGGTCAGGCCGCGCACGGTGAGCAGGGGCTGGGCGGGGCCGCCCACATCGGGCATTGCGTGGGTCAAAGGCATGGCTTACCCCTTGTTGTCCATGGCCGAACGCAGGCCGTCGGACAGAAGATTGAACGAGATCGAGGTGATGAAGATCATCAGACCGGGCAGGGCGGCCACCCAGGGCTGGGTGTAGATGGCGGTGCGCAGGGTGTTGAGCATCAGCCCCCATTCCGGCTCCGGCGGCTTCACGCCCAGGCCCAGGAACGACAGGCCGGAGGCCAGGATCATCGACACCGCAATCAGGCTGGTGGAGTAGACAAAGATCGGTCCCAGTACATTGCCCAGCACATGCACGCGCACGATGGTGAACGGGTGGGCGCCGGTGGCCCGGGCGGCTTCCACATAGTCGCGGTTGCGGGCCTGGGCGGTGACGCTTTCGGCCACCCGGGCAATCTGCGGAATGAACACGATGGTCAGCGACACCAGCGAGTTGAAGATGCCGGCGCCCAGTGCTCCCGACAGTGCAATCGCCAGCAGTACCGAGGGGAAGGCATAGAACACATCGATGGTGCGCATGATCACGGTGTTGGTGCGGCCCCCGGCGTAGCCCGCCAGGATGCCGATGCCGGCGCCGATCACAAAGGCCATCAGCACCGGGGTGATGCCCATGAACAGCGACAGGCGCGCGCCCACCATCAGGCGCGACAGCAGGTCACGGCCCAGCTCATCGCTGCCCAGCGGCAGGCCTTCGGTGCCGATGGGCTTGAGGCGCTTGAGCATAGAGGCGGCATAGGGATCGGATGGGACGATCCACGGCGACAGAATGGCCACGATCACCAGCAGCAGGATGACGGCGGCTGCACCCATGGCGACCGGGTCGTGCAATAGGCGCTGCAGCACCGAAGACCAATAGCCGCGCGAGCGCTGCGCGGGCAGCGGCTGGACCTGGGCCGCCGCGTCGTTGGACAGGGAAAGGGTGGTCATGGAACGGACTCCTCAAGGTGGCGGTCAGCGGGCGATGCGGGGGTCGAGCAGGGTCTGCACCACGTCGACGATGAGGTTCAGCAGCACGAAGAACACGGCCAGCACCAGGATGGAACCCTGCAGCAGCGGCAGGTCCCGCTGGAAGATGGCCTGGTTCAGCAGAAAGCCGGTGCCAGGCCAGGAGAACACGGTCTCGATCAGGATGGAGCCGCCCAGCAGATAGCCCAACTGCAGGCCCATCACGGCCAGGGCGGTGGGGGCGGCGTTCTTCAGCACATGGCGGAA
Organism: Comamonas sp. UBA7528; assembly: GCF_002479375.1. Classification (NCBI taxonomy): domain Bacteria; kingdom Pseudomonadati; phylum Pseudomonadota; class Betaproteobacteria; order Burkholderiales; family Comamonadaceae; genus Comamonas; species Comamonas sp. UBA7528. The sequence goes on from NZ_DLMU01000003.1 coordinate 61,241, forward strand.
GATGCCGACGTGCGTCAGGCCCTTGGCCTTGAGGCCGAGGATGAATTCCTGGTCCAGCAATTCCGCCACCAGTGCACGCACGGTGCGGGCGATGATGCCCAGCGGAATCACCGACATGGTGATGGCCGGCAGGATCATGAACTGCACATGCTCCCAGTCCCAGGCCCAGTCGCCCGATCCTCCGGGGCCGGCGCCGGTGGCCGGCAGCCACATCAGCTGGGACGAGAAGACGATCACCATCACCATGCCCAGCCAGTAGTGGGGCACGCTCACGCCCAGCACCGACAGCATGGAGCAGGTGCGGTCCACCCAGGAGTTGCGGAAGTAGCCGGCCACAAAGCCGAACAGGCTGCCCAGCACAAAGCCGATCAGCGTGGCCACCACGGCCAGGCGCAGGGTGTTGACCACGGCGGTCATCACCTCGCTGGCGACAGGGCGGCTGGTGGCGATGGACTGGCCCAGATCGCCTTGCAACGCACGCCACACCCAGCGGGCAAACTGCTCGGGCAGCGGGCGGTTGAAGCCGTACAGCTCGCGCATCTGCGCCTGCAGTTCGGCCGAGGCATCGGCCGGCAGCACGGACACCAGCGGATCACCTGGCGCCAGGTGCACCAGTGCAAAGCACAGCAGGGCCACGCCCAGCATGATGGGGAGGGTGTAGAAAACGCGTCGCAGCAGGTAGGCAAGCATGGTGGGAGAGAGGTTCGTGGGAGGAAGCGGACCATGCGGGTTCGCACTGGCGGGTGGGTGGGTTTGGCACCCCCCCGCCACCGGCGTGGCAAGGGCTTGCGGCCCTGCCACCAACAGCGTGCGGCGGCGTCTGCGCGCCCGCTCACACGCGCAGAACGGGCTTACTTCATCGTCATGGTGGCGATGTCGATGAACCAGCTTTGGGGCTGGACCACATTGCCCACCTTGGCCGACATGGCGCGCGGGCCGACGTCGTGGGCCACGAACAGGAACGGTGCTTCGTCGACCACCAGGGTGTGCAGCTCGGCCAGGGCCTTGTCACGTTCCTTGGCATCGAAGGTGGTGCGCGCCTTGTCCACCACGGCATCGACCTGCTTGTTGCTGTAGAAGCCCCAGTTGTTGGACAGCGGCGGGAAGGCCTTGGTGCTGACGAAACGCACCATGGCGAAGAACGGGTCCATGGTGGCGGCGGTGATGTTGGTGGCGTTGCTCTTGTTGGCGCTGGCGTCCTTGGCGCCGATGCGCCAGCTGGAGAACAGCGTGTTCCACTCGACCACGTCGAATTCCACGTCAAAGAAGCACTGCTTGAGGTTCTGCTGGATGAATTCGTTCATCGGCAGCGGTTGCATCTGACCCGAGCCGGAGGCCGAGGTCTGGATCTTCACCTTGATGGGCTTGCTGGCACTGTAGCCCGCCTGCTGCATCAACGCCTGTGCCGCCTTCACGTCGTACTTGATCTGGAAGCTGGGCTTGCCGCGCCAGGGGTGGCCGGGCTCGAACATGCCGGTGGCCGGTTCCATCTGGCCATTGAGCAGCTGCTTCATGCTGGTGCGGTCCACGCACAGATTGGCGGCATGGCGCACGCGCTTGTCCAGCCAGGGCGAGCCTTCCACAAACGAGAACTGCCAGGGCCAGATGTGCGGCTGCAGGTTGGAATAGACCTTGAAGCCGCGGCCCTTGATGGCATCCAGCGCATCGGGAGCGGGGGCTTCGATCCAGTCCACCTGGCCGCTCATCAGCGCTGCGGTGCGGGAGTTGGCCTCGGGCAGGGGCAGCAGCACCACCTTGTCGATGGTGGGCGTGCGCTTGGGGTCCCAGTAGGCGGTGTTCTTCACCATTTCAAAACGTTCGCGCGGCACGAAGCGCGCGCCCTTGAACGGGCCGGAACCGGAAGGATCGGCTGCAAACGCGGTCCACGCGGCCTTGCTGCGCTCGGCCTTGCCGGTGACCGAGGCGGGCACCGCTGCCAGCTTCTTGGCCCAGTGTGCGGGCGAGGCCATGAACAGATTGGTCAGGTTGATGGGCAGGAAGGCATCGGGTTCGGACGTGGTCAGTTCCACGGTCAGGTCGTCGATCTTGCGGGCGCTGCGCAGCGTGGGCATGCGCGATGCCGTCACACCCACCTGGGCGGGGTCGAACTGCTCGGCCTCCTTGTCCAGCACTTTCTTGACGTTCCACACCACCGCGTCGGCGTTGAAAGCGCTGCCGTCGTGGAACTTGACGCCGGGACGCAGCTTGAAGACCCACTTGGTCTTGTCCTTGGCATCCACTTCCCAGGACAGGGCCAGGCCGGGGATCATTTCGCTGGGCTTGTCGGTCTTGGTCAGATCCCACTGGGTCAGCGCGTCGTACAGCGGAATGCCGGTGAAGCGGTTGCCTTCGAAACCCTGGTCGGGCTGGCCGGAGGTGCGGGGAATGTCCCCCGCCGTCATGGCAATGCGCAAGACTTTTTCTTGCGCCATGGCGGTGGTGGCTGCAGCACCGCCCAGGGTCATGGCGACAGCGAGGGCCATGGTTTTGAGCGCGGGGCGGGAAACGGAGAAACCGGAAGACGAGCGCATCGGAGACCTTTCCAAATTGGTGGGAGACAAGGCCTGCAATGCAAGTGCCGTGCCATCACGTATCTATCGAATATCGATATGTGATGCGGTGTGTTCGATGCGTGTTGGCACGGTTTATGCGAATTTCAGGCTTTCTATCGAGGAGTCCCGCGAATGAGCACGCCTGCAAATTCCCTGCGTATTGATGCCGACCGCCTGTGGCAGTCACTGATGGATCTGGCCCGGATCGGAGCCACCCCCAAAGGGGGGGTGTGCCGCATCGCCCTGACCGACGAAGACAAGGCCGGCCGTGACCAGGTGGTGCAGTGGTTTCAGGAGGCCGGTCTGGCGGTGCGCATCGATGAGGTGGGCAATGTCTTTGGCCGCCGTGCCGGCACCGATCCGCAGGCCCGTGCCGTGGCCACGGGCAGCCACATCGACACCCAGCCGACCGGTGGCAAGTTCGACGGCAACTACGGGGTGCTGGCAGGCCTGGAAGTGGTGCGCACCTTGAATGCCCAGGGCATCCAGACCGTGGCACCGCTGGAAGTGGCGTTCTGGACCAATGAGGAAGGCACGCGCTTCACCCCGGTGATGATGGGTTCCGGTGCATTTGCCGGTGTTTTTGGTGCGGAAGACATCCGCTCGCAACAAGATGGTGCAGGCATCACCGTGGGGGCCGAGCTGGAACGCATCGGCTACCGCGGCGCAGTGGCCTGCGGCGATGTGCCCGGCGGCCCGTTTGCCGCCTACTTTGAAGCGCACATCGAACAAGGTCCGGTGCTGGAGGCCTACGACAAGCCGATCGGCGTGGTCAGCGGGGCCCTGGGCCAGCAGTGGTACGACGTGACGGTGACCGGCATGGACGCGCACGCCGGCCCCACGCCCATGGATCTGCGCCATGACGCCATGCTGGCCGCCGCCCGCATGATGGACGCGGTGAACCGCATTGCCCTGGACGAAGCCCCGCATGGCCGGGGTACCGTGGGCCATGTGCAGGTGCTGCCCAACTCCCGCAATGTGATTCCCGGCCAGGTGAAGTTCACGGTGGATTTCCGCAATCTGTCGCAGGACGGTCTGGACCGCATGGACCTGGGCATGCGCACGCAGTTTGCACAGCTGGCGGCGCAGTGCCAGTGCACGGTGGAACTGGAGCAGGTGGTGAAGTTCGAACCCTGCGTGTTCCACGCCGATTGCGTGGCCAGCGTGCGCCATGCGGCCGAGCAGCTGGGCTATGCACACATGGATGTGGTCAGTGGCGCCGGCCACGATGCCGTGTATGTGCACGGGGTGTCGCCCACCGGCATGATCTTCGTGCCCTGCAAGGACGGTATCAGCCACAACGAGATCGAAGACGCCAAGGCCGAGCATCTGGCCGCCGGCTGCAATGTGCTGCTGCACGCCATGCTGGAGCGTGCCGGCATCGCCTGACGGGGGTGTTCAGGGGTTGGCACCCAATTTGCACGCGCCGTGTGCACAGGGCCGCTGGCCCGTGCAAAGGAGTGCGCATGCCGCAGTGGCTGGTGGTCAACCCCAATACCTCGGAAACGGTCACCCAGGCCCTGGTCCATCACCTGTCGGCGGGCACGCCGCAACGGCGCTGGCATGGGGTGACGGCGGCGTTTGGTGCCCCCTATATCGCCGATGAGCGCAGTTACTGCATTGCCGGCCACGCCGTGCTGGACGCCTGGGAACGGGCCCAGGCCGCGGCCCCGCCGCAGGGCTATGCGGGCGTGCTGGTGGGGTGCTTTGGCGACCCGGGGCTGGAGGCGCTGCGGTCCACCACTCCGGTGCCGGTGCGCGGGCTGGCCGAAGCCTCGCTGCAGGCGCTGTGGGTGCAAGGGCCGCAGCGCATTGCCATCGTCACCGGCGGGGCGGCATGGAAGCCCATGCTGCAGCGCTGGAGCCGTGCCCAAGGCCATGCCCTGGCGCCGCACGCCCATGGGGCCGGCATCACCGACATCCATGTGCTGCCGGCTTCCGGTGCGCAGCTGATGCAGTCGCCGGAGCAGGCTGCGCAGGCCTTGGTTGCGGCCTGCGCCCTGGCCTTGCAGGTGCCCGGGACCGATGCCGTGCTGATCGGTGGTGCGGGCCTGGCCGGCATGGGCGCCCGGGTGCGGGCCTTGAGCGGCGCACCGGTGTGGGACTGTGTGGAACTGGTGCGTGACGCCTGGGCACCGCACAACGCCTAGGCGGGCGGTGCTGCGGCGCTATTCCGCGGCCGCAAACTGCTTGAGCACCGGGGTCCAGCTCTTGAGCATGTCCTGGATATAGGCGCTGTAGGTGGGCGCGTCCTTGTAGTCGAGCTTGAGGCCGAACTGGTCAGCACAATTCTCGAACTCGGGCGACTGGCCGGCGATGTGGAAGGCGTCCTGCAGTTTCTTCACGGTGGCCGGCTGCATCCTGGCCGGACCCAGCACGCCCAGGGTGCTGGGCGCGACCAGGTTGTAGCCCAGCTCCTTGAGCGAGGGCGCATCGAAGCCCTTGACGCGGTCTTCGGTGAACACGGCCAGCAGGCGCAGGCGGCCGTCGCGCACATAAGGCACCCATTCGGCCGTCTGGGCCATGAAGTCCACATCGCCCCGCAGCAGTGCGGTGATGGCTTCAGGCCCGCTCTTGTACGGTGCATGCACCCAGTCCACCGCCACCTGCTTGGCCAAGCGCTCGGCCGTCAGGTGCTGGGGCGTGCCGATGCCGGCGGTGCTGTAGCTCAGCGTCTTGGCGCTGGATTTGGAGGCCTTGATCAGATCGGCCAGGGTTTTGTGCGGCGAGTCGGCCCGCACCAGAATGCCGGCCTGGTACTGCGCCACCATGGCCACGGGCGTGAAATCACGCACCACGTCATACGCGACCTTGGGCATCAGCACCTGGTTCAGCACACCGGCCGAGGACAGGGCGGTGAGTACATAGCCATCGGGTTTCTGGCGCGCACCGTGGCTCAGCGACAGCGTGGTGCCGGCGCCGGGCTTGTTGTCCACGATCACCGTCTGTCCCAGCTGTTTGCCCACATTCATGGCCAGTACGCGGTTGCAGACATCGGTGCCACCGCCGGCGCCGTAACCCACCACCAGCGTGATCGGGCTGGCGGGGTATTCGGCCGCGCCAGCGCCCAGGCTCAGGGTGCAGAGCAGGGGCAGCAGTGCCAGGGAGGAAGTCGTTGTGCGGTGCATCACGGTAGGTCTCCTGTGGGTGAATCCGGCAAGAACACGCGGGGTGTTGCAGGCATTCTTCACAGGCCTTGCGCGCGGTGCATGGATGTTTCTACCGTGCTGCTGTTGCCTAGGCGACGCTGGCACCGCAGGTGCCATGGCAGCGCTCAGGTCGGAGGCACCAGCCGGGAGATGGCCCGTGCGCACTCGATCACCAGCGGGGCCAGCTGGCGTTCCGCATCGGCCATGCTCCAGCGGCTGGTGGGGGGCGCCACATGCACGGCACCCACCGCCTCCCCCCGGGTGTTGAAGACCGGCGCGGCAATGCCCATGTCGCCGATGAAGAGCTCTTCGCAGTTGGTGGCGTAGCCGGTCTCGACGCAACGCTGCAGCTGGGCCATCAGCGGCTCCATCTGCGTCAAGGTGGTGCGCGTGCGTACGGGCCGTACTGCCTGCTCCAGCAGGGTGCGGGCCTGGGCCGTGGGCAGCTGGCTCAGGTAGGCACGGCCGCAGCTGCTGGCGTACATGGGGATCTGCGTGCCCACCGGTGTCAGCACCGGGATGTGCTGGGTGGTCAGCACCTGGGCCAGGTAGACCATGTGGGTGTCGGTCGGTTCGGTCAGTGTGGCGGTTTCGCCGCTGGCGCGTGCCAGCTGCGCCAGGTAGGTGTGGGCGGCGCTGATCATGGGGTGGGCGTCCAGGTAGTTGAAGCCGAGCTCCACCACACGTGGCAGCAGCAGAAAGCGCCGGGTGCTGGGGTGCTTGCCGATGTAGCCCAGGGTCTGTAGCGTATGCACCGAGCGCTGGGCCGAGGCCTTGCTCATGCCGGTGCGCTGTGCCACCTCGGCCAGTGTCAGGCTGCGGTGGGCGCCATTGAAGGCGCACAGCACTTGCAGGCCCTTGGCAAGCGACTGGTTGAACAGGCCGTCGGAGGAAGGGGCTGCATCGTGGGGTGGCATGGTCAGGACGGTGGTGGCAATGCCGGAGGCCTCGCAAGAACTGCACCAATCCGGGCCGTCGCGACACGGGCCCGTGCCATCAAAAAAGCCCCACCATGGTGGGGCTGTGAATCCGGGCGGCAAACCGAGGGTCCACCCGGCAAGGAGACCGGTGCGCCGAGCCGGGACAGCGGGCGCCGGGCGCAGTCACATGGCGTCCAGCGGGAAGGCGGGGCGCTGCACCTGCTGGAAGGCAAAACGGCTGTAGTCCGAGGTCGTCACGCCGGGGCTGTCGCATTCCACCAGTCCGGCGGACAGGGGTACGAACACCGGTCGGCAGTACATGCGGGATTTCAGCAGCAGGTAACGGAATTGGGTGGGATCCAGGCCCACGCAGTGGAACACGCCCAGGTCCCAGGGTTCGTGCGTCTGCTCGGTCAGCACCACCTGCACCGCTCCGGCATCCAACAGCACGGTGCGCCCCATGCAGAAGGTCTGGCCGGTGTAGATGGGACCGCTGACGGTGTAGCAGCCGTCGCTGATGGCACGGACCGTGCCGCGCAGCCGCACCGGTGCCGGGTCACGGCCGATCTGCGGCATGGGCACCTTGTTGCCCACGTCCAGTTCCACCACCGCACCTTCGCCAGCGGTGATCAGGTGGGCGACGGCCTCGGGGTCGCAGATGGGCCCCATGGCCATGCCATCCAGACCCTGGGCCAAGGCGGCCTGCAGCACATCCATGGTGTCGCAGGTGCCGCCGGACATGCAGTTGTCCCCATGGTCCAGCAGCAGCACCGGACGGGTCGCGCTGTGGGCCAGTTGTCGGGCCTGCTGCAACGCGCTGTCCAGGGATGCGCTGCGGTAGATGAAGTCCTGGCGGTGGCCCCAGATCCAGCTGGCGATCTGGTCCACCTGGGCCTTGCCTTGGGCGTAGGCGGCGCCGGTGTCCTGCACCGTGGCCACCACGCTGATGAAGGGCTGGGGAATGTCGGAGAGCGAGAAGCCGCCAAACACCGTGACGGCTGCCACACCTGCCTGCTCGGCCGCGCGGGCCTGGGTGACGGCCTCGGCCATGGCGCCCCCCAGCGTGGTGCTGCGCAGGGTGTGGCCCATCAGCGGCAGTTGCCGCCAGATGACGCGGTAGCGCGGGCCAGCAGTGGCCATGGCCAGCAGCAGGCGCGCGGCATGGGCACCTGTTTCGTACATGTCGACGTGCGGGTAGGTCTTGAAGCCCACCATCACATCGGCGTTCTGCACCATGGCCTCGGTCAGATTGCCATGCAGATCCAGCGCCACGCCGATGGGCACCCCCGGCGCTGCCGCACGCACGCGGGCGAGCAGGTCACCTTCACCGTCGGCCGCCTGTTCGGCCACCATGGCCCCGTGCAGGTCCAGCAGGATGGCGTCGCAGCCTGGCAAGGCGTCGAGGATGCACTGGGTCAGCGCGGCATAGGCATCGGCATGGACGGTGCCGCTGGGGTTGGCCATGGCGGAGACCGGGGTGACCAGGGTGGCGTTCAGGGTTTCAGCCTGGTCGATGAATGCCGCCATGGCGGTGCGCATGCCTTTGTTGGCGCGGTAGGCATCGCGGCCGTAGGTGGGGCTGAAGGCCTGCAGCGGCGTGGGCACGGGGGAAAAGGTGTTGGTCTCGTGGTTGAGCCGGGCGATCAGTACTTTCATGCAGCCACTCCTGCGACATCGAGCATGCTGCGCAGCAGCACGTTGCAGCCGGCCTCCAGGTGGTCGGGCTCGGCGTCTTCGATCTCGTTGTGGCTGATGCCGTCGGCACAGGGTACGAAAATCATGGCCGTGGGAGCCAGTCGGGCCACGTAGACGGCGTCGTGCCCCGCACCGCTGACCACGTCCATGGCGCTGTAACCCAGTGCCTGTGCATGGCGGCGCACCGCATCCACCAGGCGGGGCGTGAACGGCTGGGGTGCAAAGTACACCACCTGTTCGACCGCGATGTCGACATGGCGGCCGGAGGCAATCTCCTGGCACAGGCCGCGCAGTGCGGCATCCATGTCGGACAGCATGGTGTCATCGGGGGCGCGCAAGTCCACGCTCATCTTCACGCCGCCGGGAATCACATTGCGCGAGTTGGGGTAGACCTCCAGCTGGCCCACGGTGCCGCGCCCGTGCGGCATGCGGTCCACGGCAATGCGGTTGACGGCCGCAATCAGGTCGCTGGCGGCCAGCAGCGCATCCTTGCGCATCTCCATGGGCGTGGGGCCGGCGTGGGCTTCCATGCCCTGGATCTTCACGTCATACCAGCGCTGGCCCAGCGCGGCTTGCACCACGCCAATCACGCGCCCGTGCTTTTCCAGCACCGGGCCCTGTTCGATGTGGGCCTCGAAGTACGCACCCACCGGGTGCGCGGCGGGGCCGGCGGGACCCGCGTAGCCGATGGCGCGCAAGGCCTCTTCCACGCTGGTTCCCTGGGCATCGCGCTGCTGCAGTGCATGCTCCAGCGTGAAGGCGCTGGCAAATACGCCGGAGCCCATCATCACCGGGACAAAGCGCGAACCTTCCTCGTTGGTCCAGACCGCCACTTCCAGCGGGGCGCGGGTGCGCACGCCCGCGGCGTTGAGCGTGCGCAGCACTTCGATGCCGGCCAGCACGCCGTAGTTGCCGTCGAACTTGCCGCCGGTGGGCTGGGTGTCGATGTGGCTGCCGGTCATCACAGGGGGCAGGCTGTCATCGGTCCCGGCGCGGTGCGCAAAGATGTTGCCGATGGCATCCACCCGCACGCTGCAGCCGGCTTCCTGGGCCCAGCGCACGAACAGGTCGCGGGCCTGGCGATCCAGGTCGGTCAGGGCCAGCCGGCACACGCCGCCTTTGGGGGTGGCACCGATGCGGGCCAGATCCATCAGCGATTGCCACAGGCGCGCACCATTGGTGCGCAAGGTGGCGGTCTGTACGGCGGGGGGGGAATGCAAGTCCATGGAGGGCTCCCGGTGAAAACAAAGGTCAGCGCGCGGGTGTGGGCTGCCGCTCAGGCAATCCCCACGCCCAGGTAGCGGTCCTTGACGGTGTCGTCGGCAATGAAGTCGGCATTGCACGCTTCGTGCACGATGCGGCCTTGTTCGATGATGTAGTGGCGGTCGGCCAGCTGGGTGCAGACCTCCAGGTTCTGCTCCACCAACAAGATGGTCACGCCCGCCGCCTTGATGACCTTGAGCTGGGCGACGATCTCCTCCACGATCACCGGGGCCAGCCCTTCCACCGGCTCATCCAGCATCAGCAGGCGCGGCCTGTTCATCAGCGCACGGCCAATGGCCAGCATCTGCTGCTCCCCGCCCGACAGTTGCCCGCCCCCGTTGGTGCGGCGCTCCTTCAGGCGCGGGAAGATGCGGTAGACATCGTCCAGCTGCCAGGGGGAGTCCTTGCGCAGGGCCAGCAGCAGGTTTTCCTCCACCGTCAGCAGCTTGAAAACCCCCCGGTGCTCGGGCACCAGGCAGATGCCGCGCTGCGCCACATGGTGGGTGGCCAGTTGGTGTGTGGGTTGGCCGGCAAAGGTGATGCGGCCCTGCGGTGGCTGCAGCACACCGGCGATGGCCTTGAGTGTGGTGGTTTTGCCGGCACCGTTGCGGCCCAGCAGGGTCACCAGCTCGCCCTCCTGGATGCGCAGGCTCACGCCCTGCAGCACATGGCTTTTGCCGTAGTAGGCGTGGATCTGGTCCACAGTCAGGATGCTGCTCATGCCTTCCCTCCGGTGATCATATTGCCCAGGTAGGCGGTGCGCACCCGGTCGTCGTTGCGGATCTGCTCGGGAACACCCTCGGCCAGCACGCGACCCTGCTGCATGACGGTGATGGTGTCGGAGATGTCCATCACGATGCCCATGTTGTGCTCGATCAGCACCACAGTGTGCTCGTCCTTGAGGCTGGCGATCAGGCGCTTCATGTCGTCCAGATCGTCGATCCCCATGCCGGAGGTGGGCTCGTCCAGAAAAATAGCCTTGGGCCGGGCGGCCAGGGCCATGCCCACTTCCAGCCGGCGCTGCTGGCCGTGGGACAGATTGCCTGCCGCCGTATCCGCAAAGCGCTGCAGGCCCAGGCGTTCAATGACCTGGTCGACCACCTCCTGGTTGGCGCGCTTGCCGGTGGGAGCGTTCCAGAAGTCCAGCGCATGCTGGGGGGCGATGCCCTGTGCGGCCAGACGCAGGTTTTCGCGCACCGACAGCGTCAGGAACAGGCTGGTCACCTGGAACGAGCGTGCCATGCCGCGCTGCACGCGGCGGTGGTCGGGTTCCCGGGTCACGTCGTGGCCGTCGAAGACGATCTGCCCGCTGGTGACGGTCTTGGTACCCGTGAGCATGTGGAACAGCGTGGTCTTGCCGGCGCCGTTGGGGCCGATGACCGAGTGCACGGTATGCGCACGGACCTGCAGGTCCACGCCGCCCAGTGCGATGAATTTGTCATAGTGCTTCTGCACGCCGTTGGCCTGCAGCAGGACTGGCGAGCGCGCGTTGGCGGCAGAGGCAGGGTGTGATGCGGCCGGGGTGGCCATGGCGGTGGAGCTCATCAGACCTGCCCTCCCTGCTGGGTGCGGGTGACCGTGGGTGCCTCGGCCACAGGATCGACATCGGTGGCCGGTTTTCTGCCGCCGGGGCGCAGGCGCTGGAGGATGCTTTCACCCAGGCCCCACAGGCCGCGTTGCATGCCCAGGCTGACGACGATCAGCACCATGCCCAGCAGCATCAGCCAGCGCGGCCACAGCGTGGACAGCCAGTCGCCCAGCAACAGATAGAACGCCGCGCCCAGCACCGAGGCCAGCAGGTTGCCGGTGCCGCCAATCACGGTCATCAGCAGGATGACTTCGCTGGTGTGGTACTCCGCGTTCGACAGCGGTGCAATGCCTGCCATCATGGCGTGCAGCCCCCCGGCCAGACCGGTGACGGCGCCCGAGATCACAAAGGCCTGCAGCTTGAGCAGTCGCAGGTTGTAGCCCACGGCGGCGGCGCGCTCCTCGTTGTCGCGCACCGCCAGCAGGGTGCGGCCGAACATCGAATCGCAGGCACGGCGCAGGAACCAGAACGTGACCAGGAACAGCACCGCCACAAAGCTGTAGAACTGCCACGGCGTCTGCAGTGACCACAGGGTGTAGCCGGCCACGCCGATGGCGGGGCGGGGCACGTCCAGCAGGCCGTTGTCGCCGCCGGTGATGTCGGTGGCGGTGTAGGCGATGAAATAGAACATCTGCGAGAACGCCAGCGTCAGCATCACAAAGTAGGTGCCGCGCTGGCGTATGGCCACCCAGCCCACGATGGCGGCGCCCACGGCCCCCATCAGCACGGCCGACACCAGTGCCACGGGCACGGGCAGCTGCCAGCGCGTGAGCAGCACGCCAATGGTGTAGCTGCCCAGGCCGAAGAACACGCCTTGGCCAAAGGACAGCAGGCCGGTGTAACCCAGCAGCAGATTGCAGGCCATGGCGGCCAGCGAGAAGATCAGCACTTCGGTGGCCAGCGAGCCGGACTGCATGCACAGCGGCATCAGCAGCACGATGGCGAGTGCCAGCAGCAGTTGGATATGGGGTCGGTTCATCACACTCACCTTCAGGTCTTGCGGCCCAGCAGGCCGTGGGGGCGCAGCAGCAGCACGGCCGCCATGGCGATATAGATCATCAAGCGGGCACCTTCGGGCCAGAGGGTGCTCATCAGGCTCTGCACGATGCCGATGAGCAGGCCGCCTACCAGGGCACCGCCAAAGCTGCCCAGGCCGCCCACCACCACGATCACAAAGGCCACGCCCAGGGCTTCAATGCCCATGAACGGCTCGGCGCCGCGAATGGGCGCGGCCAGCACCCCGGCCAGTGCGGCGGTGCCGGCGCCCAGGGCGAACACCAGGCTGAAGATGCCGAACACGTTGTAGCCCAGCAGGGACACCATTTCGGTCGATTCGCTGCCTGCCCGCACCGCACTGCCCAGGCGCGTGCCTTCCAGCACCCACCACAGCAGCACGGCCAGCACGGCGGTGAAGCCAATCACGAACAGGCGGTACTTGGGGTAGACAAAGCTGCCCCACATGACCACGCCTTGCAGCAGATCGGGGGTGGCCACGGTGTCGCCCAGCGGGCCCCATTGCACGATGACCAGCTCCTGCACCACCAGTGCCAGGCCGACGGTGATGAGGATGTGGAACTCATGCGGCTGCGCGTACACATGGCGCAGCAGCAGCTTTTCCGTCAGCCAGCCCAGGGCGGCCACGGCCAGCGGCGCCACCAGCAAGGTGAGCCAGAAACTCATTCCCCAGCGGGTGAGCTGGTAGCAGAAATAGGCGCCCAGCAGGTAGAAGGCACCGTGCGCGAAGTTCACGAAACGCAGCAGTCCGAACACGATGGACAGGCCCACGGCCAACAGGAAATACAGCATGCCGATGCCGATCCCGTTGATTGTTTGCAGGAGGTAGATGCTCATGGGAGGGGGACGTCTGGGAAGCCGCGCTGCAGAGCGCACACACCCATGCGCCGCCGTGCGGCAGCGCATGGCGCGGGGCCGGTGTCAGGTCAGCTTGCAGCCGGTCTGGTCCACGGGCAGGAAGGACTTCCCGGAGCTGATGACGTCCACATAGTCATCCTTGTTGGCCATCTTGGCCTTGGCCTTGCCTTTGAGCAGGTAGTAGTTCTTGAGCACCTGGTGGTCGGCCTTGCGGACCTCTTCCTCGCCCGTCAGGCCCTGGTACTTCATGCCTTCCAGGGCGGCGATCACCGCCTTCTGGTCGGTCTTGCCGGCCTTGAGGATGGCGTCGATCAGCAGCTTGGTGCAGATGTAGGAGCCCGCCAGGCTGTAGTTGGGGTTGTGCTTGAACTTGTCCTGGGTGCGCTTGACCAGTTCCTTGTTCAGCGGCGTGTCGGCGGTGTGCCAGTACTGCGCGCCGAAGTACACGCCGTCGCACAGGTCGGCGCCCAGCGATTCGAACTGTTCCAGACCCGAGGCCCAGGCAATCAGGATGGTCATGTTCTTGTGCATGCCAAAGCTGATGGCCTGGCGCAGCGTGTCCGACGACTGGGCGCCGAAGTTCAGGATCAGCAGCACATCGGGCTTGGCCGCGGCGGCATTGGTCAGGTACCCGCTGAACTCCTTTTCCGTCAGCGAGTGGTAGCTGTTGCCCACATGCTCCACGCCCTTTTCCTTGAAGATGTTCTTGGCGGCGCCCAGCAGGCCGTCCCCGAACACATATTGCGGCGTGATGGTGTACCAGCGCTTGGCCTTGGGCATGGATTCGATCAGCGGACGCACCGTCTGCTCGACGGCACCAAAGGTGGGGACCGACCAGCGGAAGGTGGCGCTGTTGCAGTCCTTGCCGGTCAGTTCGTCGGCGCCGGCGGTGGTGATGAACACGCCGCCCGCTTTTTCCACCTCCTTGCCCATGGCCAGCGACTCGGACGACAGAATGCCGCCGGCAAAGAAGCGGGCGCCCTTCTGCTGCGAGCTTTCCTGCACCTTTCGCACGGCGGTGGCGGGCTTGCCTTCGGTGTCGAGCAAGGTGTAGGCCAATGGCATGTTGAGCGCCTTGCCGTATTGCTCGATGGCCAGCTTCATGCCCAGGTCGGCAAACTTCCCATTGGCTGCAAAGGCGCCGGACATGGGCACCGGGCAGCCGAACTGGATGGTGCTCTGGGCCTGTGCCCACACGCTGGACCCCAGTCCCAGCGACGCGGGCGCGGCGCCCAGGGCAGAAAGTTGCAGAAAGTGGCGACGTTGCATGGAGAAGCTCCGGTTCGTGGGTCGGTGGCACTACTGCCCTGTCGGGCGTGGTTCGGAGCTGCGGCGTGTGCACGCCATCAAGTTTCTGTAAGCTCCTTAATTCATATTTATAGTGATAAATAAGACGAAACTTACGCGAGCAAACCCTAGGCCGCGACAGGCATGCCGGCGATGCACCATACGGTGTGAGACGCCCGCCGAACATGTTGTTGTGGCCCCTGGGGCTGCGGAGGGAAAGACCGAAATGAGCACTTCCAGACCGGCTGGCTTGTCCATCAAGCCGCTGAAACGTTCCGATCTGATTGCGCAGGAAATCAAGCGCCTGATCACCGAGAAAAACCTGAGCCCGGGCGATCGCCTGCCGCGGGAAAGCGAGCTGCAGGCACAGTTCCGGGTCAGCAAGGGCACCATCCGCGAGGCGCTCAAATCGCTGGAAGTGCAGGGGTTGCTGTCGATCTCGACCGGGCCCTCCGGAGGGGGCACCATCGTGGAAGTGCCGCTGGATCGCACGCTGCAGTTCATGCAGAACTACCTCTTTTTCCAGGAGGTCACGATCGACAACATCTATGGTGTGCGCCAGATGCTGGAGCCCGAGCTGGCGGCCGGTGCCGTGCCCCATCTGACCGAAGCCGATTTCCACGCACTGGAGCACAGCATTTCCTGTTGCGACCCGAACCAGAGCGGTGTGGAGCTGCTGGAGCAGCGCCGTGAGGACGTGAACTTTCACGACATTCTGGCGGCCGCCAACCCCAATCCCTTCCTGCGCTTCACCTGCGAACTCATCAACGAGATGATTCGCCAGCTCATCGTGTTCGGCAACCGCACCGCACAGGCGGAGCACCGGCGTTTTGGTGCCGAGAATGCGGCCTTCCACCGCGACATCCTGGATGCCGCACGGGCGCGCGACAGCGAGCAGGTCCGTCGCCTGATGCAGGAACACATGCAGTCGGCCACCCGCAGTGTCCAGCGCATGAAAGGGCGGCTGCAAGGGCGCCTGATTCTGGATGCAGACACGCTGCGCCGTGGCAGTGCGGCATCCACCCCGCCGGCCCGCTCTGCGGCACGCAAGTCCGCCGGCGCTGCAGCCAGCACGCTCGCCAAGACACCCGCCAGGACGCGCGGGCAGGCGGCGGTGCGAACGGCCCCGGAACCGTTGCACGCTGCGACTTCGCCGAAGGCGAAGGCCGTTGCGAGCGCTCGATCCCGCAGCACCGCCGCAGCGAAGCCGGTGGCGGCAAAGACCGCTGCCAGGTCCAAGACAGGGACGCAGAAAAAGTAAGCTGGCGGTGCGGAGGCCGCTCAGATGCCCATGTGTTTTCAGGCCGGAGTCTGTGCCCGGGGGATGCAGACAGCCAGAGCAGGGCGGCGCAGCATTGCCGGTCTGCACCACAGACCCCGGGCATTGAAGAGTGCACCCTGGGGCAGGGTCCGTGCTGCAGGGCTGCCGTGGCCGGGCGCATAAAAAAGCCCCGCCGAAGCGGGGCATGTGGAGACAGACGCAAAAGCCTTTTCAGCGGCTGCTGGGGAAGCTGAACACCGCCCCTTCGCGCACGCCGGCGCTGGGCCAGCGCTGGGTGATGGTCTTGCGCTTGGTGTAGAAGCGCACGGCATCGGGGCCGTAGGCATGCAGGTCGCCGAACAGCGAGCGCTTCCAGCCGCCGAACGAGTGGTAGGCCACGGGCACGGGCAGGGGCACGTTCACGCCCACCATGCCGACCTGGATGTGGTCGGTGAAGTAGCGGGCTGCTTCACCGTCGCGGGTGAAGATGCAGGTGCCGTTGCCGTATTCGTGGTCGTCGATCAGCTGCATGGCTTGCTGCAGCGTCTGCACGCGCACCACGCCCAGCACCGGGCCGAAGATTTCTTCCTGGTAGATCTTCATACCGGGTTTGACATGGTCGAACAGGCAGGCGCCCAGGAAATAGCCTTCCTCGTGGCCGGCCACCTTCACGCTGCGGCCATCGACCACCAGCGTGGCCCCTTCGGCCACGCCGCTGTCCACATAGGCTTTCACCTTCTCGAAATGGGGCTTGGTCACCAGCGGGCCCATGTCGTTGCTGTTGTCGGTACCGGGGCCGACCTTCATCTTGGCGATTTCGGTCTTCAGGCCGGCGATCACCGCGTCGCCCACTGCGTCACCCACGGCCACCAGCAGCGGGATGGCCATGCAGCGCTCGCCGCAGCTGCCGTAGGCCGCGCCCATCAGCGCGCTGACGGCGTTGTCCACATCGGCATCGGGCATCAGGATGGCGTGGTTCTTGGCGCCACCCAGGGCCTGCACGCGCTTGCCGTGCTTGCAGCCTTCGGCGTAGATGTACTCCGCGATGGGGGTGGAGCCCACAAAGCTCACGGCCTTGACGCGCGGGTCCTGCAGCAGCGTGTCCACGGCGGTCTTGTCGCCGTTGACCACGTTCAGAACGCCCGGGGGCAGACCGGCTTCCAGTGCCAGCTGGGCGATGAGCAAGGTGCTGCTGGGGTCGCGCTCGGAGGGCTTGAGCACAAAGGTGTTGCCGCAGGCCACGGCCATGGGCCACATCCACAGCGGCACCATGGCGGGGAAGTTGAACGGCGTGATGCCGGCCGTCACGCCCAGGGCCTGGAATTCGCTCCAGCTGTCGATGCCGGGGCCCACGTTGCGGCTGTGCTCGCCCTTGAGCAGCTCGGGTGCGTAGCTGGCGTATTCCACGTTCTCGATGCCGCGCTGCAGCTCGCCATGCGCGTCGGCCAGCACCTTGCCGTGTTCGGCAGTGATCAGCGCGGCAATCTGGTCGGCGTTCTGCTCCAGCAGCACCTTGAGCTTGCTCATCACGCGGGCGCGCTTGAGCGGCGGCGTGTTGCGCCAGGCAGGGAAGGCTTTTTCAGCCGAGGCAATGGCCGCTTCCACCGTGGTCTTGCTGGCCAGCGCCACGTTCAGCGTGCTTTGGCCTGTGGCGGGGTTGAACACCGGCTGGGTGCGTTCGGTGTCGGGGACGAGCTGGCCGTCGATCAGGTGGCCGACGGTGGTGGTGATGGCGGAGTCCTTGTGCATGGGCTTGGTGCTCAATGGGCTGCAGCGCAATCTGGGTGTGCTGCAGCAGCTATGGTTTCAGGAATGTGCGGCAGTATCAGCACGCACGTCAACGGAGGCCAGCGCCTGCGGGACAGCGGCGCTGGCACGGGCGGATTTACGCCGTGGCCTGCAAGGTGTCGCCCAGCGCGCTGACCAGGCGGTCGATCTCGGCCTCGGTGCTGATAAAGGGCGGGGCCAGCTGGATGGTGTCCGCGCCATAGCGCACGTAAAAGCCTTTTTCCCACATGGCCATCGCGATCTCGTAGGGGCGCTTGGCAGGCTCGCCCGGCAGCGGGGCGATGGTGAAGCCGGCCGCCAGACCGAAGTTGCGGATGTCGGCCACATGCCGGGTGCCCTTCAGGCTGTGCACGGCCGCCTCGAACCTGGGTGCCAGTGCCTTGACGCGGGCGGGCAGGTCTTCCTTCTGCAGGATGTCCAGCGCAGCCAGGCCGGCGGCGCAGGCCACGGGGTGGGCCGAGTAGGTGTAGCCGTGGGCAAACTCCAGCATGTACTCGGGGCCACCGGCGGCCATGAAGGTGTCGTAGATGTCCTTGCTGGCCACACAGCCACCCAGGGGCTGGGCGCCGTTGGTGACCTGCTTGGCGAAGTTCAGGATGTCAGGGGTGACACCGAACACTTCCGACCCCGTCCAGCCGCCGCAGCGGCCGAAGCCGGTGATGACTTCGTCGAAGATCAGCAGGATGTTGTTCTGTGTGCAGATTTCACGCAGGCGCTGCAGATAGCCAGCGGGCGGAATCACCACGCCAGCCGAGCCGGAGAAGGGCTCGACGATCACGGCGGCAATAGTGCTGGCGTCGTGCAGGGCGATCACGTCCAGCAGGCGGTCGGCCAGCGCGCGACCGTCGATGTCGGGCATGCCTTTGCAGAACGAGCCGGTGGCGGGCTGGGTGTGGGGCAGGTGGTCGGCTTCGATACCCTGGCCGAACATCTTGCGGTTGCCCGACAGGCCGCCCACCGAGATGCCGCCGTAATTCACGCCGTGGTAGCCCTTTTCGCGCCCGATCAGGCGGGTCTTGCCGGCCTGGCCCTTGGTGCGCCAGTAGGCGCGCGCCATCTTCAGCGAGGTGTCTGCGGCTTCCGAGCCCGAGCCGGTGAAGAACACATAGTCCAGGCCGTCGGGCGTCAGTTCCTTGATCTTGTTGGCCAGCGCGAAGGCCGCGGGGTGGCCGAACTGGAAGGCGGGCGCATAGTCCAGCTGCAGCGCGGCCTTGCCCACGGCTTCGGCGATTTCCTTGCGGCCATGGCCCAGGCCCGAGCACCACAGGCCCGACAGGCCGTCAAAAATCTTGCGGCCGGCGCTGTCGTGCAGGTAAGCGCCCTGTGCACCCACGACCATGCGCGGATTGGCCTTGAAGTTGCGGTTGCCGGTGAACGGCATCCAGTGCGCGTCCAGCCAGGCGGCATCCATGCGGGTGGCGGTGGCAGCGGGTTGGGTGATGTCGGCAAAGTCCATGGGAGGCTCCAGGCAGGGGGATCGGTATGCAATCCATTGTTGGAGCGGTCCACGTTTTCTTGAATAGCCGTAAACCCATGTTTACTTGCGAAATATCGCAAGTAATGGGTGCGCGTGTTCGGCAGGCAGCGGGGTGGCCCGGGGGCTCTGCCGCGCCTAGCGGCGCTGTTCCATGGCCAGGCGCACCGCCAGGCCGGCCAGCACTGTCCCCATGACCCATTTCTGGGCGCGCAGCCAGTGCGGGTTGTCCTTGAACCAGATCGCAATGCGTGCGGCAAACAGCGTGATCAGCAGGTTGACGCTGAAGCTGGTGGTGATCTGGACCATGCCCAGCGTCACGCTCTGCCAGAACACCGAGCCATGCTCGGCGCTGACGAACTGCGGAAAGATGGACAGATAGAAGATCGCCACCTTGGGGTTGAGGATGCTGGTGAACAGCCCCATGGCAAACAGCCTGCGCGGTGACTCGGGCGGCAGCGTGGTGGTCTGCTCGAACGGTGAGGCGCCGCCCGGCCGCAGCGCCTGCCAGGCCATCCACAGCAGGTAGGCGGCACCGGCCCATTTCAGGGCCTCGAACGCCATGGGCACGGCCATGAACAAGGCCGTGACCCCCAGGCTGGCGGCCAGCATGTGCACAAAAAAGCCCAGCACCACGCCGGCCAGCGACGTCACGCCGGCCGTGCGCCCCTGGCAGATGGAGCGCGAGATCAGGTACAGCATGTTCGGCCCGGGGGTGAGCACCAGCAGCAGGGAGGCGCCGGCAAACACCAGCAGATCGTGGACAGGAATCATGGCGGGCAGCAGGAGGGCAGGGCGCACGGCGTGCGCTGGGGCCAATTACACCAGCGCTGCCGCGGCCCTGCTGTAACGGATGCGCAAGGCCTGCCGCAGGGCGAGAGCACATGGCCGGGTGCCGGGGAGATGCTGCTGTCTAGGCCGCTGGTGCAAAACTTGCTCTAATGCTTGCCATGACGTCACGGCCTGCTCGCATTTCTGCACCCGTTTCCGCTGCCGCCCCCACGGGCGCACCCGTGCCCGCGCCCATGGCCCGTGCCCGCGCGGTGCTGGGCCAGCTTAGCGACATGGATCTGCGCCTGCTGCGCATTTTCAAGAGCGTGGTGGAGTGCGGCGGCATGTCGGCCGCCGAGCTGGAGCTGAACATCAGCGCCTCCACGCTCAGCCGCCACATGAAAGACCTGGAAGAGCGGCTGGGCCTCGTGCTGTGCCGGCGCGGGCGCGCGGGGTTTGCCACCACCGCCGAAGGGCTGAAGGTGTACGAGGCCACGCTGCAGCTGCTGGGCGGCGTGGACCTGTTCCGCAGCCAGATCGACGACATCCACGACCGCATGGGCGGCAATCTGGAGGTGGCGGTGTTCGACAAGACCGTCACCAACCCGGCGGCCCACCTGGACGCCGCCATCCGTGCCTTCCACCGCCAGGCGCCCGAGGTGAATCTGCAGCTGCATGTCAGCAGCATCAACACCATCGAGCGCGGGCTGATGGACGGGCGCTTTCAGGTGGGCATCATTCCAGCGCACCGGGCTTCGGCCAGCCTGGTCTACCGGGATCTGTTTGCCGAACACATGCAGCTGTACTGCGCCGCCGGCCACCCGCTGTATGGCGCCCACCATGGCGATCTGGACTGGGAGGGGCTGCGCCACTACCCGTTTGCGGGGCTGGGCGAGCATTCCCCGAACATGGAGCTGAGCCACCGTGCGCACCTGCCGCGCAAGGCCACAGGCTTTGACCAGGAGGCAATTGCCACGCTGATCCTGTCGGGCTGCTACCTGGGCTTTCTGCCCGACCATTATGCCCAGGCGCTGGAAGCGGCCGGCCGCCTGCAGGCGGTGGCGCCGGCGCGCTTTCACTACGACTGCCAGTTTGTGGCGATGTGGCGGCTGTCACCCCAGCCCAGCCGCGCCGCGCAGGCCTTCATCGACTGTCTGGTGGCGGCCCATGGTGGGGAGGGCGCGGCATAGCGCTGCCGCACCCTGTTTGCGGGGCAGTCGGGGGCTTGTCCACAGAAGGGCACAGTTTCTACAGGCCTGTGCACAGGCTTGCTCCCAGCTTTATCCACAGGCCGCATGAGGCGGTGCCATGCCTTTGTTCGCCATGGGCGCCCGAGATGACCAGGGTGATGGTGCAGCGTCCAGCAGGCGGATGCCAGCGCAGCCGCGAGGCGGTCGCTGCGACCACCAGTGCAGCAAAAAAAAGCCGCCCCAGGGGGCGGCCATAAAGTAGCCCTGAAAGAGCCACAAGGAAACAATACTGCCAGCCAACGGAAAAACCGTGCGGACGCCGCCAGTGTGGCGTCCCGCCATGACAGCGGTGTGACGAACGGTGGACCCAGCACGGCGGAAAAAATTCCCTGCGGAGGCGGTTTTTTCGCGAAAACGGCAGAAATGGCCGAAATAGCCGAAAACCAACGGAGAAAGCCCATGGTGCAGGGGCTATCCACCGTACAGCCACAGCTTGCACACACCATCAGGTGGTTTTTATGAGGTTTATCCACAGTTTGTCCCGGGGGTGGTCTGCCGCCGGCCGGTGCCGCCGGGCTGGCCGAAATGGCGCTGCCGTGGCATGCTTTCGCCATGTTGATCTTGGTTCATCACTTCGGTAGGAGAGCGGCATGAGCGCCATCGCATCCATTGCCCAGTCCGGCTTGCAGGCAGCACAGCAGCGCTTGAACGCCTCGGCCCACAATGTGGCCAACCAGCAGACGGAAGGTTTCCGCCGCCAGCAGGTGGCGCAGCAGGCCGTGCCCGAAGGTGGGGTGACGGCGCAAACCGTGCGCGGCCAGCAAGGCGTGGCGCTGGAGCAGGAGGCCGTCGAGCAGATCAGCGCCAGCTACGCCTATCTGGCCAATCTGCAGGTGCTGCGCACCAACGACCGCATGCAAGGTTCCCTGCTGGACGAACGCGCCTGAGCGGCGTTCAAGGCACGGCATTCCTCACCCGCAGCCCGCCTGGTGCCCCTGCCCGGCGGGCTTTTGCATGCCTGCCTGCAGGCCGCCTGCGTCACAGCGCGCAGGCCCAGTGCGCCAGGCGCTGTGTCAACCAATGGCGAAACTGGGTGCGGATGGCATGGGACATGGTGGCTCCGATCGTGGACAGCGGGTTCAGGCTGCGGAAACGGTCTGCTGACGGCGCTGCGTGCGGCGTTCCCACAGCTTCTCGTGCAGGTAGAAGAAGACCATCTGTACGGTGGGCTCCAGCAGGCTCAGCGTCAGGGCCTGGATCCAGCTGCCGGTGACGGTGTAGGCCACCATCGACGCCACGCCGATGTGCAGCAGGTAGTAGCTGCCGGTCTTGACCAGGGTGCGTGCCCGGAACGCCCTGGTCCGTTCCCAGGCCTTGTCATGGAAAAAGAAGGCCACGGCCTGTACCGTGGGCTCCAGCAGGCTCAGCGCCAGCGCGGTGTGCAGGTTGCCGGTGACGGCATAGGCGACCGCAGCGGCCACCACGATGTGCACCAGATAGTAGCTGGCGGTCTTGCGCAAGCTGGTCTGGTGGTGGTCGATCAAACGGTGGATACAGGTCATGGCGGTGTCGGCAAAAAGGGGGGAAGGCACAGGGTCCGCATCACCAGCGAACCGTGTGGTCATGGTAGGTCACCGACTAATACAAATCCAATCAAAATGCTATAAATGATTGATTGAGGCTATCAATTGACCGCGGGGCATGGCCTTGGACCGGAGGGGTTGTTCGGAAATTTGTGAAACTTTGTGCAACAACCGGCCCGGGCATGTCAGCATGCGCCTGCTTGCAGTGCAATGGCCTCTGGTCAATGCCGCCGGCCATCGCCACCGTTTTCTGGACGAACCACAGCCTCTGCTGCCTTCATCGTGATCTTGGACCTGTTTTTCATCCACGGCGAGGGCTTTGCCCCTCCGCTGTGGACCTGGATGGACCCGCTGCTGGTGGCGGTTTCGGTGGCGATTGCGGTGCTGTCGTCCATGATGGCGCTGCAGATGGCCGTCATGGCGCGCCGCAGCCAGCACCGCTGGGCGCGCACCACGGCGCTGAGCACCGGTGCTCTGGCCATGGGCGGCGGTATCTGGAGCATGCATTTCGTCGGCATGCTGGCCTACCTGCCCTGTGCCCAGAATGGCTTCGATCCCTGGATCACGCTGCTGTCCACCTTGCCGGCGCTGCTGGCCTCATGGCTGGCACTGCGCGTGATGATGCGCGAAGCGATTTCCGTGCGCCGGCTGTGGCTGTCAGCCGTGCTGATGGGCGTGGCCATCGGCAGCATGCATTTCATCGGCATGGCCGCGTCCAGCCTGCGTGACATCATGCGCTACACGCCCCTGGGCGTGTTCCTGGCGGTGGCGGTGAGCGTGCTGCTGGCGGCTGCCGCGCTGGCCGTGCGCTTTCGCCTGGCATACAGCGGCCGGCGTCTGTGGCCCACGCTGCTGGGCGGCTCCATCATGGGCTGTGCCATTGCCGGCATGCACTACACAGCCATGGGCGCCATCCGCTATACCGACCCGCTGCCGGCGCAGGCCACGGCCGACCCCGGCACCCACCTGAGCCTGGTGGCCGGACTGAGCGGCTTTGTGCTGCTGCTCAGCCTGCTGGTCATCGCGCTGAATGTGGGCCTGCGCTACCGCCAGTTCTTCCATGACATCAAACGCAGCGAATCCCGCCTGCGCGCCGTGGTGGATACGGCGGTGGATGCCATCATCATGATCGAAGGCAATGGCCTGATCAGTTCCTTCAACGGGGCGGCAGAACGCCTGCTGGGGTGGACGGCGCAGGAGGTGATCGGCAAGAACGTCAGCATGCTGATGCCCCAGCCCATGCAGCGCGAGCATGACAACTACCTGCGCCGCCACATCGATACCGGTCACTCCAGCATCATCGGCGTAGGCCGCGAGGTGACGGCACTGCACAAGGACGGCTCTCTGGTCGACGTGCGCCTGGCCCTGGGGCGCGTCCCGCTGCCGGGCATGCCGCTGTTCGTGGGCTTTCTGACCGATATCCGCAGCCGCAAGCAGATGGAGGAAGCCGTGCGCCGCAGCGAAAAGCAGCACCGCACGTTGATCAGCAATCTGCCGGGGGTGACCTTCCGCCGCCAGCTGGGCGAGGCGGGCTCACCGCTGTTTCTGGGCGGGGCTGTGGAGTCCTTGACGGGCTGGCCGGCCGAAGACTTCCTGGACCAGCGCATCCGCTTCGTCGACATCTTGCACCCTGACGATGCGCAGGCGTTCTGGCGCCAGGTGAATGATGCGCTGGCGCGCAGCGAGCCCTACACGGTGGAGTACCGCATTCTGCACCGCGATGGCGGCGTGCGCTGGGTGACCGAGAGCGCGCGCGGCATCTATGGCGCCGATGGCGTGCTGCAGTATGTCGACGGCGTGCTGATGGACAACACCGCGCTCAAGACCCGCAATGCCGAGTTCGAAGGCACGATGAATGCCATCAACAGCGCGCTGGCCGTGGTGGAGTACGACCTGGCCGGCCGCATCACGGCCGTCAACGACAACTTCTGCCAGCTGTTCGGCTACAGCGCCGAGGAGGTGGTGGGCAAGTTCCACCGCCTGCTGTGCCCGCCTGAGCATGTGGCCGACGCCAGCTACATGCAGCTGTGGGGCCAACTGCGCAGCGGCAAGCCCGATGCCGGCGAATACCAGCATGTGGGCCAGGGCGGGCGCCTGCTGTGGGTGCAGAGCAGCTACAACCCCATCCTGGATGCCGGGGGGCAGCCGTCCAAGATCGTGCAGCTGATCACCGACCTGACGGGGCGGCGCAAGATGGAGCAGGAGCTGCTGCTGGCCAAGGAGCATGCCGAAGCCGCGGCCGCGGCGCGCAGCACCTTCCTGGCCAATATGAGTCATGAGATCCGCACGCCGATGAATGCCATCATCGGCTTCACCGAGGCGCTGCTGGACACACCGCTGCAACCCCAGCAGTCGCGCTATCTGAGCACGGTGCACTACTCGGCGCGCTCCATGCTGCGGCTGCTCAACGACATTCTGGACACGGCCAAGCTGGACAAGGGGGCCGTGCTGCTGGAGCAGGCGTCTTTCAGCCCGCGCGAGCTGTGCGAGCAGATCCTGGCGTCGCTGCGCATCAGTGCCGACAAGAAAAAACTCTTTCTGCGGCTCGATTTCGACCGCGAGGTGCCGCCCTATCTGGTGGGCGACGCGCTGCGTGTGCAGCAGATCTTGGTGAACCTGGTGGGCAATGCCATCAAGTTCACGGAAAGCGGCGGCGTGACTGTGCAGGTGGACTATCTGGACGGCCGACTGTGCATGACGGTACAGGACACCGGCATCGGCATTGCCCGGGAGCAGATCCGCCGCATCTTCGATCCCTTCGCCCAGGCGGATGCCTCGACCACCCGCCAATACGGCGGCACCGGGCTGGGCACCACCATCTCGCGCCAGCTGGCAGAGCTGATGGGCGGCCGCATCGAAGTCGAAAGCACGGTGGGCCAGGGCAGCAGCTTCCGTGTGATCTTGCCGTTGCCGCCGGGCCAGCATGTGGATGTGCAAAGCGTACGCAGCTATGGCGAGTTGCCTTCGCTGCGGGTGCTGGCGGCCGATGATGTGCCGGAAAACCTGGAGTTGCTGGACATCCACCTGCGCAAGTCCCACCACCGGGTGACGCTGGCCGGTGATGGCCGCGAAGCCGTGGCACTGTTCCAGCAGAACGGCTACGACCTGGTGCTGATGGACCTGCAGATGCCGGGCATGGACGGGTTGGAGGCCGCGCGCGCCATCCGTGCCTGGGAGGTGGCGCAGCAGCGTACACCGGTGCCCATCGTGGCACTGTCGGCCAGCGTGCTGGAGGAAGACCGCCGCGCCGCGGCGGCGGCCGGCATGGATGGCTTTGCCGCCAAGCCGCTGGAGCTGCCCAAGCTGTATGCCGAAATGACCCGGGTGCTGAAGCTCGATGCCCAGCTGAAGGCGGCCGTCCCGGACACCAGCAGCCTGCAGCGCGAGGCCATGGCCAACACCCATGTGATCGACTGGCCCGCCGGCCTGCAGCGCTGGGGCAGCATGGACAGTCTGCTGCGTGCCCTGCGCCGTTTTGCCAAGGACCAGCCGGGCCAGGCGCTGCGTCTGCAATCGCTGCGCGATGCCGAAGACTGGGTCGAGCTGGCCGCCGCCGCCCACCGCATGCGCGGTGCCGCGGGCAATCTGGCGCTGAACACGCTCTACACCATGGCCGCCACGCTGGAAGGCGCGGCCCGCAGCCGCGATGTGGCCCTGGCAGACCGCCAGCTGCGCGATCTGCCGCCGGCGCTGGCGCATCTGGACGGTCTGCTGGCGCGGCAGGACACCACGGCCGTCCCGGCGACCCCTGTGGAGGCGGCTGCCGACGTCCCGGCCGCGCAGCTGCAGTACTGGCTGGACGAAACCATTGCCGCGCTGCAAGGGGGCGAGCTGGCCTCGGACGCGCTGGATGCGCTGCAGCAGCATGCCTCGTCCCTCGACATCCTGCCGCTGCAGGAAGCCGTGGACGCTTTCGATTTTGACCGTGCGCTGGAATGCGCCCATGCTCTGAAGAAACAATGGACACTCGCGTAGCCCCCCGGCCCGTGGCCCCGCAGGCCCCCACTGACCAGCGCAAGCGCCTGCTGGTGGTAGACGATGAACCCACCAATCTGCATGTGCTGCGCCAGGTGCTGCAGGACGAGTACCGGCTGCTGTTTGCCACCGATGGTGCCAAGGCGCTGCAGCTGGCGCAGCAAAAGCCCGATCTGATCCTGCTGGACGTGATGATGCCGGGCATGGATGGCTACACCGTCTGCGAACAGCTCAAGGCCGATGCGCGCACGGCGGCCATCCCGGTGATCTTTGTCAGTGCCCTGTCCGACAGCGCGGACGAGGAGCGTGGCTTTGCCCTGGGCGGGGTGGACTACATCGTCAAGCCCGTGCGTGCGCCCGTGGTGCGCGCCCGGGTCCGTACCCATCTGTCCCTGGTGCGGGCGGACGAACTGCACGCCTCGCGGCTGCAGATCGTGCAGCGCCTGGGCCGCGCGGCCGAATACAAGGACAACGAGACCGGCAAGCATGTAATCCGCATGAGCCTGTATGCCAGGGCCCTGGCCCAGGCGCTGGGCTGCGGGCCGGACTGGGTGGACGATCTGTTCAACGCGGCGCCCATGCACGATGTGGGCAAGATCGGCATTCCCGATGCGGTGTTGCTCAAGCCCGGCGCGCTGGACGAGCGGGAATGGGCCATCATGCGCACCCACCCGCAGGTGGGCGCCGAAATCATTGGCGAACATGCCTTCCCCATGCTGCAGATGGCGCGCACCATTGCCCTGACCCACCACGAAAAATGGGACGGCTCCGGCTACCCCCAGGGGCTGGCGGGCCTGGCGATTCCGCTGGAAGCACGCATTGTGGCGGTGGCCGATGTGTTCGATGCGCTGACCACGGTGCGCCCCTACAAGGCTGCCTGGAGCGTGGACGATGCCCTGGCCTATCTGCAGGAGCAGGCCGGGCGCCATTTCGACCCGGCGCTGGTGGCGCAGTTCATGACGCTGCGCCCCGTGATCGAGGAAGTGCGCACGCAGTGGGGCGATTGAGCGCAGGGGGCAGGTCGCCCGCGCCAGGGCTCTGTGCCGCCCGCCGGCACGCCGGCAGCGGACTGCCGATAATCGGGGACATGGCTCCCGCAGCTTCTTCTCCGACCGATTCCCTGCAACTGCGCGGCCTGACCGTGGCCGACGTGGCGGCGGTGTTGCGCATCCAGGCGCTGTGCTACGGCACGGACTATGTCGAAGGCGCGGCCGTGTTCACCCGGCGCCTGCAGGCGCCGCACCAGTGTTCGTGGGCGGCCGAGCACCGGGGCCGGGTGGTGGCCTATCTGGCGGCGTACTGGTCGCATCCCGGCAAGATCACGCCGCTGCAGGGGGAATTCGATGCGCAGCCCCAGGCCAGCGTGCTCTATCTGCACGACATGGCCGTGGAACCGGCCCTGGCTGGCCAGGGCATTGCGGCCCGGTTGCTGGCCGCAGCCCGGACCCAGGCCCAGGCGCGCGGAGTGCAGCGCGCGGCCCTGGTGGCCGTGCAAGGAGCGGCCAGCTACTGGCAGCGGCGCGGTTTTGTCCCCAGCCAGCCCGGGGATACGGTGCAGAAAGCCCATTTGCGCAGCTATGGCGATGATGCCCTGTACATGGAGCAGCACTGGGCGCCACCCATGGTCTGAAGGCGCTACGGGGCGGCGGGCACTCACTTCCTACCACCTGTCACAAGTTGTCAGAAAGCTGCGACAAGGCTGTCACAGCCCGCTGGCGATAATGCCCGCCATGCCCAATCGATGGAAACCCAATGTCACCGTGGCCGCAGTCATCGAACGTGACGGCCGTTTTTTGCTGGTGGAAGAAGACACGGCCGACGGCCTGCGCCTGAACACGCCGGCAGGCCATCTGGATCCGGCGGAAACCCCGGAGCAGGCCTGCGTGCGCGAGGTGCTGGAGGAAACGGCCCACAGCTTCACGCCCACGGCCCTGGTGGGCGTCTACATGAACCGCTTTGTGCGCACCCGCACCGGCTCCGACATCACCTACCTGCGCTTTTCCTTCACGGGCGATCTGGGCACGTTCCATGCCGGCCGTTCGCTGGACCACGGCGTGCTGCGCACCCTGTGGATGACGCTGGAAGAACTGGAAGCCAGCGCCGAGCGCCACCGCAGCCCCATGGTGCTGCAAAGCGTACGCGACTATCTGGCGGGCCAGCGCTTCGGTCTGGACATGTTCCATGCCGACCCCAGCCTGTTCACCAAACCGCAGCCCACCTCGGTGCTGGCGGCAGCCGCCTGACGCCAGGCCACCCGAGGCGGGTGGCGGGAGCGTGGCAAGCGGCGCCTCCCCGCGCCTACCTGCCCGGTGGCGCAGGCCCCGGCTGTCCCCTGGGATGACGCCATAAAAAAAGGCCGCACGCGGCGGCCTGTCAAAGAAGGAATCCGGCGGTGGCCGCCGGATGTTCCCCGTGTTGGAAACGGGGCGGCTGGGCACGCTGCATGCCCGGCAGGGTGCGGCATCAGTTGGCGGTCAGCTTGCGTTCCTTGACCACCTTGCCCCACTGGGCGTATTCCTTTTTCATGAAGTCGGCCAGGCCCTGGCGCGTGGTGGGCTGGGGTGTCAGGCCGTGGGCCAGCAGGGACTTCTTCACCTCGTCGTCGTTCAGCACCTTGACGATTTCGGCATTCCAGCGGTCCAGGATGGGCGCGGGGGTTTTGCCCGGGGCCACAAAGGCATACCAGTTCAAGGCCTCAAAGCCGGGGAAACCGGCTTCGGCCACCGTGGGGATGTTGGGCATATAGGCCGGACGTGTCAGGCCGGTGGTGGCCAGCGGAATCAGCTTGCCGCTCTCCACATGCGGCAGGGCCGTGGGCGGGGCGGCAAAGTAGCTGGCCACGCGCTCACCCAGCAGATCCTGCAGCGCCGGGGCGCCGCCCTTGTAGGGCACGTGCACCATGTCCACGCCGGCGCGCTGGTTGAACAGTTCGCCCGCCAGGTGGGAGGCCGAGCCCGCGCCGGTGGAGGCAAAGTCAATGCTGCCGGCCTTGGCTTTGGCCTTGGCCACGAACTCCTGCAGGTTCTTCACACCCAGGCCCTTGTGCGCCACCAGCACATTGGGGAAGTTCACGCCGCCCGACACGGGCGCCAGGTCCTTGAACGGGTCGTAGTTCAGCTTCATCAGGTGGGGCGCAATGGTCAGCGGGCCCACGGAGCCGAACAGCAGCACCGAGCCATCGGTGGCGCTGTTGGCCACCTGACCGTGGGCGATATTGCCGCCCGCACCGCCCTTGTTTTCCACCACCACGCTCTGGCCGATGTTCTCGCCCAGCTTCTTGGCGATCAGGCGGGCGGCGGCGTCGGCCGCGCCGCCGGCGGCAAAGCCCACCACCAGGGTCACGGGCTTCTTGGGCGGAAAGTCCTGGGCCTGGGCGGGCAGGCCGCACAGCAGGCTGGCGCTGGCCAGCAGGGCAGAGGATTGAATGAGGGTGCGACGTTTCACGGGGGGTCTCCTGGATGGAATGTTTTCGTTTTTGGGGTGGGGAAAGCTGGGCTCGGCACGGGGCTTGTGGCCCCGTGCGGCTCAATCGGCCCCCAGGCCGATGGGGTTGGGTTGGCGCTTTTCCGTGTTGTGGCGCAGCAGGGCTGCGGTGCGGAACACGCCATGGGCAAACTTGCCGTAGGGCAGGGTGGCAAACAAGGCCATCACCGCGCCCAGGTGCAGGCACAGCAGCAGCGCCAGGGCCGGCGTGCCACGGCCCAGCCACAGCGCCAGACCGCTGCTGCTCACCAGGAACAGCAGGGCGATGAAGCCCAGGTCCATGGGCTTTTGCTGCACATCGCCATGCAGCGGGTGGCGTTGGCGGTTCAGCACCCACAGCCCGGCCGTGCCCAGCATCAGCATTACGCCGCCGACCGCGCCCAGCAGCTTGGGCAGGCTGGGAAAGTCGTAGGGTGCAGGCAGATCGAACAGGTAGTGGTAGAGCGTGGCCACGGCCGTGGCGGCAAAGCACAGCAGGAAGCCGTAGAACGTCAGGTGGTGGGCGCGACGGCGTTTCAGCGTGTAGGCGTCGTCCTCGTTGTGGCAACCGTCGCCATGGCCGCCGTCCAGGTATTTCAGGCGCAGCACATCGCTGGTGGCTTCCGAGGCGGCGGCGCCGCTCACATCGGCACCGCTGGTGGCGGGCTTGATGTCGCGCCAGAAGCGGCGCACGCCCATGGACAGCGCCAGTACCACGAACAGGAACACCGGGGCGAACATGCCCACCAGCAGGTTGTGCGGGAACAGTTGGTAGAAGTTGTGGCCCAGATCGGCGCCCCACAGTGCGCCCAGGCCGCCGCCCTGCAAGGTGGCACCCAGCACCAGGAACAGCGTCAGCGCCGCCACCAGGGCCAGCGACAGCGTCAGGCCGTTGCGCTTGTACAGCTGGCCCAGCGCGGGCGGCCAGGCGTAGTCGACATAGGTCTGGCCCCGTACCTCGGCCATGGCCTTGGGGATGTTGATGCCGAACTCATGCGGCGGCGCGTACTGACAGGCGTGCAGGCAGGCCCCGCAGTTGTGGCACAGATTGGCCAGGAAGTTCACGTCGGCCTTGGCGAATTCCAGGCGGCGCGTCATGGCCGGAAACACGGCACAGAAGCCTTCGCAGTAGCGGCAGGCATTGCAGATCTGCATCACGCGGGCCACTTCGTCTTCGGCGGCGCTCATGGGCACGATGGGGATGACCTTGCCGGTCGCCAACTGGCGGGCTTCCTGGCCCAGATCTTGGAGGGATTGCATGCTCATGGCTCAGGCCTCGTCTTTCACAGCGCCGTGCACGGCAGGTTGGCCGGCGGCAGCCCGTGCGGCGTTGCGACCGGCAATGCGGCCGAAGGCGGTGCCGATCGACATGCCCACGCCAGCGGTATAGCCCTTGCCCAGCACATTGCCGGCCATCATTTCGCCGGCCACAAACAGGTTGGGGCTGGGCAGGTTGTCGAAGCGCACGGCGGCGGTGTCGTCCACCTGGAGGCCCAGGTAGGTGAAGGTGACACCGGGGCGCAGCGCATAGCCGTAGAACGGGCCGGTGTCGATGGGGCGGGCCCAGTGCGTCTTGGCCGGTGCCAGGTGTTCGGTGTGGCAGTCGTCCAGCGCAGTGTGGTCGAAGTGGCCGACCTTGCAACTGCCGTTGTAGGCATTCAGGGTCTGCATGAAGCGCTCCACATCCAGGCCCAGTTTTTCCGCCAGCTCGGGCAGGGAATCAGCCTGGATGCCGGGGAACACCGGCGGCATGAAGCGGCCGATGGCTTTGCTGTCGATGATGGAGTAGGCAATCTGGCCGGGTTGCTGCGCCACCAGGCGGCCCCAGATCGCATAGCGCTTGGGCCAGAAGTCTTCACCCTCGTCGTAGAAACGCTGGGCCTCGCGGTTGACCACCACGCCTAGCGACACGCAGTCGATGCGGGTGCAGATGCCACCGTCGTACAGCGGGGCGCGCGCGTCGATGGCCACCATGTGCGCCTGTGTCGGGTCGCCCAGGCCGTCGGCCTGGTGCTCTTCCAGCATGTGCTTGAGCAGCACCCCCTTGTTGAAGGCGGTGCCACGGATGATGAAGTTGTCCGCAGGCCATTCGCCGCGCTCGTTCTGGCCCCAGGCTTCGCGCAGCCATTCGCGGTTGGACTCGAAGCCGCCCGCCGCCAGCACGCAGCTCCTGGCGGTGATGCGCCGGCCCTTGCTCCATGCGGCCAGGAAGCGGCCGTTTTCGATGTCGAGCCGGTCGACCGGCGATTCGTAGCGTATCTCCACGCCCAGCTGCTCGGCACTGCGGAAATACGCATTCACCAGCGCCTTGCCGCCGCCCATGAAGAAGGCATTGGTGCGAGCCACATGCAAGGCGCCCGACAGCGGCGGCTGAAAGTGCACGCCATGCTTGCGCATCCAGCTGCGGCAGGTGCTCGACGCGCGGATCACCATGCGGGCCAGATGCTCGTTGGTGATGCCGCCTGTGACTTTCAGCAGGTCCTGCCAGTACTCTTCTTCGGGGTAGGCCTCCACCAGCACATCCTGCGGTGCGTCGTGCATGCAGCGCAGATTGCGGGTGTGGCTGGAGTTGCCGCCACGCCAGGCGCGGGGCGCGGACTCCAGCAGCAGCACACGGCTGCCGGCTTCGCGGGCCATGAGGGCGGCGCACAGCGCGGCATTGCCGCCACCGATGATGAGCACATCGGTGTCAAAGGCTTCAGTTTTCATGATGGGCTGCCGCAGGCCTGGGCCTGCGGCGGTTCAACGTGGGGAAAGGCTTGTGCTGGCCTGCGCCCGGATCACCGGGAAAATGCACGGCCGCCAAGTGTTGAACCCGACTGTAGTAAGTACCACCCCTCCCGTGCAGCAGGGGGAGGGTATGGGGGTATCACGATTCGTGATGTGTCTTGGGCCCTGGCCCGCTGCCATGGCAGACCCGGGTGCTGGCACCAGCGGCGGCTTATGCCAGCGGGGCCACGGCGTTGAAGAACAGCACCATGACCAGCCCCACCACAGCCACGATGGACTGCACCACCGAGATGGTCTTGGTGGCCTCGCCCATCGTCATGCCAAAGGATTCCTTGACCATCCAGAAACCTGCGTGGTTGGCGTAGTTGAAGAACAGCGAACCGCAGCCGATGGACAGCGCCAGCAGCGGCAGGTTCAGGCTGGGGTCGGCGCCTGCCAGCGGCGCCAGCAGGCCGGCCGCCCCCACGATGCCCACGGTGGCCGAGCCGGTGGACACCGACAGCAGCATGGCGATCAGCCAGCCCAGGATCAGCGGCGGCAAGGCGAATTGCTGGGTGAGGTGGACAATGGCATCGCCCACCTTGGCGCTGGTGAGCATCTGCTGGAAAGCGCCGCCGCCGGCAATGATCATGATGATGGAGGCAATGGGCTTGAGGCTGGCGCCCAATGCATCGCGCAGCTTTTCCATGTCACCGCCGCGCACCAGAACCAGCGCCACGATGGCAAACAGCACCCCCAGCAGCATGGCGATCAGCGGATTGCCCAGGAAGCTGGCCGCCTGCAGAGCGGCGGAGTCCTTGGGCAGCAGCATCTCTGCCACGGCATGCACCAGCATCAGGATGGCGGGCAGCAGCGCAGCCAGTACCCCCAGGGCCACGCTGGGCCGGCTGTGGCCGGTGGTGGCAGGCGCGGCGATGGTGAACTGGTCCAGCAGGCCCTGGTCGGGCTTGGTGGTCATGCGCGGCGCGATGAAGGCGCCGTAGAGCGGACCTCCCAGCACCATGGCCGGAATGGCGGCCAGAAAGCCGTACAGCATGGTGGGGCCGACCGTGGTCTTGAGCGTGGCAATCGCCGTCAGCGGGCCGGGGTGGGGCGGCACCATGCCGTGCATGGCGGCCAGGGCGGAGATCACCGGGACCCCGACATAAACATAGGCCGAGCCCTTGAAGCGCGCCTGGCCCTCCAGCTTCTGCGCCACGCTGAAGATCAGCGGCAGCATCACGACCAGGCCCACTTCAAAGAACATGGGAATGCCCACGATAAAAGCCACCAGCGTCATGGCCCAGGGGACCATGCGGGTCGAGGCGTGCTTCAGGATGGCCGCAGCAATCTGCTCGGTGATGCCCGCGTCGGCCAGGATCTTGCCCAGCATGGCCCCCAGTGCGATCACCACGCCCACGGAGCCCAGCGTCTTGCCCGCGCCATTGCCAAGCTCTTTGACGATGTGGGCGGGGGCCATGCCCGTGGCGAAGCCCACGCCGACGGAGACCACCAGCAGGGCCAGCAAGGGGTGCATCTTGATGCGCGAGACGATGAGCGCGACCAGCAGCAACACGCTGGCCAGGGCGGTCAGCAGCAGTTGGGTATCGAGAGGGGTCATGGATGAGGCTTGGCTTGGGCTGACGGCCCGGAAACAGCCACCATGTACCGCCAGAGGGCCTGGCCCCTGGCAGGTTCTCCGTCATGCTGCAGCGGGAGCGCCGCAAGATGGCGACATGGCAACCGATCCCGGGGTCGTGGCAGCGGTGGTTGCAGATACGACACCAGCGGGGGGCGGGTGCTGCGCATCAACCCATTGCAGCCGCAACCCCCAGGCTGTCCAGCATAGTGATTTGTGCCCGGCCACGGGCAGAAAAGCTGCGTTGCGACCGTGGTTCAGGCGCTCAGGGTGGCGCCGACCCAGTTGCCGCATTGCACCAGTTGCCGTGCGCAGTCCATCAGCACCACGCGCGCGGCCAGCGCGGCGGGAGAGAGTTCATCGTCCGACAGACTGCACAGCGCGGCTTTGCGGCGCACGGACTCGTCCGCAATCTGCGACCACTGGAAGCGCTCGGCCGCATCCCGGTACATGCCGACGGCCGACCAGGGCTGAACGGTGGCGCCCAGGCCTTCGGCCACGGCCTCCATCAGCAGCGGCAGGGAATCGATTTCCATGGCCATCTGCGACTGGAAACCGGCATGGTTGAACGAGGCCATCACCGAACTGCGCAGGCCGTGGCTGCCCGAGGGCAGTATCAGCGGCACCTGCTGCAGCTGCGCCAGCGGGATGGGGGTGTCGTGCGGGATGTGGGGCGCCACGGGCTGCTGGCGGGACTGGATCAGGAACAGCTGCTCTTCCAGCAGCGGCATCACGCTCCAGCGGCGGGCATTGTGGGTATCGAAAAGTATGGCCAGATCCAGGTGTCTGGCGTTCAACAGGCTGGTCAGATGCCCGGAAAGCGCCGAGACCATGTGCAGGCGCACATCGGGATAGCGTTCGCGCATGGCACGCACCAGCGGCAGACCCAGCACATTGGCAATCGTGGGCGACAGGCCGATGCTCACCGCCCCCGACAGCCTGGCCTGCTGGGCCGCACGGATGGCCTGGTCGGCGTGGCGCAGTGTCAGCTGGGCCTCGTGGAAGAAGGCCACGCCGGCTTCCGTGGGCACCGTGCCCTTGCTGGTGCGCTGCAGCAGGCGGGTGCTCAGCTCACCCTCCAGGCGGCTGATCTGCTGGCTCAGTGCCGACTGCACCATGTCCAGGTCCACGGCGGCACGGCTCATCGAGCCCAGTTCCACTATGCGCACGAAATAGCGCAGCTGCCTCAATTCCATCGTCGTTCCGTCTTTATCCCCGCAAACTGCGGTTTGCCGGCTGGCTGGGATAATCGCACACCTATGACGAAACATCGGGTTGTGGTGGGACTTTCTGGCGGCGTGGATTCCGCGGTGACGGCTTACCTTCTCAAAAAGCAAGGCCACGACGTGGTCGGCATCTTCATGAAGAACTGGGAAGATGACGACGACAGTGAGTTCTGCTCCAGCCGCCAGGACTTTCTGGACGCGGCTGCCGTGGCCGA
Organism: Comamonas sp. UBA7528; assembly: GCF_002479375.1. Lineage (NCBI taxonomy): Bacteria > Pseudomonadati > Pseudomonadota > Betaproteobacteria > Burkholderiales > Comamonadaceae > Comamonas > Comamonas sp. UBA7528. Next base: position 96,860 of record NZ_DLMU01000003.1, read on the forward strand.
CGTGCTGGGCATCGAGATCGAGCACGTGAACTTCGCGTCCGAATACAAGGACCGCGTGTTCGCCGAGTTCCTGCGCGAGTACCAGGCCGGCCGCACGCCGAACCCGGACGTGCTGTGCAATGCCGAGATCAAGTTCAAGGCCTTTCTGGACCACGCCATGCGCCTGGGAGCCGAGAAGATCGCCACCGGACACTATGCGCGCGTGCGCCAGAACCCGGACAGCAGCCTGTTCGAGCTGCTCAAGGGCGTGGACGCCAGCAAGGACCAGAGCTACTTTCTGCACCGTCTGAACCAGGCCCAGCTGTCCAAGGCCATGTTCCCGGTGGGCGAGCTGTGCAAGACCGAAGTGCGCCGCATTGCCGCCGAAATTGCGCTGCCCAATGCCAAGAAGAAGGATTCCACCGGTATCTGCTTCATCGGTGAGCGGCCTTTCCGCGATTTTCTGAACCGCTACATCAGCAAGGAACCGGGTCCCATCCTGGACGACCGGGGCCGCAAGCTGGGCAAGCACGTGGGCCTGAGCTTCTATACCCTGGGGCAGCGCTCCGGCCTGGGCATCGGCGGGGTCAAGGAAAAAGGCGCGGCCCGCGGCGCGGGCGATCATGCGCCCTGGTTTGTGGCGGCCAAGGAGCTGGACAAGAACATCCTGCGCGTGGTGCAGGGCCATGACCATCCCCTGCTGCAGTCGCATGCGCTGCTGGCGGACCAGGTCAGCTGGGTGGCCGGCCATGCGCCGGCACCCGGCCGGGAGTACGGCTCCAAGACCCGCTACCGCCAGCCGGATTCGCCGGCGCTGATTTCGCAGGCCACGCCCGAAGGGTTCCGCTTGGACTTCCCCGAGGCGCAATGGGCCGTCACGCCCGGCCAGTCGGCCGTACTGTACGACGGCGACGTGTGCCTGGGCGGCGGCATCATTGCTGCGGTGGATCCGCGCTGACCAGGGACTGAGGCGCCGGCCCGCTGGCCGTGCCGGCCGCTGCGGCCTCGGCTGGCAACCACAAGCTGGCTTCCAGCAGCGTTGCACCGGGTGCGCTCTGGATCTGCAAGGTGCCGTGAAAGCGCTCCAAACGGGCGCGCATGCTGCGCATGCCCACCCCCAGGCCGTGCTGCTGCACGCCGGGTACGTCAAACCCCACTCCGTTGTCGCGCACCCGCAGCTGCAGCCGCTGGGGCTGCAGCTGCAGCAGCTCCACGCGCACCTGGGTGGCACCGCTGTGCTTGAGCACATTGGTCAGCGCCTCTTCCACCACCCGGGTCAGGCCCAGGCATTGCAGGGCGCTGGGGCGGTGCTGCCAGTGGGCAGGGATCAGCCAGTCGGACCGGATGTCCAGCGCGTCGAACAGCCCGGTGAAGCGGTGGCGCAGCGGGGCGGCCCAGGCGCCGGGCGTTGCGGGCGTCTCGGTGTGACCGCTGTGGTCGATCAACTGGCGCAGGTCGTCGCGCATCAGCTTGAGCATGGACAGCATCTGGGCATTGGCCAGCGGCTGGCTGGCCTGTTCCACATAGGCGATGGAGCGGACCAGCGAGCCGCCCAGGCTGTCATGCAGGTCGTGGCTGAGCTGCAGGCGCTCCTCCAGCCGCAAATGGCGCAGTGCCAGCGCATGCTCGCGCTCCAGCGTCTGGGCCAGCTCGTCGCAGGCCCGGGCTACGGTGTCCGTCAGTTCTTGGTTGAAGTTTTCGATGCGCTGCATATTGCGCGTCACTTCACGCCCCAGGGTCACGGAAAGGGCCACCATGGTCAGCAGCGCAGAGTAGGGGGTCAGCGGGGAGCCTGACCACCACTGGTACAGCAGTCCCATATCGTGCGTGCCCGCCAGCATGAACAGCAGCAGACACCCTGCATAGATGCTGTGCATGAGCTTGCGCGTACGCCAGGCATGGAAGGGAAACTGCAAGGTGTTGGCCAGGGCGATCAGCGCGAACAGCGGGGTCACGGGCGAGGCGTTGGACAGCCAGGCGGCGGGTACCAGCAGGGCGTAGGCGCAGCCCAGACCGGTCAGTCCCCACAGCGCCCGCTCCAGCCGGGGGAAATGCTGTTCGCCAAAGCGCCAGGTAAAAAGGCAGTAGCTGCTGCAGAACAACACAAACAGCAGCAGATTGGTACGGGCCATCGCCATGGTGCCGGGAAAAGGCCAGGCCTCGGTCAGCAGCATATTGGCGGTGAACAGCACCCAGCAGGCGCAGTTGAAGGCATACCAGCCGTACACCGTGTGGCGGCGGCGCAGCAGCCAGGCGCACAGGAACAAGGTCCCCAGCACCCCGGACACCACCAGGTTCACGGTGATCAGCGTGCGCTGACTCCACTGCTGTGCCTCATACCAGGGGCGGACCGCAGCGGGGTCGCCCAGGCGTACCTCGCCCAGCCCAGGCGTCTGGGCCGCCAGGCCGTGGACGCGGACCCAGATATGGTTCAGGCCGGTCCGCAACGCAGAAGCCGGCAGCAGCGTGTAGCGCGGCAGGTTCCAGCTGCGCGACAGCGGCTCCTGCAGGTGCTTGTCACGCCACAGCAGATCCTGGTTGAGGTAGACCTCGCCGGCCAGCACCATGGAATACAGCGACAGGGCAATGGGCTGGGCAGGGTCGATGCAGTCGAGCTGCCAGTCCAGGCGGTACCAGACGGCACCATCGTGGTCGGGCCAGCGGCGCTGCCACTGGTCGGGCAATGTGACGGGCGTCCAGTCCAGCGCGGCATCGGCAGGCGGGGCCGCCGCTGCGCTGCTGTCGCGTGTCGCCTGCACCTGCAGCACCTGGGGCAGGCACTGGCGTGCCTCTGGCGGCACGCGGGGGCTGTCTGCGTGGGCCTGCTGGGCGACTGCACACCAGGCCCGCAGCAGGAAAAAGCCAAAAACCAGCCAGCGTGACGGTCGGCTTACAACAGCAGTCCGCGCGAGCGTGCTTCCTTCACCGCCTTGACGCGGGAGGAGACCGCCAGCTTGCGATAGATATGCTTGATGTGGCATTCGACCGTATATCGGGAGAGAAACAGCTTTTCGGCGATTTCACGGTTGGCAAGGCCTTCGGCGACCAGCTCCAGGATCTGGCCCTCGCGCATGCTGAGCTTGACCTCGTCGGAGGCCGCGCTCTCCATGGAGGGGGATGGCGCAGGCTGCAATTCGGCAATGATGCGGCGGGCAATGAAGGGGTCGATCGGGGCACCGCCGCGCAACACGCTGCGGATCGAGAGCGAGACTTCCAGATCGTCCCGCTCTTTCAGCACGTAGCCGGTGGCACCGGCGCGCAAGGCGCCCAGCAGCACATCTTCGGTGCTCCACGCCGAAATCACCAGAATGCCCAGAGCCGGGTCACTGTTGCGCAGTTCGGTGATCAGGTCAATCCCGCTGCCATCCGGCAGTCCCAGGTCGACCAGTGCCAGGGCGATGGGCGATTCCTGCACCAGATGCCGTGCCTGGGCCAGGGAATCGGAGAACAGCAGCGCATCGGCCTGGTATCCCAGGTGCGCCAGGATTCCCGACAGGCGCTGCCGGATCAACGGATCGTCTTCTACGACGAGTACCGGAGCGGGGAGGAGCAATTCCGGCGGGAAGGGAGGAAGGGGCAGCATAAGAAACAATTTGAAATTGCCATGGGACTATGGCGCGGTCCGTGCAAGCTGCCCATCCCTGGAATCAGGTAATTTGCAAGCGATCGGGCAGGTTTCTGTCCGGGCGCATCACTCGCCGGCCAGCTCCACCCGGTTGCGTCCCAGGTGCTTGGCCTGGTAGAGCGCTGCATCGGCACGGCGCAGCAGCATCTGGTAGTCGGGATGGCCGTCGAAAGTGGCCACGCCAATGCTCACGGTCACCTGCAGGGTCTGGTTGCGTGGCAGATGCAGCATTTCCCTGGCGATGTGCTGGCGCATGCGCTCGGCCGTGCGCCGGGCCGCATCGGAGGCAGCATCCACCAGCACCAGGATGAACTCTTCGCCGCCCAGGCGGAACAGGTAATCGCCGCCGCGGCTGTGCTGGCTCAGCAGCGATGCCACCTGCTGCAGCACCATGTCGCCGGCTTCGTGACCATGGGTGTCGTTGACCTGTTTGAAGTGGTCCAGGTCGATGGACAGCACCGAAAAGCTGTGACCGCCCTCGCGGGCATAGTGCACCTCCTTGTCCAGCACCACCGGCAGGAACTTGCGGTTGAGCAGGCGGGTCAGCACATCGCGACCGGCTTCCAGGGCGCTGGATTGCTCGAACAGCGAGTCCAGCAGGAAGGCAATGCGCCGGGTGTGGTCGCGCAGCGTGTGCAGCAGGGCCAGCCGGTCGGCGGGGGTACTGTCGGCGCGGTGGAGTGCGGGCAGGTGTTCGACGTCAATGGCGTCCATGGTGCCCAGGATGGTGGTGCACTCGTGCGTCCCCTGGAACACATGGGCGCCCTTGTGGCGGAACCACAGGCCGAACTCGGACTGTCCCAGCTGGGGCAGCTGCTCCGGCGCGCTGCCGACGGCGTGGGCAAACATCAGCTGGTTTTCCCAGTCCAGCAGGTTGGCGCGGCGGCGCTCGCGCTCGGTGGAGACGTTCTGCGCCAGCTCGAAATGCCGGTAGGCCTCCTTGGCCTGGGACTGGCGGTCGTGCGAGACGGCATAGGCCTGGCCCATGATTTCCATGGTCAGGTCGATCACGCTGGACACCAGGGCGACCGCGCCGTCCTGCGGCTGGGCCTGCAGCAGGGCGTACATGCGGTCCTTGAGGGTGCGTGCCCCGCGCAGCACCACATGCATGGGGATGTCGATCCGGGCGTGCACCTCGCCAATGCGCTTTTGCTGTGCCACCAGCGGCAGCAGATCGCCTTCTGCCGCAGCGCTGAACACCGATGCGACCCAGGCCTGCATGGACGCGCTGAGGCGCTGCTGCACCTGCGCGTGGTCCAGCATGGTGGCGGCCACGCTGTCCTGCAGCATCTCGCCGTAGAAGTGCTGGGCCAGCGCCTGCTGGTGGGCGATGGCCAGTTGCTGGACCTGGGCCCGTGCCGCAGGGGGGGCGGCTTGGAGGATACGCTGCCAGTCGGCCGCGTAATGTTCATCCGGGTACGTAGACATGGAAGGCACAGGCCACAAAGGCCGAAAAAACAGGGCCGCACGAGGTCGGCCCTGTCGGGTGCGCTCTGCAAATGGGAGCGCAGGAATGAAAATGCCGCAGACAGCGGCTGCGGCACAGTGGGGGAACGGCTTAGAACGGGATGTCGTCGTCCATGTCGTCAAAGCCCGAGGCGGCGCGCTGCGGAGGCGGGGCCATGGGGGCCGGTGCCGCTGCGGGAGGTGCCATGCGCGGAGCCGGTGCCTGACGGGGCGCAGCAGGTGCAGCCTGGCGGCGGGGTGCGGCGTCGTAGCCGCCACCGCCGTTGTCGCCGTAACCGGCGTCGTCACCATAGCCCTGGTTCTGGCCGCCGCCCATGCCCTGGCGGGCACCCAGCATTTGCATGGTGTCGGCGCGGATTTCGGTGCTGTAGCGTTCCTGGCCGCTCTGGTCGGTCCACTTGCGGGTGCGGATGGAGCCTTCCACATACACCTGTGAGCCCTTGCGCAGGTACTGGCCGACGATCTCGGCCAGACGGCCGTTGAAGACCACACGGTGCCACTCGGTGGATTCCTTGTTTTCACCGGTGTTCTTGTCGCGCCAGCGGTCGGTGGTGGCGATGGTCACGTTGGCCACCTGGTCCCCGCTGGGGAAGGTGCGCATTTCGGGATCGCGGCCGAGATTGCCGACGATGATGACTTTGTTGACGGATGCCATGGGTAAAAAATCCTGTGCAGCTAGCCGGAGAAAGTGGGGAGGGTCCCCGGCCAAATCGGTAGGTGCAGTCCCCCTCCGGCGGACTGCAGGGACGCAGCATAACGCAGGTCGGCCCTGTCGTGCAGCGCGATCGGCACAGACCCGCAAGCCTGTCGCGACAGGGTGACGGACAAATTAAAAAAGTGAGCAGATTGTGCTTTTCCAGAAATGTTTTCAAAGCTTTTTTGCTATGAAAACATTTATGTGTAATCTTCGTAAGCTATGGTTTTTGATGCAGCGGTGCTAAGCACCGTGCGCGGCTCAATGGCCGGCAGCGGCGCGGCCCACCGGGCGCAGCGGCCAGCTGACCACCAGCCACAGCGCGCACAGCACGGCGGTGGAGGCGAACAGCGCGGGCGTGCCCGCCCATTTGGCCAGGGCACCGCCCAGCGCGCCGCCGGCAAACAGGCCCAGCGACTGCAGCGTGTTGTATGCGCCCAGGGCCGTGCCGCGCAGCGGTGCCGGCGCCATGCGCGAGACCAGGCTGGGCTGGCTGGCTTCCAGCGCGTTGAAGCCGCAGAAGAACACGAACATCAGCAGGGCCATGCACCACACGGTGGGGATAGTGCCGCTGGCGGCGAGCATGCCCAGGCCGATCTGCACCACCAGCACCAGGCCGATGGCACCCAGCAGGGCGGCGCGCAGCCGGCCTTTGCGCTCCATGGAGAACAGCAGACCCATGGCCGCGAACGACAGCACCACGGCCGGCAGGTACACCTGCCAGTGCACCGCCTTGGCCAGCCCGGCCTGCACCAGCATGGCGGGCACGGCCACCCACATGGACATCTGCACGGTGTGCAGCACGAACACGCCCAGGTTCAGGCGCAGCAGATCGGTGTGGCGCAGCAGCTCCGAGGGCGCGGCGCGCGGGGCGTCGGCATGGGCGCGGGGCTCGGGCGGCACCACCCACAGCACGGCGCAGACGCCGGCCAGCGCCAGGGCGCAGGTCAGGCTGAAGATGCCGGGCAGGCCACCCCAGGCGGCCAGCAGCGGGCTGAGCACCAGGGCCAGCGCAAACGTCAGGCCGATGCTGCCGCCCACCATGGCCATGGCCTTGGTGCGCACGCTGTCGCGCGTCAGATCGGACAGCAGGGCCGTCACCGCGGCCGACACCGCACCCGCGCCCTGCAGCGCGCGACCTGCCAGCAGACCCGTGACCGAATCGGCCAGGGCGGCCAGCAGGCTGCCCGCCGCAAACACCAGCAGGCCGGCGACGATCACGCGCTTGCGTCCCCAGCGGTCCGAGGCCAGGCCCAGCGGCAGCTGGAACACGGCCTGCGTGAGACCGTACATGCCGATGGCCAGACCCACCAGGGCCGGATCATCGCCCCCGGGGTAGCGCGCCGCCTCCAGTGCAAACACCGGCAGCACCAGGAACAGGCCCAGCATGCGCAGCGCAAAGATCAGGGCCAGGCTGGCGCTGGAGCGGCGCTCCAGGCTGGTCATCCGGGTCGATGGCGCCGGTGTGGATGCGGTGGAAGAAGATGCGGAAGAAGCGGACACGCGAAAACAGGCAGGTGTGGAAAAGAGGAGACACGGGCAGGGAGATGCCCCCTTGCAGCATGCCATTGTCGGTCATCCGGCAAGAGGGCGCCAGGCAGGGCTGTGAGTGAATCTCTATCATGGTGGGTTTCCCCGTGGCGGGGGCCGCGTCAAGAAAGCTGTTTGCGTGAACCCGAAATCCTCTTCTTCCCGTCCGGTGCCTGCGGCACCGCAGGACCATGGCCGCTATCTGGGCGCCGTGGCCGGCCATGCCTGCATCAGTGTGCGCGGTGCGCGCACGCACAATCTGAAGAACATCGATCTGGACATCCCGCGCAACCAGTTGGTGGTGCTCACGGGGCTGTCCGGCTCGGGCAAGTCCAGCCTGGCGTTCGACACGCTGTACGCCGAGGGCCAGCGCCGCTATGTGGAGAGCCTGTCGGCCTATGCGCGCCAGTTCCTGGGCCGGCTGGACAAGCCCGATGTCGACCTGATCGAAGGCCTGTCGCCGGCGATTGCCATCGAGCAGAAGGCCGCCAGCCACAACCCGCGCTCCACCGTGGGCACGGTGACCGAGATCAACGACTACCTGCGCCTGCTCTATGCCCGCGCCGGTACGCCCTATTGCCCGGACCACGACCTGCCGCTGCAGTCCCAGACCGTCAGCCAGATGGTGGACAGCGTGCTGGCCCTGCCGGAAGAGACCCGCATCATGGTGCTGGCGCCGATGGCCCGGGCCAAAAAGGGGGAGTTCGCCGAGCTGTTCACGCAGATGCAGGCCCAGGGCTATATCCGCTTTCGCATCGACGGTGCGGTGGTGGACGCGGCCAACCTGCCGCAGCTGGACAAGAACGCCCGCCACGATGTGGATGTGGTGGTGGACCGCCTCAAGGTGCGTGCCGATGTGCAGCAGCGTCTGGCGGAAAGCATCGAGGCGGCGCTGCGCATCGGCGGTGCGGCGGCCAACGGCCGCATCGTGGTGCTGGAAATGGATGGGGGCCAGGAACACCTGTTCAGCAGCCGCTTTGCCTGCCCCCGGTGCACCTACTCGCTGCCGGAGCTGGAGCCGCGCCTGTTTTCCTTCAACTCGCCCCAGGGCGCCTGCCCCAGCTGCGACGGCCTGGGCGTGAGCGAGGCGTTCGATGTGGAGCGGGTGGTGGCTTTCCCCACGCTCAGCCTGGCCAGCGGTGCCATCAAGGGCTGGGACCGGCGCAATGGCTACTACTTCTCCATGCTGGAGAGCGTGGCACTGCACCACGAGGTGAGCGTGGAGACGCCGTTCGACGAGCTGCCAGAGGCTGTGCAGCAGGTCATCCTGTGGGGCTCGGGCGAAGAAGACATTGCCTTCACCTATCAGTTCGACAGCGGTGCGCGCAAGGGTGAGACGCTGGTCAAAAGCCACCCCTTCGAAGGCATCATCCCCAACATCCAGCGCCGCTGGCGCGAAACCGACTCCCAGGTGGTGCGCGACGACCTGGCCAAGCTGCGCAGCACGGCCGTGTGCCCGGACTGTCATGGCACGCGCCTGCGCCGCGAGGCACGCTTTGTGCGGGTGGGCGAGGGCGCGCAGCGCAAGGCCATCTACGAGATCGGTGGCGACACCCTGGCCAGCGCCCAGACCTGGTCCGAGACGCTGCAGCTGCAGGGTGCCAAGGCCGATATCGCCGCCAAGGTGGTGGGTGAGATCGCCGCGCGCCTGCGCTTTCTGAACGATGTGGGCCTGGGCTATCTGAGCCTGAACCGCAGCGCCGACACCCTGAGCGGCGGCGAGGCCCAGCGCATCCGCCTGGCCAGCCAGATCGGCAGCGGCCTCACCGGCGTGATGTATGTGCTGGACGAGCCCAGCATCGGCCTGCACCAGCGCGACAACGACCGGCTGATCGCCACGCTGCAGCATCTGCGGGACATCGGCAACACCGTGATCGTGGTCGAACACGATGAAGACATGATGCGTGCCGCCGACCAACTGATCGACATGGGACCGGGGGCCGGCGTGCACGGTGGCCGCGTGATGGCCCAGGGCACGTTCGACGAAGTGGCGGCCACGCCCGCCTCCCCCACCGGCCAGTACCTGCGCGGGGAGCGCCGCATCGAAGTGCCGCGCCGGCGCACGCCCTGGCTGCCGCTGCGGCAGGAAGAAGGAGCGCCCCCCGTGGCGGCACCACCGGCCGGCGGTTTTCCGCAGGTGCCGGGCGCGGACAGGGCGGCGGCGCCCCAGCACCACGCGCTGCAGGCCCTGCGCGTGGTGGGGGCCAGCGGCCACAACCTGCAGCAGGTGACGGTGGAGTTCCCCGTAGGCCTGTTCACCTGCGTGACCGGTGTCTCGGGTTCGGGCAAGTCCACCCTGGTCAACGACACGCTGTACGCCGAAGTGGCGCGCCAGCTGCACCGCGCCAGCACCGAGCCGGCGGCGCACGACGCGCTGGAGGGGCTGGAGCATTTCGACAAGGTCATCAATGTCGACCAGGCCCCCATAGGCCGCACGCCGCGCAGCAACCCGGCCACCTACACCGGCCTGTTCGCCCCCATCCGGGACCTGTTTGCCGAAACCAATACCGCCAGGGAACGTGGCTACGGCCCGGGGCGCTTCAGCTTCAATGTGGCCGGTGGCCGCTGCGAAGCCTGCCAGGGCGACGGCGTGGTCAAGGTGGAAATGCACTTTCTGCCCGATGTCTATGTGCCCTGCGACATCTGCCACGGCCGCCGCTACAACCGCGAAACGCTGGAGGTGCAGTGGAAGGGCCGCGATATCGCCAGCGTGCTGGAGATGACGGTCGAAGATGCGCACGCCTTCTTCCAGGATGTGCCGACCATTGCGCGCAAGCTGCAGACGCTGCTGGACGTGGGCCTGTCCTATATCCGCCTGGGCCAGAGCGCCACCACCCTGTCCGGCGGTGAGGCGCAGCGCGTGAAGCTGGCGCAGGAATTGTCCAAGCGCGACACCGGTCGCACGCTCTACGTGCTGGACGAGCCCACCACCGGTCTGCACTTTGCCGATGTGGATCTGCTGCTCAAGGTGCTGCACCAGCTGCGCGATGCGGGCAACACCATCGTCGTCATCGAGCACAACCTGGACGTGATCAAGACCGCAGACTGGTTGATCGACATGGGGCCGGAAGGCGGTGCTGGCGGCGGCCAGGTGGTGGCCGTGGGCACGCCCGAACAGGTGGCGCAGAACCCTGCCAGCCACACCGGCCGCTATTTGCAGCCGTATCTGCAGCAGTGAGCGCTTGGGGCCGGCGCCAGCGCAGCGGGGATTCCGGACCCGGGGTGGGTTGAGGCACTTGCCCCTTGGCATCCTGGGCCGGGCCAGCGCGGCGGGGCTGCGCATGGCGTACGCCCCTGGCCAGGACCCCCGATGGGACCGCAGCAGACCTGGCCGGGGGCGGCCTGGCTTCAGGCGGCGGTCAACGTCTGCAGCAGGGCCGGGCGCTCGACGGTGCCACCGGCCAGGGCCGGTGTCGGCGGACTGCTGCTGGCTTGCCCGCCATTCCAGCGGAAGGCCGAGACGGCGCGCACCAGCTCCTGACCCTGGGTGTGGAGGCTGGTGGCGGCGGCGGCCATTTCCTCCACCAGGGCGGCGTTCTGCTGGGTGACCTGGTCCATCTGCGTCACGGCTTCGCCCACCTGGGCCACGCCGGAGGCCTGCTCCTGGCTGGCGCTGCTGATGGCGTTGACGATCTCTGTCACCTTCTGGATGGCCAGCACCACATCGCCCATGGTGGCACCGGCCTGCTGGGCCAGCACATTGCCTTCGCCCACGCGGGAAACGCTGGCCTCGATCAGCTGCTTGATCTCCTTGGCCGCTTCGGCACTGCGCTGCGCCAGGGCCCGCACCTCGCTGGCCACCACGGCAAAGCCCCGGCCCTGGTCACCGGCGCGGGCGGCTTCCACGGCGGCGTTCAGTGCCAGGATGTTGGTCTGGAAGGCGATGCCGTCGATCACGCTGATGATGTCGGAAATCCGGCGGCTGCTGTCGTTGATGCCCTGCATGGTGCCCACCACGCGCGCCACTGCGTCGCCGCCCTGTACCGCCACATCGCGGGCGGATTCGGCCAGGCGGCTGGCTTCGCGGGCATTGTCGGCGTTGTGGCGCACGGTGGCGCTGAGCTCCTCCATGGACGCGGCCGTTTCTTCCAACGCGCTGGCCTGGCTTTCGGTGCGTGACGACAGGTCCTGGTTGCCCTGGGCAATTTCGGCACTGGCCAGAGCCACGCTGTCTGCCCCCCGGCGCACCTGCTGCACGATGGGCAGCAGTCTGGCACGCATCTGCTGCTGGGCACCGAGCAGCTCACCCACTTCGTTGCGGTCCACCGGCGCATCGTGCCCGGCCAGGTCGCCGTCGGCCACGGCCTGGGCCAGCTGCACGGCCTGCGACAGCGGGCGGGTGATGGAGCGCACAAAGGCCAGGGCCAGCAGCACCGCACCCACCAGGCACAGGGCCTGCAGTGACACCACCACCACCAGTTGCCGGCGCTGGCTGCGGGCGGCGTCTTCCAGGCGCTGGCTCAGTGCCTGGGCACCACCGGTGCCCAGTGCGTTCACCGCGTCGATGGCCTGGGTCAGTTTGTCAAAGTAGGCGGCCGGGGGCAGGGCCAGTGTCTGGGCCTCGATCACCTGGTCGTTCGCCAGCGTCAGGCTGGCGCTGGTGAGGGCGCGCATATTGTCGACCACGCTGCCCAGCGTGCTGCGGAATTCGGGGTTGAGCTGCATGGCGCGCTCGGTGGCGCGGCTGCCGGTGCCGCGGATTTCCGTGATGCGGCGCACCAGGGCACGCAGATGGCCCCGGGCTTCGGGCGAGAGCTGCTTTTGCGCCAGCGCCGCCGTGCCCTGGGCCCGCACAATGCCCAGGCTTTCGCTCAGCAGGGGCGCCTGCACCAGGGCGGACTGGATCAGGGCCTGGATGTCGGCGTGGGACGTCAGGGTCAGGCCGTAGGCGTTCAGCAGTTCCTCGCTCAGTTGGTGCAGGCTGGTCACCAGTTGGGTGTGCTCGGCCATGCTCTGCGGCGGGGTGATGGCTTTGGCGGCCACTTTCTGCTCCAGGCCCTGCCAGGCCTGTGCCAGCTGCTGCAGGCTGCTGCGCAGCGGTTCCGGGGCCTGGGCCTGTTGCAGGGCGTCCTGGGCCTGGTTCAGTGCCTGGTTCACGGCGTCGCGCACATTGGTGCGGCGGTTGGCCATGCCGGTGTCGCCGCCCAGCATGCCGGCCGTGGTGCCGCGGTGCAGCTGGACCTGCTGCGCCGCCTGGTTGACGGCCATCAGCGGTGCCATGCCGGCGGCTTCCTGGTCGGCGTGGCGCAGATTGCCCAGCACGTCCTTGATGTACAGCCCTGTGGGGATGGCCACCATCACCAACGCCAGCACTCCCAGGATCAGAAATTTCTGCGACAGGCGCAACTGTGAAAGCCAACGCGGCATGGGTGTTCCTTTGCGTGGGTGGAGTGCATGGAGGCGCCAGGTCAGGGGGCCGCGCCGCAGGGCCCCAAGACCCCCGGGCGCGACCGCAAGCGCCCATGTTCCCAGTATGGGCAGCACACCCGGATCTTTGCTGCGGTGCGGCGACCAGTGGACGTGCGAGCGTCACCCGATGGACGATTGCGCCACAAATTAAAGGGTTAACCCTTGGTTTTTTGCCAGACCGGCGGCGCAGCACGCGGCAAGCACATCGCCGGTGTATGGTGGGAGGCTTGAACCAGCGGCGGGGGGGCAGGGCACCACCGCCCAGCGCGGTCGCCGACCGCAGGAAGAACAGGCAATGCAGACAGCGGGTTGGGATGTGGTGGTGGTGGGTGCGGGCATGGCCGGCGCTGCCGCCGGATGGCAACTGGCGCAGGCCGGCCAGCGGGTGCTGGTGCTGGAGCGCGAATCCCAGCCGGGCTACCACACGACCGGCCGCTCGGCGGCGCTGTTCGAAGAGCATTACGGACCGGCCCAGGTGCAGGCGCTGACCCGCGCCAGCCGGGCGTTCTATGACGCGCCGCCCGCCGGTTTTGCCGACGCGCCCCTGCTCAGTCCGCGCGGTGTGCTCTACATCGCCACGGCCTCGCAGCGCGCGCTGGTCGATACGGCCTATGCTGAAGCGCTGCAGCATGCGCCTGCGGCCCGCCGTCTGGACGCGGGCGCTCTGCAGGCACTGGTGCCGGTGCTCAAAGACTGCATCGTCGACGGTTTTCTGGACGAGGGCGCGCGTGATATCGACGTGCATGGCCTGCACCAGGGCTTTCTGCGCGGCCTGCGCCAGGCCGGCGGCGCTCTGTGGTGCAGTGCCGAGGTGACGGCGCTGGCGCGGCCTGCTGGGTTGTGGACGGTCACGCTGGCCGACGGCCGCAGCGTGCAGGCTCCCGTGGTGGTGAATGCCGCCGGTGCCTGGGCCGATGTGCTGGGCGGCCTGGCCGGTGCGGCACCGATCGGCCTGACGCCCCGGCGCCGCAGCGCCTTCACCTTCGGCGTGCCGGAAGGGGTGGATGCCACGCACTGGCCGGCGGTGATCAGCGCCGACGAAAGCTTCTACATCAAGCCCGACGCCGGCCAGTTGCTGGGTTCGCCGGCCAATGCCGACGCCACCACCCCGCACGATGTGCAGCCCGAGGAGCTGGATGTGGCCACCGGCATCTGGCGCATCGAAGAGGCCACCACGCTGCAGATACGCCGCCCCAGCCACATGTGGGCCGGGCTGCGCAGCTTTGTGGCCGACGGCGAGCTGGTGGTGGGCTGGGATGCGTCGCCCGCGCCGCTGCCAGGTTTTTTCTGGCTGGCTGCGCAAGGCGGTTATGGCATCCAGAGTGCCGCCGGCTACAGCCTGCTGGCACGCAATCTGATCCTGGGGGAGGCGGTGGATGCCACGCTGCTGGCCCAGGGCGTGGATGCGGCCGTGCTGTCGCCCGCGCGGGTGCAGCAGGTCTGACACATCCAGGCTCCGGCGCTTGTGGCGCGGCGCAGTGTAATGGGGCTGCACCACCGTGGTGCAAGCGCAGAAAAGCCCCTGTGCCGGGGCAGCAGGGGCTTTGCATGTGCGGCAGGCGCCCGGGCTGTGCCAGGCGCTGCCCGCAGGGCGATCACATTTCGATCTTGGCCACGTCCACGATCTTCTTGTACTTGCCGATTTCGGTGTTGATGTACTTGCTGGGATCCAGCTTGGGGTCCATGACCTGGGCGCCAGCGTCTTCCATCTTCTTGCGGAATTCGGGGGCGGCCATGGTCTTGTCCAGCGCGGCCTTGATCTTGGCGACCACGGGGGCGGGCATGTGGGCCGGGCCCATCAGCGAGAACCAGCTGTTGATGTTCACGTTCTTGAACTCGGGCTGCTCGGCCAGGGCCGGGATATCCGGCGTGGCAGGGTAGCGCTTGGCTTCGGTGGTGCCCAGGGCCACGACCTTGCCGGACTTGATCAGCGGCAGGCCCGAGGACAGCACGAACACACCGAACTCGATGTTGTTGCCCAGCACGTCATTGGTCAGTGCCGGCACGCCGCGGTAGGGCACGTGCTGCATCTTGATCTTGCCCTGGTCCTTCATCATTTCGCCGGCCAGGTGCAGGGCCGTGCCCACGCCGGACGAGCCGTAGCTGGTGGCGTCGGGCTTGGCCTTCACCAGGTCGATGAATTCGCGGGCGTTCTTCACGCCGGATTTTTGGGAGGCGACCAGCACCATGGGCTGGGACGCCACCATGCCGATGGGGGTGAAGTCGCTGATCTTGTACTTCACGGCCTTGTTCACCAGGTTGGCAATGGCCAGTTCGTTGTTGGCGCCCACCAGCAGGGTGTAGCCATCGGGCTTGGCATTGGCCACCTTCTGGGCACCGATGGCGCCGCCGGCGCCGCCCAGGTTTTCCACCACCACGGTCTGGCCCAGGTGCTTTTCGATCTCGTTGGCCACCAGGCGGCCCACCAGATCGGTCGAGCCGCCGGCGGGGTAGCCCACGACGATGGTCACGGGCTTGTTGGGGTAGGAAGCATCAGCCAGGGCGGGAGCGGCCACCAGGGCCACGCCGCAGGCCAGCACGGTGCGGCGCAGGATAGTGCGGGTCATGAATTTCTGTCCTTCAGGGAGGAGGGGGGAGTGTTCGAAACGGGGTTGTTGCGAATTGTGCGATCTTCACCAGCAAGTTTGGTGCCAAAACGGCACATGTCCGTGCTGTTATCAGGGTATGCAAAAAACGCATCAAGCAGGTTGCAGAGCTTGCCAGAAATCTTCGGCCGAGGGGCTCAGTCGCCTTTTCGGGCGGTAGATGCGCACATCGAAGCGGATTTCCAGCGCGACCCCCCCGGCCACGGCCAGCCGGCCGTCACGGCAGTCGGCATGCACCATGGACCAGGGCAGCCAGGCCACCCCCAGGCCTTTGAGCGCGTATTCGTGCACCGCGTCGGCACTGTCGCACTCCACCAGACGCTGCAGACGCGGGGCCTGGCGGTGGTTGGCAAGGTGGTCTTCCACCAGCCGGCCCAGCGCCAGGGCGCGTGCATAGGCCAGGTAGGGCACCGGGGTGCCCCTTTCAAAGCGGTAGCGGGCAGCGCCGCTCGCATCGGCCCGGGCCACCGGCACCAGCTTGTCCGATGCCACATGCAGATAGTGGAACTGGCGTGTGTCCAGCCCGGGCGCCAGCGTGGGGTGGTGGTAGAGCAGCGAAAAATCGGCCTGGCCCTGCTCCAGCATCAACGCCGCCTGCTGCATGGAGGTGGTGCGCACCACCAGTTCGTGCTGGTTCAGCACCGGTTGCAGCTGCATCAGCCAGTCGGCGACCACGGTGCGTGCCAGCGTGCGGCCCGTGGCCAGGGTGATGGTGTGCGCCTGGCGACCGGCCGCGGCGCGCAATTCTTCCTGCGACTGTTCCAGGGTGCGCACGATCTGCTCGGCGGAATCCAGGAACACCTCGCCGGCCGGCGTCAGTCGCACCGGGCTGCCTTCCCGCTCCACCAGGGGGGTGCCGGCCCAGGCCTCCAGCGCACGGATGCGCCGGCCGAAGGCCGGGTGGGTCACATGCCGCAGCTCCGCCGCACGGGTAAAGCTGCGCTCCTGCGCCAGGGCCACAAAGTCTTCCAGCCACTTGAGCTGCATAACAGGCGCTGCGCTGGGGTGGGGATTCAGCTGCGGGCGGCGGCCTGCAGCGTGGCGCGGGTGGCGATGGCCGCAGCGCGTGCGGCCTGGGCAAAGTCTTCGCCCTGCGATGCGTAGAGGATGGCGCGCGACGAGTTGATGATGATGGGGCCGCCACCGATGCGTGCCGCCTTCACCGTGGCCACGGCATCACCGCCCTGGGCGCCGACGCCAGGGATCAGCAGCGGCAGCGTGGGGGCCACGGCGCGCACGCGTTCGATCTCCTGCGGGCGGGTGGCGCCCACCACCAGACCCAGCTGGCCGTTGGTGTTCCAGGGGCCCTGGGCCAGCTTGGCCACATGCTCGAACATGTGCGGCTGGCCGGGGAGGTCGGCCAGGGTCTGCGCCTGCAGATCGTCCCCACCGGGGTTGGAGGTGCGGCACAGCAGGAAGGCGCCCTTGCCCTCGTACTTGAGGTAGGGCGTGATGGAGTCGAAGCCCATGAAGGGCGAGAGCGTCACGGCGTCCGCACCGTAGCGCTCGAAGGCTTCCTTGGCGTACTGCTCGGCGGTGGAGCCGATGTCGCCGCGCTTGGCGTCCAGGATCACCGGCACATAGGGGGCGACGCGGCGCATGTGCGCCATCAGCTTTTCCAGCTGGTCTTCGGCGCGGTGGGCCGCGAAATAGGCGATCTGTGGCTTGAAGCTGTTGACCAGATCGTGGGTGGCATCGACGATGGCTGCACAGAAGTCGTAGATCTTGGACGCATCGCCCTGCATGGCGCCGGGAAAGCGGCTGGGTTCGGGGTCCAGACCCACGCACAGCATGGAGTCATTGCGCGTGGACGCGTCGCGCAGCATGTCGAGAAAAGTCATAAAGCGCGATTTTAGAGGGGGCGGCCCATCGGTGCCCAGGCTGTCGCGTGTGTCCCTCGGTGGGCCGGTTCTTGCCTGCACAATCGGCCGCCTATGCCCCGCTTCACGCCCCGTCAACTTGTCCTGCTGGTTTTGCTCACCGTCGTCTGGGGGCTGAACTGGCCCATTATGAAAGTCGGGGTGGCGCATTTCCCCCCGCTGACCTTCCGCATGGTGGCCATGTGGCTGGCCGTGCCGGTGCTGGCCGCCGTGCTGTGGCAGCAGCAAGCGCCATGGACCGTACCGCGGGCCGCCTGGGGCAAGCTGGCCATGCTGACGCTGACCAATATGCTGTTCTGGCACTGCCTGATGATTCTGGCCATCCCGCTGCTGTCCAGCGGGCGTGCCGCCATCCTGGGCTACACCATGCCCATTTTCTCGGCGGTGCTGGGCGCCTTCTGCTTTGGCGACCGGCTGGCCGGCCGGGCCTGGGGCGGCGTGGCCGCTGCGGCCCTGGGCGTGGTGTTGCTGCTGTGGCACGAAACGGCCGCCATGGGCAGCCGCCCCGTGGGCGTGGGCCTGATGCTGGCCGCCGCCGCCGGCTGGGCCCTGGGCACGCAGCTGCTGCGCCGCACCAGCATGCCGGTGCCTTTGATGACGCTGTCGTTCTGGATGGTGCTGATCACGGCCATCGTGCTGACCGTGCTGGCTGCGCTGCTGGAGCGCGAGCGCTGGGTCTGGCCGGACCGCACGGCCCTGGTCACCATCCTCTACAACGGCCCGCTGGCCATCGGCTTTGCCCAGGTGACCTGGTTCTTTCTGGCGCGCACGCTGCCGCCCGTGGCCTCCACCTTGAGCGTGATGCTGATTCCGGTGATCGGCGTGTTCAGCGGTGCCTGGTGGCTCGGCGAGGTGCTGCACTGGCAGGACTGGACGGCCGTGGGCCTGATGGTGGTGGCCATCGCTTCGGTGCTGTGGCCGGCACGGTCACGGTGAGGGCCTGACGGCGCGGTGGCGGTACGCACGGTCACGCAACTTTGCCTGCGCTTTACCTCGGTGTGGGCTGGGCGTTGCATGCGCTGCCTACGATGGCTGCATCGATATTTCCTGAGGAGGACTGCCATGCAACCGAAATTTTCCGCCCTGTTCGCCGCCGTGATCCTGGGCGCTGCCAGCCTGTCGGCCGTGGCCCAACCCGGCCCGCAGGGCGGACCGGGAGCGGAGCGCCACGACGCACCGCGCAAGGCGCCCGCCGTGCAACCCCATCCGGGCAAGCCTGCCGCCCCTGCGGCCCATGCGGCTCCCCACGCGCCTGCGCACGGACAGGCCCAGCGCCATGGCGCCGGTCCGGACCACCGCTGGGTGCAGGGTTCGCGCGTGCCGCAGCAGTACCGGGGCCCGCACTATGTGGTGCAGGACTGGCAGCACCATGGCCTGAAGCGGCCCGGGCGTGGACAGCAATGGGTGCAGAACGGCCAGGACTATCTGCTGGTGGCCGTGGCGACCGGCGTGATCGCCCAGATCGTCTTCGGCCACTGAGTGCCGGCAGGCCCGGCCGCTGCGGCCGCCCTGCCCATCGCGTTCTGCAAGCCCGCCAGCAGCCTGGCGGGCTTTGTTTTTGATAGCTGCGTGCGCGCATGGGTATTGCGGCAAAAACGGTGTTCCGTGGGAACATCCGGGCCCAGGCCGCCACGCCGCTGCAACTTTGGGCGCTGTGCGCACTCAGACCGCATCCGGCTGCGTCCGCAGCCCTGTACCGCCCGCCACCCAAGGATGCCATGCTGAGCCATCTGCTCACCACCCTGATTGACGATATCGACGGCGACACCGTCACCCTGCGCGCGCTGCTGGAGGCCAGTGGCCGCCAGGGCATGCTGTTGATCTGCGCGCTGTCGTCGCTGCCATTTCTGATTCCGGTGTCCATCCCTGGTGTGTCCACCGTGTTCGGCGCCGCGATTGTGCTGCTGGCCTGCGCGCTGTTCCTCAACCGCCTGCCCTGGCTGCCGCAGCGCATTCTGGACAAGCCGCTGGATGCCGCCAAGCTCAAGCCTGTGCTGCACAAGGGTGTGGCCGTGGTGCGCAGGATCGATCGCTGGGTGCAGCCGCGCTGGCCGGCGCTGACCGGCTGGACCATGCTGCGCGTGAACAGCGCCGTGCTGGCGTTTGGCGGCCTGCTGCTGATGGCGCCGCTGGGGCCGATTCCGTTTTCCAACACCGCCCCGGCCGTGGGCATTCTGTTGCTGACCGTCGGCCTGGTGCAGCGCGATGGGCTGTTTGTGCTGCTGGGCTACCTGGGTCTGGTGCTGAGCGTGGCGTATTTCAGCGTGCTGGGCTATCTGGCGTGGACCGGTGGCAGCATGCTGTGGGGGTGAGCGCCCAGCCGGCGCAGAGGCCTTCTTCCCCCTCACCCAGAATAAAAAAGCCCGCAGTGTGCACTGCGGGCTTTTTTTAGAACGGTGGCCCTGGGGGGCTGACCTTCAGCCGTTGGCGCGCTTTTCCAGGATCTCGAAGGCAGGCAACTGCTTGCCTTCCAGCACTTCCAGGAAGGCGCCGCCGCCGGTGGAGATGTAGCCCACGTCCTTGTCGATGCCGTACTTGGCAATGGCGGCCAGGGTGTCGCCACCGCCGGCAATGCTGAAGGCGGGGGATTCGGCGATGGCCTGGGCAATCACCTGGGTGCCATGGGCGAACTGGTCGAACTCGAACACGCCCACCGGGCCGTTCCAGACGATGGTGCCGGCTTTCTTCAGCTGTGCCGCCAGCAGGGCTGCGGTCTCGGGGCCGATGTCCAGAATCATGTCGTCGTCCGCCACGTCGGTGGCTTTCTTGACGGTGGCCACGGCGTCGGCCGCAAAGGTCTTGGCGGTGATCACATCGGTGGGCACGGGCACATTGGCGCCGCGGGCGGCCATGGCATCGATCACTGCCTTGGCGTCGGCCACCAGATCGGGCTCGGCCAGCGACTTGCCAATCTTCAGGCCGGCCGCCAGCATGAAGGTGTTGGCGATGCCGCCGCCCACGATGAGCTGGTCCACCTTGTCAGCGAGGCTCTTGAGGATGGTCAGCTTGGTGGACACCTTGGAGCCGGCCACGATGGCGGCCAGGGGGCGTGCCGGTGCGGCCAGGGCCTTGTTCAGCGCGTCGATCTCGGCCGACAGCAGCGGGCCGGCGCAGGCGATGGGCGCGTACTCGGCGATGCCGTAGGTGGTGCCTTCTGCGCGGTGGGCGGTACCGAAAGCGTCGTTCACGAAGATGTCGCACAGCTTGGCCAGTTTCTGGGCCAGCTCGGGCTTGTTCTTCTTTTCGCCCACATTCACGCGGCAGTTTTCCAGCAGCACGACCTGGCCGGGGGCGACTTGCACGCCGTCCACCCAGTTGGCGACCAGGGGCACCTCGCGTCCCAGCAGCTCGGACAGACGCTGTGCCACGGGGGCCAGCGAGTCTTCGGGCTTGAATTCACCTTCCGTGGGGCGGCCCAGGTGGCTGGTGACCATCACGGCAGCGCCGGCCTTCAGCGCCATCTCGATGGCGGGCACGGAAGCGCGCACACGCGTGTCTTCGGTGATGTGGCCGGCGTCGTCCAGCGGAACGTTCAGGTCAGCACGGATGAAAACGCGCTGGCCCTGGGCTTTGCCCTGGGCGCACAGGTCGGAAAAGCGAATGATGTTCATGGCGGTGAAACCGGCAGGTCTTATAGAAGTGTGGGAGACGAAATCGGGTCGCATTGTAGAGGTCGGGGCTTGCGCCGTGCTGAGAAGGCGGGCGGAGCTCTTGGGCAATCCCTGGACATTGGGCCGGGGCAGGCTGCCGCACTCCGCCCATATCGCACCCATTTGGTGCGATATGGCGCCGGTGCTGGCCGGCCATGGCCGGGTCGCCTAGGATGGCCGCTTTCCACCGACAGTGTGTGTATGCCGTGGTCACCCGGACCCGGCCTGTTGCCTCGATGCCCGCCTGCTGCCTGCCCCATGTGTCTGCCCGCCCCCGTGGCCTGGGGCTGCCCGTGCGCGTGCAAAACCTGCTGCTGCCGGTGATGGCGCGCCTGAGCGAGCGCGCCGTGGTGCGCCGTGAAATCGGCCCCCGCCAGGCCGCACGGCCTGTAGGCGCTGGCCTGGGTGTCGCAGGCCAGCGTGTGGCGGTGACCACTGTGCCCCCGGTGCCGGCCAGCCCGCGCGGGCGCATGCCGACGGACAGGCACAGCTGAATCTTTGCGGGCACGCTGGTGCCCGCAGACCGGATGCGCGTGCCCTGCCGTCACGCCGTGCGTCCCGCTGGCCCGCCAAGGAGCATGCGGTGTACCTGCCTGCCATCGGGACGTTGTCCCTGCCAACCTTTGCTTGCAATTTTGCCGTGCCTGCGGTGTCCGCCTGGTGGCGGACCGTGCAGCCGTTGCAGCCGCAGCTGCATACCGAACTGCGCATCGACGTGATGCTGCCCCTGGTCGACGGTGAGCTGGAAGCGCTGTACGAACGGCTGTACCAGCCGGGCAACAAGCTCTACGGGCTGGAACGCCGCCCCCTGCACGACCCACAGTTCGTGCTGCACTGGCGCGAGGCCGACGGCGAATGGTTTGCCTATGTGGAAGATGTGGCCAATGCCTGCCTGGCCGGCTACACCGTGTTCAACCGCCTGGTGGAGGTGGACCGGCGCACCGACCGCCGCGTGCGCTCGCCCCATTCCCGCCTGGCTCCGGCCTACCAGCGCCGCGGCATTGCCAGTGCGGTGTACCAGCAGGTGCTGGACCAGGGCGTCTGCCTGCTCAGCGGCGCGCGGCAGTCGCCGGGGGCCCACGGTCTGTGGAACCGGCTGGCGCGCAGCTACGGCAGCCACTACGTGGCGATTGCCGGCGATAAATCGCTGCAGCACCTGGGTGCCTCCATCCCCGACAGCGATGTGCTGGACCAGCGTGCCACCCGCCGCCTGCTGCTGGGTGCGGGCTGGGAGCTGGCGGCTTTTGCACAGGCCGTGCAGATGGACTGCGCCTAGCCCGGGGCAACCGGCAGCCGGGCGAAGACGACGGGATGGCGGGTGTTACTTCCAGCGGGTGGGTTCGACGACGACCATGCCCTGGTTGCTGGACAGGGTCAGCTGCCCTTCCTGGATGGTCGCCTGCAGCTGCATGCTGCGCTCGGCCAGGCTGCCCAGTTGCTGTGCGACGTCGGAGTCGATGTACAGCACTTCCAGCTTGCCCTGGCGGTTGACCTTGCCCTCGATGCCTTTCCACCACACATGCGCTGCATGGTTGAAGGGGTAGACCAGCACATGGTCGGACTTGTTGCAGGCCTTGGCGATGGGCTTTTCTTCGGGCTGCCCCACCTCGATCCACAGGCGCTTCTGGCCGGTGTAGTCGGTGATGTGGACGTCGGGATCGTCCGGGTCGCTCAGGCCGATGCCAAAGCCCAGCGTGCCGTCACCGTTGCACAGGGCTTGTAGCTGCCAGGCGTTCAGCGCCAGGGCGACCAGGCGCACCATCATGCGTTCGTCGGTCTCGCTGGGGTGGCGTGCCAGGGTCAGGTTGTGGTCGGCGTAGTAGTTGTGGTCAATGTCGGCAATCGACAGATTGGCTTTGAAGATGGTGGACTTGATGGCCATGGCGGGGCGTGGTGGCGGTGCTGCCCGCAGGCAGTCCTTGGGAAACTATCAAAAACAAGAGCCACCCGCGCGCCGGCAGTGGCGCTGAGGCAGCTCTACAGCTAGGTCTTGCGGGTGTTGCCACCCGCAGGCAGGCGCAGGGGCCGGCTCAGACGCGGCGGGCCAGTTCGGCCGCTTTGCCGATGTAGGAGGCCGGCGTCATGGCCAGCAGGCGGTCCTTGTCGGCCTGGGGAATTTCCAGGCCGTTGATCAGGCGGTGCAGGTCTTCGGCCAGCACGGTCTTGCCGCGCGTGACTTCCTTCAGCTTTTCGTACGCGCCCTGCACGCCATAGCGGCGCATCACGGTCTGGATGGGCTCGGCCAGCACTTCCCAGGCGTTGTCCAGGTCCTGCTGCAGGCGCTCTTCGTTCAGTTCCAGCTTGTTCAGGCCGGTCATCAGCGAGGTGTAGGCCAGGGTGGCATAACCGAAAGCGACACCGATGTTGCGCAACACAGTGGAGTCGGTCAGGTCACGCTGCCAGCGTGACACCGGCAGCTTCTCGGACAGGTGCTTGAGGATGGCGTTGGCCAGACCCAGATTGCCTTCGGCATTCTCGAAGTCGATGGGGTTGACCTTGTGCGGCATGGTCGAGGAACCGATCTCGCCGGCCTTCAGGCGCTGCTTGAAGTAGCCCAGGGACACATAGCCCCAGATGTCGCGGGACAGGTCGATCAGGATGGTGTTGGCACGGGCCACGGCGTCGAAGATCTCGGCCATGTAGTCGTGCGGTTCGATCTGGATCGAATAGGGCTGGAAGGTCAGGCCCAGGCCCTGGGGCTCGGGGGTCTCGATGACCTTCTGGCTGAAGGCTTCCCAGTCGAAGTCGGGCCAGGCGGACAGGTGGGCGTTGTAGTTGCCCACGGCGCCGTTCATCTTGGCCAGCGTCTTCACGTTGGCGATGTTGTCCGAAGCCTTCTGCAGGCGCATCACCACGTTGGCAATTTCCTTGCCCACGGTGGTGGGGCTGGCGGTCTGGCCATGGGTGCGGCTGAGCATGGGCACCGCGGCGTACAGACGGGCCATTTCGCGCAGCTTCAGGATGATGCGGTCCAGGGCGGGCAGCACCACCATGTCGCGGCCGACGCGGATCTGCAGCGCGTGGCTGGTGTTGTTGATGTCTTCGCTGGTGCAGGCAAAGTGCACGAATTCGGCGGCCTTGAGCAGTTCGGGACGGGCGTCGAATTTGGCCTTGATCCAGTATTCCACGGCCTTCACGTCGTGGTTGGTGGTCTTTTCGATCTCCTTGATGGCGGCGGCATCGGCTTCCGAGAAGTTGCTCACCAGACCGTGCAGATAGGTGCGGGCACCTTCAGACAGCGGGGGGAACTCGGCAAAACCGGCATCCGACAGCGCGATGAACCAGGTGATTTCCACCTGCACGCGGCGGTGCATATAACCCTGCTCGCTCATGATGGGGCGCAGGTCGGTCAGTTTGGCGGCGTAGCGGCCGTCGAGCGGGGAGAGGGCGGAGATGTGGGACAGGCTCATGGGGGGCGATTGTAGGTGGGACGGCTGCAATGCGCAGGGCCTGCCCCCGACAGCCCCGATAGAATTTGGCCCAGATTCCGGCGCCGGCGCATGCCGGCCCGCTGCCACGCCATCTCCCCGCTGCCTTCCGCGAAAGCCTCCGCCATGTCTTTGTTGTTGATTGGTTCCCTCGCCAGCCCCTATGTGCGCAAGGTGCGCATCGTGCTGGCCGAAAAAAAGCTGGACTACCGTTTCCAGGAAGACAACCCCTGGGCAGCGGACACGCAGCTGCCCCAGACCAACCCGCTGGGCAAGGTGCCGGCCCTGGTGCTGGACGGCAAGGAGGCGCTGTACGACTCGCGCGTGATCGTCGAGTACCTGGACACGCTGTCGCCGGTGGGCAGGCTGATTCCGGCGGGCGGGCGCGAGCGCGCCCATGTCAAGACCTGGGAAGCCCTGGCCGATGGCGTGCTGGACGCCGGCGTGGCCATGCGCCTGGAGCAGACCTGGGCCGGCCGCAGCGAGGCCCAGCGCTGCCAGGCCTGGGTGGACCGCTCCCTGGACAAGGTGCAGCGCGGCCTGGATGCCATGCAGGCCCAGGCGCCCAGCGCACAGCCGTTCCTGACCGGTCAGCATCTGAGCCTGGCCGATATCGCCGTCGTCACCGCCCTGGACTGGCTGGCCTTCCGCTTTCCGCAGCAGGACTGGCTGCAGGGACGCCCGGCCCTGGCCGCCCTGCGCGAGCGCCTGGCCCCACGTGCCAGCTTTGCCGGCACGGCGCCGCGGCTCTGAACCGCCCCGCCGGCCCCGACCGCCCGCAAAAAAGCCACCCGGAGGTGGCTTTTTGCTTTGCATAAAAACGTTGTGAAGCGTCCCGAAACGAATTAAGAGAGGGAGGGAGGAGAAGCGCTCCAGGATGGACAGATGCCAAGCATGCAGGCTTCACAACAATAAACCGTTACGGTGGAAGCGATCACTCTCGCCAATCCACTACTTGCTAGATGGGCTCATTGGACAAAAGTTCCAGAGGGCCCGGGGAATTTTTATGTAACGGCTTGCATCCAGGCGGCCTGCAGGCTCAGCAATTGATCTCCAGCAGGCGGTCCAGCGGCAGGCGCACGCGCACGTCGCGCTGTGCCACCGGGGCGGAGATCTTCCAGTTCGGGTGGGCGGTGTCGCGCGGAATGGGTTCGCCCGTGGGCATGCCTTCCTTGTTCACCAGCACCGCCACCTTGGGGGTGGCGGCCGTGGTGCCGCGGCGCACGACCACGGCGGTTTCGCCGCTGGCCAGCTTGACCCAGGCACCGGGCGGGTAGATGCCCAGCGACTTGATCAGCGCGGCCCCGGCTTCGTCCACCGATTTGGTTTCGTCGTAGTAGCTGGCCTGCATGGCCGAGGTGACCGACATGGGGTGGCGGTTGGCGCGGGGTGCGATCCGGGCGCCAAAGATGTCGGCGCGCTGGATCATCCGGGCCAGCTGGTCACCCGCCGTCTTCTCGGCCAGGCGGCCGGGTGCGCGCAGGTGGTGACCCCGCACGCCCTGCAGCCAGACCTCGTCGGTGACACCCAGGTCGCGCAGCATCTGCTCCGAGCGCAGGGCGTGGTCTTCCACGGCCTGCGCCTGGGTGGCGCTCAGCGGGGTGATCTGCTGGGCCAGGTCGTCCTGCAGATGGCCCATGCCCAGGTTCATGCTCAGACCGGCGCGGCCGATCTGGTGGATGCGCTCTTCCGGCCAGCGCAGGGTTTCCCGGGCGGAAATCATGCACACCGCCGCCACCAGCATGGCGTGGGTGGCGCAGTAGTGGCGGGTTTCCTCGGCGGACATCTGCACCAGGGCCAGCAGGGTGGCGTCCGGGGCTTCGGCGCAGTGGCGGGCCAGACCCTGGTGCATGTTCTCGAACCGGGGCAGAAAGCTATCCGGGTCGGGGGTGCGCATCAGCTGGGTCAGGCGGGCCTGCCAGGTGGGCCAGTGCGGTGTCTTGCGTTCCCGGTCGGCGGCATCTTCCTGGGCCAGGGTGGCATGCATGGTCATGCTGGAAATCATGCCCAGGGGCTTGTCCGACATCAGCATGTTCTGCAGGTGGGCCTTGAAGGCGCGGAAGCTGTCGCCCGACTCGTCGGTGTCCACGCACAGGGTCTGTCCACGGGCCAGCAGGATTTCCAGTTCCTTGGGCGTACGGATCACATAGCCCTTCTGGGCCAGCAAGGCACCGGCCACCCCGCGCAAGGCGAAAGGCAGGGGCTGACCCAAAGGAATGGTGTCAATATTCAGTTCAACAAGGTTCATGGCGGCCACATGGAAGATGTGACATATTTTTACATCTTATGGAGGACTGCTCCACGGAAATTTCCGTTGGAACTGGAAGTAATTGCTTACGCATCACCAAAAACGGACTGCCACAGCTGCCGGATGGCATCGGACTGGACCTGGACGCTGGCCGGATCCACCTGGCCGTTGCCCTCGTTCAGGCGCGACTGGTGCTGTACCCGGCGCAGTTCGCGGTAGGCCGCTGCCGCTGCCTGGCCCTGGCCTGCGGGCAGCAGCCCGGCGGCTTCGGCCCGTTGCAGCAGCGCGATATTGCCCACATTGTCGATGAGTTCACGGTGCTGTGCGGACTGGGACAGTACCAGGTACTGCACCGCGAATTCAGCGTCCACCATGCCGCCTTCGCTGTGCTTCACATCAAAGGCCGCACCGCGCACCGGATGGGCGGCGCGCACACGGGCACGCATGGAGACAATCTCCTCGCGCAGCGCTGCGGCGTCGCGGGGGGCGGTGATCACGGTTTCGCGCACGGCATCGAAGCGGGCGGCCAGATCGTCGCTGCCCAGCACGAAGCGCGCACGGGTCATGGCCTGGTGTTCCCAGGTCCAGGCGGTGTTGCTGCCGCGTTGCTGCTGGTAGTCGGCGTAGGCCTTGAAGCTGGTGATCAGCAGGCCGGAATTGCCGTTGGGGCGCAGGGCGGTGTCAATCTCGAACAGATCGCCTTCGCCGGTCTTCACCGTGAGCCAGTTGATCAGCTTGCGGACAAAGGCGGCATAGACCTCCGGGGCGTTGTCGTCGGCGTCGTCGAAGACAAAGACGATGTCCAGGTCGCTGCCATAGCCCAGTTCCTTGCCGCCCAGCTTGCCGTAGCCAATGATGGCGAACTGCGGGACCTCGCGGTGGCGGTTCTTCAGGCGTTGCCAGCACCAGGACGCGGTCACGCGCAGCACGGTGTCGGCCAGCGCGCTCAGGTCGTCGGCGACCTGTTCCACGGTGATGGCGCCTTCCACGTCGCGGGCCAGGGTGCGGAAGGTTTCGGCATGGTGGGCCCGGCGCAGCAGGTTCAACAGGGTTTCGTCGTCGTCTTCGCCAGTGGACTCCAGCGCCTGCAGGCGCAGCGCCATCTCGTGCTCGAAGTCGGCGGCGGAAAAGCGTTCCTGGAACAGGGCTTCACCCGCCAGCTCGTCGATCACCCCCGGGTGCTGCTGCAGGTAGCGGGCCGGCCATTTGGCGGCGCCCAGCATGTGTAGCAGGCGCTCGTGCACGGAAGGGCGTTCCAGCAGCAGGGCCAGATAGCTTTCGCGGCGCAGCAGCGGCTCCAGCCAGTTGATCATGCGCACGGCGGCTTCTTCGCCCACCTTGCCCTGCTGCACCCATTGTGCGGTGCGCAGCACCAGGCGGAACAGGCGGGTGCGGGCCTCGTCGCGCAGGCCTTGCACGCGCGGCAGGTCACGCCACTCGGCCACGCGGCTGGTCAGGGCCGGCGGCAGCTGTTCGAGCAGTGCTTCCAGATCGGGAATGGCTGGGCCCCCGGCGATGGCGCGCGGCCCGGCGCAGTTGCCGGAGGCGCAGTCCTGGGCCTTGTCGCCGCCCAGCAGGGTGTCGAACTCCTGGGCCACCAGCTCGCGGTGGGCATCGAGCTGGTGCAGGAAATCCTGGCAGCGGGCAAAGCCCATGGTGCGGGCAATCCATTCCAGATCGTCGTCGCGCGTGGGCAGCACATGGGTCTGCTGGTCGTCCAGGTACTGGATGCGGTGCTCCACGCCGCGCAGAAAGGTGTAGGCCTCCGCCAGTTGCTGGGCCGTCTCCTGCGGCATCAGATTGGCACGGGCCAGGCGCTGCAGCGCTTCCAGCGTGGGGCGGCAGCGCAGTTCGGGGAACTGGCCGCCGCGCACCACCTGCAGCAGCTGCACGGTGAATTCGATCTCGCGGATGCCGCCGCGCGACAGCTTCACATCGTTGGCGCGTTCGGGGTGACCGGCGCTGCGGCGGGTGGCATGTTCGCGGATCTGGCGGTGCAGGCTGCGCAGCGCATCGAACACGCTGTAGTCCAGATAACGGCGGAACACAAAAGGCAGGACCACGCCACGCAGACCCTGCACATTGGGCGTGCCAATGCAGGCCGTGGGCGCGACGATGCGGCTCTTGAGCCAGGCGAAACGCTCCCATTCGCGGCCCTGCACCAGCAAATACTCTTCCAGCGACCCCAGGGACACGGCGGCCGGGCCGGAATTGCCATTGGGGCGCAGCGCCAGGTCAACGCGGAAGACAAAGCCGTGCTCGGTGGTGTCGCCGATCAGCGCGTAGATGGCCTTGACCACGCGGCCAAAGTATTCATGGTTGGAGAGCTTGCCGCGTCCGTCGGGCAGGCCGGCGGTGTCGCCATCGTGTTCGTAGACATAGATCAGGTCGATGTCGCTGGAGACATTCAGCTCCCGCGCGCCGAACTTGCCCATGCCGATGATCCACAGCTGGACCGGCTGGCCGTCCGGCCCCTGCGGGGCTCCATGGCGGCTGTCCAGATCGGCGCGGGCGGCCTGGCAGGCGCGGTCCAGGGCCAGCTCACCCAGCTCGGTCATGCTGCGGGTGACGGCGCCCAGGTCGGCCGTGCCTTCGCAATCCAGCACCATGGTGCGCTCCAGCACCAGCTGGCGCAGGATACGCAACGCCGCCCCCAGCTCACAGGGCTGGGCCAGGAGGGCGTCGAGCGCCTGCTCCATGGTGGCACGGGTGGGCACGCCGGCCGGCAGCAGCGGGAACAGGGCGTCGTAGCGCCGGTGCAGACGCTGCCAGAAACGCGAATAGGCCGCGGGCGGCAAGGCGGGGGTTGCGTGTTCGGCCGGGGAAATGTCTGCGCTCTGCATGTTCACCAAGGGATAGGGCCTGGGAAGCGTCTGCCAGCACCATGCCCCTACATGCTCCCTGTGCCGGGAGCAGCGGGTCATAATTTGGCCACTCTTCACCTTGCCAATGATCGATCCGAAACCGCACCCCTCCCGCCTGCTCCACAGGGCAGCAGTGGTGGCGCGGTGGGCGCTGGCAGGGCTGCTGGCCTTCTGGTTGCTGCTCGCGGCCACGGCCGGGGTGCTCCATGGATTCATTGTGCCGCGAATCGGGGACTACCGCGGCAAGCTGGAACAGCTGGCCGCTCAGGCCTTGGGGGTACCGGTGCGCATCGGTGCCGTGACGGCCTATTCCGATGGTCTGGTGCCCAGCCTGGAGCTGAAGGATGTGGAGCTGCAGGACGCCCAGGGCCGGCCTGCGCTGCAGCTGCCGCAGGTGGTGGTGGCCATCTCGGCCCGCTCCCTCTGGCGCAGGGGAGTCGAGCAGATCGTCGTGGAATCCCCGCAGCTGGATGTGCGGCGCAGGGCCGATGGGCGCTGGGAAGTGGCGGGCCTGTTGCAGCAGGACGACGCCACACCCGACAGCAGCCCCCTGGAGTGGGTGCTGGACCAGCCCGAAATCGCCATCCGCAATGGCGTGCTGCGCTGGAACGATGCCCTGCGGGACACCCCCGAGCAGCAGCTGGAAGGGGTGAACCTGGTACTGCGCAACGGGCACTGGCAGCATGCGCTGCGCATGGACGCCCGGCTTCCCCAGGCCCAGGGTGGCGGTGCACTGCAGGTGATGGGCAACTTCAAGGAGCCTGTACTGGCCATCACCGGCCGTCCCTGGGAACGCTGGCAGGGGCAGTGGTTTGCCCAGGGGACCTTGCAGCAGGTGCCGCACCTGCCCTGGCCGGCCGAATGGGGGGTGGACCAGGTGCAGGCACGGGGCGACTTCCGTGCCTGGGCCGATGTGCGCAAAGGCACGCTGGCCGGTGTCACGGCCGACCTGCGGCTGCCCCAGGCGCGGGTGGACTGGCGCAACGGACAGCCCGCGCTGGATCTGCAACAGGTGGCCGGCCGGCTGGACCTGCAGGCCCTGGATGGGGGCTGGCAGGCCCGGGGGACGGGCTGGACCTTCACCCTGGCCGACGGTGCCCACTGGCCCGCCAGCGATGTGACGCTGCGCTGGCCCCAGGCCGGCAGTGACACGCCCCATGCGCTGGAAGCCAGCTTCCTGGATCTGGCGCTGGCCCGGGCCGTGGCCCAGCGGTTGCCCCTGCCGGCGGATGCCCAGGCGCAGCTGGCGCGCTGGGAGCTGCAAGGCCGGGCGGAAAAACTGCAGCTGCGCTGGCAGCCGGCCATGGCCGGCCACCCGCTGCGTTACCGGGCCCAGGGCCAGCTGCAAGGGGTGACGCTGCGCGACCTGCAGGCCGACAGCCACACACCGGGTCTGCACAACGCCAACCTGCGTTTCACCTTCGACCAGCAAGGGGGCACGGCCGATGTGGAGATGCGCCAGGGGGCGCTGGAATTCCCTGGCATTTTTGAAGAGCCCCGCATCCCGGTGGACCGGCTGCAGGCCAGCCTGCGCTGGAGCCAGGATGCCCACGGGCGCTGGTCGGTGCAGGTGCCGCAGGCCCAGTTCGCCAATGCCGATGCCCAGGGCCAGCTGCAGCTGCGCTGGCAGATGGGGGCCGATGCGGCCCGGCGTCTGCCGGGCGATCTGGAGCTGGAAGGCGTGCTCAGCCGCGCCAATGGCGCACGCGTACATCGTTATCTGCCGCTGGAAGTGCCGCAGGATGCGCGCCACTACGTGCGCGACAGCGTGCGCAGCGGCAGCGCCAGCAATGTGCGTTTCAAGGTGGCGGGGCCGCTGGAACAGTTTCCCTTCGACACCCGGGGCAGCAAAGGGGTGTTCCACATCGTCGCACCGGTGCGGGACGTGGTCTACGACTATGTGCCGCCGCGCCTGCGGGCGGAGGGCGAGGCCCCCTGGCCGCTGATCACCCAGCTGGCCGGGGAGCTGGTGTTCGACCGGGCGGGCATGCAGGTGCGCAATGCCCAGGGCTGGTTTGGCGAACACAGCAAGGTGCCGCTCGAAGCCATCCAGGCCGCGATTCCGGACCTGTCCACCCCGGTGCTGGACGTCTCCGGCCATGGCAAGGCGGCGCTGCCGGCCTGGCTGGATGTGGTGGCGCGCTCTCCGCTGGCCGGGATCACCGAGCATGCGCTGGACCGTGCCGCGGCGGCCGGCCCCGCCACGCTGAAACTGGCGCTGCACCTGCCGATCGAGCAGCTGGAGCGTTCCCGGGTGACCGGCACGGTGGGCCTGCAGGGCAACCGGCTGCGCCTGCGTCCCGATGTGCCCGAGCTGCAGGAGGCCCGGGGCATGGTGCATTTCAGCGAGAAGGGCTTCACCCTGCAGGGCGTGCAGGCCCAGTCGCTGGGCGGCAGCGTCTCCCTGGCCGGCGGGCTGCAGGTGGGCAAGGGTGCGCCGGCGCTGGACATCCGCGCCCGCGGCCGGGCCACGGCCGAAGGGCTGCGCAGCGACTTCTTCCTGGCGCCGGTGGCGGATCTGGCCCGGCATGCCACGGGTGCCACAGAGTACGAGGTGCAGGTGGGCCTGCAGCGGGATCTGCCGCAGATCGTGGTGCGCAGCAGCCTGCAGGGCATGGCGCTGAACCTGCCGGCCCCGCTGGGCAAGGCGGCTGAGGTGGCGGCCCCGCTGCAGGTGGCGCAGCGGCTGACACCGGCAGCGGCGGCCGACAGCAAGTCCCCGTTGCAGGACATGCTGCAGATCCATGTGCAGGACCGCGCATCGCTGACCTATGTCTACGACCAGACGGGCCCGCAGGCCCGGGTGACCGGAGGCTGGATCCAGCTGGGCCGCGATATCGGGCCCGCCGGGGCCTGGCCCGCAGGCTGGAACGGGGGGCCGGGCGTGCAGGCGCAGGCCCAGCTGGACACCCTGGACATCGACGCCTGGCGGGCGCTGGCCACCCCAGTGGCGGAAGCCGGGCGTGTGGCACCTGCCGCGGCCCCGGTGCCGCAGGACGTGCGGCCCTATCTGCCCCAGCGCCTGGGGCTGCGCGTGGACCAGTTGCACCTGCATGGCCGCGTGCTGTACGACGTGGTGGCCGGGCTGACCCAGTCCGATGCCGTGTGGCGCGGCAACATCCAGGCGCGGCAGCTGGGCGGCTATGTGGAATACCACCCGCCGGGCAAGACCCACCCCCAGGGTCTGGTGTTTGCCCGCCTGTCCCATCTGCTGCTGCCTGAAGGGGCGGCCGACCAGGCCGACAGCCTGCTGCAGTCCCAGCCCCAGCAGATGCCGGCGCTGGACATCTCGGTCAAGGAATTCGCCCTGGCCGGCCGGGCACTGGGCAGCCTGGCGGTGCAGGCCCAGAACCAGCGCCGCGATGGCCAGCCGCAGTGGGTGCTGGACCGCTTCGATGTGAGCCTGCCGGAGGCCACGCTCACCGCACAGGGCACCTGGGGCGGCCCGGATGCCCTGCGCCGCCGCACCCAGCTGCGCTTTACGCTGGCCCTCAAGGATTCGGGCGCGCTGCTGGAGCGCTTTGCCATGCCCGGCGTGGTGCGCGGTGGCAAAGGCAGCCTGGAAGGCGAGCTGGGCTGGCGCGGCGCACCGATTGCGCCGGACTGGCACAGCATGGCCGGCAAGCTGCACCTGGATGTGGGCCAGGGTCAGTTCCTGAAGGCCGAGCCCGGGCTGGCCAAGCTGCTGAGCGTGCTCAGTCTGCAATCCCTGCCCCGGCGCATCGGGCTGGACTTCCGCGATGTGTTCAGCAGCGGTTTTGCCTTTGACTTCGTCCGTGGCGATGTGAACGTGGCCCAGGGCGTGGCCCGCACCAACAACCTACAGATGAAGGGCGTGAACGCGGCCGTGCTGATGGAAGGCCAGGCCAATCTGGCCGACGAGACCCAGCAGCTGCGCGTGGTGGTGGTGCCGGAAATCAATGCCATGACGGCCTCGCTGGTGGCCACGGCCATCAACCCGGTGATCGGTCTGGGCAGTTTCCTGGCCCAGGCCGTGCTGCGTGGCCCGCTGGTGGCGGTGGCGACACGGGAATTCGACATCACTGGCAGCTGGTCCGAGCCCGAGGTGCGCGCCGTGCCCCGGCGCACCGCACCGGCCGCCACGCCATCCGCCGCCGCGCCGTCAACCAAGGAGCCCCAGCCATGAAGATCGCCGCCCTGCAAATGGTGTCCACCCCGGTGGTGGAAGAGAATCTGCGCACCGCCCGGAACCTGCTGCTGCAGGCTGCGGACCAGGGGGCGGAGCTGGTGGCCCTGCCCGAATATTTCTGCGCCATGGGCAGCAGCGATACCGACAAGCTGGCCTATGCCGAGCGATGGGGTGATGGTCCCATCCAGTCCGCACTGGCGGACTGGGCGCGGGAAGCCGGGGTGTGGCTGGCAGCAGGCACGCTGCCGCTGGTGGCCCAGGCCCCGGGCCATGTGCGCAACACCAGTCTGCTCTTCGATCCGCAAGGGGAGTGTGTGGCGCGCTACGACAAGGTGCATCTGTTCCGCTTTGCCACGGGACAGGAGCAGTACGACGAATCCCGGGTGGTGGAGCCCGGTGAGCGGCCGGTGACGGCGACCCTGACCGACCGCAGCGGCCAGACCTGGATCCTGGGTCTGAGCGTGTGCTATGACCTGCGCTTTCCCGAGCTGTACCGCGCGCATGCCGCTGCGGGCGCGGACCTGTTGCTGGTGCCCAGTGCCTTCACGCACACCACGGGCCGGGCGCACTGGGAGCTGCTGCTGCGCGCCCGGGCGGTGGAAAACCAGTGCTATGTGCTGGCGCCAGCCCAGGGCGGCATCCACGACAATGGGCGCCACACCTGGGGGCACAGCATGCTGGTCGACCCCTGGGGGCAGGTGCAGGCCCAACAGGCCACCGAAGGTGCTGGCGTGGTGCTGGGCCAGATGGACCGCACCTATCTACGGCAGGTGCGGCAGCAACTGCCTGCTTTGGAGCATCGCGTCCTGTGAATTCCCTGCAAACCTGGCCTTGGCGCCGTTGGCACAGTGCCTGGCGGCGCTGGTCGTTGTGGACCCTGCTGGTGGTGCTGGTGGTCAGCATGCTGGTCACCATGGTGTGGCTGGCCGGCCGCTACGAGGCCAGCCAGGTCCAGGACAAGCTGGAGCGCGACACCGTGGGCGCGGTGTCCGAAATCCGCTCCGCGCTGGCCCGCAACATGCAGGATCTGCAGGCCCTGAATGCCGGGGACGTGGCGCTGGAAGACTGGCGCGTGCGTGCGGCCGAGCTGCTGCAGGTGCGCCGCGAGATCGTGCGCGTGGAATGGCGCAATGCCGCCATGCGGCTGGTGGCCCACGCCGAGACCCCGTACCGTGGCGAATACTGGAGCGACAACTTCCGCGAGGAAAGCGAAACCCACGCCGTGGCGGCCTGTTCCAACGCCCGGCGCACCAATGCGGCGACCTATTCGCCCAGCTACTTCCAGCTGCTGGGCGAAGGCCTGGGCATGGAGCTGATGGAGGCCTGCCAGCCGCTGCAGCACCAGGGGCATTTCGTGGGCTATGTGGTGGCCACCTATTCGCTGCCCAACATCCTGAGCAGCCAGGTCAGCAAGAACCTGACACGCAACCAGGAGGTCTCGTTCACCGAGCCCGATGGCACGCGCCTGGCCCTGGTGGGGGCGGCCTGGCGTGGCACGCGCGTGTTCTCGGCCCAGCAGCTGCTGGACCTGCCGGGCCACACGCTGGTGCTGCGCATGGACAGCTGGCACCGGGCACCCAGCGTGTTCCCGAACGTGCTGACCGCGTTGGTGACGGCCATGTCGATTGCGCTGGTGAGCGTGCTGGTGGTGCTGGTGCGCGACAACCGGCGGCGCCTGCGTGCCGAACGCGACCTGGGCGATGCGCTGGCCTTCCGCAAGGCCATGGAGGATTCGCTGATCACCGGCCTGCGTGCGCGGGACCTGCAAGGCCGCATCAGCTATGTGAACCCGGCGTTCTGCGCCATGGTGGGCTTCAGCTCCGAAGAACTGCTGGGGCTGGACATCGCCCCGTATTGGCCGCCGGAGCTGGCGCAGGAATACCGCCAGCGCCAGGGGCGCAGGCTGTCCGGCGCCATTCCCACGGCGCGCGAAGGCCATGAATCGGTGTTCATGCGCAAGGACGGCACGCGTTTTCCGGTGCTGATCTTCGAGGCGCCACTGATCAATGCCCAGGGCCAGCACACGGGCTGGATGAGCGCTTTCATCGACATCAGCGAGCAGCGCCGCATCGAGGAAATCTCCCGCGCCTCGCAGGAGCGTCTGCAGGCCACGGCCCGTCTGGCCACGGTGGGCGAGATGGCCTCGCTGCTGAGCCACGAGCTGACCCAGCCGCTGATGGCCATTGCCAGCTACGCCTCGGGTTCGCTGCACCTGCTGGAAGGCGCGGGCAACACACCGGTGGCGCAGCTGACCGGCGAGCAGGCGCGGGAGCAGCTGCAGGAACTGGTGGCCGTGATGCGCAAGATCGGCTTCCAGGCCGACCGCGCCGGCCGGGTGATCAAGAGCGTGCGCGACTTCGTGCGCCGCCGCGACCAGTCGCGCGAAGCCGTGTTCCCCCAGGAGCTGCTGGATGCGGTGCTGCCGCTGGTGCGCATGCAGGCGCGCAAGCTGGGCGTGGACGTGGAGACCTATGTGGCCCCGGGCCTGCCGCCGGTGTGGTGCGATGTGACCATGGTGGAGCAGGTGCTGCTGAACCTGACGCGCAACGGCATGCAGGCCATGGAGACGGCGCAGATCGTGGAGCGCCGGCTGGAAGTGCGGGTGCAGGCCCCGGAAGCAGGACAGCCAGCAGACCGGCTGGTGTTCTCCGTCAGCGACTGGGGTATGGGCATTCCGGACGAAGTGGCCGACCAGCTGTTTGGCGCTTTTTTCACCACCCGTCCAGAGGGAATGGGCCTGGGTTTGAGCCTGTGCCGCACGGTGGTGGAGCAGCATGGCGGACAATTGCAGCACCGCCAGCACCAGCCGCGTGGTACGGTATTCACTTTCACGCTGCCCGTTGCGGTACCGCAGTGAAGCCACTCTCCCCCTGACAGACACCATGGAACCAGTCCCCAACGCTACCGTCTACATCGTCGACGATGACGCCGATGTGCGCGAGGCTCTTGCCTGGCTGCTGCGCTCGCGGCGGCTGCTGAGCGAATCCTATGACAGTGCCGAAGCATTTGAAGCCATGCTGGCCACGCACAGTCCTTCGCGCACGCCCTGCTGCCTGCTGCTGGACGTCCGCATGGGCGGCAAAAGCGGTCTGACGCTGTTCGACGACCTCAAGGCCCAGGACCAGATCGGCCGCATGCCGGTGATCTTTCTGACCGGCCACGCCGATGTGCCCACGGCGGTGGACACCGTCAAGCGCGGAGCCTTTGATTTCTGCGAAAAACCGTTTTCCGACAACGGTCTGGTGGACCGCATCGAGCAGGCGCTGGCCGTGTCGGCCCAGTGGCTGGAGGCGGCGGCCCAGCAGGAAACAGTGCGCACCCGCCTGTCCGAGCTGACCGAGCGCGAGCGCGCCGTGATGGGCCTGGTGGTGGAAGGTGTGCCCAACAAGCTGATTGCCGACCAGCTGGACATCAGCGTGCGCACGGTGGAGGTGCACCGCGCCCGTGTGTTCGACAAGATGCAGGTCAAGTCGGCGGTGGAGCTGGCCAATCTGCTGCGCGCCCACGGCCAGTTGCCGGCGGCCTGAGCCCCGCCAGGGTGGTGGGACGCATGGCCGCCACGACCCAGGTGTTTCCCCATGCAAAAAGGCCGCGACTGCGGCCTTTTTGTGGTCTGGCGTCGACGGCTTTATTGGGCCGAACGTTCGCCCACGAAGATTTCCACGCGGCGGTTGCGGCCACGGCCTTCGGCCGTGTCGTTGGTGGCCACGGGCTGCATGGAGCCACGGCCTTCCACACGGATGCGGTTGCCATTCACGCCGCGGGCGGTGAGGTAGTTGCGGGTG
Source organism: Comamonas sp. UBA7528 (assembly GCF_002479375.1). Lineage (NCBI taxonomy): Bacteria > Pseudomonadati > Pseudomonadota > Betaproteobacteria > Burkholderiales > Comamonadaceae > Comamonas > Comamonas sp. UBA7528. The sequence goes on from NZ_DLMU01000003.1 coordinate 134,175, forward strand.
GATTCGGCGCGGTGCAGCGACAGCGGATTGTTGATGGCGTCGGTGCCGGTGCTGTCGGTGTGGCCCACGATGCGCACATCGGTGTTGGGGTTGTTGCGCAGGCCTTCGGCAAAGCGGTCCAGGATGGGGGCGAAGTTGCTCTGGATGTCGGACTTGCCGGTGGCAAACGAGATGTCGCTGGGGATGTCCAGCTTCAGCTGGTTGTCTGCCGTCTGGGTCACGGCCACGCCGGTGCCCTGGGTGGCGGCTTCCATCTCGCGCTTTTGCTTTTCCATGTGCTGCGACCAGATGTAGGTGCCCAGGCCGCCCACGGCGGCGCCTGCAACCGCACCCACACCGGCCTTGCCGCCGGTGGCCGCGCTGATGGCGGCGCCGGCCAGGGCGCCCACGCCGGCACCGGTGGCGGTGCGGCGGGTGGTGTCGCTCATACCGGTATTGGCGCAGCCGGTGATGGTGAGGACGGCGGCCGTGGCGGCTGCAAGGATGATCTTGTTACGCATAAAAACACTCCTAGTCAGGTTGCGTGGAGTAGGCGGCGCGGCAATCGCCACGTCGCGGACCTGAAATTGTGGTGACGTGATGCCTCGAGGCTATCAGTGTCTCGGGCCGGTTCACGTAGGACACCAGAGGCAGTGTAGGCCGTTGGTAAGGGAGTGTGCGCTGGCACTGCGGGCAATGAAGATTTTTCATAGTGTGCGCAGCCACCTCGGACGCCCGCACGGCCAGGCGGGCCGGTCCGGCGGCCAGCGGCATGCCGCGCCGCAGCGGTGCGCCATGCCTGTGCGGAACACCCGGTGCCACGCCGCGGTCGCCGCGCCGGAGGCTAGTGCTGCGGTGGCTCGTCCGGCGGCGGCCGTTCGCCCTTGGGGCGACCGGAGAACATGGTCCACCAGACAATCAACACCAATACCAACAAAGCCAGTAGCGCTTCAAGCAAAATCAGGGTCATGAATCTCTCTCTCCTGCTGCGAGCATCGTTGGCTGTCATTGTAGGAAGCCTGGTGGCCTGCTCCAGCCCCCCCAAGCCTACGGGTTCCGGCCCATTGCCTTCCGAGCCTTCGATCGCCCTGGGCGATGGCAGCGACGCCGAGCCGCTGCCGCCCACGGCCCTGCAGCCCAAGAGCCGCTGGGTGCCGGTGCGCTGGGCCGAGCTGCCCGGCGTGCAGCAGGACGCCCTGCACGAAGCCTGGAACGCCATGCTCAAGAGCTGCGAGCGCCCCAGTCCGGCGTTTTCGCCCCTGTGCGGCGAGGTGCGGCGCATGAGTCTGTCCAGCGAGGCCGAGCAGCAGCTGTGGCTGCGCTCCCGCCTGCAGCCTTACCGGGTGGAGGGCCATGACGGCCGCGTGGACGGCATGCTGACCAGCTATTACGAGCCGCAGATCATCGCCAGCCGCCAACCCACGGCCGAATTCAACATTCCGCTGTACGCCCTGCCGGCCGGCCGCACCGCCAAGGGTGGCCCCTGGTACACCCGCCAGCAGATCGAAACCCTGCCCGCCGCCCAGGCCGCACTGCAGGGCAAGGTCATTGCCTGGATGAACGATCCGGTCGAGGCCATGGTGCTGCACATCCAGGGTTCGGGACGCCTGCAGATCACCGAGCCAGACGGCCGTGTGCGCCAGGTGCGCGTGGCCTACGCCGGCACCAACGACCAGCCGTACAAGAGCATCGGCAGATGGCTGCTGGACCAGGGCCTGGTGCGCGATGCCACCTGGCCGGGCATCAAGGCCTGGATCGCGCAGAACCCCGGCCGCACGCAGGAGCTGATGTGGAGCAATCCGCGCTACGTCTTCTTCCGCGAGGAAGCCCTGGAAGGGGTGGACATCAACTTCGGCCCCAAGGGCGCGCAGGGCGTGGCGTTGACACCCGGGCGCAGCATTGCCGTGGACCGCGGCAGCATTCCCTATGGCACGCCGGTGTGGCTGCATTCCACCGGCCCGCAGGTCAGCCTGAGCCGCCTGGTGCTGGCGCAGGACACGGGCAGCGCGATTGTGGGCGCGGTGCGCGCCGACTACTTCATGGGCTGGGGGCATGAAGCGGGCGAACTGGCCGGCCGCATCAAGCAGAACCTGCGCCTCTGGGTGCTGTGGCCCAAGGGCGTGCCGGTGCGCGGAGGCTGATCTCCGCTGCAGGAGCGGCGCCATGGTCTGTGGAGGGCGCCGGAGCCGCCGGAGCCGCCGGAGCTGCGCGCGCGATGGACGCTGGCGCTGTCGCAGGTCTTTCCGGGCCGCAGATGCGGCAGGCCCCGGCCAGTGCAGATATTTCGGGCAGCATGCTGCGCTGCAATAAAAAAGGATGTCCAGGGCATCCTTTTTTTGTGGGCATCGGCCACCCGGCGCGGCCGGGCAGCCGGGTCAATCCGTCTCGAAGTAACGGCGCACCGTCGGCGGGGTGTCGTGCACATGGAAGGCCAGCTTGCGTTCGCGCAGCGCCACATCGGCGGCCGTCACGCGTTCAAAGCGGCGCAGGTGCTCGGTCCAGGATTCGTCCACGATCTGCTCCACATAGCGCTCGGGCTGCTCCATGCTGTGCAGCAGGCTCCAGCCCACCGCGCCCTGGCGCAGCCGGCTGCGGCGGCTTTCCTGCATCAGTGTGCGAAAGCGCTTGGCCTTGGCCGGGTTGATGCGGTATTCGATCTGCACCACCACGCGGCCCCCTTCGGGGCGATCGTGCGTGGGCGGGATCCAGGCCTTGGAGGGGCTCAGGTCTTCCAGCGCTTGGCGCTCGGTCACCAGGCGCTGCACCAGCAGCATCACCAGCACACCGGTGATGGCGGCCGCCATCAGGCTGGTGGGCACGCTGGTCAGCGATGCGACCTTGCCCCACAGCGCCGCACCAATGGCCGTGCCGCCCATGATGGACATCTGGTAGGCGGCCATGCCGCGTGCGCGCACCCAGTTGGGCAGGGCCATCTGGGCCTTCACGCCCAGGCTGTTGGCGGTGGAGATCAGCGCCATGCCTGCCACCATCATGCAGGCAATGGCCAGCAGCAGGTGCGGCACCAGAGCCACGCCCACCATGGCCGCCGCCATCACGCAGGTGCCCACCACGATCAACTTTTCGCCCAGCGCCTGCCGCAGGCGCGGCAGAAACATGGCGCTGATGATGGCGCCCGCGCCCATGGAGGCCAGCAGGATGGTGAAGGTGCCGGCGCCACCGACAAAGTGCCCTTCGAAGCGCTGGGCCGTCAGCGGAAGCAGCGCCATGATGGCGGTGGACATGAAGAAAAATGCCACGGTGCGTGCAATCACGGCACGCATGCGCGGCGATTCCTTGACGAACTGCAGGCCCACGCGCATCGCGCTGTGCAGGCGCTCGCGGCCCAGCGGATTTTCCGGCTGGTGGCGCTTCCAGCGCACCAGCACGATGCCCGAGAGGATGGACAGCACGGCATTCAGCACAAACACCCAGGCGCTGCCCAGGCTGGCGATGATGGCGCCCGCCACCAGCGGGCCGACGATGCGCGAGGCATTCATGGCCACGCCGTTGAGCGCCATGGCCGATGGCAGGTGGGCCTTGCTGACCATCTCCGGCAACAGGGCGGAAAACACCGGCCAGCGCATGGCCGTGCCAATGCCGTTGGCAAAGGTGAGGGCCAGCAGCAGCGGTGCCGTCATCCAGCCCATGGCCACGGTGATGCACAGCAGCACCGCCACCGTGGCCACCAGGAACTGCGTGGCAATCACATAGCGGCGGCGGTCCAGGATGTCGGCGAGCGCCCCGCTGGGCAGGCCCAGCAGAAAGACCGGCAAGGTGGAGGCGGTCTGCACCAGGGCGACCAGCACCGGCGAGGTGGTCAGCGAGGTCATCATCCAGGCTGCGGCCACATCGTTCATCCACATGCAGATATTGGCCGCCAGCGTGACCCCCCAGAGCATGCGGAAGCTGGGGGAAGCCACCAGCGGTGCCCAGGTGGACACCGGCTTGCTGGCCTGGGGCGAGCGGCTGTGCGGGCTGGCCGGGTCTTCCAGCACCTGGCCTGCGGGCGCCGGTGCAGGGGGAACAGGCGCAGCAGGGCCGTGCGCGCCAGAAGAATCGGAAGAGGGGGGAGGAGAGGCTTCGGACATGGCCGGGCCATTGTGCTTGGAAGCCGCGCGCCGTGCAGGCGGTCGGACGCCTTGGTGACAGTCAGTTGGCGGTCTTGCCGCGCGGCCGGGGCGTGCTGCAGTGCAGCGTTGTCCGCGGGCTGCGGCTAGCCCCTGGCAGGCGCCTTGGGCTGCAGATGGCCCAGCGGCCAGGCGCTGCTGGACTTCACCTCGCCCAGCGAAAAGCTGGTGTGCATGTCTTTCACATTTGGCAGGTTCAGCAGCACGGTGCGGGTGAAGTGCGAAAAGCTCTCCAGGTCCTTGGCCACCACCTGCAGCTCGAACATGCCTTTGCCGCTGATGTAGTGGCAGGACACGACTTCGGGAATGGCGCGGATGGCTTCCTCCATCTCGCGGGTGCGCACGCCGGTGCTGATTTCGGCATCGATGCGCACAAAGGCCAGCACCCCCAGGCCGATCTTGTGGCGGTCGATCTCGGCGTGGTAGCCGCGGATGAAGCCCGCCTCTTCCAGTGCCCGCACGCGCCGCCAGCAGGGCGCGGCCGACAGCCCCACGCGCTGGGCCAGCTCGGCATTGGTCAGGCGGCCGTCGGCCTGCAGGGCGGCGAGTATGCCCAGGTCGAATTTGTCGAGATTGTTCACTTTTTGGCAGATCTGAGAAAAATCCTTGCGCAAGACTGCAGGAAGTCGGCAAAGAAAGCAATCACCTTCCGGGCGGTGGAACCTACACTTGACCCGCATCATCGAAATTACATACAAAAGGTGCGGGGCCATGTCTGCGGGATTCGCTCCAGACGGGACCACTGCGCCGCCCATGGAGACAAGCGATGAAAGCCTATTCCGAAGCCGGGTGCGCCAGCGTGCGCGCCCCAGCCGAGTCCCGCCTTCCGGCCCAGGGCGCAGGAACTGCCGCTGCAGTGCATGGAGGTGGCCTATGAACGCCCCCTTGCCCGAAAGCGTGCGCCGCGCACTGGAAACCGTCACGCTGGATGACAAGTACGACCTGCAGCATGGACGTGCCTTCATGAGCGGGGTGCAGGCGCTGGTGCGCCTGCCCATGCTGCAGCGCCAGCGCGATGCCCAGGCCGGCCTGAACACGGCCGGTTTCATCAGCGGCTACCGGGGCTCCCCGCTGGGCACCTACGACCAGTCGCTGTGGGCCGCCAAAAAGCATTTGCAGGCCAATCACATCGTCTTTCAGCCGGGCGTGAACGAGGAACTGGCCGCCACGGCCGTCTGGGGTACGCAGCAGCTGGACCTGTACCCTGACTCCAAGAAGTTCGACGGCGTGTTCGGTATCTGGTACGGCAAGGGCCCGGGTGTGGACCGCTGCTCCGATGTGTTCAAGCACGCCAACATGGCGGGCACCGCCAAACACGGCGGCGTGATTGCGATTGCGGGCGATGACCACATCAGCAAGTCCTCCACCGCCGCCCACCAGAGCGACCATATTTTCAAGGCCTGCGGCACGCCGGTGTTCTTTCCCAGCAACGTGCAGGACATCCTGGACATGGGGCTGCACGCCTTCGCGATGAGCCGGTTTTCGGGCCTGTGGTCCGGGCTGAAGACCATCCAGGAAGTGGTGGAGTCCTCGGCCAGCATCTCGGTCGATCCGGACCGCGTGAACATCGTGCTGCCCGAAGACTTCGCCATGCCGCCGGGCGGGCTGCATATCCGCTGGCCCGATGCGCCGCTGGAGCAGGAAGCGCGCCTGATGGACTACAAGTGGTACGCCGCGCTGGCCTATGTGCGGGCCAACAAGCTGAACTACAACGTGGTGCAGGGCCAGAACGACCGCTTTGGCCTGATTGCCAGCGGCAAGGCCTACAACGACATGCGCCAGGCCCTGGTGGACCTGGGCCTGGACGACGCGGTCTGCCGCCAGCTGGGCATCCGCGTGCACAAGGTGAATGTGGTCTGGCCACTGGAAGCGTCGATCACCCGCGATTTCGCCCAGGGCCTGCAGGAAATCCTGGTGGTCGAGGAAAAGCGCCAGGTCATCGAATACCAGCTCAAGGAAGAGCTGTACAACTGGCGCAACGATGTGCGCCCGAACGTGCTGGGCAAGTTCGACGAGCAGGAAGGCGACAACTCCGGCGGCGAATGGAGCATGCCCAACCCCAGCCAGAACTGGCTGCTGCGCCCCAAGGCCGACCTGACGCCCGCCATCATCGCCCAGGCGATTGCCAAGCGCTTGAAGAAGCTGGGCGTCCCCGCCGACATCGAGGCACGCATGGAGCAGCGCCTGGCGGTGATTGCGGCCCGCGAACGGTCACTGGCCGAGATTCCGGCCGGCACCGCCGATCGCACGCCCTGGTTTTGCAGCGGCTGCCCACACAACACCAGCACCCGCGTGCCCGAAGGCTCGCGCGCGGTGGCCGGTATCGGCTGCCACTACATGACCACCTGGATGCCGGACCGCAACACCAGCACCTTCACGCAGATGGGCGGCGAGGGCGTGACCTGGGTGGGGCAGGCGCCGTTCACCACGGACAAGCATGTCTTTGCCAACCTGGGCGACGGCACCTACTTCCACAGCGGTCTGCTGGCCATCCGCCAGAGCATCGCCTCGGGCGCCAATATCACCTACAAGCTGCTCTACAACGATGCGGTCGCCATGACCGGCGGCCAGACCGTGGGCGAGCGGCCCGAAGGCCATTCCGTGGCGCAGATTGCCCACAGCCTGCGTGCCGAAGGTGTGGTCAAGCTGGTGGTGGTGACGGACGACCCCGGCAAATACCATGGCCGCACCCACCATGTGGACGCCAACCCGGCGCGCGCCAAGCACCTGGAGCTGCTGAACGACCTGCCGCCGGGCATCGAGGTGTTCCACCGCGACGAGCTGGACCGCATCCAGCGCGAGTTCCGCGAGATCCCCGGCTGCACGGCCATCATCTACGACCAGACCTGCGCCACCGAAAAGCGCCGCCGCCGTAAGCGCGGCACCTTGGCCACGCCGGACAAGACCGTGGTCATCAACGAGCTGGTGTGTGAAGGATGCGGCGATTGCTCGGTGCAGTCCAACTGCCTGTCGGTGGAGCCGGTGGAGACCGATTTCGGCCGCAAGCGCCGTATCAACCAGAACACCTGCAACAAGGACTACTCCTGCGTCAAAGGCTTCTGCCCCAGCTTTGTCACCGTCGAAGGCGGCACGCTGAAAAAGCCCAAGAAGGAGAAGAAGGGCGATCTGTCGGCACTGCCCCCCATTCCCGAACCGGTGCTGCCCGTGGCCGAGACGGCCTGGGGCATCGTGGTGGGCGGCGTGGGTGGTACCGGCGTGATCACCATCGGCTCGCTGCTGGGGATGGCGGCCCACCTGGAAGGCAAGGGCGTGGTCACGCAGGATGCCGGCGGTCTGGCCCAGAAGGGCGGCGCCACCTGGAGCCACATCCAGATTGCCAACCGCCCCGATGCCATCTACACCACCAAGGTGGACATGGCCAAGGCCGATCTGGTGATCGGTTGCGACCCCATCGTGGCGGCCAACAAGGCCTCGCTGGCGGTGATGCAAAGCGGGCGCACGTTTGTCGCGCTCAACAGCCACGGCACGCCCACGGCGGCGTTTGTGCACAACCCGGACTGGCAGTTCCCCGGCGGCAGCTGCGAAGCCGCGATTGCCGGGGCGGTGGGCGCCGGGCTGGTCGGCAGCTTCGACGCCGAACAGGCGGCCGTGCAGCTGCTGGGTGACAGCATCTACACCAACCCGCTGATGCTGGGCTTCGCCTGGCAGAAGGGGCGCGTGCCACTGGCCCACGCCGCGCTGATGCGCGCCATGGAGCTCAACGGCGTGCAGGTGGACAACAACAAGGCCGCCTTCGAATGGGGCCGCCGCTGCGCCCACAACCTGGCCGAAGTGCAGGCGCTGTACCAGGCGGCGCAGGTGATCCGCATCGTCAAGAAGCCTTCGCTGCAGGAACTGGTGGCCAAGCGGGTGGAATTCCTCAGCGGGTACCAGAACGCCGCCTATGCGGCCGAGTACCAGGCGCTGGTGGACCGGGTGCATGCGGCCGAAAGCGCGCTGGGCAAGAGCACGGCGCTGAGCGAGGCCGTGGCGCGCTATCTGTTCAAGCTGATGGCCTACAAGGACGAGTACGAGGTGGCCCGCCTGCACACCGATCCGGCCTTTACCGCCCGGATCGCGGACATGTTCGAAGGCGACTACAAGCTGGTGCACCACCTGGCACCGCCGCTGTCGGCCGCCAAGGACGCACAGGGCCATCTGGTCAAGCAGTCCTACCAGCCCTGGATCCGCAGTGCGTTCGGCGTGCTGGCCAAGCTCAAGGGCCTGCGTGGCACGGCGCTGGATCCGTTCGGCAAGACCGAGGAGCGCAGGACCGAGCGCGCGCTGATTGCCGAGTACCGGGCCAGTGTGGACGAGCTGCTGGCCGGCCTGACGGCCGAAAAGCTGCCGCTGGCCGTGCAGATCGCCCGCATTCCGGAAGACATCCGGGGCTACGGCCATGTGAAGGAGCGCCACCTGCAGGCCGCCCGGCCCAAGTGGGCGCAGCTGATGCAGCAGTGGCGCCAGGCTTGATCGCCTGAGGAAGTGCCCTGCCGCGGGCCGGCAGGGCACTGTGTACGGCCTGGGGCTGTGAGGGCCTGCGGGCCAGGGCTTGCAGGGGGCGATGGGGTGGGGGGCTGCTGGCGCCACGGCATCGGGCGGTTGCGCCCATTTTTTCTGGCCGCCCTGCCTGCGTACCGCTGCCGGCGCCGGTGGAGGCAAAAACCCGCCGCCAGCTTGGAATAGCCCCTGCGCCGCCAGAGAGGGCCGCATACAATGTCCCGTTCGCCTGGGACTTTTTGCGGTTGCAGGCACGTTTTATCTAGAACATTCCAAACTGGAGCTCCTCCGTGTTTATTTCTTCCGCTTTCGCCCAGTCCGCTCCCGCCGCCGCCGGCGGTGGCGACATGATGTCGTCGCTCACCGGCATGCTGCCGCTGGTGCTGATGTTTGTGGTGCTGTATTTCGTGATGATCCGCCCCCAGATGAAGCGTCAGAAGGAACACCGCAGCATGGTGGAAGCCCTGGCCAAGGGCGACGAAGTGGCCACCGGCGGTGGTCTGCTGGGCAAGGTGAATGACCTGAACGAACAGTTCCTGTTCATCGAAATCGCCAATGGTGTCGTTGTGCAAGTGCAGCGCAGCGCCGTGGTCCAGGTGCTGCCCAAGGGCACCGTCGCCTCCAAGTAAGCCCTTTTTGTGAGCGGGCCGGACGGCCGATGGCGCGCCCTGCCCTCTCACGCCCTGTGTGAGAGAAGAGCGCGAGCATGAACCGATACCCGGTCTGGAAGTACGCGATCATTGTGATCGCGCTACTGGTGGGGGTGGTCTACACCCTGCCGAATTTCTTTGGCGAGGCGCCTGCGGTGCAGGTGTCGTCGGCCAAGTCCACCGTCAAGGTGGACGATGCGGTGCTGCAAAAAGTGCAGACCGCCTTGCAGGCCGCCAGCCTGCCGACCGATCACCTGGCCCTGGAGGGCACGTCGGTCCGTGCCCGGTTTGATACGCCGGACGACCAGCTCAAGGCCAAGGACGTGATCCAGCGTGCGCTGATCACCGATGCGACCGACCCCGCCTACATCGTGGCACTGAACCTGGTGTCGCGTTCGCCCGACTGGCTCACCGCCCTGGGCGCCAAGCCCATGTACCTGGGTCTGGACCTGCGTGGTGGCGTGCACTTCATGCTGCAGGTGGACATGCAGGCCGCGCTGACCAAGAAGGCCGAGTCCCTGGCCGGCGACCTGCGCACCATGCTGCGCGACAAGAACATCCGCCATGGCGGCATCTCGCGTGACGGCCAGACCGTCGAAGTGCGCGTGCGCGACCAGGCGACGCTGACGGCGGCCCGCAACCTGATTGCCGACCAGTTCCCCGATCTGCAGGCCAGCGATGTGCCCGATGGCAGCGACGGCTTTGTGCTGCGCGCCACCATCAAGCCCGAAGCCCTGCGCAAGGTGCAGGAACAGGCGCTCAAGCAGAACATGACCACGCTGCACAACCGGATCAACGAGCTGGGCGTGGCCGAGCCGGTGATCCAGCAGCAAGGCCTGGACCGCATCGTGGTGCAACTGCCCGGCGTGCAGGACACCGCCAAGGCCAAGGACATCCTGGGCCGCACCGCCACGCTGGAAGTGCGCATGGTGGACGAGTCCTCCGAAGCGCGCTCTGCCGAAATGGGCTCCGGCCCCGTGCCCTTCGGCACCGAGAAGTACAACGACCGCAACGGCCAGTCGCTGATCGTCAAGAAGCAGGTGGTGCTGACCGGCGAGAACCTGACCGACGCCCAGCCCGGCTTTGACAGCCAGACCCAGGAGCCCACCGTCAATCTGACGCTGGATGCCAAGGGTTCGCGCATCTTCAAGGACGTGACCCGCGAGAACGTCGGCAAGCGCATGGCCATCATCCTGTTCGAAAAGGGCAAGGGCGAGGTCGTGACCGCTCCCGTGATCCGCTCCGAAATCGGTGGCGGTCGCGTGCAGATTTCCGGCCGCATGACCACGGTGGAAGCCAACGACACCTCGCTGCTGCTGCGCGCCGGTTCGCTGGCCGCGCCGATGGAAATCATTGAGGAATACACCATCGGCCCCAGCCTGGGTGCCGACAACATCAACCGCGGCATCCATTCCGTGGTGTGGGGCATGGTGGCGATTGCCGTCTTCATGTGCCTGTACTACATGGTGTTTGGTGTGATCTCCACCATCGCCCTGGGCGTGAACGTGCTGCTGCTGCTGGCCATTCTGTCCATGCTGCAGGCCACGCTGACCCTGCCCGGGATTGCCGCCATGGCCCTGGCCATCGGTGTGGCCATCGACTCGAACGTGCTGATCAACGAGCGCATCCGTGAAGAACTGCGCGGCGGCGCCTCGCCGCAGGCAGCGATCCAGGCCGGCTACGAAAACGCCTGGCACACCATTCTGGATTCGAACGTGACCACGCTGATCGCCGGTCTGGCCCTGCTGGCCTTCGGTACCGGTGTGGTGCGCGGCTTTGCCGTGGTGCACTGCATCGGCATCGTCACCAGCATGTTCTCGGCCGTGTTCTTCTCGCGTGGCCTGGTCAACCTCTGGTACGGCCGCCGCAAGAAGCTCAAGAGCGTGTCCATTGGCCAGGTGTGGAAGCCCGAGGGCGATGACCACCGTTCCGTGGCCTCCCGCGGCAACAGCAATTAAGGAGGAAGACCATGGAGTTCTTCCGCATCAGAAAAGACATTCCCTTCATGAAGTACGCGTTGGTCCTCAACGCGGTGTCCTTCATCACCTTTGCCCTGGCGGTGTTCTTCCTGCTCACCCGGGGTCTGCATCTGTCGGTGGAATTCACCGGCGGCACGGTCATGGAAGTGGCCTACCAGCAGACCGCCGACATTGGCAAGGTGCGCGACAAGGTTGCCAGCCTGGGCTACAGCGACGTGGTGGTGCAGAACTTCGGCACTTCGCGCGACGTGATGATCCGCCTGCCGGTACAAAAGGGCGTCACCTCGGCCCAGCAAAGCGAGCAGGTGCTGGGTGCGCTGCAGGCCGAAAATCCGGACGTCACCCTGCGCCGCACCGAGTTCGTCGGCCCGCAGGTCGGCGAGGAACTGGTGCACGGCGGCCTGATGGCGCTGGCCATGGTGGTACTGGGTATCGTGATCTACCTGGCGTTCCGCTTCGAGTGGAAGTTCGGCGTGGCGGCGGTGATCGCCAACCTGCACGATGTGGTGATCATTCTGGGCTTCTTCGCCTTCTTCCAGTGGGAGTTCTCGCTGGCGGTGCTGGCCGGCGTGCTGGCGGTGCTGGGCTACTCGGTCAACGAATCGGTGGTGATCTTTGACCGGATCCGCGAAGCCTTCCGCAAATTCCGCAAGCTCAGTACCCACGAGGTGATTGACCACGCCATCACCTCGACGATGAGCCGCACCATCATCACCCACGCGTCGACCGAAGCCATGGTGCTGTCCATGTTCTTCTTCGGCGGCCCCAGCCTGCATTACTTTGCGCTGGCGCTGACCATCGGCATTCTGTTCGGCATCTACTCCTCGGTGTTCGTGGCCGCTGCCATTGCCATGTGGCTGGGCGTCAAGCGCGAAGACCTGGTGAAGGCGCCGGTGCGCAAGGAAGGCGATCCCAACGACCCGAATTCGGGCGCGGTGGTCTGACCACCTCGCTGCGTACGTGATTCCAAGGCACCTTCGGGTGCCTTTTTTCATGGGGTGGTCGTGATCGGCAGCCCATCGCCGCAGTGGCCTCCCACCCTGGTTCTGCGCGCTCCGGCGCGGCGCCAGCGGGCCGCTCAGCTGCGCACCAGGCGCTGGAACAGTCCGCCGGGCAGGCGGGCCACCTGGCCGTCCAGCTCCTGCTCCAGCAGCCAGCCTTGCAGCGCGGCCGTGTTCCAGCCGGTGCGGCCCTGCAACTGGTCCAGGCCCATGGGGTCAAAGCCCAGCGCGGCCAGCACCGGGTGTTCGGTCGTGGCGGTGGTGCCGGGGGGCACCGCCGTGGAGGCCGGGGCAGCAGCGGGGGATGCTGAGGCGGGGGGAGCCTGTGTCAGCCGGTCCAGCGCCTGCCGGGCGGCGGGCAGCTCTTCCAGGATGTCCTGTACCGATTCCACCAGCTTGGCGCCCTCGCGCAGCAGCGTGTGACAGCCCTTGGCCTGCGGGGCGTGGATGGAGCCGGGAATGGCAAACACCTCACGGCCTTGCTCGGCCGCCAGCCGTGCCGTGATCAGCGAGCCCGAGGCCACGGCCGCTTCCACCACCAGCGTGCCAGCCGACAGGCCGGCGATCAGCCGGTTGCGCTTGGGAAAGTTGGCCGCCAGGGGCGGCGTGCCCAGCGGGTATTCGCTGAGGATAAAGCCCTGGCGCACGATGGCATGGGCCAGCGCCTGGTGGCTGCGTGGGTAGACCCGGTCGATGCCGGTGCCCACCACGGCCACGGTGCAGGGGCGCACGGCGCTCGGTAGCCCCTGCGGTGCGGATTCCAGTGCGCCCTGGTGGGCGGCCCCATCCACCCCCAGCGCCAGCCCGGACACCACGCACCAGCCTTGCCGGGCCAGCGTCTGGGCAAAGCTGCGGGCGTTTTCGCTCCCCTGTGCCGTGGGATTGCGCGAGCCGACGATGGCCAGCGCACAGCTGCTGTCCAGCAGCGGCACGGGCTGCCCTAGCCAGGCAGCGGGACCCAGGGCGTAGAGCATCAACGGGGGGTCTTCAATCTGCAGCAGGGCCGGGGGATAGCGCGGGTCGCCCAGCGGGATCAGGGCGCGTCCACAGCCTTCTCCCTCCGCTGCGCCCGCGTTCTGCAGCCAGGTCCATGCGGTGTCCAGGGCGGTGTCCCAGCCGGGGGGGTGCTGGTGCAACTGGGCGGCCTGGCTGGCATGGACGCAGGCCTGCAGCGCGGCCGTGCTCTGGGTGAAGATGGCCGCGGGGTGGCCAAAGCGTGTCAGCAGGCGCCGGGCCGCGCCGTTGCCGACACCCGGGGTCAGGGCCAGCCGCAGCCAGGCGGCCAGTTCGTCTTGCGACAGGGTCAGAGGGGGCATGGGGGCTTGGTGAGGGAGGACGGTTGGCGGGCGGCCGTGCCATGGGGCCACGGCGGAACGGAGGGATGGGGCTGCGCACGACCGGGCCGTGTGCGGAAATTTTCAGTCCATGCCCCGGAGTGGGCAATGCCTATCGGTCGGCTGCATGGCGGCCAGCGGCAAAAGTGGCGAAAATAGCGACATCTGTTCTTGCATCTGCCATGGCACTTCTTCCTATCCTCTGCTATCCCGATCCACGCCTGCACAAGGTGGCGCAGCCTGTGGCCCAGGTGGATGACCGCATCCGCACCCAGGTGGCGCACATGTTCGAGACCATGTACGACGCCAATGGCATCGGACTGGCAGCGACGCAGGTGGATTTTCACGAGCGCCTGATCGTGATCGACGTGTCGCAGGACCGTGACCAGCCCCTGGTGCTGATCAACCCGGAGATCCTGTGGGCCAGCGAAGAAAAGCAGCTGGGCGAAGAAGGCTGCCTGTCGGTGCCCGGCATCTACGACGGCGTGGAGCGCTCCACCGCCGTGAAGATCAAGGCGCTGGACGAACAGGGCCAGAGCCGGGAGATCGAAGCCGACGGTCTGCTGGCGATCTGCATCCAGCACGAGATGGACCACCTGATGGGCAAGGTCTTCGTCGAATACCTGTCCCCCCTGAAGCGCAACCGCATCAAGACCAAGATGGTCAAGCAGCAGCGCGAGGCAGAACGCGGATGATCGCCCACCCAGTGCTCCACCGACTGGCGCGCTGGGTGTGTGCAGCGGCCGGCATGGCCGTGGTGGCGCTGGCACTCACCGCCTGTGCCGTGCCCGAATGGCAAAAGCCCGGCACCCCGGCCAGCCAGATCCTGCAGGACATGGGGCCGCCCCAGGTGCGCAACCCGCTGCCGGATGGCGGCGAGCGCTGGGTCTACAGTCGCCAGCCCATGGGGCAGCAGATCTATCACTTTGATTTTGATAGCGGACAGCGCTTGCTGTCTGTGCGCCAGGTGCTCAACCCTTCCGATTTCCACCAGCTGCGCCCTGGCGTGGACACGCAGGACAGCGTCTACCGCTACTTCGGCAAGCCTGCGCTGGTGGAGGGGGTGGCCAATTTCAAAGGCGACATCTGGACCTACCGTTTCCGCGAGAATGGCGGAGACCGCATGGCCCATGTGTTCCTGGACCCGCAGCGCGTGGCGCAGCGCATCATGTTTACCGACGAGTGGCGCAACGACGACGACCGTCGCTGATGGCGTCGCCCGCACACGGCCTGGCGGCGGTGCATCGTTTTTTCCGGACCGGGGCTGGTCCGCAGACTGGTTGAACCCATGAAAGTTATTTTTGCCGGCACGCCCGATTTCGCGCGCGTGGCCCTGGAACGCCTGCTGGCTGCAGGCTTTGACGTGCCGCTGGTGCTGACCCAGCCCGACCGACCCGCCGGCCGCGGCATGAAGCTGCAGGCCTCCCCCGTCAAGCAGTGCGCGCTGGAGCACGGCATCCGCGTCGAGCAGCCGCGCAGCCTGCGCCTGGACGGCAAATACCCCGAGGACGCGGCCGCTGCGCGCCAGGCCCTGCTGGACGCGTGCGCCGACGTGATGGTGGTCGCCGCCTACGGCCTGATCCTGCCCCAGTGGGTGCTGGACCTGCCGCCCCGGGGCTGCCTGAACATCCACGCCTCCCTGCTGCCGCGCTGGCGCGGTGCGGCACCCATCCACCGTGCCATCGAGGCGGGGGATACGGAAACCGGCGTGACCATCATGCAGATGGACATCGGCCTGGACACCGGCGATATGTGCGTGCTCGAGCGCCTGCCGATTGCCCAGGACGACACCACCGGCAGCCTGCACGACAAGCTGGCCACGCTCGGCGGCCGCCTGATCGTGGAAGCGCTGGAGATGAGTGCCTGTGGCGGCCTGCACCGCACGCCCCAGCCGGCCGAGGGCGTGACCTATGCCCACAAGATCGAGAAAGCCGAAAGCGCCATGGACTGGCGTTTGAGTGCCTCGGTGCTGGACCGCCGCCTGCGTGCCTTCTCCCCGTTCCCCGGGGGCAGCACCCAGCTGGGCGAGGAAACCATCAAGCTGTGGGCCGCCGTGCCCGAGGACTTCGACGGCAGCGCCCAGCCGGGCCAGGTGCTGGCCGCCGACGCCCAGGGCGTGCTGGTGGCCTGCGGCGAAGGCGCGCTGCGCTTGACGCAGCTGCAGCGCGCCGGGGGCAAGAAGCTGGCCGCGGCGGACTTTCTGCGCGGTTTCGAGCTGCCCGTGGGCAGCCAGCTGCAATTGCCACACCTGCCGGAGCAGCCATGAGCGAAGTGAACGTCCTGTGGCAGCGGGCCACAGGCATTGCACGCCAGCCGGCCTTCATGCAAGGGGTGCGCGACATGCTGGGCACCATGCCCGGCATTGCGGCCTGGGGCCTGGTCACCGGCGTGGCCATGGTCAAAAGCGGCATGTCGCTGCCGCTGGCGGTGTTCATGACGCTGACCATCTACGCCGGCAGCGCCCAGCTGGCCGTGCTGCCGCTGATGGCCGTGGGGGCACCGCTGTGGGTGCTGTGGTTCACCGCGTTCTGCGTGAACCTGCGCTTTGTGATCCTGAGCACCATGTGGCGGGGCTTCTTCTCGCACCTGCGGCTGCGCCACCGGCTGGCGATCGGCTACTTCAGCGGCGACGTAATCTTTGTGGCCTTCACCAAGCGCTATCCCGAGGCGGTGAAGCGTCCCGAGCAGGTGCCGTACTTCTGGGGGGCCGCCCTGTCCAACTGGCTGGGCTGGCAGATTCCGTCCATTGCCGGCATCTACCTGGCCAATGTGATTCCGCTGTCCTGGGGCCTGGGCTTTGCCGGCGTGCTGGCGCTGCTGGGCGTGCTGTACTCCATGCTCAACGACCGCGCCACCTGGGTGGCCTGTGCCGTGGCCTCGCTGGCGGCGGTGGCGGCGTTTGCGCTGCCGCTCAAGCTCAATATCCTGACGGCGATTGCCGCCGCCGTGAGCGTGGGCCTGCTGATGGAGCAGGCCGAGCGCCGCGCCGCCCGTCTGCGCCCGCTGCCTGCGGTGCGCCCACCGGACCCGGCCAAGGGCGAACACCATCCGGTGCTGCCGCTGGATGAGGGCAGCGACACAGCGACTGCGCGGTCGCATGCCGCTGCAGCCAACCCGGCCGCGAATGCGGCGGCCAGCAAGGAGCGTGCATGAGCGGCGGCGAACACTGGATCTGGGGCTATGTGGCCAGCCTGGGGCTGGCGGTGATCACCCTGGTCACGCGGGCCTTCTTCATGGTGCCCGAGCGCGAGCTGCCCATGCCCGAATGGCTCAAGCGCGGTCTGCGCTACGCGCCGCTGGCGGCGCTGGCCGCCGTGGTGGCGCCGGAGATCGTGATGAGCAACGGCCAACTGATCCACACCCTGGTGGATGCGCGCCTGCCGGCCCTGGTCTGCGCCACCGCCTACTTCTGGTGGAAGCGCGGCATCCTGGGTACCATCGTGGTGGGGATGGCGGTGTACCTGCCGCTGCACATCGGCCTGGGCTGGTAGGGCCCGGGCAGCTGCAGCGCCGGCCTTGCCGGCCCGGTGCTGCGGAACACCCCAGGAGGGCGCGCAGGTCGCGCCCTTTTGCATGTCCTGGTGGATGTGGGTGGTGAGGGTGTGCTTACTTTGCGCGTTCGGCGTAGCGGGTGAAGCGCAGCGCCGTGCCTTCGGCCACGATGCGCCGCCACACGGCACGTTTTTGCACCGGGCTCAGCTCCAGCCACTGCTGCACCTCGCCAAAGCTGCGCCCGCAGCCCTTGCATTGCGCATCACCCTGGCTGGTGGAGCAGATCGCGATGCACGGTGTGTCCGGCTGCGTCTCGTACCAGCCCAGCCAGGCCTGCATGGCGGCGGAGGACAGGCTGGCGGGGTTCACTTCCTGGGCGCCGGCATGGATCAGCCGCGCATACACCGGGGCCAGCGCCCGCACCTCGGGCGACAGGCGTACGCCGTCCGGACTGGGGTGCCGCTGCCGCCAGTGGTTGATGGCGGCTTCGATGTCGGTGATGTGGATGCCGTGCATGGGCAGGAAGTGACGCAGCAAGGAAGCAAAAGGCAGGCGGCATGATAGTGCGCCCCCGGCATCCGCAGCCGCTGTGGTGTTTTGCGCGCAGATGACGACTTTTTGCTGCAACACCGCATTCTGTGTTCCAATAGCGAAATTCAAAGGGGAGTAGTTCCCCGTTTGCACCGCACTGTCCCAGGGCGGACCGCAGACGGATGCCAGGTCGTCAATACGGAGTCTTGCACTCCCGGCCTGCCAGGCACGGTCATACCGCTGTCGAACAAGACCTTTGGGCCCGTGGCTTCCATGGTCTGCTCAAAGTGTCACTTCCTGTCAGCAAGCACCGCTTGCCGGCAGTTTGTTGCCCCTTTTCTCCATGGTGCCCGGTATAAAGGCGCAGTCGGTTCGGAACTGGCTGTCTTTCGATAACGAGGACTTCTCACCATGGATTTGGACTTTCTCACCCATACCCCCTTCTGGATCGCGCTCGGCCAGATCATCATCATCGACATCCTGCTGGGTGGCGACAACGCGGTCGTGATCGCGCTGGCCTGCCGCAAGCTGCCGCCTGAGCAGCGCCGCAAGGGCATCATCTACGGCACGGCCGGTGCCATCGTGTTGCGCATCATCCTGATCGCCTTCGCCATGGTGCTGCTGCAGCTGCCTTTCCTGAAGGTGGTGGGCGCCCTGCTGCTGGTGTGGATCGGCATGAAGCTGATTGCGCCGGAAGAAGACGGCCATGACAACATTGAAGGCAGCGACAAGCTGTTTGCCGCCATCAAGACCATCATCGTGGCCGACCTGGTGATGTCGGTGGACAACGTGATCGCCATTGCCGGCGCCGCCCAAAGCTCGGGCGAGCACCAGTTCCTGCTGATCGTGCTGGGCCTGCTGATCTCCATCCCCATCATCGTCTGGGGCTCGCAGCTGGTCATCAAGCTGATGGAACGCTACCCCTCCATCATCGTGGCCGGCGGCATGCTGCTGGGCTGGATTGCCGGCGGCATGCTGGTGACCGACCCGCTGTTCGTGGTGCCTGACCAGTGGACATGGGCTCCCAAGCTGCTGGAGTACAACGCCGAGACCAAGATGGCGGTGTTCAACTCCTCCATGCCCATCTACTGGATCGCCCACGTCGGCGGTGCACTGCTGGTGCTGGCCATTGGCAAGATGGCTGCGGCTGCTGCCAAGAAGAAGGACAAGGCGGAACACGCCTAAGCGCTGAGCAAGCCGGGCCGTCTGCATGCGGGCGGCCCGCCATCTCCACAAGGGGCAATCGCAGGAAAGTGCTGCAAAAATGCGGGAACCAAACCGCAACATGCAGGCTCACACCGCCGATCTGCCCCTTTTTTTGCGCCGACAACCAACAGGAACCTACCGCGTGGAAACCATCATCGTGTATCTGGACGATGCGGAGTATGCCCAGCCGCTGCTGCAGTCCATGGCCCAGGCCCCCCGTGCTGCCAATACCCACTGGGTGGTGGTCGCCTGTGCGCCGCGCATCACCCACCGCGTGAGCAAATGGGTGAGCAACCGCGCGCGTGAGAACTGGCGCACCAAATGGGCGGACAAGCTGTTTGCGGCCTCCCTGCCGCTGCTGCAGGGCAGTGCGGGCCAGGTCACTCCGCTGCTGGCCCGGGGCCCGCTGGCCGAAGTGGTGGACCAGCTGCGCCAGGAACTGGGCACCTCGCCCCAGATCATTGACCTGCGCCGTCCCAAGCTGGAATCCCATACCGCACCGGTGCACGCGCCGGCGGTCCTGGGCAAGGGCAAGCTGCAGACCGGCCGTGCCCTGCCCGCCGTGCTGGCGGCCATGGCCACCTGCCTGGGTGTGTTCCTGGAAGAAGCACTGATCTGACGCGTTGCCCGGTGCGGTGCCGCTGTGGCACTGCACGCCGGTCGCTGTATCCGAGGCTGCGGTACCCCCGCAGCCTTTCTTTTTGGTGCTCGCGGGGGCTGGCACCCCGCACGCCGGCCTGCTGCGCTATGCTGGCTGGCATGAAATTGCTGCTCAACTGGATTCTCAGTGCGTGCGCACTGCTGCTGGTGGCCTCCGTCTACAGCGGGCTGCAGGTGCACAGTTTTGGTTCGGCCCTGTGGGCGGTGGTGGTCATCAGCCTGTTGAACCTGCTGGTGCGCCCCATCCTGGTGGTGCTGACCTTGCCGGTCACGCTGCTCACCGTGGGGCTGTTCCTGTTCATCATCAACGGCCTGATGTTCTGGGCCGCTGCCAACCTGCTGTCGGGCCTGAGCGTCAGCGGCTTCTGGGCGGCGGTGTGGGCCGCCTTCCTCTACTCGCTGCTGGGCATGGTCATCGACTCAGCGCTGGGCCGTCTGTTCCCGTAGCAGGGCCTGCACGGCACGCAGCCGCGTGTCGATGATGGAGGCTTCGAAGTGGTCGGCCTGGGCACCGCTGCGCTGGCCCAGCTGCTGGCCGGCCTTGAAGCGGTCCACGGCCGCCGCGTAGTCGTACTGGGCGACGGATGCCTCGGCCTCGGCCCGCAGCGCACGCAGCGGCTGGCCGGATTCGCGCGAGGCGCGGGCCAGGGCCTGCCAGGCGGCTGCATCCTGGGGATGGTCGCTGACCCAGGTTTGCAGTGCGCCCGCCACCTCTGCGCTGCGGTGCAGCATCGACAGGGCCTGGGCCCGCTGCAGCAGCGTTGTGCGCTCCGCCTCCGGATTGGGGTGCTGTGCGGCAGGGGCGGGCGGAAGCTGTTCCAATCTTTGCAAAGCCTGTTGCGGGCGTTCTGCGGCCAGGGCCAGCTCGGCGGCCAGCCACAGGGTCTGGCGCTGGGCGGCGGCATCGCCCTGGGTCAGGGCCTGCAGGCGGGGCAGCAGCGCTTCGGCGCCGGCCAGATCGCGCAGCTGCAGCAGGCCGTGGATGGCGGCATACAGCGTGCCGGCCTGCTGGGCAGGGGTCTGCTGGGCGAAGCTGTGCTGGGTTGGCAGGGCCGCCCATTGGCGCAGCGCATCCGGCCCGGGACGGGTCAGCACGCGGGCGCGGGCGCTGACCATGGCGTGCTCCAGCGTGGCAGGCTTGGCCTGGGCGGCCTGGCCCAGCATCTGGGTGCGGGCCTGCATATCGGCCATGCGCTCCGTGGTCAGCGGGTGGCTGCGCAGATAGGGCCAGCTGCCGTTGTCGTTGATGCGGTTGGCCTGCTGCAGGCGCTCGAACATGCTGGCAAAGCCGGCCGGGGCAAAGCCGGCCGGCGCCATCAGGCCGTAGCCCACTCGGTCGGCCTCGCGCTCCATGTCGCGGGAGAAGTTCAGCTGGTTCTGCACGGCCAGGGCCTGGCCGCCCATCATCATGGCCATGCCGGCGTCCGGGCTGCGGCTGGCTGCCAGCGCCCCCAGGATCATGCTGGCCACCATCAGCGGCGTGCTGCGCTTGTCCTGGGCGATCAGCCGAGCAATGTGGCGCTGGGTGACGTGGCTGAGTTCGTGGGCCAGCACCGAGGCGAGTTCATCGCGTGTGGCGACGGCCCCCACCAGTCCCAGGTGCACGCCCAGAAAGCCGCCGGGCAGGGCAAAGGCGTTGATGCTGCGGTCGCGGCCCAGCAGCACCTCCCAGGCAAAGCGTTCGTCCAGCTCGGGCGACAGCTCGCCACGCTGGGCGGCGGCCTCCTTTAGCGGGTACCAGATGCCCATTACATAGCTGTGCACCACCGGGTCGTCGATGTAGTCCGGGTCGCGGTAGAGCTGGCGGATGATGCTGTCACCCAGACGGCGCTCGTCGTTGGCGGTCAGCTCCGCACCGTCGCCCATGCGCGGCAAGGCCACGTTCTGGGCCTGGGCCGTGGGCAGGCTGGCGGGAATGACACTGAACAGAAACGTAGCGCCCAGCGCAGACAGGATGCGCGCCACAGGCATTTTTCGCACAGAAAGTTGCATGGCAGAAAAGTCGGCAGAAATCACAGGCAGGGCCCGCCGCAACGCCCGGGGTGCCAGGTGCTGCAGCAGCCAAGGCGCCGCTCCCGGCGATGGCTTGTGCACCGGGCCGTACCGGGTATCGCAGGCGCTATACCCTTGGCGGCCGGTGCAGGCGCGGCGGAATCACCCCCGTATGATGCCTGCAATCGCTCAATGTTCCTGGGCAGCGTTCGGTCGGGACCGGCCGACCCGGGTGCGGCCCGGCGCAGTACCCGGCTTTTCCTCGCATTTCACGGTATTTCTATGGCAGACCAACTCACCCACTTCGACGCACACGGACAGGCCCACATGGTGGATGTCGGCGGCAAACCCGACACCCACCGCATCGCCGTGGCTGAAGGCCGCATCGTGATGGCGCCGGCCACCCTGGCCATCATCGCCAGCGGCACGGCCAAGAAAGGCGATGTGCTGGGCATTGCCCGCATTGCCGGCATCATGGCCGCCAAGAAAACCAGCGACCTGATCCCCCTGTGCCATCCCCTGGCCCTGACCCGTGTGGCCGTGGATTTCGAGCTGCTCGACGCCGACCACGCGGTGCAGTGCACGGCGACGGTGGAGACCCGGGGCCAGACCGGCGTGGAAATGGAAGCCCTGACGGCAGTGCAGGTGGCCCTGCTGACCGTGTACGACATGTGCAAGGCGGTGGACAAGCGCATGTGCATGGAGGGGATCCAGGTGATTGCGAAGCAGGGCGGGAAGAGCGATTTCCGCTAGCTCGGGTCTGGCCGTACCGCTCCCGGGGCCGGATTCAGCGCTGCTCGGGGCCGGCGGAGGCGGCTTGGCGGCGCTGCAGGGTTGTGCCCACCAGCAGCACCAGGGCGGCCCCCGCGGCGGCGGCGGCGTAGTGGACCCAGGGACGGGCACCGGTGAAGTCGGCCAGCACATGGTCGTTGGCGATGGTTTCACCGGCCACCCAGCCGATCAGCGCGGCGCCCAGAGTGACGATGGCGGGCCAGCGCTCCATCAGCCGGATCATCAGCGTGGAGCCAAAGACCACCAGCGGGATGCTGATGGCCAGGCCCAGCATCAGCAGCGTGAAGTTGCCCTGGGCGGTGGCGGCCACGGCGATCACGTTGTCCAGGCACATCACCATATCGGCCAGCAGGATGGTGCGGATGGCCGCGAACATCGAGGTGCTGCCCGGGGCACTGCTGTCGCCGCTCTGCGGATCGTCCCCCTGGAGCAGGCCCACGCCGATCCACAGCAGCAGCAGGCCACCGACGATTTCCAGGAACGGGAACTGCAGCAGTCTGGCCGCCACGACGGTGAGGCACACCCGCATGGCGATGGCAAAACCCGCGCCCCACAGAATGGCTTTTCGTTGCTGTTGCGCCGGCAGGCTGCGGGCGGCCAGTGCGATGACCACCGCGTTGTCACCCGAGAGGATGACGTCGATCCAGATGATTTTGAAGAGACCGATCCAGAAGGCGGTTTCAAGCAAGGCTTCCATGCAGGCAGTGTAGGCATGGGCTGACACTGCGGCTACAGGCTGGCAGGCAGCAACGGCTGCGGCATGGACTTGGTGCGTGCGGCTTGCCAAGCCCGCAGCGCAGGCGTATCGCGCGCGGGCCTGCACGCCGAGGGGGCTGCATGCGGGGAAGGCTGCGTTCCAGGCCCCAGAACGCAACAAGGCGCCTGCAGGCGCCTTGAGCGTGGGGCGTGCGCGGGGCGCGCACGCGGAGGCAGCGGTCAGTCGCTGGCCTTGGCCGTGCGGGACTGCATGTACTTGCCCACGGCCACCACCAGGATGGCGCCCGCCGCAGCGGCGGTGTAGTGCAGCCAGGGGTGGGCTGCGGTGTAGGCGTGCAGCAGATTGTCGTTGACGATGGTCTCGCCGCCGACCCAGCCGATCAGGGCCGCGCCGAAGGTGATGATCACGGGCCAGCGTTCCATCAGCTTGATCATCAGCGTGGAGCCGAAGATCACCAGAGGGATGGAGATGGCCAGGCCCAGGATCAGCAGGACCATATTGCCCTGGGCGGTGGCGGCCACGGCAATCACGTTGTCCAGGCTCATCACCAGGTCGGCGATCAGGATGGTGCGGATGGCAGCGACCATGGAGCCCGTGCCCTTGGCTTCGCCTTCTTCATCTTCACCACCGCTGAGCAACTGGTAGCCGATCCACAGCAGCAGCACGCCGCCGATGACCTGCAGGAACGACAGCTCCAGCAGCTTGGCCGCCACGACGGTCAGCACAATGCGCAGCACCACGGCAGCGCCGGAGCCGAACATGATGGCCTTCTTCTGTTGCTCAGGGGGCAGCGAACGGGCTGCGAGGGCGATGACGACAGCGTTGTCGCCAGACAGGATGATGTTGATCCAGACGATCTTCACCAGGCCGATCCAGAAATCGGCATTGCTCAGGAACTCCATTTTTACTCCGCTGTTATGAATGGAAAACGCCAGCCTGCATGAGCAGACTGGCGTTTTCTTTTATGGGAGCGCCCAGTGTAGTAGGGCCGGGCACCCTTGCCGATGCGTAATTCTGCGTAACCCGGGCAAAAAAAGTCGCCCGGGAGACGGAGTGATTACAGCAGGCCCTTGAGCAGGCGGCCCATTTCGGAAGGATTGCGGGTGATGGTGAAACCGCATTCTTCCATGATGGCCAGCTTGGCGTCGGCCGTGTCGGCACCGCCGGAGATCAGCGCGCCAGCATGGCCCATGCGCTTGCCGGGAGGGGCGGTCACGCCAGCGATGAAGCCCACGATAGGCTTCTTCATGTTGGCCTTGCACCATTGTGCGGCTTCGGCTTCGTCGGGACCGCCGATTTCACCGATCATGATCACGGCGTCGGTGTCGGGATCGTCGTTGAAAGCGCGCATCACGTCGATGTGCTTCAGACCGTTGATGGGGTCGCCACCGATACCGACAGCGGAAGACTGGCCAATGCCCAGTTCGGACAGCTGTGCCACGGCTTCATAGGTCAGCGTGCCGGAACGGCTCACCACGCCGATGCGGCCCTTCTTGTGGATGTGACCGGGCATGATGCCGATCTTGATCTCGTCGGGCGTGATCAGGCCGGGGCAGTTGGGGCCCAGCAGCAGGGTCTTCTTGCCGCCGGCCGCTTCCTTGGCCTTCATCTTGTTGCGCACTTCCAGCATGTCACGGACGGGAATGCCTTCGGTGATGCAGATGGCCAGGTCCAGATCGGCTTCCACGGCTTCCCAGATCGCTGCAGCAGCGCCTGCGGGCGGCACATAGATCACCGATACGGTGGCGCCGGTGTTGTGTGCAGCTTCCTTGACGGAGGCGTAGATAGGGATGTTGAAGATCGACTCGCCGGCCTTCTTGGGGTTCACGCCCGCCACGAAGCAGTTCTTGCCGTTCGCGTATTCCTGGCACTTTTCCGTGTGGAACTGGCCGGTCTTGCCGGTGATGCCCTGGGTGATGACTTTGGTGTCTTTGTTGATAAAGATCGACATGTGTTTATCTCCGAGGGCTTCTTACTTGACGGCTTCGACGATCTTGGTGGCCGCTTCGGCCATGGTGTCGGCGCTGATGATGGGCAGGCCGGATTCGGCCAGCATCTTCTTGCCCAGCTCTTCGTTGGTGCCCTTCATGCGGACCACCAGAGGCACTTGCAGGTTCACGGCCTTGCAGGCAGTGATCACGCCGGTGGCGATGGTGTCGCACTTCATGATGCCGCCGAAGATGTTGACCAGAATGCCCTTGACCTTGGGGTTCTTGAGCATGATCTTGAAGGCTTCGGTGACCTTCTCGGGGGTGGCCCCGCCGCCCACGTCCAGGAAGTTGGCAGGCTCGCCGCCGAACAGCTTGATGGTGTCCATGGTGGCCATGGCCAGACCGGCGCCGTTCACCAGGCAGCCGATATTGCCGTCCAGGGAGATGTAGGCCAGGTCGAACTTGGAAGCTTCGACTTCGGCAGGATCTTCTTCGTCCAGATCGCGGAAGGCCACGATTTCGGGGTGGCGGAACAGCGCGTTGGAGTCAAAGTTGAACTTGGCGTCCAGAGCGATCAGGTTGCCCTTGGAGTCGCAGTTCAGCGGGTTGATTTCCACCAGCGATGCGTCGGTGTCCATGTAGCACTTGTAGATCTTGGCGAAGATGTCTACGGCTTGGTCCACGGAAGCGCCGGTCAGGCCGATGGCAGCAGCCACCTTGCGCGACTGCGCTTCGGTGATGCCGGTCAGCGGGTCGATCATCTCGGTGACGATCTTCTCGGGCGTGGAATGGGCCACTTCCTCGATGTCCATGCCGCCTTCGCTGGAGGCGATCAGGGCCACCTTCTGCGTAGCGCGGTCGGTCACCAGGGACACATACAGCTCATTCTTGATGTCGGCACCGTCTTCGATGTACAGACGGCGGACCTTCTGGCCTTCGGGGCCGGTCTGGTGCGTCACCAGTTGCATGCCGAGGATTTGCTCGGACAGCTTCTTCACGTCATCGATGGTCTTAGCCACCTTGACGCCGCCGCCTTTACCGCGGCCACCGGCGTGGATCTGCGCCTTCACCACCCACACGGGGCCACCCAGCTTCTGTGCTGCCTCTACAGCTTCCTGGACGGTGAACGCTGGAATGCCGCGGGGAACGGGCACACCAAATTGGCGCAAGATTTCCTTGCCTTGGTATTCATGAATCTTCATGAGTTTGTCTCTGTGAACGGAGGGGAAATACCCGTTTGCCATGGACGCGTGGTCAGGCGGCCGGGCTCGTATGACATGGCAATCGAAGAATGTACCATGCTGCATCGCAACGAAAAAGAGCTTTGTCAAGTGGCATATACGTATATACATACGTGGTTGTGCGACATTGTCGCCAGCCCGTCATTTGCATCGGGGCGCTGCAGCGGCCGTGATTTCAGTGACAATGCGGCCCTTAATTCCTTGGAATGAAACGTGCCGCTTGGCGGAGTGTGTGGGTGTGCGCCAGAGGGCGCGGGAGTGAGTGAATGTCCAAAGTCTTTATCGATGGCGAGGCCGGAACCACGGGTCTGCAGATCCGCGAACGCCTGCAGGGAATGGCTGGCGTCGAGCTGGTCAGCATTGCCCCCGAGCTGCGAAAAGACCCTGCTGCCAAGCGCGATTTGATCGCGGGCGTGGACCTGGTCATCCTGTGCCTGCACGACGATGCGGCGCGCGAAACCACCGCCATGGTGGACGCCATCACCGCCGAGACCGGTCGCGCCATCAAGATCATCGACGCCTCCACCGCCCACCGTGTGGCGCCGGACTGGGTCTATGGCTTCCCCGAGCTGCGCGCCGGTCAGCTGGAGCTGGTGAAAACCGCCACCCGCGTGACCAACCCCGGCTGCTACGCCACGGGCGCCATCGCCCTGCTGCACCCGCTGGTGGCTGCTGGCCTGATTCCGACCGATTTTCCGCTGAGCCTGCCCTCGGTGTCCGGCTACTCCGGCGGCGGTCGTCCCATGATCGAAGCCTACGAGGCGGGCACCGCTGCGCCTTACGAGGCCTATGCCCTGGGCCTGGGCCACAAGCACATCCCGGAAATCCTGCACTACACGGGTCTGACGCGCCGTCCGGTGTTCATCCCCGCCGTGGGCAATTTCCGCCAGGGCATGCTGGTGCAACTGCCCCTGCATCTGGACACTTTGCCCGGCGCCCCCAAGGCGGCCGATCTGCACGACGCGCTGGCCAGCCACTATGCCCGCACCAACACGCCCGCCAACTGGGTCAGCGTGCTGCCGCCCACGGACGACAACAAGCTGGCGGCCGACACCCTGGCCGACACCAACCAGCTGGAGCTGCGCGTGTTTGCCAATGAGCAATACCGCCAGGCCGTGTTGATTGCCCGACTGGACAACCTGGGCAAGGGCGCCAGCGGCGCGGCCGTGCAGAACCTGCAGCTGATGCTGGGCCTGTAACCCGGCGCTTCTCCTTCCATAGCATGCCGTGCAGGCCCACAGGGCGTGCGGCGCACCGGGCCAGGGCTTAGGCCCCGGCTCCGCCCCTGGCGGTCCCAGGGGGCATGGACCCTGCCGCGCGCCATGGCGTGCCGCAGCGGTTTATCCTAGGGTTTTCCCTTTTCGGATTTCCGGTTTCCTGCCAGCGGCAGTCGGGTGCCGCGGCTGCGGCGTTGCGGGTGCGCGGGTGGCAGCTTTTCAAAGGTTTCCCCAGATGACGCGCAAAGCACCCGGCACGGCCGGCCCCGAAGGTTCGGGCGACCTGCAACGCAACCTCACCAACCGCCACATCCAGCTGATTGCCATCGGCGGCGCCATCGGTACCGGCCTGTTCATGGGGTCGGGCAAGACCATCAGCCTGGCCGGCCCATCCATCGTCTTTGTCTACGCCATCATCGGCGTGATGCTGTTCTTTGTGATGCGGGCCATGGGCGAGCTGCTGCTGTCCAACCTGCAGTACCGCTCCTTCATCGACTTCTCGGCCGATTTGCTGGGCCCCTGGGCCGGCTTCTTCACCGGCTGGACCTACTGGTTCTGCTGGATCGTCACCGGCATTGCCGATGTGATCGCCATCTCGGCCTATGCGCAGTTCTGGTGGCCCGATCTGCCGCAGTGGGCGCCAGCCATCGCCTGCGTGGCCGTGCTGCTGGGCCTGAATCTGCTGACGGTGAAGCTGTTCGGCGAGATCGAGTTCTGGTTCGCCATGATCAAGATCGTTGCCATCGTGGCGCTGGTGGGCACCGGTCTGTACATGGTGGCCAGCGGTTTCACCTCGCCCGCTGGGCGCGGGGCCAGCCTGGCCAATCTGTGGAACGACGGCGGCATGTTCCCGCACGGGGCCCTGGGCTTCTTCGCGGGCTTCCAGATCGCCGTGTTTGCCTTTGTGGGCATCGAGCTGGTGGGCACCACGGCTGCCGAAGCCAAAGACCCCGAACGCACGCTGCCGCGCGCCATCAACTCGATCCCCGTGCGCATCATCGTGTTCTATGTGCTGGCGCTGATCGCCATCATGGCCGTCACCCCCTGGCGCGATGTGGTGCCGGGCAAGAGCCCGTTCGTGGAGCTGTTCGTGCTGGCGGGTCTGCCTGCGGCGGCCGGCATCATCAACTTCGTGGTGCTGACCTCTGCCGCGTCGTCGGCCAACAGCGGCGTGTTTTCCACCAGTCGCATGCTGTACGGCCTGGCGCTCAAGGGCGATGCGCCCGAATCCTTCCACCGCCTGTCGCGCGGTGGCGTGCCGGCCCGGGGCCTGCTGTTCTCCTGCGTCTGCCTGCTGGGCGGAGCCTTTCTGATGTGGGTGGTGCCGAATCTGGTGGAGGCCTTCACCCTGGTGACCACGGTGTCGGCGATTCTGTTCATGTTCGTCTGGTCGCTGATCCTGCTGTCGTACATCGTCTACCGCCGCCAGCGGGCAGCCCTGCATGCCGCATCCCGCTACAAGATGCCCGGTGGCGTGGCCATGTGCGTGGCCTGCCTGGCCTTCTTCGCCGGCATCCTGGTGCTGCTGACGCTGGAAGCCGACACCCGCCAGGCGCTGATCGCCACGCCCGCGTGGTTTGTGCTGCTGGGCGTGGCCTATCGGTTCCTGCGCAAGCGCCAACTGGCCGCCGCCGCGTCTGCCACGGTCACCCCGCTGGCCGCCAACACGCAGTCCTGAGCGACCCCGCGTGCGTTTCCCACCCAGGCCCTTGCGAGGGCCTTTTTTGCGCCACGGCCCTGCTGCGGCCATGCACAATGCCCTGCGCACGGTTGGCGCAGCGCGGCGGGAACGGCTTCGGCCGGCCGCTTGCGCAGGGGCGGTGAGCGCATGCGGCACGGCTTTCCGGCGTGCGCTGCCAGCCGCCCACCCTGTCATCCACCGTTTCTTCGCAGCATGTCCACTCCTGCTTCCCCTGTTTCGCACGCTGCTGCCAGCGTGCGCCGTGCCACCCTGATCGGTCTGGTGGCCGTGCTGTGCTGGAGCAGCACCGTGGGCCTGATCCGTTCGGTGTCCGAAGCGCTGGGCGCTTTAGGCGGTGCGGCCATGCTCTACAGCGTCAGCGCCGCGCTGCTGTTTGCGGTGCAGGGCGTGCCGCGCGTGGCGCAGCTGCGCAGCGTCTCCAAGGTGTACCTGGTGGGCTGCGGCCTGCTGTTCGTGCTCTACGAGATCTGCCTGTCCGTGGCCATCGGTCTGGCGCAGGACCGTGCCCAGTCCATGGAGCTGGGCATGATCAACTACCTCTGGCCCAGCCTGACCATCGTGCTGGCCGTGCTGTGCCGCCAGCAGGGCGCGCGCTGGTGGCTGTGGCCGGGCGTGGCGCTGTGCATCTGGGGACTGGTGTGGGTGCTGAGCGGGGATGGCGCAGGCAGCAACCTGCCCTGGTGGCAGGAGTTGCTGGCCCATATGCGCAGCAACCCGCTGGCCTATGCGCTGGCGTTCGCGGCCGCCGCCCTGTGGCCGGTGTATTCGGTGCTGTCACGCATCCACGGCGGTGGTTTCAACGGTGTGGGCCTGTTCGTGCTGCTGACGGCCGTGGTGCTGTGGGTGCAGTGGCTGGCGGTGGACACCGTGCCCCTGCGCTGGTCCTGGGGCGTAGGGCTGGAGGTGCTGGCGATCAGCGCGTCCACGGCCATCGGCTACAGCTGCTGGGAGCATGGCATCCAGCGCGGCAATCTGGCGGTGATGGCGGCGGGCTCGTATTTCGCGCCGGTGCTGTCGGCGCTGTGGGCCAGTCTGTGGCTGTCGGTGCAGCCGGGGTGGCCGTTCTGGCAGGGCGTGCTGCTGGTGACGGTGGGCTCGCTGGTCTGCTGGGGCGCCACGCGCGTGCGTTGACGCCGCCTTCCGGCGCGCCGCTGCGCTGGCGATAATCCGGCCATCTGCAACCTGGGCCGGAGGCGTATGGAAGGGGAAGCGATTTTTCGCGCGCTGCTGGCCGCCCTGGGTGTGGGCCTGCTGGTGGGGGTGGTCCGCGAGCGCATGCATCCCGGCCCGGCGCTGATGGCGGGCACGCGCACCCATGCCCTGGTGGGCCTGCTGGGGTGTGTGGCCTGGATGCTGGGCAGTGGCGTGTTCATTGCGGCCCTGCTGGCCGTGGCCGTGCTCACGGCGCTGGCCTATGGTTTCACTGCCCGCGAGGACCCGGGGCTGACGGGCGAAATCGCCCTGCTGCTCACCGCGCTGCTGGGTGGGCTGGCCGCCCGAGACGCGGCGCTGGCCGCAGCCCTGGGGGTGCTGATGGCCATTCTGTTGCAGGCCAAGGTGCCGATGCAGAAGCTCAGCCGCGAGTGGATCAGCGAAAAAGAGCTGCAGGATGCGCTGATGCTGGGGGCCGCGGCCCTGGTGGTCATGCCGCTGCTCTCCCGCAGTCCCGTCGATCCCTGGGGTGCGGTCAGTCCCCTGATGGTGTGGCGCATTGGGGTGCTGGTCATGACGGTGGGCATGCTTGGTCATGTCGCGCAGCGCTTGTTCGGCGCACGCTGGGGGCTGTCGATTGCGGGCTTCTTTGCCGGCTTTGCCTCGTCCACCGCTGCGGTCTCCAGTATGGGTCAACGTGCGCGGGTCGAACCGGCCCACACCGGTGCCTGCGCTGCGGCGGCGTTGCTGGCCAATCTGGCGTCGCTGCTGCTGTTCGTGGCCGTGGTGGGGGCGGTGTCGCCGGCCCTGCTGCAGACGGCTGCGGGGACCCTGGTGGGGGCTGGGCTGGCCTTGCTGGGGGTGGTGGCGCTGCTGTGGCGGCGCGCACAAGGTGTGCAGACCCAGGCGGCTGCGCCGACCGGCCGGGCCTTCCAGCTGTCGCAGGCGCTGTGGATTGCGGCACTGATTGCCGGGGTGTCACTGCTGGCGGCCTGGCTGGGCGCGCGCTATGGCAGCGCCGGGGTGCTGGCCAGCACCATGCTGGTGGCGCTGGCCGAGGTGCACGCCGCCGCCGCCGGCGTGGCCCAGATGGCGGCCAGCGGGGTGGTGCCGCTGGAGGTGGCGCATTGGGGAGTCCTGGGTGTGCTGGCCAGCAGCAGCCTGGCTAAAAGCGCGCTGGCCTTTGCCAGCGGGGGCGCCCGCTATGGCGTCTTGGTCACCGGCGGCTTGCTGGCCCTGGTGGCCGGCGGGGTCCTGGGCCGGCTGTGGTGAGGCGGGGCCCTGCACAGGGCCGATGCGGCATCAGCTGTGGTCGGGATCGGGGGGCTGGCCTTTGACCACCTTGCTCACCACCTCGCCACCAAAGCCCCGGCTGGACAGGAAGCGCATCTGCTTCATGCGTTCCTGGGGCGTGGCGGGCGGCTGGCCGAACTTCTGCTGCCACACTGCCCAGGCGCGGGCGTGTTCGGTGGCGCGCAGCTGTGCGGTGGCCGCACGCACGGTGTCATCGTCCAGGCCCTTGTTGCGCAGTTCCTGCACCACGCGGGCCGTGCCCAGCTTTTTGCTGCGGGTGTAGACCACGGACTGGGCCACCCGTTCCGGGTTGATGAAGTTCTTGGCCTCCAGCGCATCCAGCACGGCGGCCAGATCGTCGCCTTCGTCCACATGGGCGGCCAGCTTGCGCTCCAGCTCGAGCCGCGAGTGCTCGCGCTGGGCCAGCAGCCGCAGCGCGCGGCCGGTGAGGGAGAGTTTGGCAAAGCCCATGCGGTGCACGCTCCAGAAACAAAAAAGGCGCAGGGAACCCTGCGCAAAGATGGCAAACCTGTGTGGTGACGCGGCGGCGGGCAGCGACCGTAGGCCTGTGCGCTGCAGGCCGCAGGCAGGCGCTGCCCTGGCCCGGCGGCAGTCCCCTGGCGTGGCGAGGGGACAACCGCTCGGGGGCTTTAGCCGATCACGCCGTCTTCATCCACCGTGGCGTTCTTGTCGCCTTTCTTGCCCTTGGCGGGCTTGGCGGCGTCTTCGCCGGCGGCCACGGGCAGCAGGGCAATGCCCAGGCTGTCGCGCACCTTGTTCTCGATTTCCACGGCCAGTGCGGGGTTCTCGCGCAGGAATTCACGCGAGTTGTCGCGGCCCTGGCCGATCTTCTCGCCGTTGTAGGCATACCAGGCGCCGGACTTTTCCAGGATCTTGGCGTTCACGCCCATGTCCAGGATCTCGCCTTCGCGGCTGATGCCTTCACCGAACAGGATGTCGAACTCGGCGGTCTTGAACGGAGGCGAAACCTTGTTCTTGACGACCTTGACCTTGGTTTCGTTACCGATGGCTTCGTCGCCCTTCTTGATGGTGCCGGTGCGGCGGATGTCCAGGCGCACCGAGGCGTAGAACTTCAGCGCGTTACCGCCGGTGGTGGTTTCGGGCGAGCCGAACATCACACCGATCTTCATGCGGATCTGGTTGATGAAGATGACCATGCAGTTGGTCTTCTTGATGGTGGCGGTCAGCTTGCGCAGTGCCTGGCTCATCAGGCGGGCCTGCAGACCGGGCAGCTGGTCGCCCATTTCGCCTTCGATTTCGGCCTTGGGGGTCAGCGCGGCGACCGAGTCGATCACGATCAGGTCCACGGCGCCGGAGCGCACCAGGCTGTCGCAGATTTCCAGCGCCTGCTCACCGGTGTCGGGCTGGCTGATCAGCACTTCGCTCAGGTTCACACCCAGCTTCTGGGCGTAGCCGGTGTCCAGTGCATGTTCGGCGTCGATGAAGGCGCAGGTGCCGCCTTGCTTTTGCATCTCGGCAATGACCTGCAGTGTCAGCGTGGTCTTGCCCGAGGATTCCGGGCCGTAGATTTCGATCACGCGGCCGCGGGGCAGGCCGCCCACGCCCAGAGCGATGTCCAGGCCCAGCGAGCCGGTGGACACCACCTGGATGTCCTGGGCCGCTTCGCCTTCGCCCAGCTTCATGATGGTGCCTTTGCCGAATTGCTTTTCGATCTGGGCGAGGGCGGCAGCAAGTGCCTTGGCTTTTTCGCTGTTGGCGTCGGCGGACTTGGCGGCAATGGCGTTCATGAAAACTCTCCTTGGAAGGGTTTGGCGGGATGGGGTGCAGCCACTGGAATGAATAACAGGCTGGATGCTTGAACAGTAGTTTAGGGGTGCTGTTTTGCCAATTCCACAAATATTTAGTCAGTTTGCCTGACTAAATTACCATGGGGCCATGAGCGAACTTCCCCACGCCATTCCCCCCAGCGATGCCTGGCGCCAGACCCACCTGGGCCGGCTGCTGGGCCATGCCATGCGCCAGTTCGACGCCCGCGTGCTGCAGCTGATGGCACGCGATGTGGCCGTGCCGCTGGCGCTGTCCAACCTGGCGGCGCGCGACCAGGTGAGTGCGGCGCACATCCATATCACCCGCCACCTGTCGCTGGCGGGCGACCGCATCACCGACCTGGCCGAGCGCGCGGGCATGAGCAAGCAGGCCATGGCCGATCTGGTGGACCAGTGCGTGGCCTGGGGGTTGGTCACGCGGGAGTCCGATCCGCACGACCGGCGCGCGCGGCGCGTGTGCTTCACGCCCACCGGGCTGGACTGGCTGCAGGCCTTCCATGACGCCGTGGCCCAGGCCGAGGCAGAGTTTGTGGAATCGGTGGGCCAGGATGTGGCCACCGTGGTCCAGATTGGCCTGGAGGCCTACGCCGGCGACAGCGGCACGCTGGCCTGAGTGCCTGTGGGCAGGCGCGCGGGACGGCACGGTACCGTCTGTCGGCGCCAGCGGCCGGGGACTGCCGGATGCGCGCGGAAATGACTTGCATCAAGACCGGCGTGAATGTCAGCTTCCGTACAGGTGAACCGGGTGTTTTCCCGGGGGAAGTCCGCTGGTGCGGGGGATGGGCGGCTTCTAGAATGGTTCGGCTGGCCGACAGGCTGGTGCGGCGCACTTCACAGTGCCATCCGAAGCATCAAGACATAAACGACCGCGGCCCGACTGCGGCGCCTTCAGGAGACCCCCATGCGCATACTCATCGCCGAAGATGATCAGGTGCTGGCCGATGGATTGCTGCGCAGCCTGCGCGGCGCTGGTGCCGTGGTGGACCATGTGTCCAGTGGCAGCGAGGCCGATGCCGCGCTGATGACCAACGACCAGTTCGACCTGCTGATCCTGGACCTGGGCCTGCCCAAGATGCATGGGCTGGAAGTGCTCAAGAAGATGCGCAGCCGGGGCGATGCGCTGCCGGTGCTGATCCTCACCGCCGCCGACAGCGTGGAGGAGCGCGTGCAGGGGCTGGATTTCGGTGCCGACGACTACATGGCCAAGCCCTTCAGCCTGCAGGAGCTCGAAGCCCGCGTGCGTGCGCTGACGCGCCGGGGCATGGGAGGCACCAGCAGCACCGTCAAGCACGGCCCGCTGGTGTACGACCAGGCCGGGCGCGTGGCCACCATCGACGGCAAGATGGTGGAGCTGTCCGCCCGCGAGCTGGGCCTGCTGGAAGTGCTGCTGCAGCGTGCAGGCCGTCTGGTCAGCAAGGACCAGCTGGTGGAACGCCTGTGCGAGTGGGGCGAAGAGGTCAGCAACAATGCCATCGAGGTCTACATCCACCGCCTGCGCAAGAAGATCGAGCGCGGTCCCATCCGCATCGCCACCGTGCGCGGCCTGGGCTATTGTCTGGAGAAGATCAACCACTGAGGGGCTGCGCGCCCGGTGCGCGCGGCCTGTCCTGCGCCGCGGTGTCCGCCGTGGCGGTTTTGTTCCGGGCCACCTTTGCCGGCCCCTGGCGTGAACCTGCACCTTGAACATCTTCCAGCGTGAACAGCGGTCCCTGTTTGGCGAGATCCTCGACTGGATGCTCACGCCGCTGCTGCTGCTGTGGCCGGTGTCGCTGGCGTTGACCTGGCTGGTGGCGCAGGAGCTGGCCAACAAGCCGTTCGACCGTGCGCTGGAGTACAACGCCCAGGCGCTGGCGCAGCTGCTGGTGGTCAGCGACGGGCAGCTGCAGTTCCACATGCCGCGTCCGGCCAGCGAGCTGCTGCGCGCCGACGATTCCGACATGGTGTACTACCAGGTGCTGGGCGCCAAAGGCGTGCTGCTGTCGGGCGAGCGCGAGTTCCCCATGCCGCCGGAAACCGGCGGTGGCTTCGAAGCCAGCATCGGCCAGGTACAGCTGCGCGACGACGATCTGCGCGGCGTGGACATCCGCGTGGCCTCGATCTGGGTGCGGGTGCCGCTGGACCAGGAGGTGCTGGCACTGGTACAGGTGGCAGAAACGCGTGAAAAGCGCAGCGTGCTGGCGGCGGAAATCATCAAGGGCGTGATGCTGCCGCAGTTTGTCATCCTGCCGCTGTCGGTGCTGCTGGTGTGGCTGGCGCTGGCGCGTGGCATCAAGCCACTGCACCGGCTGGAAGAGCGCATCCGTGCGCGCAAGCCCGACGACCTGTCGCCGCTGAACCACAAGGCCGTGCCCATGGAGGTGGCGCCGCTGGTGGATGCGGTGAACGATTTGCTGCGGCGGCTGAACGATTCCATTGCCACACAAAAACGCTTTCTGGCGGATGCGGCCCACCAGCTCAAGACCCCGCTGGCCGGCTTGCGCATGCAGGCCGATCTGGCCCAGCGCCCGGGGACCAGCAACGAAGACCTGAAACGCTCGCTGCAGCAGATCGGGCGCAGCTCCATCCGCGCCACGCACACCGTCAACCAGCTGCTGTCGCTGGCCCGGGCCGAAGGCGCCAGCACGGCGCTGCAGCGCACTCCCTGCGACATGGCCGAGCTGGTGATCGAGGTGGTGCAGGACTGCCTGCCCCGTGCCATGGACAAGCACATTGACCTGGGCTACGACGGCGCAGAACCCGGCACCATGGCCCTGCAGGTCTGGGGCAATGCCACGCTGCTGCAGGAGCTGGTGCGCAACCTGGTGGACAACGCCATCAACTACACCCCGTCCAGCAATGCACAGCCCGGTCTGGTGACGGTGCGCGTGCTGCCCGATCCGTTCGGCCGCGTGGTGGTGCTGCAGGTGGAAGACACCGGCCCCGGTGTGCCCGAGGCCGAGCGCGATCTGGTCTTCCAGCCGTTCTACCGGGCGCTGGGCACCGAGGCCGACGGCTCCGGCCTGGGTCTGCCCATCGTGCTGGAGATTGCCCGCCAGCATGGCGCCCAGGTGGCGCTGGAAGATGTGCACCCGGGCCAGCCCATGCCCGGTGCCCGCTTCACGGTGCGCTTTCCGGCCCAGGTGGCGGAGTAGGGGCGGCGTCGAAGAGTGCGCCCAGCGGCACCGTGGCTTGCGGCCAGCCCGGTGCGTCTTATGCCAGGTCGGGGAACGCCAGCGCCGGGCGGGGAGAGGCAGACAGGCTGGCCTCGGCTTCGGCCGCCGCTTCGACCTTGGCCAGAAGCCAGTCGCGGAACTGCTGCAGCGGGGTCAGGTTGGCGCGCGTCTCGGGGTAGCACAGCCAGTAGCCCTGGTCGCTGAGCACGCTGTGCTGCGGCAGGGGCTCGCTCACCAGGCCGGCGTTGATTTCATCCTGCACCAGGCAGCGGGGCACCAGGGCCACGCCCATGCCGGCCTGCACGGCGCGGATGATGGTCTGGAACTGGTCAAACTGCGGGCCGCTGAGCGGGTCCATGTCTTCCACGCCATAGGTCTCGCTCCAGCGCGACCAGGCCTGAGGCACGGTCACATGGCGCAGCCGCGTGCAGTGCGCCACGTCGGCCGGGGTGCGGATGGTCTGTTCCGGGTTGCGCGGGGCGATCAGCACCACTTCGCGCCCGGTCAGGTAGTGGGCGCGGGTGTTGGGCCAGTGGCCGTCGCCAAACAGGATGGCACAGTCCAGCGTGGGGCTGCCAAAGTCATAGCCTTGCACATAGGGCACGAAATGCAGCGTCACCTGGGGGTGGCGGGTCTGGAAATCAGGAAGCTTTGGAATGAGCCACTTGGCGCCAAACGTCGGCAGGGTGGACAGGTGCAGTGCACCGCCGCCATCGCTGCTGGTGATCAATTCCAGCGTGGCAGACTCCAGCTGCGACAGCAGGGCGCGCACCGATTTCTCATAGCGTTCGCCCGCAGAGCTCAGGGTCAAACGTTTGCGGTTACGCTCGAACAGTGGCACGCCCACCCATTTTTCCAGCTCCTGTACCTGTTTGCTCACCGCGCTCTGGGTCAGGTGCAGGGCTTCGGCAGCGCGTGACACACCGCCAAACCGGGCTACGGTGGAGAAGGCCCGCAGCAGGTGGACAGGGGGCGTCAGGCGCCGCAGGGGTAACAGGCTGGAAGACACTGATTTGATTCCTTTAAGGAATGATAACAGGCACAGCTATTGCTTTTGTCAGCTGGACAAATCCCTTACCCTTCTTTTCTCTCTCCTCTGACTATCGGAATCCTCAGATGCAACGTCGTCACTTCCTCTCCTCCGTGGCTGCCGCCACTGCCGTGGCAGCTGCGCCCGGTATGGCCCTGGCACAGGACACCAGCCGTCCCATCCGCATCATCGTGCCCTTCCCGCCCGGAGGTGCTACCGACATGGTGCCGCGCAATCTGCAGGACGTGCTGGGCAAGCTGCTGAGCCAGACCGTGGTGATCGAGAACAAGGCCGGCGCCGGCGGCTCCATCGGCATGGCCGAAGTGGCCCGTGCCAACGACGGCGTGACCTTCGGTATCGCCACGCTGTCCACCCATGGCGTGAACCCCGCCGTGCTGAGCAAGCTGCCCTATGACGCCATCAAGGATTTCGTGGGCGTGACCGAAATCGTCAAGGCCCCGGGCGTGATCATGGTGAACCCCGCCATCCTGCCGGTGAAGAACTTTGCCGAACTGGTGGCCTACCTGAAGGCCAACCCCGGTAAGGTGTCCTACGCCACTCCCGGCAACGGCACCATCGGCCACATGTGGGGCGAACAGTTCAAGCGCAGCACCGGCACCGACATGCTGCACATTCCCTACCGTGGTGCAGGCCCGGCCATCAACGACGTGCTGGGCGGCCAGGTGCCCGTCTACTTTGACCAGGTGGCCGCGTCCCTGCCCCACGTGAAGGCCGGCAAGCTGCGCGCCATCGCCGTGTCCTGGCCCCAGCGCTTGGACGTGCTGCCCGACGTGCCGACCTACGCCGAAGCCGGTCACCCCGACCTGAACAACCCGTCGTGGTTCGGTCTGGTGGCGCCCAAGAGCATGCCTGCCGCCCAGGTGGAACGCGTGCAAAAAGCCGTGGTGGCCGCACTGAAGGACCCCGCTGTGCAAAAGCGCATGTCCTCCCAGGGTCTGTACCCCTCGGGTTCGTCCACTGCCGACTTCTCCAAGCAGATCCAGACCGCCGTGGCCACCATGAAGAAGGTGGCCGTGGACGCCAAGATCCAGATCGACTGAGTCTTTCCCCCAGGGGCCGCCGGCGTTGCCGGTCGGCCCAGGACATGGCAAAAAGAAAGCCCACGGCCGTCAGGCGGTGGGCTTTTTTGTGGTCGCCTGGGTCGCAGCGGTGGCGGTGCTCAACCTTCGCACAGGCGCAGCGGTTTGCCGGCCAGCGCGGGTTTGAGGCGTTCCATGCGGGCGTGCAGTTCCGGGGACACATGGGGCAGGCGCAGGGTGTAGAGCGTGGTTTCAGCCCGTTCCTGCACCACGCGGGCGCCGCGCACCCCCTTGCGCAGGAAGGTGGTCAGCTCGCGCGTGGCAGCCTCTTCGCTGGGGAAGCGGCCCAGCGACAGGCCGGGCTCCAGCGCGCCGGTGGCGCGGTCAAAACCCACGCCCTGCTGGCGCAGCTCGGCCCGGCGCGCATCCAGCGCCTCGGCGCTCGGGAACTTGCCCAGGTAGACCATCCAGCGGCCGTTGACGGCCGAGGTCTGCAGCTCCCATTGTTCGGCCGGGATCTCCAGGTCGCGCAGCGCGGTGCGCACGGCCACGACCTGTTTGTCGTCGAAGGTGCCGGCCTGCCAGCAACGGCCGGGTCCGCTGGCGGCGGTGAGGGTGGCGGTGTCCGGAGCGGCCGGTGCCGCCGCGTCGGTCGCCGGGGGCGCAGCCGGGGTGGCGCGTGCCGGCGGCGTGACGGGGCCAACCTGGATGGCTTCCGGGCGCATCTGCTGCTTGAGCCGGAAGGCTTCGGACTGGGTTTCGGGCTGCCAGCCCAGGGAGGCCATCCAGCCTTGGCTCCAGGCCAGGTAGCCGGCATTGGCCAACAGCAGGGCAAGCAGGGTGTGTCGCAACATCGTGGAGCGCAGTTTAGCGGGCCGGGGCCGCAGGCGCGGCGGGTGCTGGGCGCACGCTGACTTCGGAGCTGGTGATCTGCTCCAGGCCGCCGGCCGTGCGCACCAGCAGGGCGCCATCGGCGCCCACGCCCTCGGCCATGCCGTGGGTGCCGTCACTCAGGCGCACCGGGCGGCCGCGCAGCAGATCCCGGGCGGCAAATGCGGTGCGGAACGGGGCAAAGCCTTCGGCCTCGAAGCGCTGCAGGCAGTCCACCAGCGCGGGAATCACCGTGGCCAGTGCCGTGGGCGCATCCCAGCGCGGGTCCAGGTCCTGCAGGCAGGCTGGCGGAGTGGACAGATTCTGTTCATGCCGGGGGCGGATGTTGATGCCCACCCCCACGATCACCTGGCGTGGGCCGGGGCCGAAATGTGCGGTCTCGATCAGGATGCCGGCCAGCTTGCGGTCGCCTTCCAGCCACAGGTCATTGGGCCATTTGATGCCGATGCGCGGCTGGCCGCTGGTGCCACCGCCGGGCTGCAGTGCCTCGGCCAGGACCTGGCCCACGGCCAGCGACAGGCCGGA
This sequence comes from Comamonas sp. UBA7528, assembly GCF_002479375.1. Lineage (NCBI taxonomy): Bacteria > Pseudomonadati > Pseudomonadota > Betaproteobacteria > Burkholderiales > Comamonadaceae > Comamonas > Comamonas sp. UBA7528. The sequence continues at coordinate 174,118 of NZ_DLMU01000003.1, forward strand.
CCAGTCCTGGGGGGTCAGCGGCAGGCCCAGCGAGAACATCAGCGAATCGCCCAGGCTGCTGGCCCATGGCTTGCCCATGCGGCCCCGGCCGGCCGTCTGCTGCTCGGCCACCAGCAGCGTGGGGGCGGTGTCGCCGGTGCGGGCGCGGCGCATCAGCTCGGTGTTGCTGGAGTCCACACTGGGCAGGATGTCGATGGTGAAGCCCGGCAGGCGCGGGGCCACGGCTTCCCACAGGGCTTCGGCGTTCCAGTGGATGGGTGAGGTCATCGTGGTTCTTTCTTGTTGTTGCTTACCGTGTGCGCCGTACGGTGCCGGGGGCGCCCCGCAGCGCGGCGGGCCTCATTGGTCGCCCGGCATGGGCGGGCGCCAGCCCTTCTTGGGCGCCAGCATGGTGCCCCGGCAGCGCGGCGCGCCGCAGTAGCAGGCGTATTCGGCCTTGAGCTTGGGCGTGTAGCGCTCTTCCACCATCAGGCCGTAGTCGTAGTTCAGTTCTTCGCCCGCCGCGATATTGCGCAGCGCCACGATGTAGATGCGGCCCTCGCGTTCGTCGGTGTAGCAGTTGGGGGCGCAGCTGTGGTTGATCCAGCGGGCCGAGTTGCCGCCGTAGTTGGCGTCGATCACCCGGTCTTCGTCCACATGGAAGTAGAAGGTGTGGTTGGGCTGGCTGGGGTCGTGCGGGTGGCGATCCTGGGCTTCCTGCCAGCCGATCACTTCGCCGGTGTACTCGATCAGGGTTTCGCCTTCGGCAATGTCCTGCACGGCGAACACGCCTTTGCCGTGCACGCCGGACCGTCTGGTTTGAATGCGGCGATGGCTGGAAAGGGATTCGGCGGTGCGGGGCATGGCAATCTCTGATAACTTGAATGTGCACACACGTGCGCGCATGTGCGCACGCGTGCGAGACGCATTGTAGAAGCGGTGGCTTCGCTGGTGAAGCCACCGTGGTAATGAACGAGAACCACCCATGACAAAGACCCTGGTGATTGCAGAAAAGCCCTCCGTGGCCCAGGACATCGTGCGCGCGCTGACGCCTGCCTACGGCAAGTTCGACAAGCACGAAGACCATTTCGAGAACGAGCGTTATGTGGTGACCAGTGCCGTTGGCCACCTGGTGGAAATCCAGGCGCCCGAGGAGTTCGACGTCAAGCGTGGCAAGTGGAGCTTTGCCAATCTGCCGGTGATCCCCCCGCGCTTCGACCTGAAGCCGGTGGACAAGACCAAGAGCCGTCTGAACGCCGTGGTCAAGCAGGCCAAGCGCAAGGATGTGACCGAACTCATCAACGCATGTGACGCGGGCCGCGAAGGGGAGCTGATCTTCCGCCTGATCGAGCAGTACGCCGGCGGCGCCAAGGGCGGGCTGGGCAAGCCCATCAAACGCCTGTGGCTGCAGTCCATGACGCCCCAGGCCATCCGCGACGGCTTCGACAAGCTGCGCAGCGAGCAGCAGATGCAGGGCTTGGCCGATGCCGCCCGCAGCCGTTCCGAAGCCGACTGGCTGGTGGGCATCAACGGCACGCGCGCCATGACGGCGTTCAACTCGCGCGATGGTGGCTTCTTCCTGACCACGGTGGGCCGGGTGCAGACCCCCACGCTGTCGCTGGTGGTGGAGCGCGAGGAAAAGATCCGCAAGTTCGTCAGCCGCGACTACTGGGAAGTGCATGGCGCGTTCAACGCCCAGGCCGGCCAGTACCTGGGCAAGTGGTTCAACCCCCAGTGGAAGAAGAGCGAAGACCCCGAAGCCAAGGCCGACCGCCTGTGGAACAAGCACGAGGCCGACGCCATTGCCGCCGCCGTGCGGGGCAAGCCCGCCACGGTGACCGAAGAGAGCAAGCCGACCACCCAGGCATCGCCGCTGCTGTTCGACCTGACCAGCCTGCAGCGCGAGGCCAACGGCAAGTTCGGCTTTTCCGCCAAGACCACGCTGGCGCTGGCGCAAAGCCTGTACGAGCGCCACAAGGCCTTGACCTACCCGCGTACCGATGCGCGTGCCCTGCCCGAAGACTACCTGCCCGTGGCACGCCAGACCTTCGAGATGCTGGCCACCAGCGGCATGCGCCATCTGGCGCCGTTTGCGCAGCAGGCCATCAATGACAACTACATCCGCCCGTCCAAGCGCATCTTCGACAACAGCAAGATCTCGGACCACTTTGCCATCATCCCCACCACCCAGGCGCCCAGCGGCCTGAGCGAGGCGGAGCAAAAGCTGTACGACCTAGTGGTGCGCCGCTTCATGGCCGTGTTCTTCCCCAGCGCCGAGCACCAGGTGACCACCCGCATCAGCAAGGTGGAGCAGCATGCCTTCAAGACGGAAGGCAAGGTGCTGGTCAAGCCGGGCTGGCTGGCCATCTACGGCAAGGAAGCCGCCAACGAGGTGGAAGACGCCAAGGAAGGCGACAAGGGCCAGCCGCTGGTCGCGGTGCAGCCGGGCGAACAGCCCCGCACCGACCATGCCGATGTGAAGGGACTGAAAACCAAGCCGCCCGCGCGCTATTCGGAAGCCACGCTGCTGGGCGCCATGGAAAGCGCCGGCAAGCAGATCGACGACGAAGAACTGCGCTCCGCGATGCAGGAGAAGGGCCTGGGCACGCCAGCCACCCGCGCGGCCATCATCGAAGGCCTGCTGACCGAGAAGTACATGTTGCGCGAAGGCCGCGAGCTGATCCCCACGGCCAAGGCCTTCCAGCTGATGACGCTGCTGCGCGGCCTGCAGGTGGAAGAACTCTCCCGCGCCGACCTGACCGGCGAGTGGGAATACAAGCTGTCGCAGATGGAAAAGGGCGAGCTGTCGCGCGCCGCCTTCATGCAGCAGATTGCCGCCATGACCGAAAAACTGGTCAAGAAGGCCAAGGAATACGACCGCGACACCGTGCCCGGCGACTACGCCACCCTGTCCACGCCGTGCCCCAACTGCCAGGGCGTGGTCAAGGAAAATTACCGCCGCTACGCCTGTACGGGCGCCAACGGGGCGGGCGAAGGCTGCGGTTTCTCGTTCACCAAGTCGCCGGCCGGCCGCACCTTTGAAACGGCCGAGGCCGAAGCCCTGCTGCGCGACCGCCGCATCGGCCCGCTGGAAGGCTTCCGCTCCAAGGCCGGCTGGCCCTTCACCGCCGAAGTGGCCATCGTGCGCGACGAAGAGGCGCAGAACTACAAGCTGGAATTCGACTTTGGCGACGACAAGGAAGAAGAGTCCGGCGAGATCGTGGATTTCAGCGCCCAGCAGTCTTTGGGCAACTGCCCCAAGTGCGGTGCACCGGTGTTCGAGCATGGCGCCAACTACGTCTGCTCCAAGGCCGTGCCCACGCAGCAGCAGCCCACACCCAGCTGCGATTTCAAGAGCGGCCAGATCATTCTGCAGCAGCCGATCGAGCGCGAGCAGATGACCAAGCTGCTGTCTGCCGGCAAGACCGATCTGCTGGAGAAGTTCGTCTCCAACCGCACGCGCCGCAATTTCAAGGCCTTCCTGGTCTGGGATGCCGAAGCGGGCAAGGTGAACTTCGAGTTCGAGCAGCGCGAATCCAAGTACCCGCCACGCAAGACGGCGGCGGGTGCCGCCGCCAAGGCCCCGGCCAAGACCGCGGCAGCCAAGAAGGCGCCTGCCGCCAAGAAAGCCGCCGCCAAGACCACGGCCCGCAAGCCCGCTGCCGCCAACTACCGCCCGGATGCCGCACTGGCCGCCGTCATCGGTGACGGTGCCGTGGCCCGCACCGAGGTGGTGAAAAAGGTCTGGGACTATGTGAAGGCCCACAACCTGCAGGACCCCAAGGACAAGCGCATCATCGTGGCGGATGCCAAGCTGCTGCCGGTGTTCGGCAAGGACCGCATCGGCATGTTCGAGCTGACCGGCATCGTCGGCAAGCACCTGGTCAGCAACGACTGACCCCGTCCATGCGACCGACGGCCTGCTGCTGCGGGCCGGGTGTCGCACGGGTACACGCGCTGGTCACGGAGTGCAGGCACCATCGGGTCTGCACGCTGTGCGGCCCCGGGTGCTGTGCCCGGTGATTGACCTTTGAAGGAGCGACCATGGACCTGGCTCTCGATGCCGCCCCCACTCCGGCCCCTGTTGCCACGCCGTTCCCCCGCAGCGTGGCGCTGCAGGGCACGACCAACTTCCGCGATCTGGGCGGCTACACCGGCGCCGATGGCCGCACGGTGCGCTGGCGCCATCTGTTCCGCTCCGACCACCTGGCAGGCCTGAGCCAGGCCGACCTGCAGGCCCTGCAGGAGCTGAATGTGGGTCGGGCGGTGGACTTTCGCGGCGTGGAAGAGCGCGTAGCCCAGGGCTACGACTGGCCGTTTCTGACCCAGCATGCGCTGGCTATCGAACCCACCGTGGTGCAGCGCGCGTTTGCCATGATCCACCAGGGCCACCGGCTCACACCGGCCGATACCGTGGGCCTGATGCAGGACACTTACCGCGGCTTTGTCATCGACAACGCCGAGCGCTTTGCCACGCTGTTCCGCATGCTGCTGGAAAGCGACCGTCCCCTGGTTTTCCACTGCACCGCCGGCAAGGACCGCACCGGCTGGGCGGCGGCGCTGATCCTGCTGGCGCTGGGCGTGTCGCGCGAGGTGGTGCATGACGACTATCTGCTGACCAACCAGCTCTACCGCCGCCCGCCCGAGCTGGCCGCCAGGGCTGCGCTGACGGTGCCCCAGGAAATTCTGGATGTGCTGTGGCGCGTGCAGATGCCGTTCCTGGACAGCGCTTTCGTCCTGGCCGAAGAACGCTACGGCACCATGGACCGCTATCTGGCCGAAGCCTTGGGCGTGGGAACTGCCGAGCGCGCGCAACTGGCGCGGATGTACCTGGAAGGCTGATCGCCGCCGCTCCGCAGGCGGGTCTGCGGAGCTTTCCACAAGCGAACGGCCGCTGGCGCATGGATGTGTGCCAGCGGCCTTTTTCATGGTGGCGACGGTCTGGGTACCTGGTGCGCAGTGGTGTATGGGCATGGCGCCGCGCTGATGCAGGGGCCAGGGTGGAGTCCAGTCGCGCCAGGTAGAGCCGGGTAGACTGGGCTTTTGCACATTCCATGCGCCGCCCGAGACGGTGGTGCACGGCCTCAGGTATGGACCAACGACTTGATTCCAAAGTGGCCATCGTCACCGGGGCGGCCCAGGGCATCGGCGAAGCGATTGCCGGCATGTTCGCCCAGCAGGGCTGCTTCGTCTATGTCACCGACATCGACCATGGACGGGGCCGCGCCGTGGCCAATGCGCTGGGCGCGCAAGCCTGTTATGCGCCGCTCGATGTGCGGCAGGAAGACGATTGGCGGCGCGTCACCGCGCAGGCCCTGGCAGAGCGCGGGTGCCTGGACGTGGTGGTGAACAACGCGGGCGTGACCGGGTTCGAAGGCGGGGTGGTGGCCCATGATCCGGAGCATGCCGATCTGGCCGACTGGCATGCCGTGCACCGGACCAATCTGGACGGGGTGTTCCTGGGCTGCAAGCACGCCATCCGGGCGATGCGGCCGCAACAGACCGGCTCCATCATCAACATCTCTTCCCGCTCGGGCCTGGTGGGCATTCCCGGGGCGGCTGCCTATGCCTCGTCCAAGGCGGCGGTGCGCAATCACAGCAAGACCGTGGCGCTGTACTGCGCCGAACAAGGGCTCCGTATCCGGTGCAATTCCATCCACCCGGCCGCCGTCCTCACGCCCATGTGGGAGCCCATGCTGGGCACCGGCGCGGACCGGGAGGCGCGCATGGCAGCGCTGGTGCGGGACACGCCGCTGCGCCGGTTCGGACTGCCGTCAGAGGTGGCGTCCGTGGCCGTGCTGCTGGCGTCGGACGAGGCCACCTACATCACCGGGAGCGAGTTCCATATCGACGGCGGCCTGTTGGCCGGAACGGCGGTGACCCCGGCCGTGGTGGGGGACGCAGGCGCCTAGCGCCTCCACGGGCCCTGGCCGCGTGTCCATGGGCCAAAGCCATGGGGCGGAGTCCTGCCTGAGGACGTCACAGGTGGCCCGCGACTGCCCTGAAAATTGTTTTGCAGCGCGGCGCACAGCCAGTTGCGCACCTCAAGTTCAATAGCGCTCCGGCACGCGGAGGCGTCTGCGCAGCAGCCTCTGCGGCCGCGCCGCCTGCGCCATCCCTGGAAAAGATTTTGCACGCCGCGTGCTGTGGCGCTTGTCCACAGTCTGGCCACCGGAAAGGTGCCGGGTGGGGGGCGTGCGTAGCGCATCCCGGCGCCTCGGTCGTCATCCGGCCGGGCGGCGAACATCCTTGTCCACCATCACCCGCCCAATGGCGGCATGGGGTAGGCCTCGCGGTCCTGCGGGCGGGGTAGCTGGCCGGGCAGGGGCGGCAGGTTGTACGGGTTGTAGGCCCCGTCCTGGCCGGCCGGGGGCGGTTGCACCGGTGCCGGGGCCGGTGCGGGCAGGCCCTGTTCCTGCAGTGTGGGCGTGCGTTCTTCCACCGGGCCGTCGTGGCTGGTGTCGGGGTCGCGGGTGACCGGGGCCGGGCCGCCGGGGCGCTCCTCCCAACCGGGCCAGCCGCCGCCGGGCATGGGGGGCGCCGCAGGTGTGGCTGGCTGGCTGGCGTCCGGCGCGGGCGCCGGGCGGCGGGGAGCGGACGGGGCATGGTCCTGCACGGCGCCTTCGTCCTCGGGGGTGCTGCCCCACCAGCCTTGGATGCGTTCGCGCAGACCGTCCACCAGATTGCCCCACCAGTCGCTGTGCTCGGGTTCGGCAAAGCGGGCCTGGGCGTCGATGCGGCGGGTGCCCAGCACGCGGTTGGTGAAGTCGCCCACCATGGGCAGGGCGCTGCGCGCACCCTGGCCCCAGTAGTCGCTGCGCAGGGTGATGCGGCCGTCGTTGAAGCCGGCCCAGGCGCCGGTCACCAGCTGCGGGTGCATCAGGATGAACCAGCCGTCGGCATTGCCCTGGGTGGTGCCGGTCTTGCCGGCCACATCGGCGTGGATGCCATAGGTGCTGCGGATGGCGCGGCCCGTGCCTTTGTCGATCACGCCGCGCAGCATGTCCACCAGGGCGTTGGCGGCGTTGGTGTCCATGGCGGCTTCGGCGCGGGCGGGGGCAAACTCGGCCAGCACATCGCCGTCGCGGTTGGTGATGCGGGTGACCATGACCGGCGGCAGGTACTGGCCGCTGCGTGCCAGGCTGGCGTAGGCGGTGACCATTTCCTGCAAGCTGACCGGGCTGCTGCCCAGGGCCAGGGCCGGCACGGCATCGAGCGCGCTGTCGCGCACGCCCAGGCTGCGGGCCAGGCGCACCACCTTGGCGGGGCCGACCTGCTGCATCACCTGGGCGGTGATGGTGTTCTTGGAATAGGCCAGGCCGTCGGCCAGGGTCATGGCCTGGTTGCTGGGCGGCTGGGCGTCGGTGGGGCGCCAGATCTGGCCGCCGGACAGCGGAATCTCCACGGCCTTGTCATCCAGCGTGTCGCCGGGCTGGCTGCCGTTGAGCAGGGCCGCGCCATAGACAAAGGGCTTGAAGGTGGAGCCGGGCTGGCGGCGTGCCTGTTGCACGTGGTCGAACGGGTCCTGCTTGTAATCGCGGCTGCCCACCCAGGCCAGGATATGGCCGTTGCGCGGGTCCATGGCCAGGAAGCCGGCCTGGATGCGGGTCTTCTCTTCGCGCAGCGCGGCCATGAAGGCGCGGTCGACCAGCAGGCGCTTCAGGGCCTCGGCCGGGGTTTCGCCGCTGGCCACGGCGCTGCGGTAGGCGCTGCTCTCCTTGACCAGGGTCTGCACCAGCGGCTGCTGGGCGCTCCAGGCGCTGGCCTGCGACCAGTTGCGCTGGGCCACGGCCTGCAAGGTGCGGCCATGGCGGGCCACGGCCTGGTTGGCCCAGGCCTGCATGCGCGAATCGACGGTGGTGTGGACCACCAGGCCGTCGCTGTGGATGTCATAGCCGTGGCTGTCGGCCCAGTCCACCAGCCAGCCGCGCAGCGCCCGCACAAAGTGCGGTGCCGGGCCTTCGGCGACTTCCTGGCGCTCGAAGTCCAGGCGCAGCGGGCGGGTCTTGAGCCGGTCGAACTCGGCTTCGGCCAGCACCTCGCGCTTGACCATCTGGCTCAGCACGGTGTTGCGGCGCTGCACGGCGCGCTCGGGGTTGCGCACCGGGTTGTAGTAGCTGGTGCCCTTGAGCATGCCCACCAGGGTGGCGGCTTCCAGCACCGTGAGCTTGTCGGCGCCTTTGTCGAAATAGGTGCGTGCCGCCATCTCGATGCCGAAGGCGTTGTAGAGAAAGGGGACCGTGTTCAGATAGGTCTCCAGGATCTCGTCCTTGGTGTAGAGCGCCTCGATCTTGTAGGCGGTCACCGCTTCCTTGAGCTTGCGGCTGAGTGTGGCGTCGCGCCCCACTTTTTCCGGGTAGAGGTTGCGCGCCAGCTGCTGGGTGATGGTGGAGCCGCCCTGGCGGTCCCCCGACAGGGTGTAGACCACCGAGGCGGCGGTGCGGCGCCAGTCCAGGCCGTGGTGTTCGTAGAAACGGTGGTCTTCGGTGGCGATCAGCGCCTTGACCACATTGGGCGAAATCTGGGCCAGCGGGATCCAGCGGCGGTTGCTGCGGGTGAACAGGGCCAGTTCCTTGCCATCGGCGCTCAGGATCTGGGCCGGGTTGTCTTCCTTGGCCTTGCGGATGTCCGACAGGCTGGGCGTGAGCAGCACCAGCACGCCCAGCAGCAGCACCAGGAACACCGGCACGCAGGCGGCGGCCTGCCACCACTGGCGGCGGGTGCGGGTGGCAAGAAACTGGCGCAGGGCTTGCCAGCCTTGGCGCAGCAGGGACTGCAGCTGCGCGATGGCAGCGGTGAAAGAAGGTGGCAAGGGCATGGTCTGCGAGAAAGGCCGGGTGGGGCGGCGTGCGGGGCGCTTGCGCATCCAACGCCTGCCAGCACCGGCGAGTTGACCCGGTCAGTGTGCCGTAGCCGGGCAGAAAACACACGGGGTGTGGGGAATTGCTGCCTCTGGCGCCCGGGACCCCGGCGCACGCTCCGGCAGAAGGCGGCGGATTGCCGCACAATCCGAGGTTTTTCGGCGAGGTACAGGGAACCTGTATCTCCCGCACGGTTCCAACACCGTACCGCTTTTGTGCTTTCCCGGATTCGCAGCCCCATGCAACGCCGCCGTTTTCTGCTCAGTGCCGCCTGTGCGGTCCCTCTTCTGACCACCGCCTGCTCGGGCCGCTCCCTGCCCCGCCAGCTCAGCATGAGCACGCAGCAGCTGCAAGCCACCGTGGCACGCAAATTTCCCAAACCCTACCCCGTAGCCGGCCTGCTGCAGCTGCAGTTGCAGGCGCCCGTGCTGTCCATGCTGCCGGACAGCAACCAGATCCGCGCCGTGCTGCCGGTGCTGCTGTCGGGTCCGGTGCTCAAGCAGACCTTCCAGGGCCAGCTGGATGTGAGCTTTGGCCTGCGCTACGAGCCCGGCGACCGCTCGCTGCGCGCCCAGCGCGTGCTGGTCAACAGCCTGCAGATCGCCGATGCCCCGCCCGCGCTGGCGGACATGCTGACCACCTACGGTCCGCGCCTGGGCGAACAGGTGCTGGACAACCTGGTGCTGCACCAGTTCGAGGACAAGGATCTGGCGCTGGCCGACACCATCGGCCTGCAGCCCGGGGTCATCACGGTCACGGCACAGGGCCTGACCATGAGCCTGGACAAAAAGACGTCCTGAGCACCTAAACTCGCTCAGGCGTATATGTGACGGTAATGGTTTGCTATGGTTTTATTGAGCAGGCTGTCGTTTTTTACCGTTTGTCGCTGGCTTTTTGTCCTACAAGGCCGTTAACATGCAGACACGCTGGCGCCAGCGCCAGCGGCTGTTGACACCTGCACAAGGCCCTGCATGATCGATCTGAGTCCTTACCCTGTCACCCGCAAATGGCCTCCCCAGTTTCCGGACTGGCTGCAGCTGTACTCCCTGCCCACACCCAATGGGGTGAAGGTGTCCGTGATGCTGGAGGAATGCGGCATCCCGTATGAAGCACACCGGGTGGACATCCAGACCGGGGACCAGTTCACCCCCGAGTTCCTGAGCGTCAACCCCAACAACAAGATCCCGGCCATCCTGGACCCGCAGGGCCCCGGCGGCAGCCCGCTGGTGCTGGCCGAAAGTGGTGCCATCCTCGTCTATCTGGCGGAAAAGTCGGGCCAGTTCCTGCCCCCCGACGCCGTGGCGCGCTACCAGACGCTGCAATGGCTGATGTTCCAGATGGGGGGCATCGGTCCCATGTTCGGCCAGATCGGCTTCTTCCACCGCTACGGCGGCAAGGACTATGAGGACAAGCGCCCGCTGCAGCGCTATGTCACCGAAGCCCAGCGCCTGCTCAAGGTGCTGGACCAGCAGCTCAAGGGCAAGTCCTGGATCATGGGCGACACCTACACCATTGCCGACATGGCCATCCTGCCCTGGGTGCGCTGCCTGATCGAGTTCTACGACGCAGGCGAGCTGGTGGGCCTGGGCAAATTCCCCAACGTGCTGCGCGTGCTGGCGGCCTGGGAAAAGCGCCCCGCCGTGCAGCGCGGGCTGCAGATGCCGCCGCGCTGAGACTTCAAGCTACAGAACAATGCCTGCTTTCTCGCAGGCATTGTTCTGTGGGTGAGATGCTGCGTTCCGCGGGCATGGCATTGGGAAACGGTGCGCCGGCCCCATCATCTGCACCATGGCGAGGCAGGATCTGCGGCACGTTTGCTTGCCGCCCCACCCGTCGCCACCGGAGACCCAGATGCCCCACACCCCGCACGCGATTCTCAGCCGCCAGCCCATCGACGGACTGCGCTGGCCGGTGCTGGATCCGTTTCTGTTCTGCGCCCACCACGACGATGCCTACCCGGCAGGGGACGGGCAGATGGGCCTGCAGGCCGTGGCGCTGGACGAGCGCGAGCTCGGCAGCGATTTCAGCGGCAAGGACGGTTTCTCGATGTACCACGGCGAGCATGTGCCCGGCTTCCCCGGTCACCCGCACCGGGGATTCGAAACCGTGACCCTGGTACGCCAAGGCCTGATCGACCATGCCGATTCGCTGGGAGCTGCCGCGCGCTTCGGTGAAGGGGATGTGCAGTGGCTCACCGCCGGCCAAGGCATCCAGCATTCCGAGATGTTTCCGCTGCTGCACCGCGACCAGCCCAATCCGCTGGAGCTGTTCCAGATCTGGCTGAACCTGCCCGCGGCCCGCAAGATGGTGGCGCCGCACTTCACCATGCTGTGGAGCGAGCGCATCCCGCGCCTAGTGCACACCAGCGACGGCGGCGCCCGGACCACGGTCACCATGGTGGCTGGTGCGCTGCCGGGCGCGGGGGCGCCGCTGCCGCCGCCGCCCGAGTCCTGGGCCGGCCAGGCCGATGCGGACGTGGCGATCTGGACGCTGCGGCTGGAACCCGGTGCCCGCTGGACGCTGCCCGCGGCCCAGGGTGCGCAGACCCGGCGCATGCTGTACTGGTTTGTGGGCCAGCAGCTGCAGGTGGCCGGTGACACGCTGCGCGAACATGCGGCGCTGGAAATGGCCGCCGGCCAGGACTGGGTGCTGGAGAACACCGGCAGCGATGTGGCGGAGCTGCTGCTGCTGCAAGGCCGGCCGATTGCCGAACCCGTGGTGCAGTACGGGCCGTTCGTGATGAACTCGCAGCAGGAAATCATGCAGACCATGATGGACTACCGCCGCACCCAGTTTGGCGGCTGGCCCTGGGACAGCCAGGATCCGGTGCATGGCCCCGAGATCCGCCGCTTCGCCCGCCACCCGGGCCAGCAGGTGGAAGAGCGGCCCACGGCCTGATGCCCGGCGGCTGCAGGCGACTGCACGGGCCTGCCTGGCCCAGCCGGGCAGGTCTGTGCGGTGCTGGCGGCGCAAAAGCGCCTTGCATAGCGCAGGGAGCCGCCGGATTTGTTACTTGATTGTTACGCTTTGACGTGGGTCAAGTGCTTTCCCGCGGTGATCGTTAGCCTTGTGATTTTGGGAGTGGACACCGCCGTGGCCCCGAGGCAGGGCCCGGCACTGCAGGTGCACGCGCCGCTCCCCCACCATCAAGAGGCACTATGCACATTGGGCAACGTTACTGGCGCCGCCAGGGTCTGGGAACCAAGCTGGCCATCACCAACTTCGTCTGGGTGGCGGCCATTCTGGCGGCGCTGCTGCTGGGCATCGCCTGGAGCGTGACCCGCGTGATGGAGCACAAGGTGCAGAACGAGCTGGAGCAGGGTGTCTCCATGCTGGGCCGCTTCATCGAAGCCAATGACCGCGATCTGCGCCAGCGCACCCAGTTCCTGGCCGACAGCTTCGCTGCCAGCCTGAACGGCACGCTGGAACTGGACCGCAGCGCCGAGCCGCTGCTGCGCCTGGACGGGGTGGCGCTGAATGGCGACAACGCCCGCATCGATCGTTTCACCCGCGCCACGGGTGCAGTGGCCACGGTGTTCATGCGCCAGGGTGACGACTACCTGCGTGTGGCCTCGTCGCTGAAGACCGACAAGGGCGAACCCGCCACCGGCACCCAGCTGGACCGCCAGCACCCGGCCTATGCCGAAGTCCAGGCCGGACGCAATTACATGGGCCTGGCCATGCTGTTCGGCCGCCAGTACATGACGCAGTACCGCCCGCTGAAAGATGCCTCGGGTGCCATCGTGGGCATGGCCTTCGTGGGGCAGGACTTCTCGGAGCTGCTGAACAACCTGAAGGCCTCCATCCGCGCGCTGAAAGTGGGCGACGGCGGCTATTACTACGTGCTGCGCAACGACGCCGCCGCCCCGGGCACGCTGGTGGTGCACCCGTCCCAGGAAGGGCAGAGCATTCTGGACTCCAAGGACAGCGACGGCCGTGCCTTCATCCGCGAGATCCTGGAGCGCAAGCAGGGCGCCATCAGCTATCCCTGGGCGAATGCGGGCGAGTCTGCGCCGCGCGCCAAGCTGGCGGTGTTCGGCGAATATGCGCCCTGGAACTGGACCATCGTCTCCAGCGCCTATGTGGACGAGTTCGTGGCAGAAACCCGCCGCATGATCGCCCTGTTTGCCGCCATGGGCCTGTGTGCCGTGCTGGTGCTGGCCGGGGTGTGGTTCCTGCTGCTGCGCCGCATGATCGTGCGCCCGCTGAACGAAGCCAGCCAACTGGCCCGCACCATCGCAGCAGGCGATCTGACGGTGAAGATCCCGCATGAGCGCAAGGACGAAATCGGCCAGCTGCTGGACGCCATGAACCACACGGTGGACGGCCTGTCGGATGTGGTGCGCACGGTCCAGGCCCAGGCCGAAAGCGTGGCCGCTGCCAGCGCACAGATCGCCCAGGGCAATCTGGACCTGGCCAGCCGCACCGAAAACGAGGCCAGTGCGCTGGAAGAAACCGCCGCCGCCATGGAAGAGCTGGGAAGCACCGTGGCCCACAACGCGGACCACTCCAAGACCGCCGACCAGCTGGCGCGCAGCGCCCAGCAGGTGGTGACCGAGGGCGGCCACGCCGTGCGCCAGGTGGTGCAGGCCATGCAGGGCATTGATGCCGGCAGCCAGAAGATTGCCGACATCACCGGGGTGATCGATTCCATCGCCTTCCAGACCAATATCCTGGCGCTGAATGCCGCCGTGGAAGCCGCGCGTGCCGGCGAGCATGGCCGCGGCTTTGCCGTGGTGGCCGGCGAGGTGCGGGCCCTGGCCAGCCGCAGTGCCGAAGCCGCCAAGGAAATCCAGCAGCTGATCAGCACCAGCGTGGCCGAAGTGCACCAGGGCAACGCCCGTGCCGCACGCGCCGGGGAAACCATGGAGCAGGCGGTCAGCGAGATCCAGAAGGTCACCCAGCTGATCTCCAGCATCAGCCTGGCCAGCGCCGAACAAAGCACCGGCGTGGCCCAGGTGGGCGAGGCTGTGACCCATATGGACCAGACCACGCAGAAGAACGCTGCGCTGGTAGAGGAAATGGCGGGCGCTGCCGACAGCCTGCGCCACCAGTCCGAAGAACTGCTGCATGCCGTGGCAGTGTTCCGTGTGCAAGGCGGCGGTCAGACCAGTCTGACCCGCCGTGCTGCGGCCCACACGGCGGCACGCAAGCAGGCGGCGGTCGCCACGGCCCAGGTGCTCCACACCGTCGCGCACAGCGCCAGGGCCGGCAGCCCCCTGGGCAAGCCCGCCGCCGCGAAGCCCGCATCCCCGGCCCCGGCACTCGCGTCTGCGCCACCGGCTGCGGAGGCGACTGCTGCCCGCGCGGCAGCGCCGTCCACTGCTGCCACGGCGGCGACAGCCGACACCGAGGAGTGGACCAGCTTCTGACCCCTGCCCCCGGGGGGCTGCGGCAGATCGGGGACAATGGTTCCCATCCCAACCAACGGGGTGGCTGCGCAGGCAGCCGCCCCGCTTTTGATTGCAGAGCATGAACATCACCAAAGACACCGCCGTCACCATCCACTACAAGATCCACGCGCTGCTGCAAGGCGGTCTGGCCGGTCCGCTGCTGGACAAGGGCGACGTGGCCTATCTGCATGGCGGCTACGACAACATCTTTGCCAAGGTGGAAGCAGCCCTGGAAGGCAAGCAGGCCGGCGATGCGCTGACCGTGGACCTGGCGGTCGAAGACGCCTTTGGTGAACGCGACGAAAGCCTGCTGCGCACCATCCCCAAGGGCGAGTTTCCTCCCGGCGTGAAGGTGGGCGGCCAGCTGCGCGGCACCAACGACCAGGGCCTGCCCCAGATCTACAACGTGGTGAAGATCAAGGGCCCGGTGGTCCAGCTGGATGGCAACCATCCGCTGGCCGGCCAGGCCCTGCGCTTTGCCTGCACCGTGAGCGAAGTGCGTGCCGCTTCCGAAGAGGAAATTGCCCACCGCCATGTGCATGGCGGCCACGGCCACCACCACTGAGCGGGCAGGGTGGCGGTGTGGCAGCCGCGTGCCGTGGCACTGCCAGCGCACGCAGGACCTGCACCGCTTCCGGCCCGGTGAGATCTGCCGCCTTCGGGCGGCTTTTTTGTGCCGAGGCGCTGGCCTCTGCTTCGCCTTTTCACCAGGGCCGCACGGCACAAGCAAGTGCTTACATGGAATGCGGCACTGTGTGCAAGGAGCGACAGACGGCGTCCTTGTCAGGAATGTGGATATACGAGTGAGAATGATTGTCAATAAAATTACGTTGACAATCTTCAACATCCCTGTGTCTATGAGCCATCCAGCATTCCCCCTGCGACCGATTGCGGTCGCTTTGTCTTTGTGGGCCTCTGGCGCCAGTGTCTGGGCGCAGGCCGCCGCCACGGAGCTGGAAACCGTCACCGTCGAAGCCAGCGCCGATGCCTCGGCCGAAGGCCTGTCCAAGCCGTATGCCGGCGGCCAGGTGGCACGCGGCGGCCGTGCCGGCATTCTGGGTACGCGCGACAACATGGACACGCCGTTTTCCATTACCAGCTACACCAATGAGCTGATCCAGAACCAGCAAGCACGCAGCGTGGCTGACGTGCTGCAGAACGACCCGGGCGTGCGCGTGGCACGGGGTTATGGCAACTTCCAGGAAGCGTATTTCATCCGCGGCTTTGTGCTGGGATCCGATGACATCGCCTACAACGGCCTGTATGGCCTGATGCCGCGCCAGTACACCTCGGCCGAACTGTTCGAACGCGTGGAAGTGCTGCGCGGTGCCAGCGCCTTCCTCAGCGGTGCCACGCCTTCGGGCGGCGGCATTGGCGGCAACATCAACCTGCTGCCCAAGCGTGCCCCCAATGAGCCGCTCAACCGCGTGACCGTGGGCGTCGCCAGTGGTGGTCAGCCCTATGTAGCGGCCGATATTGCCCGCCGCTTCGGGCCAGACCAGAGTGCGGGCATCCGCGTCAACATGGCGCACCGCAAGGGCGACACGGCCGTGGACGGCGATAGCGTGGGCCTCAATGTGGCGTCCCTGGGCTTGGACTGGCGCAGCAGCCGCGCTCGCCTGTCGGCCGACATCGGTTATCAGAATTACAAGCTCGATGGCACGCGTCCCAATGTCACGCTGGGCAGCGCCGTCACCGTGGTGCCATCGGCGCCGAACAACACCACCAACTACGCCCAGCCCTGGACGCATTCCTATGAACGCGATCTGTACAGCACGGTGCGTGGCGAATATGACTTCAGCGACAACCTCACCGGCTGGTTTGCTGCTGGCGCGCGCAAGAGCCATGAGGACAACCGCCTGGCCGGTGTGACGGTCACCAATGGCAGCACTGGGGCTGCAACGACCTACCGCTTTGACAACCGCCGCGAAGACACCATCAAGACGGCTGAAATGGGCATGCGCGGCAAGTTCACCACCGGTAGCGTGGGCCACACCGTGGTCGGCGCCTTCTCGTACTACGGCCTGCAGGAGAAGAACGCCTATGTGATGGACTTCTACAACACTATGCCGACCAATATCTACAACCCGGTGAACCATGCATTGCCGGCCATCAGCGGGACGGCCTTCCAGGGTGGCGATCTGTCCAACCCCGGCAAGCTCAGCACGATACGCATGACCAGCGTGGCGCTGGGGGACACCCTGTCCATGCTGGACGACCAGCTGCAGCTGACGCTGGGCCTGCGCCACCAAAAGCTGTCGAGCACCAGCTATGCCTACAGCGATGTGATGAGTGGCACGCCATACAACGAAAGCCGCACCAGCCCGGTGGCCGGCGTGCTGTTCAAGCTGCGTCCCGATGTGTCGCTGTACGCCAACTACATCGAAAGCCTATCCAAGGGCGAAAACATCACCGGCACCTTTGTCAATAACGGCACCTCGCTGCCGCCCTATGTGTCCAAGCAAAAGGAAGTCGGTGTCAAGTACGACGGTGGCCGGCTGGGCGGCTCATTGGCCTTCTTCTCGACCGACAAGCCGGGCAAGCTGGTGGTCAACAACTATGTGACCGCCAATGGCGAGGATCGCCACCAGGGCCTGGAATTGTCGGGCTATGGCGAGCTGGTCAAGGGCCTGCGCTTGTTGGGTGGCGTGACCTTTATGGATGCCAAGCAGAAGAACACCGGCAGCGCAGCCACCGACGGCAAGCGCGTGATTGGCGTGCCGCGCCAGCAGGCCAATCTGGGCGTGGAATGGGATGTGCCCCAGGCCCATGGCCTGACGCTGGATGCCCGTGCCGTGATGACGGGCGCCAGCTATGCCGACAACGCCAACACGCTGCGGGTCAGCGGCTGGACGCGCCTGGATCTGGGCGTGCGCTACCTGACCGAAGTGCAGGGCAAGCTGCTGACGCTGCGCGCCCGCGTGGACAATGTGGCGGACCGCAACTACTGGGCTTCGGTGGGTGGTTTCCCCGGCAATGGCTATTTGGTGCTGGGTGCCCCGCGTACATTCACCCTGAGCGCCAGCATGGACTTCTGAAGGTGACACTGCATGCGTGAATTCTGGACCGTGGTCCACCGCTGGATCGGGCTGACCGTGGCCCTGTTCCTGATGGTGGCGGGCGCCACAGGGGCAGTGATCTCCTGGGACCACGAACTCGATGAATGGCTCAACGCCGACATCATGCACACGCCGGGCCGCGGCGCGCTGCAGGACCCGGTGGCGCTGGCTGCCGCTGTCGAGGCCAGCGATCCGCGTGCCGAAGTGGCCTATATGACCCTGGGACTGGAGGAGGGGCATGCCGCCTCCTTCCTGGTGCGCCCGCGCCAGGACCCGGCCACCGGTCGTCCCTATGTGCTGGGCTACAACAATGTGTTCGTGGACCCGGTGACCGCGCAGGTCACCGGCCACCGGGATTCCAAGAGCATTGCGCTGAGCACCCGCAACCTGATGCCCTGGCTGCGCCACCTGCACGAAAGCCTGCACATGCCGGCCTTCTGGGGCAGCGACCGCTGGGGCTTCTGGCTGATGGGTGGCGTGGCGCTGATGTGGCTGATTGACAGCTTTGTGGCCCTGTACCTGACGCTGCCGCGGCGCCTGGCGGCCCGTGGTGCGGCCCAGCGCACGGCAGCACCGGCGCGTTCCTGGTGGGGGCGCTGGCAGCCGTCCTGGGTGGTGCGCTGGCGCGCTGGCGGCTACAAGCTCAACTTCGACCTGCACCGCGCCGGCGGCCTGTGGGTGTGGGGCATCATCATCGTGGTGGCCTTCACCTCGTTCTCGCTGAACCTGTACCGCGAGGTGTTCTACCCGGTGATGCGCCAGATCTCCACGACGACGCCCGGCCCGTACGAGACGATCAAGCCCGCGCCCTACGGCAGCTTCATCCAGCCCAAGATCTCGTTCGCCCAGGCCATCGACATTGCGCGTGCCGAGGGGCAGCGCCTGGGCTTTGCGCATACACCCGGCGGCATCTGGTACGGCGGGGATTTCCCGTTCTACAACGTGTCGTTCTTTGATCCCACGGACGAAATGGGTGCCATGGGCATGGAAATGTCCAATATCTACGTCAGCGCAGAAGACGGCACGGTGCTGGGCATGCACCGCCCCTGGCATGGCACGGCGGCCGATGTGTTCGTGCAGCTGCAGCTGCCGCTGCATTCCGGGCGCATCCTGGGCATGCCGGGACGCATCCTGATGTCGGTCATGGGGCTGATGGTGGTGATGCTCTCGGTCACCGGCATCGTCATCTGGGAACGCAAGCGCCGCGCACGCCGGGCGGTGCGGGTGGCGGAGCGGGCCATGCTCGCGCCCTGAGATGCCGGCAGCGCTTTGCTGCCGGAGCCGCGAAAATACAGCCGCCTGTGGGCGGCTGTGCTGTTTCTGGGGTCAGCGCTTGCGCAGCAGGGCGCGCCGCAGCATGCGGGCGGCACGGTCGCGGATCTGGAACGGGCTGTGGCTGAGCGCCGGCCGCACCTGGGCGCGCTCGCAGGCCGCCAGAAAGTCTTCCAGAATGACGCGGTCGTCCAGGGTGCGGCCTTCGGGGTCGCGGAACTCGGGATGCCACTGCGTGGCCGCGATATAGCTTTTGCCGCCGATGCGGCGGTGGATGGCTTCGGGAATGCGGTCCGGAATGCTCCAGGCCTCGATGTCAAAGCCCGGCGCCACGTTCTTGATGCCCTGGTGGTGGATGCTGTTGACCCGTGCGCGCGGCTGGTTGGGGTAGAGCCGGTCCAGGCGGCTGCCGGGCACGATGGCAATGTCGTGCTGGTGCTTGTCGTAGGTGATGGGGTTGCGGTGCTGCTGCGCGCCGGGCACCTGGGTTTCGATGTCCTGGTAGAGCGTGCCGCCAAAGGCCACATTGATCAGCTGCAGGCCGCGGCACACGCCGAAGATGGGCTTGCCGGCCTGGCTGAAGGCCTCCACCACCGCCATGTCGTACAGGTCACGCACCCGATCGCCCAGCCACTCGGGCTGCAGCGGTTCCTCGCCATAGCTGCCGGGCCACACGTCGGCACCGCCGTGCATCACCACCCCATCCAGCCATTCGGCGTAATGCGCCAGCGTCACGTCGCCGCGCGCGGTTTCGCCGGTGGGGCAGGGCACCATGACCACCATGGCGCCGCTGGACATGATCCAGTGGGCGATCGACTGCTCCACATACTGCAGTGTCTTGCCGGTGAACAGCGGCCGGTAAGGGTCGGCATAGGAGAAGCAGGCCGAGAGGCCAATCTTCAGGCGGCGGGAGGCGGGCGCGGTCATGAGCATCCATGCTAGTGCGCATGCGCCCCTTTGTGCGCAGTCGATCCGGGTTTTACATGTAGGCGCAGTCGTACGGCAGAACGGCATGTACATCTGGCGACGCCTGCAACTTCGGGCTACTTTGTGTCGTTTGCTATTAATTTGGAAGTGGTTCGCGCAGTCTGCATGCGCATTGGTGTGGCATAAGCTGTGGTTGCGGGGCCACGAAGTAAGACTTGACGGACATCAACAGGCGTCCTTCACGTGGCGACGAAAGGCTGCGCCGCAGGCCGAACTGGGGCATCATGAATCCGTGCATGGCAGGCCGAAGCCGGGCAGGTACCACCAGGTCGACCCGAGCAGGCCGTGGCGGGTGAGCCGTTTCACCGCTGCGCAGGCCATGCGCGGCAGCAAGGCAACAAGGAGGAAGCTGATGCAAGTTCAAGTTCATGCCGACGATTCCATCCAGGGCGGCGATTCGCTCGCGCAGTGGGCCCAGGAAGAAATCAACACCCGTCTGGCACGACTCAAGGATTACGTGCAACGCGTGGAGGTCTACCTCACCGGCGTCGATGCCCTCAAAAGCACCGGCGGCCCCGGCAAGCGCTGCGTACTGGAAACCCGTGCCAATGGCCGTCCCCCGATTGCGGTGAACGCAGAGGCCGAAAAGGTGCATGAAGCCTTTGCCATTGCCGTGGACAAGCTGTTGCGCGCGGTGGACACCGATCTGGGCAAGCTCAAGGACAAGAACGGTCGCGAGAGCGTGCGCGGTGTGGAAGACCCCGCCGTGGGCTAGGGTTGGAGGGCCACAGGCCCGGAGCCCGTGCAGGGCCCCTCTCCTGTGCGCACAGGCCGCCGGACAGGCGGCCTTTTTTTGTGTCCGCCGCTGCGGCGGGGGACCGGACAGGCCCTGTGGCAGGGTGCCGAGGCCGGCAATGTGCGCTGGCCGGATACAGCGCCTTGGCTGACAGACGGTGGGGCCGGCGGCAGCTACAGTAGGTGTCCCGTTGCTGCATGGCAGCACGCGGCCGGATTGCACGGCCCATCACAAGGAAAGGAACTTGCGCATGAGCACCCATCCCCCCATTCCCGACCCAGCCGACGACAGCGACACCGACGGCCTGCCAGCACGCTTCTCCGCACGGATTGCGGGCCTGGTGCAGCACCGTGTGGGAGACGGTCCGCTGGAGCCCATTCCCCAGGGCCAGGAGGTCGTGGTGGATCTGGCCATCGCCAGCATGGTGGTGTCCTGGACCAGCGAGGGCCAGCCCATTACCGTGACCTTGTCGCGCGAAGAGTTTCTGGAATACGTCGATCTGGGCTCCATCCAGATCACGGCCTGAAGCGCGGCCCCCATGGGGGCCGCCCGGGTCGCCTCGGTCGCGTCACAGGCGTGGCGTCGCCGTCAAAAAAAGCTCCGACAGGAGCTTTTTTTGTGGCCTGCGCGCTGTGGCGTGCGGACGGCAGCAGGCTGGAGGGTCTCAGTCCCACACCGGGGCCAGTCCTTCGGGGCTGACCTGGCGGTCGCCGCGCTCCAGCGCATCGATGCGGGCCATGTCATCTGCGCTCAGGCGCAGCGTGCGGCTGGCCAGATTGCTCTGCAGGTGGGCGCGCTGGGTGGACGAGGGGATCACGGCGATCCCGTGCTGCATGGCCCAGGCCAGGGCCACCTGGGCGGGGCTGGTGCCGTGGGTGGTGGCGATCTCGGTCAGCACCGGCTCGCCCAGCAGCTTGCCGTAGCCCAGGGTCATGTAGGACGTGGTGTGGATGCCATGCTGGCGCGCGAAATCCACGACCGCGCGGTTTTGCAGATAGGGGCTGAGCTCGATCTGGTGGGTGGCAATCTGGTCGGCACCCACGGTGTCGATGGCCTGCTGCAGCAGCGCGGTGTTGAAGTTGGAGACACCGATGTGGCGCGTCAGGCCCAGGTCCCTGGCGCGCTGCAGGGCCCGCAGGCTGTCCTGCAGCGGCACGTCGCGCGACGGCCAGTGGATCAGCGTCAGGTCCACATGGTCGGTGCGCAGGTGCTCCAGGCTTTGTTGCAGGCTGGGGATCAGGGCATCGGCCCCCAGGTGGGCGACCCAGATCTTGGTGGTCAGGAACAGGTCCTGGCGCGGCACACCGCTGGCGGCGATGGCGCTGCCCACATCGGCCTCGTTCTCGTAGATCTGCGCAGTGTCGATGGCGCGGTAGCCCAGTTCCAGGGCGGTGCGCACGGACTGTTGCACCACATCGCCCTTCAGGCGGAAAGTGCCCAGGCCCAGCGGGGGGACTACGGAAAGGGCTGCAGCAGCGGGGTGTGCCAGGGTGTCAGTCATGGGAAGGCTTTCAAAACAGGGGGCGGTTCGGTGGGCCGGACATCGCCATAGGGTGGGGCAATGGCATGCGCTGCCACCTGTACCGGGGAAGGCCGGCTGGTACGAGGCGCTGCAAGGCCATCACGAGGAAAGGCGCCAGTGTGGCGCAGCCATCTCTGCGAAAAAAGCCCTGAATCCACAGAAAATAATTGACTGAAAATCAATAATCGCGCCAAGCTCGGGTCCATGCAATCCACTTTGGAAGAACTGCTGGCCTTTCGGGCGGTGGTCGATACCGGCAGCATCACCGCGGCGGCCCTGCAACTGGACCAGACCACGTCCGGCATCAGCCGCAGCCTGTCGCGGCTGGAGAAAAAACTGGCCACCACCTTGCTGCGCCGCACCACGCGCAAGCTGGAGCTGACCGAGGAAGGCGCGCGCTTTCTGGCCCAGGCCCGTGCCGTGCTGGAGGCCCTGGACGCCGCCGAGGAGGACCTGACCGTGCGGCGCCAGGCCCCGGCAGGGCCGCTGCGTGTCAATGCCGCTTCACCCTTCATGCTGCATGTGGTGGTGCCGCTGGTGGCGGCGTTTCGTGCGCGCTACCCGCTGATCACGCTGGAGCTGAACACCGACGACCTGCACATCGACCTGCTGGAAAAGCGCACCGACATCGCCATCCGCATCGGGGCGCTGCGCGACTCCACGCTGCATGCCCGTCTGCTGTGCCACAGCCCGCTGCGGGTGCTGGCCAGCCCGGCCTATCTGCAGGGGCATGCGCGCATCCGCAGCGTGGCGGATCTGGCCCAGCACCAGCGCATCGGCAACAGCCAGGTGCCGGGCTTGAACCAGTGGCCGCTGCGCACCAGCGATGGTGGCGAACGCTGGGATGCGGCACCCCAGCTCACGGCTTCCAGCGGGGAGACCATGCGCCAGCTGGCGCTGGCCGGTCAGGGCGTGGTCTGCCTGGCCGACTTCATGACCGTGCGCGACCGTGCCCAGGGGACGCTGGTGCAGGTGCTGCCGCAGGCCACCGTGCTGCAGCGCCAGGCCATCCATGCCGTGTACTACCGCAACACCGCACTGGCGGCACGCATCACGGCGTTTCTGGATTTTCTGGCGGCAGCGATGGTGCCGCCCACGGACAATGCCGGGGGCTACGAGCACGCCTGAAGCTGGCGCCTCCGGCCCCCGTCAGAGCAGCTTGGTGCCGAGTGGCACCTCGCGGTCCGGTACACACAGCGCCACATGGCCGTCTGCATTGTGAAAGCCGGTCACCAGACATTCGGACTGGATGGGACCGATCTGCTTTTTGGGAAAGTTCAGCACCGCCACCACCTGCCGGCCCACCAGGTCCTCGGGCTGGTAGAGCTGGGTGATCTGGGCGCTGGACTTGCGCAGACCCAGGGCCGGGCCAAAGTCCACCTGGAGGAGGTAGGCGGGCTTGCGCGCCTGGGGGAACACTTCGGCCGCCACGATGCGGCCTACGCGCAGTTCCACTTGCAGAAAATGGTCAAAGCCAATCGGCGCGTGCAGGGAAGAGGGGGCAGTCATGGCGTCCATCATGCGGCCCCCGGGCGTGGCAACTGTCGTGCAACCCTGGTGGTGGCAGTCCAAGCCTGGACAGCCCCCGGGCCTTCGGTTGATTTGGTAGTTTGCACATGGCAAATGATTGGTTGGGTTTCGGGGGGTGGCTGGCCAGAATCGGGGGCTCGCACTCCCTGCGATACACAGGCGCCTTGCCGCTGTCGTGCTGCGCTGGTGGGTGCTTTTTTTCTTCCCCCTGCATGACTGTCGCGATGATCTTCTCCCCCCTCGCCCGCCGTTCCCTGCTGGCTGCTGCCGTGGCCGTTTCCTTTGCGTCCGCCGCACAGGCCGAGCGCCTGATCCGCATCGTGGTGCCGTTTGGTGCCGGTGCCACGCAAGACACCGTGGCCCGCACCTTCAGCAACGAACTGGGCCAGGCTCTGGGCGCTACCGTGGTGGTGGAAAACCGCGCGGGCGCGGGAGGCAGTGTGGGCACATCCCAGGTGGCCAAGGCCGCGCCGGATGGCAATACCCTGGTGCTGGCGGCCGCCAGCCACAACCTGGCCAGCCACCTGTACGCCAAGCTGCCGTATGACGCGCAGAAGGACTTTGTCGGCGTCTCCTTCCTGGGCCGCACCGGCTATGTGGTGGGTGTTCCCGCCAGCAGCGGCATCAGCTCGCTGGCGGCCTTGCTGCAGCGCGCCAAGGCCCAGCCAGGCCAGTTCAACTATGCCTCGGCAGGCAATGGCAGCGCGTCCCACCTGGCCAGTGCCCTGCTGGCGGCGCAAAGCGGTGTGCAGTTGCAGCATATTCCGATGAAGTCCACCGGCGACGCCACCACCGAGCTGCTGGCCGGCCGCGTGCAACTGGTCACGGGTGCCACCATTGGCATGCTGGCCTTCCAGCACGACCCGCGCGTCAAGCTGCTGGCGTATTCGGGCCAGCAGCGCTCGCGTTTCCTGCCCGATGTGCCCACAGTGGCCGAGGCCGGCGTGCCTGGCTATGCCTTCGATTCTTGGCTGGGTCTGCTGGCGCCGGCCGGTACGCCCGCCGCCGAGGTGGAGCGCATCAATGCTGCGGTGCGCAAGGTGCTGGCCGAACCAGTGGTTCAGGAACGCCTGGCCCGTGTGGGCGTGGAAGCCGGGACCTTGCCCGTGCCGGCATTCCAGCAGTTGCTGAAAGACGACTGGGTGGCGGCCGGCCAGATCGTCAAGGCGGCCGGTGGCCGTATCGAATAAGCCGACATCAGCCATCAGCCATCAGCCATCAGCCGTCAGCCGTCAGCCGTCAGCCGTCAGCCGTCAGCCGTCAGCCGTCAGCCGTCTTCGCCAGCGGCAAGCGGTATCCCGCAGATACAAAAAAGCCAGCCGCGTTGCCGGGCTGGCTTTTTTGTGGCGGATCGCTACGGGGCCGCAAGGCCAGCACAGCGATCCGGGCCGTGAAGCCGCAGGGCTTACTTGGCCACCACGCGCACCATTTCCAGGCACTTGTTGGAGTAGCCCCACTCGTTGTCGTACCAGGAAACGACCTTCACGAAGGTCTTGTCCAGCGCGATACCGGCTTCGGCGTCGAACACGGAGGTGCAGGTTTCACCGCGGAAGTCGGTGGCCACCACCTTGTCTTCGGTGTAACCCAGCACGCCCTTCAGCGCGCCTTGGGACTGGGCCTTCATTTCGGCGCAGATTTCTTCGTAGGAAGCTTCGGTGTTCAGTTCCACGGTCAGGTCGACCACGGACACATCGGAGGTGGGCACGCGGAAGGACATGCCGGTCAGCTTCTTGTTCAGCTCGGGAATCACCACGCCCACTGCCTTGGCAGCGCCAGTGCTGGAGGGGATGATGTTTTCCAGGATGCCACGGCCGCCGCGCCAGTCCTTGTTGGACGGGCCGTCCACGGTCTTTTGCGTGGCGGTGGCAGCGTGCACGGTGGTCATCAGGCCGCGCTTGATGCCCCACTTGTCGTTCAGCACCTTGGCCACGGGAGCCAGGCAGTTGGTGGTGCACGAGGCGTTGGAGATGATGGCTTCGCCCTTGTAGGTGGCGTGGTTCACGCCGAACACGAACATGGGGGTGTCGTCCTTGGAAGGAGCGGACAGGATCACCTTCTTGGCGCCCGCATCGATGTGCTTCTGGGCGGTTTCCTTGGTCAGGAACAGGCCGGTCGATTCGATCACCACATCGGCGCCGACTTCGTTCCACTTCAGGTTGGCGGGATCGCGCTCCTGGGTCAGGCGGATCTTCTTGCCGTTGACGACCAGGGTGTTGCCTTCGACGGAGACTTCACCGTCAAAGCGGCCGTGCACGCTGTCGTACTTCAGCATGTAAGCCAGGTAGTCGGGCTCGAGCAGGTCGTTGATGCCAACGATTTCGATGTCGCTGAAGTTCTGCACTGCGGAGCGCAGCACGTTGCGGCCAATGCGGCCAAAACCGTTGATACCTACCTTGATGGTCATGGTTGCCTCGTCTCTAGGGATGGTGAAAACAAAAACCGGATCACTCTATGCAAAACACCCGCCGCGGCCAAGCCGGGGCGGGTGGTTCTGCGTGATTACTTGTTACGGCGCAAAGCTTCGCGCACGGTGTCGGCCACGTTTTCGGCGGTGAAGCCGAAGTGCTTGAACAGCACCGGCGCGGGCGCCGATTCGCCATAGCTGTCGATACCGACCACGGCAGCGCAGCCGTACTTCCACCAGAAGTCGGTCACGCCCATTTCCACGGCGACGCGGGGCAGGCCGGCGGGCAGCACGGACTGCTTGTAGGCCATGTCCTGGCGGTCGAAGGTGGTGGTGCTGGGCATGGAGACCACGCGCACGGCAATCTTCTTCTCGGCCAGTTGCTTCTGGGCCGCTAGGGCCAGTTGCACTTCGGAGCCGGTGGCGATGATCACGGCCTGGGCTTTCTTGCCCTTCAGGCCCACGTCCTTGGGCTCGGAGAGCACGTAGCCGCCGCATGCGATGTTGTCCAGCGCGTCTTCGCTCTTGGGCGCGTAGGCCAGGTTCTGGCGCGACAGCAGCATGGCTGTGGGGCGGTTCTTCTGGCTGATGGCCACGGCCCAGGCCATGGCGGTTTCGGTGGTGTCGGCGGGGCGCCACACATCCAGACCGGGGATCAGACGCAGGCTGGCAGCGTGCTCGATGGACTGGTGGGTGGGGCCGTCTTCGCCCAGACCGATGGAGTCGTGGGTGAACACGTGGATCACGCGCTGCTTCATCAGCGCGGCCATGCGGATGGCGTTGCGGCTGTAGTCGGAGAAGGTCAGGAAGGTGCCGGCGTAGGGGATGTAACCACCGTGCAGCGCCACACCGTTCAGGATGGCGGCCATGCCGAATTCGCGCACACCGTAGTTGATGTGGCGGCCGATCTTGCCTTCTTCGGTCTTGACCACGGTACCGTTGTCGTCCACGCGGAAAGCGGGGGTGGACTTGGTGTTGGTCAGGTTGGAGCCGGTCAGGTCGGCGGAGCCGCCCAGCAGCTCGGGCAGCGCGGCGGTCAGGCCTTCCAGGGCCAGCTGGCTGGCCTTGCGGCTGGCCACGGTGGCGCCGGCGTCATGTGCGTCGGAAGCGATCTGTGCGGCCACTTCGACGAAGTTGTCGGGCAGGTTCCCGGCCATGCGGCGGGTGAAGGCAGCGGCCAGCTCGGGGTAGTCCTTGGCGTAGGCGGCGAACTTCTTGTCCCAGGCGGCTTCGGCCTTGGCACCCTGGTCCTTGGCGTCCCAGTCGGTGTAGACATCGGCGGGGATTTCGAAGGGGCCGTAGGTCCAGCCCAGTGCGGCGCGGGTCAGCGCGATTTCTTCGGCACCCAGCGGTTCGCCGTGGGCCTTGGCGGTGTCCTGGCGGTTGGGCGAACCCTTGCCGATGCTGGTCTTGCAGCAGATCAGCGTGGGCTTGGTGGCGCTCTTCTTGGCTTCGGCGATGGCAGCGTCCACGGCGTCCACATTGTGGCCGTCCACGGCGCGGATCACGTTCCAGCCGTAGGCCTCGAAACGCTCGGGCGTGTTGTCGACGAACCAGGGCGTGACCTTGCCGTCGATGGAGATGCCGTTGTCGTCGTACAGCGCGATCAGCTTGTTCAGCTTCCAGGCGCCGGCCAGGGAGGCGGCTTCGTGCGAGATGCCTTCCATCAGGCAGCCATCGCCCAGGAACACGAAGGTGTGGTGGTCCACGATTTCGTGCTTGTCCTGGTTGAATTCGGCGGCCAGCAGCTTTTCAGCCAGGGCAAAGCCCACGGCATTGGTGATGCCCTGGCCCAACGGGCCAGTGGTGGTTTCCACGCCCGGTGTCACGCCCACTTCGGGGTGGCCGGCGGTCTTGCTGTGCAGCTGGCGGAAATTCTTCAGCTCCTGCAGAGGCAGCTCGTAGCCGGTCAGGTGCAGCAGGGCGTAGATCAGCATGGAGCCGTGGCCGTTGGACAGGATGAACCGGTCGCGGTTGGCCCAGTGCGGGTTCACGGGGTTGTGCTGGAGGTGGCGGCTCCACAGCGCCACGGCCATGTCGGCCATGCCCATGGGGGCTCCGGGGTGGCCGGAATTAGCTTGTTGAACAGCGTCCATAGCCAGCGCGCGGATTGCGTTGGCCATCATTTGGGTGTTTGCCATGGAGGGCAGCTCCGAGGGGTGAGTGTGCAAAGAGATGGGCGGGATTTTACCGATGTGGCTGCGGCGAGTTTCATACGGGTTACAGAGCCCCCTGTGCAGCGCGGGGGCAGCGCAGTCGGAAATCACGCTGCGGCATGGAAATGTGAGCGCCACAAGCCCTACAGTAGCGCCTGCGGTGCAGGCCTGACACCGCGCAAGACAGGACAGGATATGAGCTCTTTACCGGCAGAACCCCACTCCCGCGCTGCGATGCTGCTGGCCGCAGGCCGTGGCGAGCGCATGCGCCCGCTGACCGATGCCACCCCCAAGCCGCTGCTGGCTGTGCGGGGCCGCGCGCTGCTGGACTGGCATGTGGCGGCGCTGCAGCGCGATGGCGTGGACCGCATGGTGGTGAACACCGCCTGGCTGGGAACGCAGATCCCTGCGCACCTGAATGCGGCCTGGCCCGCGCTGGCGGCGGCCGGTGGCCTGCACTACTCGCACGAAGGCGCGGATTTCGGCCATGCGCTGGAAACGGCCGGCGGCATTGCCCGTGCCCTGCCGCAACTGCCGCCCGTGTTCTGGCTGGCGGCGGGCGATGTGTTTGCGCCGGATTTCGTGTTCGATGCCGCGGCACACGACGCGTTTGCTGCCGGCGACGATCTGGCCCATCTGTGGCTGGTGCCCAATCCGGCGCACAACCCGCAAGGCGACTTCGGTCTGGCGGAAAGTGCACCGGGCGGCGGCACGGGCCGCGCCGTGAACGTGCCGAAAACGCAGGCCAGCGATGCGCTGGCGGCCTTGCCGCGCTATACCTACAGCACCATCGCGCTGCTCAAGGCCGAACTGTTTGGCGCGCCCTGGTGCGACCTTCCCGCGGGCAACCCGCAGGGCGGGGCCGCGCCGCTGGCGCCGCTGCTGCGCCGTGCCATGGATGCCGGGCGCGTGGGGGCCAGCGTCTACCGCGGCCTCTGGGTGGATGTGGGCACGCCCGAGCGGCTGGCCCAGCTGAATGCAGCGGCCTGAAAGGCAGAGCACCTGTCGCTGACGCAGCAAACGTTGGCGTAATAAAAGTGGTGCAATGTGGCGGCCTGGTATTGCAGGCAGCTCCTGTTTTTGTTGAATTCCCCATGGGTGGCCGGGGCAAGCGCCGCCAACGGACAGGCATATGGATGTGGATTGGAGCACCTACGGGTGGTTGATCGCGGTGGTGGTCGTGGCGTCGGCCTGCCAGAACCTCACCGGTTTCGCCTTCGGGCTGATTTTTGTCGGCATGGCCGGTGCCCTGCACCTGATGCCGATTGCCGATGCGGCCAACGTCGCAGGGCTGCTGTCACTGGTCAACGGCGCGGTGTACCTGCGCAGCCACCCGTTCCAGCCGCGCTGGGACATGCTCAAACCCATTCTGGCCAGCAGCCTGATCGGCGTGGTGGGCGGGCTGGCGCTGCTGCACTGGCTCAGCGGCGATCTGGTGAACGTGCTGCGCATGCTGCTGGGCGTGACCATCATCGCCTGCGCCATCGTGCTGCTGCTTCAGAAAAGCCAGCGCGCCACGTTGTCAGGGCCGGGCTCCATGTGGGTGGCGGGCGGTCTGTCCGGCCTGCTGGGCGGGCTGTTTTCCACCTCCGGGCCGCCCATGGTCTACCACCTGTACCGCCAGCCGCTGCCGGCGGCCCTGGTGCGCCAGTGCCTGCTGGTGATGTTCCTGGCCAACACCGTGCTGCGTCTGGGCATCGTCATTCCCTCGGGCGGATTGCGCTGGTCGTCGCTGTTCACGGCGGCCGTGGCCGTGCCGGTAGTCGCCGGCGTCACCTGGCTGCTGGCCAAGTACCCGCCGCCGCTGTCCACCCGGGTACTGCAGTGGATGGTTTGCAGCCTGTTGCTGGTGGCCGGGGTGAGCATGCTGCTGGCGTGAGCCCCGGCGGGCTTTCGAGGGCCGCTTCCGGCACCTGCTGATCCCGGCCGGCATCCGTTGTGCGGGTGGCGGGTGGGGGCGGCGCCACAAATTTCGGCCCCTGGCGGCCTCCGGGCGGCCATCTGGCATGCAGCGGGTCGCGGCAGCGCTACGATAGCTGCCATGATCTCTGTTTACGCCCAACGCCGCGCGCGCCTGGCTGCCCAACTGGGCGCCGGTGGCATTGCCATCATTCCCACTGCGCCGGAGCGGGGGCGCAACCGCGACAACAGCTACCTCTATCGGCACGACAGCTATTTCTACTACCTGACCGGCTTCACCGAACCCCAGGCCACGCTGGTGCTGGCTGCCGACGGCAGCAGCACGCTATTCTGTCAGCCCAAGGACCTGGAGCGCGAGATCTGGGACGGCTACCGCCTGGGCCCGGAAGCCGCCGTGGCCAGCCTGGGGGTGAATGCCGCCTATCCCGTCACGGAGTTGGGCAGCCGCCTGCCGCGCCTGCTGGAGAACCAGGAGCGCGTCTGGTACCCGTTTGCCACGCACGAGGGTCTGGCCGCCCAGGTGGAAGGCTGGCTCACCGCCGTGCGCGCCCGCTCCCGCTATGGTGCGCTGTGCCCCACGGCGCAGGGCGATGTCTGTGCGTTGCTGGATGACATGCGCCTGGTCAAGGATGCCTATGAGCTGGACGTGATGCGCCGCGCCGGCGTGATCAGCGCCCGCGCTCATGTGCGTGCCATGCAGCGTTCGGCCCGCATGCTGCGCGCCGGTGAGGACTGCCGCGAATACCACCTGGATGCCGAGCTGCTGCACGAATTCCGCCAGAGCGGCGCCCAGGGCGTGGCGTACGACTCCATCGTCGCGGCAGGTGCCAATGCCTGTGTGCTGCACTACCGTGCCGGCAACACGCCGGTGCGTGCCGGCGAGCTGGTGCTGATCGACGCTGGCTGCGAGCTGGACAGCTATGCCAGCGACATCACCCGTACCTTCCCTGCCGATGGTCGCTTCACCGGTCCCCAGCGCGCGCTGTACGAACTGGTGCTGGAAAGCCAGAAAGCCGCCATTGCCGTGACCCGTGCCGGCCGGCGCTTCAACGACCCGCACGATGCCACGGTGGCCGTGCTGGCCCAGGGCATGCTGGATCTGGGGTTGCTGGACAAGTCCACCTACGGAACCGCCCAGGATGTGATCGATGCGCGCGCCTACTTCCAGTTCTACATGCACCGCACCGGCCACTGGCTGGGCATGGATGTGCACGACTGCGGCAGCTATGTGGAGGCCGGCGAGCTGGGGCAGTCCAGCCAGCGCAAGGACCCGCTGTCGGGCGAGACCATCGCCAACCGCCCCAGCCGCATCCTGCGCCCGGGCATGGTGACCACCATCGAGCCCGGCATCTATGTGCGCCCCGCGCCCGGCGTGCCGGAGCAGTTCCACCATATCGGCATCCGCATCGAGGACGACGCCGTGGTCACCGACGGTGACTGCGAGCTGCT
Source organism: Comamonas sp. UBA7528 (assembly GCF_002479375.1). Lineage (NCBI taxonomy): Bacteria > Pseudomonadati > Pseudomonadota > Betaproteobacteria > Burkholderiales > Comamonadaceae > Comamonas > Comamonas sp. UBA7528. Next base: position 205,386 of record NZ_DLMU01000003.1, read on the forward strand.
GACGCGCGGCGTGCCGGTCGAGCCCGATGATATCGAAGCGCTGATGCGCGCCTGAGACCACGCCTTGTTTTCTTCTCCCACCCGCCTGCTCTGCCCGTCGCCATGATGGACCCCGCCTCCGAAGACGACGCCCCTGTGTCCCTGCCCGCCGAGGAGCTGCGCCAGCCGCTGCGGCTGAGCCTGCTGCTGTGGCTGCTGGGCCTGCCCGGCGTGGTCGGCATGGCCTGGCAGGTGGGCCAGCGCCTGCCCAGCGGCCATCTGCCGGGCTGGGCCCTGCCGGTGATGGGCAGCGTGCAAAGCTTGCTGCTGCTGGCGGCGGCCGTGTTCTTTGGTGCCTGGCTGTCCCCGCGCGTCGGTCTGGGTGCGCCCATGCTGGGATCCCTGGTGCAGCGGCGCAGCCGGCCGGTGACGGCGCTGCAACAGATGTGGTTGCCCGGCGTGGCCGGCGGCGTGATGGGGGCGGCCTGGATGGTCACGCTGGCCCAGCTCACCCCGGATGCGCTGGCGCCGGGCGATCCGGTGCAGGCCTTGCCGCTGTGGATCAAGCTGCTGTACAGCGGCGTGGCCGAAGAGCTGCTGGTGCGCTGGGGCATGATGAGCGTGATGCTGTTCGGGCTGTGGCGCGTGCTGCAGCCGCGCGGCGGTGCGCCCCGCAGCGGGCTGGTGTGGATGGTGATCGCGCTGGCGGCACTGCTGGGTGCCGCGTCCAATCTGCCGGCGGCCATGGCGCTGATGGGCGGGCTCTCCCCGGAGCTGCTGGCCTATGTGCTGCTGAACCACACCGTCTTCGGCCTGCTGGCGGGTTACATCTACTGGCGCCACGGGCTGGGAGCGGCCATAGTGGCCCATACCCTGGCCCTGGCACTGTCCCATGGTCTGACCTGATCCCCCGGGCCGAGGCCCTTTCCCTTTGATAGCTGGAATCCATGAGCATCCCCGTCTCCTACACCCACCTGCAGGTGCGCCGCGCCACCAAGATTGTTGCCACCCTGGGCCCCGCTTCCAGCGAGCCGGAACTGCTGGCCCAGATGATTGCCACCGGCGTGAACGTGGTGCGCCTGAACTTCAGCCACGGCACGGCCCAGGACCACATCGACCGCGCCACCATGGTGCGCGCGGCCGCTCAGCGTGTGGGCCGGGAAGTGGCCATCATGGCCGACCTGCAGGGCCCCAAGATCCGCGTGGGCAAGTTTGCGGCCGGCAAGGTGATGTTGGAAGCCGGTCAGCCCTTTGTGCTGGACGCGGCGCGCACCGAGCCCGGTGATCTCGGCGGCGTGGGCCTGGACTACAAGGAGCTGCCGCGCGATGTGAAGTCGGGCGATGTGCTGCTGCTCAACGACGGGCTGATCGTGCTGACCGTGGACCGGGTGCTGGGCGATGCGGTCTACACCACGGTCACCATTGGTGGCGAGCTGTCCAACAACAAGGGCATCAACAAGCAGGGCGGCGGGCTGACGGCCCCTGCGCTGACGGCCAAGGACATGGAGGACATCAAGACCGCCATGGGCCTGGGCGCGGACTATGTGGCCGTGAGTTTTCCCAAGAATGCCACCGACATGGAAATGGCGCGCCAGCTGTGCAGCGTGGCGGCGGCAGGCAGCGGCCACCGCCCAGGGCTGATCGCCAAGATCGAGCGCGCCGAAGCCATTCCCCAGCTGGAGGCCATCCTGCGCGTGTCCGACGGCATCATGGTGGCGCGTGGCGATCTGGCCGTGGAAGTGGGCAATGCCGCCGTGCCGGCGCTGCAGAAGAAAATGATCCGCATGGCGCGCGAGATGGACAAGGTGGTGATCACGGCGACCCAGATGATGGAGAGCATGATCACCAACCCGGTGCCCACGCGCGCCGAAGTCAGCGATGTGGCCAACGCCGTGCTGGACGGCACCGATGCGGTGATGCTCAGCGCCGAGACCGCCGCCGGCAAGTATCCGCTGGAGACCGTGCGGGCCATGGCCGAGATTTGTGCCGCCGCCGAGGCCGCCGAGGAGCCGCGCAAGGATTCGGACTTCATGGACCGCCAGTTCCGCCGCATCGACCAGGCGATCGCCATCGGCGCGCTGTTCACCGCCCACCACCTGGGCGCCAAGGCCATCGTGGCGATGACGGAAAGCGGCTCCACCGCGCTGTGGATGAGCCGCCACCGCATCCACATTCCCATCTACGCGCTCACCCCCAAGGTGGCCACGCAACGCAAGATGGCGCTGTTCCGCAATGTGCGCCCGCTGCTGATGGACACCAGCGCCGACCGGGATACCGCACTGGAGCAGGCGGAAAACCATTTGCGCATGCGCAATATCGTGCAAAGCGGGGATGTCTACGCCATCACCTGCGGCGAGCCCATGGGCCAGCCCGGCGGCAGCAATATGCTGAAGATCTGCCAGGTGGAGTGAGCCGGGGCGCAGGCGCCGGGCGGCCCGGGCTTCTGGCCGCACGCCGGAACGGGAGGCGGCACCGTCCGACAGGGAGACCCCGCGCGGCCTTTCCCCTGCCGGTGCCACTGTGCGGGCAAATCGTTAAAATCGGCCGGTTACCACGTGGTTACGGCCACGTTTCCTTGCGGCCACCGTGCCCTTGATCCACTTTTAACGGAACCACGACCATGCCTTTGATCTCGATGCGCGAAATGCTCGACCATGCCGCTGAAAACGGCTATGGCATCCCCGCCTTCAACGTGAACAACCTGGAACAGGTCCAGGCCGTGATGTCGGCGGCTGACGAAGTCGGCGCGCCCGTGATCCTGCAAGCCAGCGCTGGCGCCCGCAAGTACGCCGGTGAGCCCTTCATCAAACACCTGATCCAGGCCGCTGCCGAACAGTACCCCCATATCCCCCTGGTGATGCACCAGGACCACGGCACCACCCCCGAAATCTGCCAGGGCGCGCTGAACCTGGGCTTTGGCTCGGTGATGATGGACGGCTCGCTGATGAGCGACGGCAAGACCCCTTCGTCCTTCGACTACAACGTCGACGTGACCCAGAAGGTGGTGGCCATGGCCCACCAGATCGGCGCCACCGTGGAAGGCGAACTGGGCTGCCTGGGCAACCTGGAAACCGGCGACGCCGGTGAGGAAGACGGCATCGGCGCCGTCGGCAAGCTGGACCACAGCCAGATGCTGACCGACCCCGAGGAAGCGGCCGTGTTCGTGAAGGCCACCCAGCTGGACGCGCTGGCGATCGCCATCGGCACCAGCCACGGCGCCTACAAGTTCAGCCGCAAGCCCACAGGCGACATCCTGGCCATCAGCCGCGTCAAGGAAATCCACGCCCGCATCCCCAACACCCACCTGGTGATGCACGGCTCGTCCTCGGTGCCCCAGGAACTGCTGGCCATCATCAACCAGTACGGCGGCAAGATGAAGGAAACCTACGGCGTGCCCGTCGAGGAAATCCAGGAAGCCATCAAGTACGGCGTGCGCAAGATCAACATCGACACCGACATCCGTCTGGCCATGACCGGCGCGGTGCGCAAGTTCCTGGCCGAGAACCCCGACAAGTTCGATGCCCGCGAATGGCTCAAGCCGGCCCGCGAAGCTGCCAAGCAGGTGTGCAAGGCCCGTTACATCGAGTTCGGCTGCGAAGGCCAGGGTGCCAAGATCAAGGGCTACAGCCTGGAACAGATGGCCAAGAAGTACGCCGCAGGCGATCTGGCCCAGCTGGTCAAGTAAACCGCCTTTGTGATGGCTGCCGGCGCTACAGGCTGTAGCGCGGCAGGCCCGGCACACACCCGCAGTGCGCAAGCCTGCGGGTTTTTTTGCGCCTGCAGCCGGAGCCGGAGGCGGCGGCATGCAGCGCCTAGGGTTGCACCCTAGGGTAACCACAAGTACCGAACGGCCGTGCTTTTTATCAGAATGGGGGATCGCGTTAGAACCATACAGAGTGGAGACCCCGGGCATGACGACAGAGCGTCCATGGCTGGCAGCCTATCCCGAAGGCGTGCCAACAGATATCGACCCTTCGCGCTACACCTCGCTGGTGGCGCTGATGGAACAGGCCTTCAAGGCCTATGCCGATCGCACGGCCTACACCTATATGGGCAAGAACATTCCGTTCGGCCATGTGGACCGGCAAAGCCAGGCGTTTGCCGCCTACCTGCAATCGCTGGGCCTGCAAAAGGGCGACCGCGTGGCCATCATGATGCCCAATGTGCCGCAGTACCCGGTGGCCGTGGCCGCCATTTTGCGCGCCGGCTATGTGGTGGTGAACGTCAACCCGCTCTACACCGCCCGCGAGCTGGAGCACCAGCTCAAGGATTCCGGGGCCAAGGCCATTGTCATCATCGAAAACTTCGCCCACACGCTGCAGCAGTGCATCGGCCACACGCCGGTGCAGCATGTGGTGCTGTGCAGCATGGGCGATGAGCTGGGCCTCAAGGGCCTGCTGGTCAACTATGTGGTGCGCAAAGTCAAGAAGCTGGTGCCCCCGTTCCAGCTGCCCGGCGCCGTGGGCTACAAGACCGCCGTGGCCCAGGGCCGCAGCCGCCGCTTTGTGCCGGTGGCCGTGGGGTCCGAAGACATTGCCGTGCTGCAGTACACCGGCGGCACCACCGGCGTCAGCAAGGGTGCGGTGCTGCTGCATCGCAACATCATCGCCAACACGTTGCAGTGCGAAGCCTGGTTCAACCCGGTGCTGCAGAATATCCGCAAGACGGGCGAGCAGGTCACCAGCATCTGCGCGCTGCCGCTCTACCATATCTTCGCTTTCACGGTGAACATGATGCTGGCCATGCACACCGGCGGGCGCAACATCCTGATCGCCAATCCGCGCGACCTGAAAGCGGTGTTCAAGGACCTGCAGGGCGAGGTCTTCCACAACTTCCCGGCGGTGAACACCTTGTTCAACGGACTGGCCCACCACCCGGACTTCAACAGCGTGGACTGGAGCCACCTGAAGGTCTCGGTCGGTGGCGGCATGGCCGTGCAGGGTGCGGTGGCCAAGCTGTGGCTGGAAAAGACCGGCTGCCCCATCGTCGAAGGCTATGGCCTGTCGGAAACCAGCCCCGTGGTCAGCTGCAACCCGGTCACGGCCAAGGAGTTCACCGGCAGCATCGGCGTGCCCAAGCCCAGCACCTATGTGAAGCTGGTGGACGAGGGCGGACTGACCATCACCGAGCTGGGCAAGACCGGCGAAATCGCCGTCAAGGGCCCGCAGGTCATGGCCGGCTACTGGCAGCGTCCGGATGAAACCGCCAAGGTCACCACGGCCGATGGCTATTTCCTGACCGGCGACATCGGCGTGATGGACGCACGTGGCTACTTCAAGATCGTGGACCGCAAGAAAGACATGGTGCTGGTCAGCGGCTTCAATGTCTACCCCAACGAGGTGGAAGACGTGGTGGCCACCTGCCCCGGCGTGCTGGAGTGCGCGGTGGTGGGCGTTCCCGATGCCAGCACCGGCGAAGCCGTGAAGCTGGTGGTGGTGCGCAAGGACGACAGCCTGACCGAGGCCCGGCTGCGCGAGTTCTGCAAGGAGAACCTGACGGGTTACAAGCGTCCCAAGGTGATCGAGTTCCGCACCGAACTGCCCAAGACCCCGGTGGGCAAGATCCTGCGCCGCGAGCTGCGCGACAGCACGCCGGCGGCTGCCGTCGCGGCCTGACGGACATCTGCCCGCACCACGCGGGCAGCCATTCCACCGAGGGAGCGTTCGCGCTCCCTTTTTTCATGGCAGGAGCGGCCGGACGCTGCCGCATGGCGTACGCTTGGGCGCCATGCAGACCTCCACGCCCCTTGCTGCCGCGGCCCCCCGGCAGCCTCACTCTCCGTCTTCTCTGCGCATTGCCCTGGTGGGCTGCGGCGCCATCGGCAGCGAAGTGCTGCAGCGTCTGCCGCAGCTGTCCGGCTTGCAGGGCCTGCGGGTGGACTGGGTGCTGGCCCGCCAGCCGCGTCCCGACCTGGTGGCCTGGCTGGCGCAGCATGCGCCCGGCGCCCAGTTGCTGCAGGCGCTGCCCGAGGATGCGCGGCCCGATCTGCTGGTGGAGTGTGCCGGCCACAGCGCCATTGCCACCCATGTGCTGCCGGCGCTGCGGCGCGGCATTCCCTGTCTGGTGGTGTCGGTCGGCGCGCTGGCGGCGCCCGGTCTGGTGGAGGAACTGGCCGATGCAGCCCGGCAGGGGGGCACGCGCGTGCAGCTGCTGCCCGGGGCCATCGGGGCCATCGACGCGCTGGCCGCGGCCCGCGAAGGGGGGCTGGCGCAGGTGACCTACACCGGCACCAAACCGGCGGCAGCCTGGAAGGGCACACCGGCCGAGGCGGTGTGCGATCTGCAGGCGCTGACGGCGCCGTGCTGTTTCTTCCAGGGCAGTGCGCGCGAGGCCGCGCAGCAGTACCCGCGCAACGCCAATGTGGCCGCCACCGTGGCCCTGGCCGGCCTGGGGCTGGACGCCACCGAGGTCCGGCTGGTGGCCGACCCCCAGTGCAGCGAGAACCGGCACCAGATTGCGGTCCAGGGGGCGTTCGGGCGGCTGTCGCTGGAGCTGGCGGGCCAGCCGCTGGCGGCCAACCCCAAGACCTCGGCGCTGACGGTGTTCAGCGTGCTGCGGGCCCTGCGCAACGCTGCCGCGCCGCTGGCAATCTGAAACCCGCCGGCCGGCAGCAGCGCCCCCGCTGGGCGAGAATGGCGGGCTGTGCCGCGCCGGGGTTCTGCCGGTGCGCCGCGCCCGAAACTCCGGCGGCGCCTGCGCCCCTGCTGCGCAGGCGCCGCCGACTTGACCTGTGAAGAACTGCCATGGCCCTTGCCATCCTCAGCGCCCTGCCCGAAGAACAATATGGTCTGCAGCACCTGCTGACGGATGCCCGGACCGTGCGCCGCGCCGGACGGGATTTCACCCTGGGCCGGTTGCACGGCCGCAGCGTGGTGCTGGGGCTGACCGGCATCGGCAAGGTGGCAGCGGCCACCACGGCCACGGCCGTGATGGAAGGCTTTGGCGCCCAGCAACTGCTGTTCACCGGCGTGGCCGGTGGGGTGGGGGCGGGCGTGCAGGTGGGGGATGTGGTGGTGGCCCAGCAGTTTCTGCAGCACGACATGGACGTGCGCCCGCTGTTCCCCCGCTGGCAGGTGCCCGGCTATGCGGCCCCCACGCTGGTCTGCGATGCGGTGCTGAGCGCCGGTTTGCTGGCGGCCGCACAGGCCTGTGTGGCGCAGGCAGCGGGATGGAACGAGCCCTTGCTGGGCGGCAGCGTGCCGCGCGCCCATGCGGGGCTGGTGGCCAGCGGTGACCAGTTCATTGTCTCGGCCGCGGTCTCCGGCCAGATCACGGCCGATCTGCAGGCCGCCGGCCATGTCCCCCTGGCGGTGGAGATGGAAGGTGCGGCCATTGCCCAGGTCTGTGCCGACTATGGCGTGCCGTTTGCCGCCGTCCGCACGATCTCCGACCGTGCGGACGACAGCGCCCATGTGGACTTCCCCGCCTTTGTGCAGGCCGTGGCCAGCCGCTACGCGCTGCAGATCGTGCAGCACTGGGTGCAGCAGGGGTGATGCGCCGTGCGCAGCGGGAGCGGTGCCGGCACCGCGAATCCCGGTGCGGGTGCGCGGATCAGACGCCGTGCTGTGCCGTGCCGCACGCCAGGCGTGCTCTCCCATGAGGGAGAGGCAGGGCGCCACAGGTGGTGCCTGGGGCTTTACTTGAGCCAGCCGCGCTTGCGGAAGTACAGCATGGGTCCGACGGCGCTGAGGATCATCAGCCCCACCACGTAGCCATAGCCGAACTCCCACTCCAGCTCGGGCATGAACTTGAAGTTCATGCCGTACACGCTGGCAATCAGCGTGGGAGGCAGCAGGGCCACGCTGGCCACCGAGAAGATCTTGATGATCTTGTTCTGGTTGATGTTCAGGAAACCGACCGTGGCATCCATCAGGAAGTTGATCTTGTCGAACAGGAAGGCGGTGTGGCTGTCCAGCGATTCAATGTCGCGCAGGATCTGGCGCGCGTCTTCGAACTGCTCGGCATTGAGCATCTTGGAGCGCATCATGAAGCTCACCGCACGGCGCGTGTCCAGCATGTTGCGGCGGATGCGGCCGTTCAGGTCTTCCTGGCGGGCAATGTCGGACAGCACGCCCTGGGCGTGGTCGTCGGTCATATTGCCTTCCAGCACCTGGGCGCTGACCTGCTTGAGGTCGTCGTAAATGCCTTCCAGCGTGTCGGCGGAGTATTCGGCATCGGCATCGAAGAGCTTGAGCAGCACTTCCTTGGCCTCTTCGATCAGCCCCGGCGCGCGGCGCGCGCGCAGGCGCAGCAGGCGGAAGACGGGGATGTCTTCCTCATGGATGGAGAACAGCACGCCGCAGCTGTTGAGCTCGGTGTTGTGCTGGTTCAGGATGAAGGCCACGCGCACGCTGCGTGGGTCATCCTCATCGTCCACCAGAAAGTCGCTGCGGATGTGCAGTTCGCCGTTGTCTTCTTCGTAGAAGCGGGCGGATTCTTCGATGTCTTCGTCGGTTGCGTCTTCAGGGATCGACAGGCCGTAGTGCTGCTTGACCCAGCGCTTTTCATCGACCGTGGGCGACTCCAGGTCCACCCAGATCGGCTGGAACTGCGTGAGTTCTTCCAGCGATTCGATTTCGACTTGAACCAGCCGTCCATTGGACAGCGTAAAGATGTTGAGCATGATGGCTCACTCCCATGGCTTGTTCTTGCAGTGTGCGGTGCGGGGTGCGCTTCCGGCTCCACGGCACTGGCCAGGGAGGCGGAAGCTACCAACTCGGGTAGGTTTCCACGGAGATATCTCCTCAATGTGACAAGCCGGCGATTATGCCTCTGGCACCGCTTTTGTGCAGTGCAACGGACATCGCCGGATGGGCGGTTTTCAGTGCGTGGGCGGTTGCAGCGCGTGGGCGCGGCACAGGTCGGCCCAGGCACCGGGTTTGGCGTGCGGGGCGCGCAGCAGGTAGGCGGGGTCGTAGCTGACCACGGCGGGTACGCCGTGCAGCTGGTGCAGCTCGGCACGCAGCGGGCCCAGGGCTTCGCTGCGCTGCAGCACGGCGCGGGCCGCATGCAGGCCCAGCACCAGCACGCGCGCCGGGCGGTGGGTGGCAAGGGCTGCCTGCAGCGCCGGGGCCAGCGGCTCCAGCCCGGGGTGGCCGGCGGCGCTGCCCGGCGTCTGGCGCGTCAGGGGCGCAATGCGCACCTGGGGGTGCTGCTGCAGGCGCAGTGCGCGCAGCATGTTGTTCAGCAGTGCGCCGGCATCGCCGGCCCAGGGGTCGGCCGGATCGGCACATTCGACCAGCACCAGCCAGCCGGCGTCGGGCGCATCGGGGGCGGCCGATTCGGCATAGGCATGCACCAGCGGGGCCATGAACCAGGGTGCACTGGCCGCAGCCGGGGCGCGGTAGACCGGCGTGGCATGGGCGGGTGCTGCGTCGGCTGATGCCGCCTGCGGTGCAGTGGGGGCCGCGTCCATCGCGGGCGGGATCGGTGCGGCGCGCTCGGGCTGCGGATCGGGCGCAGTTGCCGTTGCGATGACTGCGGTGGGCGGCTGCGGAGCTGCCTCCGCCGCAGAGGCCGCTGGCGTCGCTACGGCAGCCGGGAGGGCAGAGGCTTCGGCTGGGGCTGCTGCTGCGACCGCAGGCACGGCGGCCGGCGGCGCACTGGGGCCCCAGAAGGTAATGCCCATGTCTTGCAACATGGCGCGCTGGCGGGCGTCAAGGTTCAGGGCCATAGAGGGGCATGCTCATGATGATGGCGGTCTCGCGCTCGCCGTGGTGCACGGGATAGTAACGCTTGCGCTCGCCCACCTGGCGGTAGCCATGGCGTTCGTAGATGGCGCGGGCGCGGGTGTTGCTGGCGCGCACCTCCAGCCAGAGCCATTTGGCGCTTTGCAGGCGGGACCAGTGGTCCAGTGTCTCCAGCAGCAGCCGGGCGCAGCCCTGGCCCTGGGCGTCGGGGGCGACGGCGATGTTCAGCAGATGCACCTCGTCGAGCACCTGCATGGCCACGTAATAGCCCAGCAGCCGATCGCCCTGTACCAGCATCTGGGCCTGGTAGCCCGAGGCCAGTGCGTCGCGGAAGTTGCCCGGCGTCCAGGGGTGGGTGTAGGCCGCTGCCTCCACGGCCACGACGCGGTCCAGCCATTCCGGCTGGAGCGGCATCAGCAGCGGTGCGGGAGACAGCGTGGAGCTCATGCAGCAGGCGCAGTGGGCTGGGCGGCGGCCAGCTTTTCGGCTTCGCGTTCGGCCGTGGTTTTGGCCACTTTATCGCGGATATAGCGCGGCAGCGCATCGATGGCATCCACCAGCCCGCCGTCGGCCATGCACTGGGGGGCTAGGCGCAGCAGGGCGGTGGCCGTGGGCAGGGCGTGCAGATGGGTGGCGCCGGGTGCCAGCTGTTCGGGGTAGGCGGCGTGGGCATTGCCCACCACGGGCAGGCCCGCAGGCACGGACAGCGCCTCGGGCGCGCACAGGCCCAGCTCCCGGGTTTCGCGCCATCGGCCGTCGGCGTACTGGTAGCCGGCGTGGTAGACCTCGTGCATGCGCGCGTCCAGCACGGCCAGCAGGTCGGTGCAGCCGTGCTGCTGGCGTGCCTCTTCGGCCATGGCCAGCAGGGTGTCAATGGGCAGCAGCCGCAGCCCGGCCCCCAGGGCCAGGCCTTGGGCGATGGCGCAGGAGGTGCGCAGGCCGGTGAACGAGCCCGGACCGCGGCCGAAGGCAATGGCGTCCAGCTCGCCATAGTGCAGGCCCAGGGCCTGCATGCCTTGCTGGACGGCGGGAATCAGCGTGGACGACGACTGTGCGCCGCCCGCACCCTGGTGCTGCCAGATGCGCTCGCCATGCTGGATGGCGATGGACAGCTGGTCCGTGCTGGTATCAAAGGCAAGCAGTTTCATGGCGGGGCGACTTTCGAGGGGGCGGTCTGACACACAACAAACAAGGGCAGTGCCGCCAGGGCAACCATGGATTATCGGGCGCGCGCGCTTTCCCAGGGGCAGGCATGGCCTTGGCGCCAGCCGTCCCCGGTGCCGCCCGGGCCGGTGCGCAGGCACTAGACTGCGGGCCATGCGAATTTCTGACCCTGGGCGCGGTGTCCGCGCCATGCGCCGGCTGACCGCCGCCGGTGCGCTGGCCGTCCTGCCGGTATTGGCCGTGGCGCAGGCGGCGGCGTCTTCCTCCCCGGTGGTTGCACCGCCGGCGACCTCTGCCCGTGCCATGGCCCTGCCAGCCGTGGTCGACGCGGCACTGCAGCGCGCCAAGATCCCGCGCGAGGCGGTGTCCTTCTATGTGGCCGAAGCCGAAGGCCGCAGCAGCCCGCGCCTGGCCTGGCGCGAGCGCGATGCCATGAACCCGGCGTCCGTGATGAAGCTGGTCACCACCTATGCGGCACTGGACCTGCTGGGTCCGGCCTATGTCTGGCGCACCCCGGTGTACCTGGACGGCAGTATCGGTAACGGCAGCCTGCAGGGCCATCTCTACCTGCAGGGACGGGGCGACCCCAAGCTGGTGATGGAGCGGCTGTGGCTGCTGCTGCGCCGCCTGCAGGGCATGGGGGTGAAGTCGATTGCGGGGGACATCGTTCTGGACCGCAGCGCCTTTGCCCTGCCGGCCCACGATGCAGCCGCCTTCGATGGCGAACCTTTCCGGCCCTACAACGTGGCGCCCGATGCATTGCTGCTGAACTACAAATCCGCCGTGATGACGCTGGTGCCCGATGCCCGGGCCGGCGTGGCCCGCGTGCAGTGGGAGCCGCCGCTCGCGGGCGTGCAGCAGCAGGCCACGGTGCCGCTGGCACCAGCGGGTACCGACTGCGGGGATTGGCGCAGCGCGCTGCAAGGCGACTGGGCCGATCCGGCGCGCATGGGCTTTGCGGGCCAGTACCCGGCCAGCTGCGGCGACAAGGTGTGGTCCATCGCCCCGGCCGATCCGCAGCAGTTTGCGGCCCGGGCGGTGGAAGGCATGTGGCGCGAGCTGGGCGGCAAGCTCGGCGGCGTGGTGCGCGAAGGCCGTGTGCCCGCCGGTCTCAGCCCGGCCTTTGTGGCCGAATCGCCCGCGCTGGGCGAGGTGGTGCGCGACATCAACAAGTACAGCAACAACGTGATGACCCAGCAGGTATTCCTGACGCTGGGGCTGGAGCAGGCCGGCGTGGGCAGCATGCAGACCGCCAACGAAGCCGTGGCCCGCTGGTGGAACAGCCGCTGGGGCGCGGCCGAGCGGCCGGTGGTGGACAACGGTGCCGGCCTGAGCCGCGAGGCGCGCATCAGCGCCCATGCGCTGGGCCGCATGCTGCAGAGCGCCTGGCTGTCGCCGGTGATGCCGGAGTTCGTGGCATCGCTGCCCATTGCCGGCGTGGACGGGACGCTGCGCCGCAGCAAGGCCCAGGCTTCCGCCCACCTGAAGACCGGTTCGCTGCGCGACAGCAATGCGCTGGCAGGCTATGTGGATGGGGTGAGCGGCAAGCGCTATGTGCTGGTGGCCTTCGTCAACCATGCCAACGCCGGTGCCGCCCGCCCGGCGCTGGACGCGCTGGTGGACTGGGTGGCACGGGACAGTGGCGCCGTCACGGCGGCCGCGCCGCGCTGACACCAGGGGCAGGCAGGACGACTGGCACCGGGATCGGGCCGCTCAGGACCCGGGATGCGGTGGATCAGCCGGCTGCGGCCGCGCGCTGCAGCCGGTCGCGCACGCCTTCCCAGTCGGCGCTGTCGGGTGGGGTTTCGATCCAGATGAACTGGGCCCCCAGTGCGTCAAAGTCACGCAGCGTGCCAAACAGCTCCTGGGCAGCCGCCAGTGCCTGCGGGGGCATGGCGTGCAGCGTGACGCCGGGCACCGGTGAACGCAGCGCGCTGCGGTGGTAGACGCAGAGGCGGCGCGCCTCCGGCCCCAGGCCATCCAGGGCTTGCTGCAGCGCTTCGGCATCCATCAGCCGGACCTTGGCATTGGGCGCGTAATGGGCCAGCAGCGTCCCTGAGGCGCGCGGGGTGTCCGCTGTCAGCTCTTCTTTCGAGAGAGGGCGCTGACCGCAGGCACGCTCGATATCATCGCGTGTGATGGCGCCGGGACGCAGCAGCACGGGTACGCCGCGCGTGCAGTCCACGATGGTCGATTCAATGCCGACTTCGCAGGCACCGCCATCGAGCACCAGCAGGGCATCCCCGAATTCCGCGGCGACATGGTCGGCCGTGGTGGGGCTGACGCGGCCGAACTTGTTGGCGCTGGGGGCGGAAACGCCCCAGACCGGCGGGTTCAGCTGCTGACAGGCCGCCAGCACGGCGTGGGCCACCGGGTGCGACGGGCAGCGCAGGCCCACGCTGTCCTGTCCACCGGTCGAGGCCGTGGCGGCGCCAGGCAGGCGCGGCAGGATCAGGGTGAGCGGGCCGGGCCAGAACGCATCGATCAGTTGCTGCGCAAAGACCGGCACTTCCTTGGCGTAGCGGGTGATGGCCGTGCTGTCCGCCACATGCACGATCAGCGGATGGTTGGCCGGACGGCCCTTGGCGGCGAAGATCTGCGCCACGGCGGCGTCGTTGTCGCTGTCGGCGGCCAGACCATAGACCGTCTCCGTGGGCAGGCCCAGCAGCTCACCACGTTGCAGTGCTGCAGCCGCAGCACGGACCGAGGCGTCCAGCGTTCCATCCAGAATCACGTGTGTTCCTTAAAACGGCGCAATGCCGAGGATGGCGGCCGCCTGCAGCGCGGTTTCACGCGCCTGGTCGGGCGTGGCCGCAGTGATGTTCAGGTGCCCCATCTTGCGGGCGCGCTTGGCATCGACCTTGCCGTACAGGTGCAGATGGGTGCCGGGCAGTGCCAGCACCTGGTCCCAGGCGGGGGACTGGGCGGTGTCGCCCTGCGTGAACCACAGATCGCCCAGCAGGTTCAGCATCACGGTGGCGCTGTGCTGGCGTGGCTGCACCAGGGGCAGGTTGGTCATGCAGCGCACCTGCAGCTCAAACTGCGACACATCCATGGCGTTCTGGCTGTAGTGGCCGCTATTGTGCGGGCGCGGGGCGATCTCGTTGACCACGAGCTGGCCGTTGTCCAGCACAAAGAATTCCACGCAGAGCACGCCCACGTAGTCGAGACCGATGGCCACCGACTTGGCCGCTGCGATCGCCTGTTCTGCCTGTGCGGCGGGCAGGTTGCCGGCATACACCTCGGTCACGGCCAGAATGCCGTCGCGGTGCAGATTGCGCTGCACCGGCAGGTTGACGATGTCGCCATGGCGGCCGCGCGCGACGATGACCGAGCATTCGTGCGCCAGTGGCAGCATTTTTTCCAGCACGCAGGCCACCTGGCCCAGTTCGTCCCAGCCGGCGGCCAGCTCGGCCCGGGTCTTGACCCGGATCTGGCCCTTGCCGTCGTAGCCCATGCGGGCCGTCTTCAGGATGCCGGGCAGCAGTGCGTCGTTGACGGCCGCCAGCTGGGCGGCCGTTTCGATCACGGCATAGGGGGCGCAGGGCACGCCGCACTTCACGAAGTGGGCTTTTTCGGCCGCGCGGTCCTGGGCAATCGCGACGGAGGCGCCGGCAGGCGAGACGGGCAGGCTTTCGGCCAGCCGGTTCAGCGCCGCTGCGGGCACGTTCTCGAATTCGGTGGTCACGGCCGCGCACAGCGTGGCCAGCTCGGCCAGACCTTGTGCGTCCTCGTAACCGGTGCGCACATGGTGGTGGCTGACCCGGCCGGCAGGGCTGGTGGCATCCGGGTCCAGCACGGCGGTGAAGTAGCCCATGGCCTGGGCCGCGTGGGCAAACATGCGGCCCAGCTGCCCGCCGCCCAGCACGCCCAGCGTGGCGCCGGGCAGGATCACGTGCGTGTTGGTGGCGCTCATGCGTTCACCGGCAGGGTCATGTTGCGGGCCGCTTCGGTCTGCTCGGCGCGGAAGGCGTCGAGCTGCTTGCGCAGTGCCGCATCCTCATTGGCCAGCAGCGCCACGGCAAACAGGGCTGCATTGGCGGCGCCGGCGTTGCCGATGGCGAAGGTGGCCACGGGCACGCCCTTGGGCATCTGCACGATGGAGTGCAGCGAATCCACGCCTTGCAGGTGGCGGCTGGCCACGGGCACGCCCAGCACGGGCACCGTGGTCTTCGCGGCAATCATGCCGGGCAGGTGGGCTGCGCCGCCGGCACCGGCGATGATGGCCTTGATGCCGCGGTCGGCAGCGGCTTCGGCAAAGCGGAACATGTCGTCCGGCATGCGGTGGGCCGAGACGACCTGCGCTTCAAACGCGATACCGAATTGCTGGAGGATGGCAACTGCGTGTTGCATGGTGTCCCAGTCGCTGCTGGAACCCATGACCACGCCAACTTGGATGGGGTTCATGTTCTTCGGGGCACTGCCGCCCGGCCTAGTGGAACCCCTGATTTTACGGTTTCGCCATAGCTGTGGCCCTGCGCGGGGCATAGCCGGGCGTGGGGAGGGGCACCGCAGGCCGCGTGTGCACCGCCTGGTTCACCGCGCCCGGCACGGGGCGTGGTGTCTGGCGCGGAGCGCGGTGCTCTGAAAAGCGGAGCTGTCGGTGCCCTGCGTGGCAGGCGGGGGAGGGGTGGTGGCACACACGGCGCCCCTTGAAGAAGGCCGCAACCGCTCCCATGTGTGCAGCTGTCGTGCAGCGGTGCATGGTCGGGCGGCAGGCCTTCACAGGCGTGTGCCGCGTTTGCGGAGAGAATCGCAGCATGGTGCGCTGCCTGCTGTGCAGGCGGGGCGCGCCGCAGCCGGAGACCCCGTGGCCTGCCCCGCAGGCCGCGCCCGTAGAGACATACCGTACGCACGCCGTACCCCGCATTCGGACATTGGGAACCACATGATTGACGTCACCATTGAAAATTTTGAAACCGAGGTGGTTGCCGCCTCCATGCAGACGCCGGTGCTGGTGGATTTCTGGGCCACCTGGTGCGGCCCATGCAAGACGCTGGTGCCCACGCTGGAAAAGCTGGAGGTGGAATACGCCGGCCGCTTCACGCTGGCCAAGGTGGATGTGGACGCCAACCAGCAGATCGCCGGCATGTTCGGCATCCGCAGCGTGCCCACCTGCATCCTGATGATCGGCGGTCGCCCGGTGGACGGTTTCATGGGGGCCCAGACCGAAGGCCAGGTGCGCGACTTTCTGGACAAGCACCTGCCCAGCGAGGGCGAGCTGCAGGCTGAAGCCGAGGTGGACGAGGCCCAGCAGATGCTGGAAGCCGGTGACACGCAGGCTGCGCTGGGCAAGCTGGCCGATGCTTTGGCCGCCGACCCCACCAACGACGATGCCCGTTTTGACTATGTGCGCCTGCTGATCGCCACCGGTGGCTATGAAGAGGCCGCCAGTTTGATGATGGAGCCGCTCAAGCGCATTCCCCAGGTCCTGCGCTTCGAAGCGCTGAACCAGTGGCTGCAGTGCATGGTGTTTGTGCAGCAGGACGAGCGCGGCAACTGGCCGGTGGAGCAGTTCGATGCCGCCATTGCCCAGAACAAGCGCGACTTTGACACCCGCTTTGCCAAGGCCCGCATCCTGGCCGCCGAAGGCCAGTGGACCGCGTCCATGGACGAGCTGCTGGAAATCATCATGCGCGACAAGGACTGGAACGGCCAGGCCGCGCGCAAGCTGTACGTGGGCATTCTGGAGCTGCTGACACCGCCCAAGCCCAAGAAGCAGGATGCCGTGCCCGGCAAGACCGCCGGCGGCATCGAACTGGTGGGCAAGGGCGGCGCGGAGCAGGACGAGGCCACGGCCCTGGTCAACAGCTACCGCCGCCGTCTGAGCATGGCGCTGAACTGACGCCTGCGGGCCATGGCCCTGTGCAAAAGGCCACCTTCGGGTGGCCTTTTTGCTGGGCGCGATGCCCGCGCCGCGCTCACGGTGCGCGGGCGGTTTTGACCGCACCGCCCAGCAGGGCGGACCAGCGCTGTTGCTCGCGCTGGACCAGCTGGGCAAAGTCCTGCGGGCGTTCGGGGGCCTGGGCTTGTAAGGTGGCGTAGCGCTGCAGCACGGCGGGCTGGGCCTGCACTTCGGCAATCGCCGCCTGCAGCTGGGCGACCAGCGCCGCCGGCGTGCCGGCCGGGGCCATGAAGCCGCTCCACGGCACCACGGTGGCGTCCCCCAGGCCCAGCTCGGCCAGCGTGGGCACCTGGGCCAGCGCCGGCAGGCGGGTGGGGGCGCTCACGGCCAGGGCGCGCAGCTTGCCGCTCTGGATATGGGGCAGTGCCAGGGTGGCGGTCAGCGGGGCGATATGGATCTGTCCATTGGCCAGGTCGGTGATAAAGGGCGGCTGGCCCTGGTAGTTGACCTGGGTGATCTGGATGCCGGCGCTGGCGGCCAGACGTTCCAGCCCCAGGTGGTTGGAGCTGCCCTGGCCCGGGTTGGCCACATTGAAGGCGCCGGGCTGCTGGCGTGCCTGGGTGATGAACTCCTGTAGCGTGCGCCAGGGCGCGCTGGCGGGGACGACCCAGACATTCGGCGTGCTGCCGATGCTGGCCACAGGCACAAAGTCGCTGGTGCGGTAGCGGGTGGTTGTGTCCGTCAGCGGGTTGATGACGGTGAAGGTGGAGCCGATCAGCAGGGTGTAGCCATCGGCCGCCGCCTGGTGCACTGCCTGGGCGCCGAGGTTGCCGTTGGCACCGGGGCGGTTTTCCACGATCACGGGCTGGCCCCAGCGCTGGGCCAGGGCATCGGTGACGGCACGGGCCGTGACATCGATCACGCCGCCGGCCGGATAGGGCACCACCACCTTGACGGGGCGGGTCGGGTAGGCGGCAGCGGCCTTGGCCTGGGCCGCCAGCGGCAGGCCCAGGCCCGCCGTGGTGAAGGCCGTGGTGGCGGCCAGGGCGTTGTGCAGCCAGCTGCGGCGGGACACGGCAGTGGAAATGGGCATGGCGTGCTCCTTGTTTAGAAGGCGGCGCCGGGTGTCAGCACGCCGGCATAGCTGGAGCGTGACTGCACGCCCCAGTGGCCGTCCTGCAAGGTGATCACGTACAGGGCCGGGAACGATTGCTGGGCACGGTCCTGTGCGTCATAGCGGGTGAATTGCAGCGCGAAGTGCACCTTGGTGGCATCGGCCTGCACGGGGCGGATGAAGTCCCAGCGGCTGTAGGCCCAGCCGGTGTCGGCCAGCGGTGCCAGGTCGTTGGCGGCGGCATAGTCCGCAGCGTTGTGCCAGACGATGACCTGGTCGCCCGCCAGTCGCACATGGGGGTAGTTCATTACCTGGGCCCAGGCCAGGGCGTCGCGGGCGTTGAACGTGCGCATGAAGTCCTGCAGCACCTGCAGGCCGGCCTGCACGGCGGCCTGGGCCGCGGGAGTGTCAATGCCCTGACCGGCCAGCAGCAGGGGCAGGGTCTCGGGGGTGAACAGCGGGGCTTCGCGGGCAGTCATGGGGCGTCTTTCGGCTTGGAATGTCAATGGACGCCACTGTAGAAATCATTTGATATTTCTGAAAATAATGTTTTCTATTTTGTTAATGAGTAAAACATCTGTTTTAGCCTGGGCCAAGCGGTACTCACCGTGCCGGGTGGCGGGCGCAGAAGGGCTTGCGATGCCCGCATGCGGCGCCGCCGTCAGACCGCGTGTGCACCAAGGCCCCTATGCCGCGCCGCAGCGGAAGGGGGAGGCTTTCAGTGGCGCAGCGCGGGGCGGCCCGGATGGCGTTCCAGGCCGGTGGGGCCCACGGTCAGCGAGCGGATGGGGATGTGCACATCCTGCGGAATCTCGCCGGACAGCTGCAGCGCCAGGTAGCGGGTGCAGCACACGCGCAGAAACGAGGTGAAGTTGTCCACCGTCCCGCGCTCGGCCACCAGTTCGTCGTACAGCCTGGTGCACAGCTGGGGCACGGTGAAGCCGTCGCGCGTGGCAATCTCGTCCAGCACCTGCCAGAACAGGTTTTCCAGCCGGATGCTGGTGGCGACCCCATGCAGCCGTATGGAGCGGGCGCGGTGGGCGTAGAGCTGCGGGTCGGCGCTGATAAAGACTTGGCACATGGCAAGGTTCCCGGAAATGCAGGTGGCCGGGCCATCCTAGGGGGCGGTGGGGCAGGCGTCCAGCCGGGGTTGCGGGGAGGAGGGCCTGAGCGACACGGCGCCGGCCGCGCTGGAGCGGTGGGGTAACCGGCCCGGAAATCGCCTCAGTGGCTGATGCGGGTGCCCAGCAGCGCCAGGAACTGTGCCATCCACGCGGGATGGGCTGGCCAGGCAGGGGCGCTGACCAGATTGCCTTCGGTGTGGGCCTGGTCCACCGCGATGTCGGCATAGCGGCCACCGGCCAGTTCCACCTCGGCCTTGCAGGCAGGGTAGGCCGAACAGGTGCGGCCCTTGAGCACGCCCGCGCCAGCCAGCAGCTGGGCGCCATGGCAGACGGCGGCCACGGGCTTGCCGGCATCAAAGAAGTGGCGCACGGCGGCCAGCACGGCAGGATCGTTGCGCAGGTACTCGGGGCCGCGGCCCCCGGGGATCACCAGGGCGTCGTACTGTTCGGCCTTCACATCGGCGAAGCTGGCGTTCAGGGTGAAATTGTGGCCAGGCTTTTCGCTGTAGGTCTGCGCACCTTCGAAGTCGTGGATGGCGGTCTTGATGTGGTCGCCGGCCTTTTTGTCGGGGCAGACGGCATGCACGGTGTGGCCCACCGCCTGCAGCGTCTGGAAGGGGACCATGGTTTCATAGTCCTCGCAGTAGTCGCCGCAAATCATCAGAATCTTCTTGCCTGCCATGTCTGTCTCCTGTGTGTGGTGGTGCGCCCCTGCTGTGGAGGCGGCGACCATGGTAGGCAGACGGGCAGGGCGGCGGGTGTTAACCGCTTACTACGTGCCCGGAGGGGGCACAGGCCGTTGCACACGGAAAAACGCCTGGCGCATCCGGGTGCAGGCGTTCAGAGAGGGTTTTCTCTGGCGCCGCACACAGACGCACGCCAGGCGCTCTGTGAGGAGGGGCTGCGCGCACCGGGGCGCGCGGCAAGGAGGATGGCGATCAGGCCGTCAGGCGTTCCAGCGCTTCGTGGTACTTGGCGGCGGTCTTGGCGATCACATCCTGGGGCAGGCGGGGTGCGGGAGCGGTCTTGTCCCAGGGCTTGCCGTTGACCTGGGCCTGTTCCAGCCAGTCGCGCACGAACTGCTTGTCGTAGCTGGGGGGGTTGGCGCCGGCCGCCAGTGCGTCTGCATAGCCTTCCACGGGCCAGTAGCGCGAGCTGTCGGGGGTCAGCACCTCGTCCATCAGCACCAGGGTGCCGTCTTCGGTCAGGCCGAATTCGAACTTGGTGTCGGCAATGATCATGCCCTTGGTCAAGGCGATCTCGGCCGCTTCCTTGTAGATGCGGATGGCGGTATCGCGGATCTGCGCTGCCAGTTTCTCGCCCACCATCTCGACGGTGCGCTCGTAGGTGATGTTTTCGTCGTGGTCACCCATTTCGGCCTTGGCGGCGGGGGTGTAAATGGGCTCGGGCAGCTTGGCCGAGTTGACCAGACCGGCGGGCAGCTTCACGCCACAGACCGCTTGCGACTCTTGATACTCTTTCCAGCCGCTGCCGGCCAGATAGCCACGCACCACGGCTTCGATCAGCACGGGCTTGAGGCGCTTGACCAGCATGGAGCGGCCCTCGACCTGCTTGATTTCATCGGCCGTGACCACGGATTCGGGACGGTCGCCGGTCAGGTGGTTGGGGCAGATATGGCCCAGCTTGTCGAACCAGTACAGCGCCATCTGCGTCAACAGCACGCCCTTGCCGGGGATGGGCTCGCCCATGATCACATCGAAAGCCGACAGGCGGTCCGAGGCCACCATCAGGATGCGGTCGTCGCCCACGGCATAGTTGTCACGGACCTTGCCGCGTGCCAGCAGGGGCAGCGAACGGATATTGGAGGTGTGCAGGGCGGAAGGGCTGGACTGGGTGGTCATGGGGGTCACTGGGAATAGGGGGCGGACTCGGGGCGCTGTCCTGTGGGCAGGGCAACGCCAGTGCGGAATTCTACGTGCCGACGCCGGGCTGTGCCGGGTGGAAGACCACATCCACACCGGGCGTGTCGGGAGCCTTCCTGGGCAGGGTCGGCGGCCAGTGGTGCGTGCTGCCGACTGTCGGGATTTTCATCAAAACGACTTATTGTGCGCCCATTCCGGCGGTCGGTCAGCACCACCCCCATTCCCCAGCGGGATGTGGCGGTATGCCGTTGATTTCCCGGTTCAGATCGCGCACAGTGGGCTCCAAGCGAGACGAATGCGCATTCACCGCCGAACGCCTCCGACAGGTTTTTCAGCCTGTCGGAAAGCAATCTGGACTTTGAGACCACAGGAGGCTGGTTTATGAACCTGACCATCAGCGGGCACCATCTGGATGTCACCCCCGCACTGCGCAATTACGTCATGGAAAAACTGCAGCGCGTGCTGCGCCACTTTGACCAGGTGATCGACGTGAAGGTCTTGCTTTCGGTGCACAACGAAAGCGAAAAGGACAAGCGCCAGCGCGCCGAATGCAATGTGCGCGTCAAAGGCAATGACCTGTATGCCGGCAGTTCCCACTTCGACCTGTATGCGGCCGTGGATGAGCTGATCGACAAGCTGGACCGCAAGGTCGTCAAGCACAAGACCCGTCTGCAGGAGCGGCGAGGGGAAGCGGCGAAACGTGACCTCAGTGCGCTTGCAACAGCCTGACACCGACCTTTTCACCACAGAGGAGCCGCCCCGTGCGGCTCTTTTTGCGCGACTGGGGGGCATATGCCGTGATCCGGCCTCCCGGTGCATAATTCTTCCTACATGAACCGTCTAGCCTCCATCCTGCCGTCCGCACAAGTCCTTGTGAGCGTGGACGCCACCAGCAAGAAGCGCGCTTTCGAAGAAGCAGGGCTTTTGTTTGAAAGCCTGCACGGTCTGTCCCGCGCGCTCATCACCGACAGCCTGTTCGCCCGCGAGCGCCTGGGCTCTACCGGTCTGGGCCATGGCGTGGCCATTCCCCATGGCCGCATCAAGGGTCTGAAGTCGCCGATGGCGGCCGTGTTCCAGATGGCGCGCGCCATCGGCTTCGATGCGCCCGACGAGCAACCTGTCAGCCTGCTGATCTTCCTGCTGGTGCCGGAAGCGGCCACACAGCAGCATCTGGAAATCCTGTCCGAGATCGCCGAGCTGCTCAGCGATTCGGCCCTGCGCCAGCGCCTGGTGGCCTGTACCGACGCCGCAGAGCTGTACGGTCTGATTGCCGACTGGAGGTCGGCCGCCTCCTCCCCCGCGGCCTGAGCCTGTGAAGCCCACCGCCGTCAACGCCGACCGCCTGTTCGAGGCCTTCCGCGAAAGCCTGCGCTGGGAATGGCTGGCCGGTCTGGGGGCGTCCGAGCGCCGTTTCGATGAAATGGCGGTGCGCTCGGCCCGCTCCGGTGCCGATCTGGTCGGCTACCTGAATTACATCCATCCCTACCGGGTGCAGGTGATCGGTGAGCGCGAAGTCGCCTATCTGACCAATGCCACGCCCGAGGACTGTGCCCGCCGCGTGTCGCGCATCGTCATGCTGGAGCCGCCGGTGCTGGTGCTGGCCGATGGCCAGCAGGCCCCGCAGGCGCTGATCTCGATGTGCGAGCGCGCGCAGATTCCCATGTTCGCCACGCACGAGGCAGCGGCCTTTGTGATCGACGTGCTGCGCGCCTACCTGTCCAAGCACTTTGCCGACCGCACCACCATGCACGGTGTGTTCATGGACATTCTGGGCATGGGCGTGCTGATCACCGGCGAATCCGGCCTGGGCAAGAGCGAGCTGGGGCTGGAACTGGTCACCCGTGGCAACGGGCTGGTGGCCGACGATGCGGTGGACCTGTTTCGCATCAACCAGACCACGATCGAAGGTAAATGCCCCGATCTGCTGCAGAACCTGCTGGAAGTGCGCGGCATCGGCCTGCTGGACATCCGTGCCATCTTTGGCGAGACGGCGGTGCGGCGCAAGATGCGCCTCAAGCTGATCGTGCACCTGGTGCGCAAGGAAACCATGGAGCGCGACTACGAGCGCCTGCCCCAGGAGCCGCTGACACAGGATGTGCTGGGCGTGCCGGTGCTCAAGGTGATCATCCAGGTGGTGGCCGGGCGCAATATCGCCGTGCTGGTGGAAGCCGCCGTGCGCAACACCATCCTGCAGTTGCGGGGCATTGACACCTACCAGGAGTTCGTGGACCGCCACCGCCGTGCCATGGAGCGCGGCATCGAGTAGGCCGGCCCGATGCACGAGGCATCACGGCAGAGGCAACAAAAAAGGCGCTCCGTGGAGCGCCTTTTTGCATCAGCAGGTAAAGGTCGCGTCAGACCTCAGCGCTGTGCACCTTTCTTGGAGCAGTCGGCGCACTGGCCGTACAGCGACATGGAGTGGTCCTGGATGGACCAGCCCATCTGGTTGGCGATCAGCTGCTGGCGCTTTTCGATTTCGGGGTCATAGAACTCTTCAACCTTGCCGCAGCTGGTGCAGACAAAGTGGTCGTGGTGCTGGCCCTCGTTCAGTTCGTACACGGCCTTGCCGCTTTCGAAGTTGCTGCGCAGCAGGATGCCTGCCTGTTCGAACTGGGTCAGCACGCGGTAGACCGTGGCCAGACCGATGTCCGAACGCTCGTCCAGCAGCACGCGGAACACGTCTTCGGCCGTCATGTGGCGCTGCTTGCCGGTTTGGAAGATCTCCAGAATCTTCAGGCGGGGCAGGGTGGCTTTCAGGCCCGTGCTTTTGAGCTCGTCGATATTTTTCATGTCTGGGTCTCTGGTTGGCCTGGCGACCGTGGACGGACGGTGCGCCAGCGGCGGCAGGAATGGCCCTTGCAGCGGGGTGGCAGTGCACCTGGGGCTCCTCCCGGAACCTGCCGCTACAATGGTTCGGATCATATCCCGTAGCCATTACCCATGCATGCCAAAGCCCGCCGTTGTGTTTCTGTGCTCATGACCCTGTCGCTGGGCGGACTGCTTGCCGCTTGCGGCAGCTTCGACAGCGCCTCGCGCAGTGTTGCCAGCGTCATCACCCCCTACAAGGTGGACGTGGTGCAGGGCAACTTCGTTTCCAAGGAGCAGGTCGCTGCCCTGCAGCCCGGCATGAGCCGCCAGCAGGTGCGGGAAATCCTGGGCACTCCGCTGGTGACCAGCGTGTTCCACGCCGACCGCTGGGAATACGTGTTCACGCTCAAGCGCGCCAAGGTCGATCCCCAGACGCGCAAGCTGACCGTGTTCTTCAACGGTGACCAGTTTGACCGCGCCGAAGGCGATGAGATGCCCTCCGAAGACGAATTCGTGGCCTCGCTGGGCAAGAAGATGAACAACATCAAGGTGCCCCAGCTCGAAGCCACCGAGGCCCAGCTGGCCCGCTACCCGGTCAAGAAGACGGCCGACACCGCGGTGGCCGACGCTGCGCCGGCAACGCCCGCCAGCACCACGGCCTACCCGCGCCTGGATGCGCCGGCCCGCTGATGCCCACGGGGCGGCCACCGCTGTCCCCGGCACTGCCGTGCCATGAATTGAAAAGGGTCGCCGCGCAGCCATGCGCACCAGCGACCCTTTTTGCCATAGGAACCCCGGGCCGTACGCGGCCCCGCCCTGAATCCCGCTGTTTCACCATGACCGCTTCTTCCCCTTCTTCGCTGCGCGTGGCCATTGCCGGCGCATCCGGCCGCATGGGCCATATGCTGATCGAGGCCGTGCTGGCCAGCGGTGACTGCCAGTTGGCCGCCGCACTCGACCAGCCCGGCAGCCCCAGCCTGGGCCAGGACGCAGCCGCCTTTCTGGGCAAGGCCACCGGCGTGCTGATCGAGAGCGATGTGCGCACCGCTCTGGCCAAGGCCGATGTGCTGATCGACTTCACCCGCCCCGAAGGCACGCTGGCCCACCTGGCCGTGGCCGCCGAGCTGGGAGTGAAGCTGGTGATCGGCACCACCGGCTTCAGCGATGCGCAGAAGGCCGAAATCGCCGTCCATGCCCAGAAGACGGCGGTCATTTTGTCGCCGAACATGAGTGTGGGCGTCAATGTCACGTTCAAGCTGCTGGAAATGGCGGCCAAGGCCCTGCAGGAAGGTGGCTATGACATCGAAATCATCGAAGCCCACCACAAGCACAAGGTAGATGCACCTTCCGGCACCGCGCTGAAAATGGGCGAGGTGATTGCCGAAGCCCAGGGCACACTGCTGGCCGACCGCGCCGTGTACGAGCGCTTTGGCCACACCGGCGAGCGCAAGCCCGACACCATCGGCTTTGCCACGGTGCGCGGCGGCGACATCGTGGGCGACCACACCGTGCTGTTTGCCGGCACGGGCGAGCGCGTGGAAATCTCGCACAAGTCCAGTAGCCGCGCCGGCTATGCCCAGGGCAGCCTGCGTGCAGCACGTTTTCTGGCCGGCAAGACCAGCGGCCAGTTCGACATGTTCGACGTGCTCAGCCTGCGCTAAGCACCCAGGCCCCACCTTCACTCTTCCAGGAGCTGCTTATGGACGCACGTTGGCAATGGCTGGCGCAAGGTGACGCGGTCACCCGGGGCACGGCGGTGCTGCTGCTGGCCATGTCCGTGGCCAGCTGGGTGGTGATTCTGGTGCAGCTGGTGGGGCTGGTGCGCCGCCGTCGCCAGGCACCGCAAGCCATGGATGCGTTCTGGCAGGCTGCCGATCTGCCCTTTGCCCGGGGGCTGCTGGAAAAGCAGGGACCCTGGCTGCTGCCCCTGGTGCAGGCGGTGCAGACGGCACGGACCGAAGCATCGGCAGAGGCTACCCTGGCGGGCCAGTCCGCGCAGGGGGACCGGCTGATGCGCCATCTGCGTGTCGCGTTGCAGCAGGTGGGGGCGCGTCTGCAATGGGGCCAGACCATGCTGGCTTCTATCAGCGCGCTGGCGCCCTTTGTGGGCCTGTTGGGCACGGTCTGGGGCATTCACCATGCGCTGGCGGCACTGACCGGCGTGCAGCAGGTGTCGCTGGACCAGTTGGCCGGGCCGGTGGGCGAGGCACTGGTGATGACCGCGGCCGGTCTGGCGGTGGCCATCCCTGCCGCGCTGGCCTACAACCTGTTTGGCCGCAGCATCGCCCTGCTGGACGAAGCACTGGACGGCTTTGCCCACGATTTGCATGCGCATTTTGCGGACAGGCGATGAGCGCCTTTGTGAACGGCCTGCGGCTCCTTTCCCCGGCCTGCGCAGCGTGGTGTGAGGTGGGCAGGAGAACGACAGCCCGAACGGCGGGTGCGTGCGGGCAGCGCCGCCGGGCGCACTGAAGGGCGGCCATGGCATTCGGACGCTTTGCTTCCCGTACCCAGGCACAGCCGGTGGCCGGCATCAATGTCACGCCGCTGGTGGATGTGATGCTGGTGCTGGTGGTGATCTTCATTCTGGCTGCCCCCATTCTGGCGGCCACATTGCGGGTGCAGCTGCCCCAGGCTGAGGGGGTGAAGGCCGCACCGCCAGCGCAGACCCCGTCGCTGGCGCTGGAGCTGGACGCCCAGGGCGCGCTGCACATCGGCGCGGAGGCGGTGGATGAGGCGGCCGTACGCCAGCGGCTGGCCGCCCTCGCCGCCCAGGACCCGCAGGCCGAGCTGCAGCTGAAAGCCGACACTGCCGTGCCTTATGGCCGCGTGGTGCAGGTCATGGGCTGGGCCCACGCGGCAGGGCTGGGCCGCATCGGCTTTGTGGCGCAACCGGTACCGGCTGCGGCGCCGTAGACCGCCCGGAACGCAGCGTGCGCGGTGCTCCGGCTCCGCTCAGTGCGCGTTGAGCGCACTGGCCAGCTGGCGGCTGCCGAAGTCCGAAGAGCGTTGGTACAGCTGCAGGCCGAACTGCGGCAGCATGCCGATCAGGTGGTCAAAGATGGCGCCCTGGATGGTTTCGTACTCCAGCCACACGGTGGTGGCGGTGTAACAGTACAGCTGCAGCGGCAGGCCGGTGGGGGTCGGCTCCAGCGTGCGGGCCAGCAAGAACATGCCCGGGCCTTTGGCAATGCCGGGATGGGCCACCAGGTAGGCATAGGCATAGGCTTTGAAGGCAGCCAGATTGGTCACCTGGTCGGGGGGCACCGGGGCCAGTGGCAGGCTGGTCTCCATGCCGCTGGGAATGGGCAACAGGCCGCGTTCGGCATGCCAGTAGTCCTGCAGCAGCGGGATGTGCTCCAGCTGGCTGCGCTCCGACGGGGTCAGCAGGTGCACGGTGCTGGCGTCAAGGGGCAGGGCGCGCATGATGCGGCGCGCCCCCGAATTGGCCATGCCGCGCCAGTTCTTGAAGCTGTCGCTCATCAGCTTCCAGGTGGGGATGGTAGTGATGGTCTTGTCGAAGTTCTGCACCTTGACGGTGTTCAGTGCAATGTCCACCACGAAGCCGTCGGCACCCACCTGGGGCATCTCGATCCAGTCACCTACGCGCAGCATGTCGTTGGTGCCGATCTGCACGCCCGCCACAAAGGACATGATGGTGTCCTTGAACACCAGCATCAACACGGCCGACATGGCGCCCAGGCCGGACAGCAGCAGCAGTGGCGAGCGGTTCAGGATGGCGGCCGCAATCAGGAGCGCGCCGATGATGTAGGCCACCAGCTTGCCCAGCTGCACATAGCTTTTGATGGAGTGGGTGTGCGTGGCCTTGGGGCCGTCATGCCGGTCGTGGGCGGCGTTGATTTCGTTGAGCAGCTCCGCCACGGCGCGCACCAGGTGGTAGACCGTGAAGGCGGTGGCGAAGTTGCCGATGGTCTGGCCGAGCGGGGCGGGCAACTGCGTCACCGCATCGATGCCGATCTGGATCACCACCGAAGGGACGATCTTGGCCAGCCGGACCAGCACGTGGTCGTGCAGCAGGATCTGGGTCCAGCTGGTGGCGGGCAGGGTCTTGCGCCACAGGCGCACAAAATGCAGCAGCACGCCCTGGATCACCAGGCGCAGGGCGAAGGCCAGCACGGCCAGCAGGCACAGGCCCACCGCAGCCTGGTAGCGCGGTGCGAGCTCGGTGTAAAAGGAAAAATCGGTCAAGGTCACGAAAAGCCAGAATCGGCCCGGGGCCGGTGATGGCGGGGCCTGCAGGGTCAAAAACGGGGGGAGGGGCGCGGTGCCGGGCAGTGCCGGCGGCAGGGCCTGTCGCCCAGTGCAGCAAGGGGGATGCGCCCACAGCCTAAAATCCGGGCGAAGGCAGTATTGTGACTGCAGCACCAACCCCCAGTTCCATGCAAGACAAATACAACCACATCGAGGTGGAGCGCGCCGCGCACGCCCATTGGACCGCACAGGACGCCTACCGCGTCACAGAAGACGACAGCAAGCCCAAGTACTACGCCTGCTCCATGCTGCCCTACCCCAGCGGCAAGCTGCACATGGGCCACGTGCGCAACTACACCATCAACGACATGCTCTCGCGCCAGCTGCGCATGAAGGGCTACAACGTTTTGATGCCCATGGGCTGGGATGCATTCGGTCTGCCTGCCGAGAACGCTGCGCTGAAGAACAAGGTGCCGCCTGCCAAGTGGACGTACGAGAACATCGCGTACATGAAAAAGCAGATGCAGGCCATGGGGCTGGCCATCGACTGGAGCCGCGAGATCGCCACCTGCGACCCCGACTACTACAAGTGGAACCAGTGGTTGTTCCTGAAGATGCTGGAAAAGGGCGTGGCCTACCGCAAGACCCAGACCGTGAACTGGGACCCGGTGGACCAGACCGTGCTGGCCAATGAGCAGGTGATCGACGGCCGCGGCTGGCGCACCGGCGCGCTGGTGGAAAAGCGCGAGATCCCGGGCTACTACCTGGCCATCACCAACTACGCGCAAGAGCTGCTGGACCATGTGCAGATGGGCAACGACAAGGCCACCCTGACCGGATGGCCCGACAAGGTGCGCCTGATGCAGGAAAACTGGATCGGCAAGTCGGCCGGTGTGCGCTTTGCGTTCACCCACACCATCCAGGGGGCTGACGGCCAACTGATCCAGGACGGCAAGATGTTCGTCTTCACCACCCGTGCCGACACCGTCATGGGCGTGACCTTCTGCGCGGTGGCGCCCGAACACCCGCTGGCCCAGCATGCCGCCGCGTCCAAGCCCGAACTGGCTGCCTTCATCGAAGAATGCAAGAAGGGTGGCACGACCGAGGCGGAGCTGGCCGTCAAGGAAAAGGAAGGCAAGCCCACCGGCCTGTTCGTCACCCACCCCATCACCGGCGCGCAAGTCGAGGTGTGGATCGGCAACTATGTGCTGATGAGCTATGGCGACGGCGCCGTGATGGGCGTGCCTGCCCATGACGAGCGGGATTTCGCCTTTGCCAACAAGTACAACTTACCCATCCAGCAGGTTGTGACCGTGGCGGGCCAGGACGCGTACGACAGCAAGACCTGGCACGACTGGTACGGCGACAAGGAACGTGGCGTCCTCATCCATTCCGGCGCATTCGATGGCCTGAACCACCAGGATGGCGTGCAGGCCGTGGCCAAGGTGCTAGCCGACAAGGGCCTGGGCGAACTCAAGACCACCTGGCGTCTGCGCGACTGGGGCATCAGCCGCCAGCGTTACTGGGGCACCCCCATCCCCATCATCCACTGCGCAGACTGCGGTGCCCAGCCGGTGCCGGAAAAAGACCTGCCTGTGGTGCTGCCGCAGGATCTGGTGCCCGATGGTTCCGGCAACCCGCTGGTCAAGAGCGAAGCCTTCCACGCTGGCGTGGTCTGCCCCTGCTGCGGCAAGCCCGCTCGCCGCGAAACCGACACCATGGACACCTTCGTGGACAGCTCGTGGTACTTCATGCGCTATTGCGACGCGAAGAACAGCGAGCAGATGGTGGCCGACGGTGCCGACTACTGGATGCCCATGGACCAGTACATCGGTGGTGTGGAGCACGCCATCCTGCACTTGCTGTACGCACGCTTCTGGACCAAGGTCATGCGCGACCTGGGTCTGCTCAAGATCGACGAGCCTTTCACCAAGCTGCTCACCCAAGGCATGGTGCTCAACCATATCTACAGCCGTCGCACCGCCAAGGGCGCCAAGGAATACTTCTGGCCCAAGGATGTGGAGCACGTGCTGGACGAAGGCGGAAAGGTCATCGGTGCCAAGCTCAAGAGCGCGGTGGACAGCGCCGACGGCATGCTGCCCGCGGGCACGGCCATCGACTACGAGGGCGTGGGCACCATGTCCAAGTCCAAGAACAACGGTATCGATCCGCAAGAGCTGATCGAGAAGTACGGCGCCGACACGGCCCGCCTGTACACCATGTTCACGGCCCCCCCCGAGCTGACGCTGGAGTGGAACGATGCCGGCGTGGAAGGCAGCTACCGCTTCCTGCGCCGCGTCTACAACTTCGGTCACAAGCTGCTGGAGCTGGACTACGCGGCCGCGCAGGAAGCCACCAGTGGCCTGACGGATCTGTCGCAGGTGCAGTTCGGCAAGGATGCCAAGGCACTGCGTCTGGAGATTCACACCGTGCTCAAGCAGGTGGAGTACGACTACAGCCGCATGCAGTACAACACCGTGGTGTCGGGCGCGATGAAGATGATCAACGCGCTGGAAAGCTTCAAGGCCACGGACACCGCCGACGGCCAGATTGCCGTGATCGAAGGCTTCGGCATCTTGCTGCGTGTGCTCTACCCCGCCACCCCGCACCTGACCCATGTGCTGTGGAGCGAGCTGGGCTATGTCAACAAGCAAGGCGATCTGCTGGACGCCGCATGGCCCCAGGTGGATGCATCCGCCCTGGTGCAGGACGAACTGGAGCTGATGCTGCAGGTCAACGGCAAGCTGCGCGGCTCCATCCTGGTGCCGGCTGCCGCCGACAAGGCGCAGATCGAAGCGGTGGCCCTGGCCAACGAGGAGGCACAGAAGTTCATCCTGGGTGCGACCCCCAAGAAGGTGATCGTGGTGCCGGGCCGTCTGGTCAACGTCGTCGTCTGACGCGATACAAAGCGAGAAGGAGCCCCCATGCGCAAGCGCACGCTGCTTTCCCTGATGGCACTGGCACCTCTGGTGTCGGCCTGTGGCTTCCGCCTGCGCGGGGTGCCGGAATTCCAGTTCACCTCCATCTACCTGCAGGCGGACGGCCGCTCGGCATTTGCACGCGAGCTGGAACGCAACCTGGCCACGGCCGGAGACAAGCTCAAGGTGCTGCGGGCACCGCGGCGCCCGGACGAGGCCCAGGTGGTCTGGAAACTGCTGGGTGAACGCAATGACCGCATCATCATCAGCAAGAACGCGGCCGGCCAGGTGCGCGAGCTGACGCTGCGCTACCGCATGACGTTCAGTCTGACCGGTGCAGATGGTGTGGAGTGGATTCCGCCCACCGAGCTGGAGCTGGAGCGCGACCTGAGCTACGACGAAAACCTGGCGCTGGCCAAGGAGCAGGAAGCCGCCGTCCTGTACAAAACCATGCAGTCCGACCTGGTGCAGCAGGTGATGCGGCGTCTGTCCTCGGCCCAGCCGACGGCAGCATCCTGATCGGCGGTCCATGCAACTGGCGTTCAACCAGCTGGGGGCGCACCTGCAAAAAGGGCTGCGTCCGCTCTATACCCTGCACGGGGACGAGCCGCTGCAGCAGCAGGAGGCGGCCGATGCGATCCGGGCGGTTGCCCGCGCGCAGGGGCATACCGAACGCAGCGTCCACACCGTGGCGGGCGCGCATTTCGACTGGAGTGCGGTCCTGGCGGCAGGCGGTTCGCTGAGCCTGTTTGCCGACAAGCAGATGGTGGAAATCCGCATCCCGTCCGGCAAGCCGGGCAAGGACGGCAGCGCTGCCATCCAGCAGCTGGCCGCCCAGGCGGCGCAGGATGACAACACCCTGACCATCGTCACCTTGCCGCGACTGGACAAGCAGACCAAGAGCGGCGCCTGGTTTGCCGCACTGGAAGCCCATGGGGTGACGGTGCAGATCGACACCATCGAACGGGGCACGCTGCCGCCGTGGATTGCCCAGCGCCTGGCCCAGCAGGGCCAGCGCGTGGTGTCGGGCGAGGAAGGGCAGCGCACGCTGCAGTTCTTTGCCGACCGGGTGGAAGGCAATCTGCTGGCGGCCCACCAGGAGATCCAGAAGCTGGGCCTGCTCTACCCCCAGGGGGAACTGAGCCTGGCCCAGGTCGAACAGGCGGTGCTGAATGTGGCGCGCTACGACGTCTTCAAACTGTCCGAAGCGGTGCTCTCCGGTCAGCTGGCGCGCGTGGTCCGCATGCTCGACGGTCTGCAGGCCGAAGGCGCGGCCGAGGTGCTGGTGCACTGGACGCTGGCCGAAGATATCCGGGCCCTCAAGCGCGTGCGCGATGCCATGGCAAACGGCCAGCCGCTGCCGATGGCACTGCGGGCGCAGCGCATCTGGGGCGTGAAGGAGCGCCTGTTCGAGCGTATCCTGCCGCGCCTGAGCGATGCTGCCGCTGGCCGGCTGCTGCATTCCGCCCATGTGGTGGACGGCATCATCAAAGGCCTGCCGGCACCCGGTTGGCCGCAGGATGGCTGGCAGGCGCTGCGCAGGCTGGCGATGGACCTGGTGCAGACCGCGCAAGGACAGCGCTCGGCGGCCCGTTGACGGCGCGCTGCCTCCGGTGCGCGTAAGGCGGCGGCCCGGGTCCAGGGTGTCGGCGCAGAAGCTGCAGGCGCTGGCTCAGGTCCCCGCTGCCAGCCGTGCCTGGGCCTTGTCGGCCCATTGTTCCAGCGTGGCGAACAGATCTTTCTGGCTGAAGGAGCAGCTTTCCTCGGAAAACAGTGCGCTGGCCTCCAGCCGGTCCAGCAGGTTCAGCAGTACCTCTGCATAGCGCGGGGGCAGTGTGGTCAGCAGGGCACCGCTGGCGCGGGCCTGGGCACCCAGTGCCGCGGCGGACAGCTGTTGCTGCGCCAGCTGGGCAAAGCCGGTGCGCAGCTGCGCCAGTTGCTGGGCAGCCAGAAGGGTGTCGGGGATAGCAGGGTGCATGGCAGGCGCCGCAAAGGCAGGGTCAATGGTCGCCCCAGTGTAGGTCCTGCACTGCGCTCCCAGGGCATGGCGGTGCATTCCACCCCCTGGGCAGGCAACTCGGCGAGAATCGGGGCATGAACGCGCTGAATATTGCCGAAACCATGCAGACCCTGGGTCTGCAAGCAAAAGTGGCTTCCGCCCAGATGGCACGGGCGAACGCTGCTGTGAAAAACAAGGCCTTGCTGGCCCTGGCCCGTCTGCTGCGGGAGCAGGTGGAGCCGCTGCAGGTCGACAACGCCAAGGACCTGGAGCGTGCCGTGGCCAACGGCCTGTCGGCCCCGATGGTGGACCGCCTGCGCCTGACCCCCAAGGTGCTGGAGACCTGCGCCCAGGGCTGCGAACAGCTGGCAGCCATGCCGGATGTGATTGGCGAGATCATCGGCATGAAGCAGATGCCCAGCGGCATCCGTGTGGGCCAGATGCGCGTGCCCATCGGCGTGTTCGGCATGATCTACGAAAGCCGCCCGAACGTGACCATTGAAGCGGCCAGTCTGTCGATCAAGAGCGGCAATGCCTGCATCTTGCGGGGCGGCTCGGAAGCGATCGAATCCAACAAGGCTTTGGCCCGGCTGGTGGCCCAGGCCCTGCTCGAAGCCGGCCTGCCGGAAAACGCCGTGCAACTGGTGCAGACCACCGACCGGGAGGCCGTGGGCCATCTGATCGCCATGCCCGCGTATGTGGACGTGATCATCCCGCGCGGCGGCAAGAGCCTGATCGAGCGCATCAGCCGCGAGGCCAAGGTGCCGGTCATCAAGCACCTGGACGGCAATTGCCACACCTACGTGGACGACCCTTGCGACATCGCCATGGCTGTGACCGTGGCCGACAACGCCAAGACCCAGAAGTACAGCCCCTGCAACGCCAGCGAAAGCCTGGTGGTGGCGCGTGGCGTGGCGGCGGACTTTCTACCGCAGATCGGTGCCATCTACGCGGCCAAGGGGGTGGAGATGCGCGGCGATGCCGAAGCGCTGGCCATTTTGCAGCAGGTGCCCGGCGCCAAGCTGGTGGCGGCGACCGAGCAGGACTGGAGCGAGGAATACCTGGCGCCCATCATCAGCGTGAAGGTGGTGGCCGGTGTGGACGAGGCCATTGCCCACATCAACCGCTACTCCAGCGGTCACACCGAAGCCATTCTGACGCGCGACCATATGCACGCCCAGCAGTTCCTGCGCGAGGTGGATTCCGCCAGCGTGATGGTCAATGCCAGCACGCGCTTTGCCGACGGGTTCGAGTACGGGCTGGGTGCCGAAATCGGCATCAGCACCGACAAGTTCCATGCGCGTGGGCCGGTGGGCATCGAAGGCCTGACCTCGCTCAAATACATCGTGCTGGGCGAAGGCCAGGTGCGCGGCTAAAGTCGCCTCCCGTGCCGGGGCGGCCTGGCACACACCGTCACAACCATCAACAGCGCAGCATGAAAATCATCATCCTGGGAGCCGGCCGCGTGGGGTACAGCGTGGCCGAAAGCCTGGTCTCGGAGCGCAACGACATCACCGTGATCGACACGGATGCCGCGCGGCTGCGCGATCTGGAAGGTCGGTTCGACCTGCGCGGCGTGGTGGGCAGCGGCATCGACCCGCAGGTGCTGGCCGAGGCCGGTGCGGCCGACACCGACCTCCTGATTGCCTGCGCCGCGCTGGATGAGACCAATCTGGTGTGCTGCAAGCTGGGGCAGTTGCTGTTCAACATCCCCACCCGCATTGCGCGGGTGCGCTCGTCCAGCTTTGGCGCCGACGATGTGGTGCTGGGCAAGGACGGGCTGGGCGCGGACGCCATCATCTGCCCCGAAGCCTCGCTGACCCGCTACATCGGCAAGCTCACCGAATACCCGGAGGCGCTGCAGGTGCGCGAATTTGCCGGCGGCCGTGCCTGTCTGGCATCGGTGCGGGCACGCATGGGGGCTGCGGCCGTGGGTCTGCGCATTGGCGAGCTGCGGCTGCACAACCCCGAGATGGGGCTGCGCATCGTGGCCATCTACCGGCGCTTTGCCGACGAACCCGATCGCTTTGTGCGCTGCGATGGCAGCACGCTGATCGAGCCGGGTGATGAAGTCTTCATACTGTCAGCCAAGGAAAATCTGCCGGAAATCCTGGCGGCCATGCACCGCCCCGCCGGCCAGCCGGCGCGGCCGGTGCGGCGCATCATGATGGCCGGCGGCGGGCGCGTTAGCCAGCGGCTGGCGGCGCAGCTGGCCCAGGAGCCAGGACGCTTTCACATCAAGATCCTCGAAATGAACCCCCAGCGCTGCATGGAGCTGGCCGCATCGCTGCCCGAGGACGTGCTGGTGCTGCAGGGGGATGCCACCGACGAGGATCTGCTCGACGATGAAAGCATCGAAGATGTGGACCTGTTCCTGGCGCTGACCAACGACGATGAAAACAACATCATGGCCTGTCTGCTGGCCAAGCGGTTGGGGGCCACGCGGGTGCTGGCGCTGATCAACCGCCGCACCTATGCGGATCTGATGCACGGCACGCAGATCGATATTGCACTGTCCCCCGCACAGGCCATGCTGGGCGAGCTGCTGGCCCACGTGCGCCGGGGCGATGTGCAGGCCGTGCACAGCCTGCGCCGGGGGGTGGCCGAGGCGCTGGAGATTGTGGCCCGCGGCGACCGCAAGAGCTCGCGCGTGGTGGGCCGCCGGGTGGAGGAGCTGAAGCTGCCGCCGGAGGTGCACATCGGCCTGATCGTGCGCGGCCTGCCGGAGCAGGGCGAACATGCCGCGGACCCGTCCGAGACCGTGGCGGGCGAGCCCCAGGTCATCATTCCGCGCAGCCACACGGTGATCGAGAGCAATGACCACGTGGTCTTCTTCCTGCCCAACAAGCGCCTGGTGCAAGACGTGGAGAAGTTGTTCCGCGTGAGCGCCACCTTCTTCTGATCGGACCGAGGCCGCCATGCGTGACCTGTTACCCGTTCTGCGCCTGCTGGGCGCTTTGATGGTGATGTTCGGCCTGTCCATGGGGCTGCCGCTGGCAGTGTCCTGGTTTCTGCACGATGGCATGTGGCTGGTCTGGCTGTGGTCGCTGGGCGGCACGGTGCTGGCCGGCGCCCTGCTGTGGGCCTGCATGGAGCGT
This sequence comes from Comamonas sp. UBA7528, assembly GCF_002479375.1. Taxonomy (NCBI): domain Bacteria; kingdom Pseudomonadati; phylum Pseudomonadota; class Betaproteobacteria; order Burkholderiales; family Comamonadaceae; genus Comamonas; species Comamonas sp. UBA7528. The sequence goes on from NZ_DLMU01000003.1 coordinate 241,219, forward strand.
TACCGCAGAGAGCTGCAGCCGCGCCATGGCGTGATTCTGGTGACTTTGGTCTGGGTCTTTCTACCACTGTGCGCCAGCGTGCCGCTGCAGCTGGCCTATGCGGAGCTGGGGCGGTCGCTGTCCTTCACCCATGCCTATTTCGAGGCCGTATCCGGGTTGACCACGTCGGGTGCCACCGTCCTGTCCGGGCTGGATGCGCTGCCCGTGTCCCTGAACATCTGGCGCACGTTTCTGCAATGGCTGGGCGGCATGGGGATTCTGATTCTGGCCGTGGCCATCCTGCCGTTGCTGGGCGTGGGGGGGAGCCAGCTGTTCCGTGCCGAGGCCGCGGGGCCGGTCAAGGACACCAAGCTCACGCCGCGCATCACAGGGACGGCCAAAGGGCTGTGGGGCGTGTATGCCGTGTTCTCCATCAGCTGCGCGTTGGCCTTCTGGCTGGCGGGCATGACGCCGCTGGATGCGGTGATGCACATGTTTACCACGGTCAGCCTGGGCGGGCTGTCCTCGCACGATGCGAGCCTGGGTTTTTACAACTCGCCGGTGATCGAAGGCATCGCGCTGGTGTTCATGCTGATGGCCAGCTGCAATTTCGCGCTGTACTTCGTGGCCCTGCGCAAAGGGCACTGGCGCGGCTTTTGGCAGGACCCGGAAATGCGTGCCACCCTTGGTGTGCTGCTGGGCAGCGGGCTGCTGGTGGCACTGCTGCTGTGGCTCAAGGGCGTGTATGGTCCGGTGGATGCGCTGCGCTACGGGGTGTTCAACACGGTGTCGGTGGCCACCACCACCGGCTTTGCCACGGCCGACTATCTGACCTGGCCGGTGTTCGCCCCGGTGTTCATGCTGTTCCTGTCCGGGGTAGCCACCAGTGCCGGCTCGACCGGCGGCGGCATCAAGATGGTGCGGATGCTGATTCTGGTGAAGCAGGCGCGGCTGGAGCTGACGCGCCTGGTGCACCCGCGTGCCGTCCAGCCAGTGTTGCTGGGGCGCAGCGTGGTGGACCACCGCATGATTTTTTCGGTGCTGGCCTTTATGCTGGTGTATGGCGGCACCATCATTGTGCTCAGCATGCTGCTGATGCTCAGCGATCTGGATCCGATCACTGCATTTTCCGCCGTGGTCGCCAGTGTGCACTGCACGGGCCCGGGACTCGGTAGCATTGGGCCCTCGTCCACCTATGCGGTGCTCAATGACTTCCAGGTCTGGGTCTGCACCCTGGGCATGCTGCTGGGGCGGCTGGAAATTCTGAGTTTTCTGGCGCTGCTAACACCTTCTTTCTGGAGAAGGTGAGTACGTACTTGGTTGTGGCAAAGGTTGAGGGTTTACCCCTATTCGTTTCGCAAGTCCCTAAAATCTGGGTCACTACCGTCTCTTGAGGGTTTCATGGTTCCACATCTCATCACAGCTTTGACCGGCCCGATCAACGAGCTCGAGCAGCGCATCATCGACTCCATGCCAGCCATCGAGCGCTGGTTCCGCCTCGAGTGGATGGAGCACACGCCGCCGTTCTATTGCTCGGTGGACATCCGCAATGCGGGCTTCAAGCTGGCGCCGGTGGACACCAACCTGTTCCCCGGTGGCTGGAACAATCTGACCGACGAAATGCTGCCCTTGGCCGTGCAGGCAGCGATGGCCGCGATCGAGAAAATTTGTCCGGAAGCGCGCAATCTGTTGATCATTCCGGAAAATCAGCAGAAGAATCCGTCGTATCTGAGCAACATTCTGCAGTTGCAACGCATTTTCCGCATGGCGGGTCTGAACGTGCGCATCGGCTCGGTCAGCCCCGACATCAAGAAGCTCACCGAAATCAAGCTCCCCCACGGCGACACCATCACGCTGGAGCCGGCACTGCGCACCAAGCGCCGCCTGGGGCTGAAGAATTTCGACCCCTGCACCATCCTGCTGAACAACGACCTGTCGGCCGGCGCGCCGGGCATCCTGGAAGAGCTGTACGAGCAGTTCCTGATGCCACCGCTGCATGCAGGCTGGAGCGTGCGCCGCAAGAGCCGCCACTTCCAGAGCTACGAAGAAGTCTCCAAGCGCTTTGGCAAGCTGCTGGGGATCGACCCCTGGCTGATCAATCCGGTGTTCAGCAAATGCGAGAACATCGACTTTGTCGAGGGCACAGGCCTGGACCAGCTGGCGGTGCAGGTGGATGCCACCATCACCAAGGTGCGCCGCAAGTACAAGGAGTACGGGATCAAGGAAAAGCCCTTCGTCGTGGTCAAGGCCGACAACGGCACCTACGGCATGGGCGTGATGACCGTACGCGACGCCAAGGAGCTGGAAGCCCTGAAGGACAAGCGCACCCGCAACAAGATGGGCGTCATCAAGGACGGCCAGCCGGTGCACGATGTGCTGGTGCAGGAAGGCGTGCTGACCTACGAGCGTATGAACAATGCCGTGGCCGAGCCCGTGGTCTACATGATGGACCGCTACGTGGTGGGCGGCTTCTACCGCATGCACCCGGAGCGCGGCATCGACGAGAACCTGAATGCCCCCGGTTCGGGCTTTGTGCCGCTGGCTTTCCCGCCGCAGAGCACCCAGCTGCCGCAGATCGGTGCCCGCGCCGGCGCCAGCGCACCCAACCGCTTCTACATGTACGGCGTGATCGCCCGCTTGGCCATGCTGGCTGCCAGCTACGAGCTGGAAGCCACCAACCCGGACGCCGAAATCTACGACTGACCGCCGGGGCGCGCCGCCGCTGTTCGCTGATCGAACGGCGCCATGGGGTGGCTGGCAGACTGTCAGCACCTCGCGCACAATGGCGGCATTTCCACAGATAGGATCGGGCCCGTGGGGCCCGGTTTGCATTGGATGCAGCACACCTCATCCCGATCTTCATTGGCCGCGCTGACGCTGGGGGCCATTGGGGTGGTTTATGGCGACATCGGCACCAGCGTGCTGTATGCCGTCAAAGAAGTCTTCCGCAGCGGCCATGTGGCCTACACCCCGGCCAATGTCTACGGCGTGCTGTCGCTGCTGTTCTGGACCTTGACCGTCATCGTCTCCCTCAAGTACGTGGTGCTGGTACTGCGCGCCGACAACCGCGGCGAAGGCGGTCTGGTGGCCATGCTGGCCCTGGCGTCCGAGGCGGTGCAGGACAAGCCGCGCCTGCATGCGGTGCTGATGGCCGTGGGCCTGTTTGGCGCCAGCCTGTTCTATGGCGACGGGGTGATCACCCCCGCAATCTCGGTGCTGTCGGCCGTGGAAGGCCTGGAGGTGGTGGCGCCCGGTCTGCACCCGGTGGTGATTCCGCTGACACTGGCGGTGCTGCTGGTGCTGTTCACGCTGCAAAAGCGCGGCACGGCCAGCATCGGCCGCTGGTTCGGCCCCATCACGCTGCTGTGGTTTGGCGTGCTGGCGGCGCTGGGCCTGGGCCAGATCGTGCACCACCCCGAAATTCTGAGTGCCCTGTGGCCCACGCATGCGCTGCAGTTTGTGCGGGCGCAGCCGGGCACGGCCTTCATCCTGCTGGGGGCCGTGGTGCTGTGCGTGACCGGGGCCGAGGCGCTGTATGCCGACCTGGGCCACTTCGGCAAGAAACCGATCCGGCTGGCCTGGTTCTCGGTGGTGATGCCGGCGCTGACGCTGAACTACCTGGGCCAGGGCGCGCTGCTGCTGGACCAGCCGGAGGCCGTGCGCAATCCCTTCTTCCTGATGGCGCCGTCCTGGGCCACCCTGCCGCTGGTGGTGCTGGCCACCCTGGCCACGGTGATCGCCTCGCAGGCGCTGATCTCCGGCGCCTTCAGCATCACCAAGCAGGTGATGCAACTGGGCTACCTGCCGCGCATGACGGTGCTGCACACCAGCACCAAGGACACTGGCCAGATCTACATGCCGTTCGTGAACTGGTCGCTGTTCATTGCCATCGCCATGGCCGTGATCATGTTCCGTTCCAGTGACAACCTGGCCGCCGCCTATGGCCTGGCCGTGACGCTGGACATGCTGATCACCACAACGCTGACCTTCTTCGTCATCCGCTACCTGTGGCGCTACCCGCTGTGGCTGTGTGTCGCGGCGACCAGCTGCTTCTTTGTGGTGGATGTGCTGTTCTTCGCTTCCAATGCGCTCAAGCTGGCGGCCGGCGGCTGGTTCCCGCTGCTGATCGCCGGCTGCGTCTTCCTGCTGATGCGCACCTGGCGCATGGGCCGCACCTTGCTGTCCGAACAGCACCGCGCGGAAGCCGTGGACCTGGGAAGCTTTCTGGAGAGTCTGCAGCAAGGCAACCCGTTGCAGCGGGTGGATGGCACGGCCGTTTTCATCACCAGCGAGGAAGGGCTGGTACCCCCGGCGCTGCTGCACAACCTGAAGCACAACAAGGTGCTGCACACGCAAAACCTGTTCGTGGTGCTGCGCCACCACGAGGTGCCGTGGATCGGCCTGGAGCAGCGTGCCCAGGTGCAGGCGCTGGGCGCCGGCTGCTGGCAGGTGGTGCTGCACTTCGGTTTCAAGAACGACCCCAATGTGCCCGAGGCGCTGCGCTCGGCCGAGCTGCCGGGCTGGAAGCTGGATCCCATGCGCACCAGCTACTTCCTGTCGCGGGAAGTGGTGGTGCCCCGCATGGGGGGGCGCATGGCGCTGTGGCGGGAGAAGCTGTTCGCCCAGATGCACGCCGGGGCCAGCGGCGTAGCGGGCTTCTTCCACCTGCCGGCCAATGCGGTGGTGGAGCTGGGAACCAAGGTCCACATCTGAGGCCGAAAAAAAGCTGTCACAAGCCCGTCGGCTGCTCATGCAATCTGCAAGCGCATGAGCAGCTATGGAATTTGATGAATCTGCGCCCTCAGGCCGCACAGGTGTCAGCCTGGCGGCCCGGCGGGTGCCAGAATCTGCGGCCATGCGCTTCTTTCGTGATCTGAGCTTGTCTGCCTTCACGGCAGGTTTCGTGGCCGTGCTGGTGGGCTTCACCAGCTCTGTGGCGCTGGTGTTCCAGGCGGCCCAGGCCTTTGGCGCCACGCCGGCGCAAATCACCTCCTGGATGTGGGCGCTGGGCCTGGGCGTGGGCCTGTGCTGCCTGGTGCCTTCGCTGTGGCTGCGCAAGCCGGTGATGGTGGCCTGGTCCACACCAGGGGCGGCCGTGCTGGCCTCGGCAGGCATGGCGGGCAGCTTCACCATGCCCGAGGCCGTGGGGGCCTTTCTGGTGTGCGCAGCGCTGATCACCCTGTGCGGCGTGACCGGCTGGTTTGAAAAGCTGATGGACCGCATCCCCATGGAAATTGCTTCTGCGCTGCTGGCCGGGGTGTTGGCCCGGTTTGGCCTGCAGGCCTTTGGTGCCGCACAAACCGCACTGGGCATGGTGCTGGCCATGCTGGCGGCCTACCTGCTGGGGCGGCGCTTGCTGCCCCGTTATGCCGTGGTGCTGACGCTGCTGGTGGGGGTGGCCTGGGCGGCCGCCAGCGGCAAGATGGAATGGTCCCGTGTGCAGTGGGAGCTGGCGCTGCCGGTGTTCACTGCACCGCAATTCACCTGGCAGGCCTTTGTCAGCCTGGCGCTGCCGCTGTTTGTCGTCACCATGGCCTCGCAGAACATGCCGGGCGTGGCGGTAATCCGTGCCACGGGCTATGAGCTGCCGGTCTCGCGCCTGGTCAGCATGACCGGCATCGCCAGTCTGCTGCTGGCGCCGTTCGGCGGCTATGCGCTGAATTTTTCGGCCATCACGGCCGCCATCTGCATGGGGCCGGAGGCGCACGAGGACAAGGACAAGCGCTACACCGCAGCCGTGGTCTGCGGCGCCATGTACATGGTCATTGGCATCTTTGGTGCCGTGGTCACCGGTCTGCTGATCGCCTTCCCGCAGGAGCTGGTGCTGGCCATTGCCGGGTTGGCGCTGCTGGGCAGCATCGGCGGCGGGCTGGCCGGTGCGCTGCGGGACGAAACCCACCGTGAAGCGGCACTGATCACCTTCCTCGTAACCCTCAGTGGCGTGGTGATAGCCGGAGTGGGTTCAGCGTTTTGGGGTGTGGCTGCCGGCGTGGTGGCGCTGTTTGTGCAAAAGTATGGGCGTCGTGGCAGCTGAGGCTGCTGCTTTTTTCATCGCTGACCACGGGCCGGCCAGGCCCGCATACCCATGAAACTGCTGTTCATCGCCGATCCGCTGGAGTCCTTCAACATCAAGAAGGACACCACCTTCGTCATGATGCGTGAGGCCCAGTCCCGTGGCCATGTGATCTATGCCTGCGAACCGCAGCATGTTTCCTGGCAAACCGGCGGCAAGGTGCAGGCCACGGTGCGCCAGATCCGCCTGACCGGCGAAAAGCCCGCCTGGTTCACCGTGGAGCAGGAGTCCGTGGTGGTGTTGGCCGACTTTGACGGCATCGTGATGCGCAAGGATCCGCCGTTCGACAGCGAGTTCTTCTACGCCACCCACATGCTCAGCCAGGCCGAGCGGGAAGGCGCCAAGGTCTTCAACAAGCCCTCCGCACTGCGGGACCACCCGGAAAAGCTCTCCATCATGGAGTTCCCGCAGCTGCTGGGCCCCACGCTGGTGACCCGCGATCCGGCCCAGATCCGCGCCTTCCATGCCGAGCATGGCGACATCATCCTGAAGCCGCTGGATGGCATGGGTGGCATGGGCATCTTCCGTGTCGGCAAGGACGGCATGAATCTGGGCAGCATCATCGAGACGCTGAACCACCAGGGCGCTACCAGCGTGATGGTGCAGCGCTTCCTGCCCGCCATTGCCGACGGGGACAAGCGGGTGCTGATCATCGGCGGCAAGCCGGTGCCGTACTGCCTGGCCCGCATCCCCCAAGGCAACGAGGTGCGTGGCAACCTGGCGGCCGGCGGCAAGGGCGTGGCCCGTCCGTTGACCGCACGGGACCGCCAGATCGCCGACATCCTGGGGCCGGTGCTGGTGGAGAGGGGCCTGCTGCTGGTGGGCGTCGACGTGATCGGCGACAGCGTCACCGAGATCAATGTCACCAGCCCCACCTGCTTCCAGGAGATCGCCGACCAGATGGGCTGTGATGTCGCTGCGCTCTTTGTGGATGCGCTGGAAGCGGCCATTGCGCAAAAAAGCTGAGCCTGTTGCCAGCAGGGCGATCAAAGCCTGCTACAGTTCGCTCCCTTGCTTAGCAGCACTGCCTTGCAGTGCTGCTAAGTGAAGTCTTCAACGAGACGCCGGAATGTTTCAAATTTCGGTGTACAATGCAAGGCTTCGCTGCT
>NZ_DLMU01000010.1:0-11345 GCF_002479375.1 Comamonas sp. UBA7528
TGGCGATGTCCACGCCCGTGCCGTCCGACTTCACGCGGACCTTCACGTTGTAGTCCACCACCCGCTTGACTGGGACCAGTACCTTCATGGCTTTGCTCTTTCCACAAATAAGTGATTGAAATGGATGCCAGCACTTATACAGGAAGCACTGACAGCTATGAATTCAGGAATTCAGAAATCTGCCTTCCAGATGTCCGAATTCCGCTCTTGAATACTGCAACTGCAGCATGGCATGCACGGTGACAGGTCGCCGAAGCCCTTTTCCACTCAGTCGAGGCGGGCTTCCGCCAGCTCGATCAGGTTTTTCCACACCGGCATTTCGCGGGCATAGGCCTTGGCAAACTCCTCCGGGCTGCTGAACATGGGCAAAAAGCCTGCTCCGGCAATGCGTTCCTGCACCTTCGGGTCCTTGGCGGACTCCCGCACCTGGGCATAAATCTGGTCCACGATGTCCTTGGGCGTGCCTGCCGGTGCAGCCATGGCCACCCAGCCAGCAATGGCGTAGGCCTCATCGGTCACGCCCTGCTCATGGATCGTGGGCAGGTTGGGCAACACGGTCATGCGCTGGCGGCCCGTCACGCCGATGGCCTTGAGGCGGCCGGAATCGATGAAGGACTTAGTGTTCTGCGCGCTGGAGAAGCACAGCTGGAGCTGGCCGCCGATCAGCTCCTGGATCATCGGCGCTTCGCCCTTGTAGGCGACATGTGTCATCTCGGCACCGGTGGTCTTGCTCATGTAAGCACCACCCAGGTGGGCGTACGAACCCACGCCCCAGGAGCCGTAGGACACCTTGCCCTTGTTGGCCTTGACCCAGGCCAGCAGCTCCTTCATGTTGTTGGCCGGCACCGAAGGGTGCACCACCAGCGTGACCGGCGCCGACGCGATCTGCGACAGCATCAGCAGGTCCTTCTGCGGGTTGTAGGCCATCTTGGTGTAGAGGAACTGGTTGATCATCAGCGAGGTGCTCAGCGACAAGGCCAGCGTGTAGCCGTCCGCTGCCGCCTTGGCAACCTGGTCCGTGCCCAGCATGCCGGCCGCGCCGCCCTTGTTCTCGACCAGGATGGGCTGGCCCATGCGCTTGGACATGGACTCCCCCAGCACGCGGGCCACGATGTCGGTCGCACCACCGGGATTGAAAGGCACGATGAAGCGCACAGGCTTGCTCGGATAGGCGGCCTTGGCCCAGGCTGCGTAGGGCAAAAAGCTGCTGCCAGCCAGGGCTGCCAAGCCTTGCAAGGCGGTGCGGCGGTTGAAATTCGGGGTACCCATGTCGTTGTCTCCTTAGGCAGTCGGTATGGGGAAAGTGAAAGCGCTTCCCAGGCCATCGATCTGTGGCCTTTGCGGGAATCGCGGTCCTGGCCGCCGTGGGGCGGCCGTCATTCAGGCCTGTGGCAGGGTCAGCACGCCCTTGGCTTGCAGGGCCTGCAGTTCTTCTTCGGGCAGCTGCAGCAGTTGCTGCAGCACTTCCCGCGTGCCTTCGCCCAGCGTGGGGGGCGCATTGCGAATGGGCAGGCGCTGGCCGTCCAGACGGTACGGGGGCGCAAACACCCAGGTCTGGCCCGCCACGGGGTGGGGCATTTGCTGGAAGACTCCGGTTTGCTTCGTGCGTTCGCTGGTCAGGGCGTCGTACAGACCGGCCACGCGGCCGCTGGGGATGCCGCAGGCGGCCATGCGCTCCAGCAGCACCTCGCGCTCGAACCCGGCAATGATGGCCATCATGATCGGCAGCAGTTCCAGGCGGTTCTTGGCACGCTCCACATTGGTGGCAAAACGCGGGTTCTCGACAATGTCGGGGCGCATCACCACCTGGCGGCAGAACTTGTCGAACTGGCTGTTGTTGCCCACCGCAATGATCAGCGGGCCGTCCGCGGCCTCGAACATGCCGTAGGGCACGATGGACGGATGGGCATTGCCATAGCGTTGGGTGTCGTGGCCCAGCAGCATGGCATCCAGCGCGTAGTAGCCGTTGATGCCCAGGCCGCAGTCGTACAGCGACAGCTCCACCTGGCGGCCACGGCCTGTGCGTTCACGACGGAACAGGGCCGCCAGCACCGCCTGCGCAGCGTACATGCCGGTCATCAGATCGACCACGGCCACCCCGAACTTCAGCGGCGGCGTACCGGCTTCGCCGTTGATGGCCATCAGACCGGCTTCGGCCTGGATCACCAGGTCATAGCCCGGGCGCTTGGCTTCAGGGGTGCTGCTGTTGTAGCCGGCCACGCTGCAGTAGATCAGATCGGGCTTGATGGCCTTGAGCTGTTCGTAACCGATGCCCAGCTTTTCAGCACCACCGTGCTTGAAGTTGTGGATCACCACGTCAAACTGCGGCAGCAGGTCGTAGACCAGTTGCACCCCTTCCGGGGTCTGCAAATCCAGGGTGATGGATCGCTTGTTGCGGTTCATGCTGTTGTAGTAGGTGGTCTCGGTCTTGCCGATGCGCATGCCCCAGTCGCGCGTATCGTCACCGCGGCCGGGGTGTTCCACCTTGATCACTTCCGCACCGAAGTCGGCCAGCACCTGTCCGCACAACGGGCCGGCAAACACACGCGAAAGGTCCAGCACGCGCACGCCTTCCAGCGGGAAATCCATCTCTTGGTCCTGGGCCTGCGCCATCTTTTCTGTCATTGCTCTGTCTCCTTGGATCTGCGCGCGCTCAGTGCTGCTGGCGGCGCAGCTTCACAAAATCGGGGCTGCGCTTTTCCAGGAAAGCGCCAATGCCTTCACGGGATTCGTCGGTCTCCTGGGCGCGCACCATGTACTGGGCTTCCAGCTCCAGTTGCTGCTCCAGCGTGTTCCGGGGGGCCTGGCGGCACAGCTCCTTGATGCGAGCCATGGCCTGGTCGGGGCCGGTGGCAATTTGCTGGGCCAGCTGCACAGCCTGCTCCAGCGCCGCACCCGGCTCGGTCAGACGGTTCACCGGGCCCAGCTGGGCCAGGCGTTCACCGCTGATGCGCTCGCCCGTCAGGCACAGCTCGGTCAGCACCTGGCGCGAAACGACCTCGGCCAGGAATGCCGTGGCGCCACCATCCGGTGTCAACCCCACCTTCACATAGGCGACGGAGAACACACTGTTGCGGGCCGCCACCAGCATGTCGCAGGCCAGGGCCAGCGACAGTCCGGCACCGGCTGCCGCACCTTCCACGGCCGCGATCACCGGCTTGGGGCAGTCGCGCACGGCACGGATCAGATCGTGCAGGCCTTCCAGCTTGGCACGGCGTTCTTCCATTGGCAGCTCACGGCGCTTGGCCAGTTGACGCAGATCGCCGCCGGCACAGAAATGACCGCCCTCGCCCGTCAGCACCACGGCGCCCACCGTGGGATCGGTGGCAGCAGCCGTCAGCGCAGTGGCCACCGCGGCATAAAACTCCGGCGACAGCGCATTGCGCGCCGCCACGTTGTTGTTGGAGAGGATCAGTACCTCGCCTTCACGGCGGGTCAGCAGCGGTTCACTCATGTTCTTGTCTCCGTGTGCAATGAAAGCAGGCGCACCGCCCGGCCTGCACACCGGCTGGTGCACGGCTGGGCTGTGGCGCGGAAAAGCCGGCGGATCAGCGGCAGGTCTCAGGCCTGCTGGCTCAGCGCCATGAAGCGCTCCAGATGGTGGTCTTCATCACCGAACTGGTGGTCCAGCAGCACCAGCCGCTTGGCATAGTGGGCCAGCGGCAGCTCCCAGGTCATGCCGATGCCGCCATGCATCTGGATGCTTTCCTCGGCCACCAGCGCGCCCACATAGCCGGCGGTGTACTTGGCTGCCGCCAGCACTTTCTCACGGGCTACGCCTTCGGCGTTGTCGATGGCATCCGCAGCATTGATGACGGCCGAGCGCATCTGCTCCACTTCCAGCAGCAGATCGGCCATGCGGTGCTGCAGTGCCTGGAAGGTGCCAATCGCCACGCCGAACTGCTTGCGCGTCTGCAGGTATTCCAGCGTGCTTTGCTTGGCCACGTCCATGGCGCCCAGCGCTTCGGCAGCCAGCGCCAGCAGCGCATAGCCTTGCACACGCTCCAGCACGGCATGGCCCTGGCCTTCGGCGCCCAACAGCGCGTCAGCATCCAGCTGCACGTTGGTGAACGTCAGCTCGGCCGCACGGCCGCCTTCAAAGCGGCTGTAGCCACGCTTGACGATGCCGGCGGCATTGCCGTCCACCAGGAACAGGCTGATGCCGGCCGTGTCGAACTGGCCGCCAGCCGTGCGGGCCGACACCAGCAGCAGGTCGGCCTTCTCGCCGAACGCCACCACAGCCTTGGCACCGTTCAGCGTCCAACCCGTGGCCGACTGGGTGGCGGTAGCCGCCACATTGCTCAACTCGTAGTGGCTGCCCGGCTCTTCGTGCGCCAGGGTGGCGATCAGGCCGCCGGCAACGATGTCTTCCAGCTTGGCCTTTTGCGCCGGCGTACCGGCAGCGATCAGGGCCTGGCCGACCAGCAGCGCACCCAGCAGGGGCTCGGCCACCAGGCCGCGGCCCAGGGCTTCAAACACCACGCTGATGTCAAAGCCGGCGCCGCCAAAGCCTCCTTCGCTCTCGGGGAAGAGCGCGCCAATGGCGCCCAGTTCGGCGAATTGCGCATACAGCGCAGGGCTGTGGCCTTCATCACCATAGGCCAGCTGGTTGCGGTGCTCGATGCCGTATTGCTCGGAGACAAAGCGGTTCAGGGTGTCCGCCAGCATGCGGCGGTCTTCGGTGTGTGCGAAGTTCATGTCCGTATTCCTTCTCTGATTTCTCTGTCTGCAATCAGAGACCCAGAATCATCTTGGAGATGATGTTCTTCTGGATTTCGTTGGAGCCGCCAAAGATCGACAGCTTGCGGTAGTTGAAGTAGTTGGCAGCGGCCGTGGCAGCTTCGTCCGGACCGATCGGGGCCTCGGCATAGCCTTCGTACTGGGCTGCGTCGATATAGGGCACGGCGTACGGGCCCATGGCACGGCGGATCAGCGACAGGATTTCCTGGCGAATTTCCGTGCCGCGGATCTTCAGCATCGAGCTTTCCGCACCCGGCACGCCGCCACCGGCCACCGCTGCGATCACACGCAGGTTGGTGGTCTTCATGTTTTCCAGGTCGATCTCGACCTTGGCCATGCGGGCCGCAAACAGCGGATCCTGGTTCAGCGGCTTGCCGTTCTTGTACACCTTGGCGGCAATCACCTGCAGCTTGGCCAGGGCCGAGATGCAGAAGCCCACGCCGGCAATGCCGGTGCGCTCATAGGTCAGCAGGTACTTGGCGTAGGTCCAGCCCTTGTTTTCTTCGCCCACCAGGTTTTCCACCGGCACCTTCACATCGGTGAAGAAGACTTCATTGACTTCGTGGTCGCCATCCAGCGTGCGGATGGGGCGCAGTTCCACGCCCGGCGAGTTCATGTCGATCAGCAGGAAGCTGATGCCGGCCTGCGCCTTCACTTCGCGGTTGGTGCGCACCAGGCAGAAGATCATGTTGGCGTGCTGGCCCTGGGTGGTCCAGGTCTTCTGGCCGTTCACGATGTAGTGGTCACCGTCGCGCACAGCCGTGGTCTTGACCGAAGCCAGGTCCGAACCCGCGCCGGGCTCGGAATAGCCCTGGCACCACCAGTCTTCACCGCTCAGGATGCGGGGCAGCCAGTAGTTCTTGTGCGCTTCGCTGCCGTACTTGATCAGCACCGGCCCCAGCATGTTCACGCCAAACGGCACGATGCGGGGGCCGCCAGCCAGGGCGCACTCGGTATCGAAGATGAATTTTTCCACCGCACCCCAGCCCGGACCGCCGTGCTCCTTGGGCCAGTGGTTGGCGTACCAGCCGCGCTCATTCAGGATGGCATGCCATTGCGCCTGGTCTTCCTTGGTCAGGCGTTGACCGGCCTTGACCTTCTTGGCGATGTTGGCAGGCAGCTTTTCCTTCAGAAAGGTCTGCACTTCGGCGCGGAACGCCTCTTCTTGGGGGGTGAATTGGAGATCCATCTCGATTCCTCGGCAAAACTAGATCAGAAAATTTCGAAAAGACCGGCCGCGCCCATGCCGCCGGCGATGCACATGGTCACCACGCCGTACTTGGCCTTGCGACGCTGGCCTTCCAGCAGGATGTGGCCGGCCAGACGGGCACCGGTCATGCCGAACGGGTGGCCGATGGAGATGGCGCCGCCGTTGACGTTCAGACGTTCCAGCGGAATGCCCAGCTGGCGTTGGCAATACAGGGCCTGCGATGCAAAGGCTTCGTTCAGCTCCCACAGGTCGATGTCTTCCACCTTCAGACCATGGCGCTGCAGCAGCTTGGGCACGGCAAACACCGGGCCGATGCCCATTTCATCGGGCTCGCAGCCGGCCACGGCCATGCCGCGGAAAGCGCCCAGGGGTTGCAGGCCCAGACGTTCGGCCTGTTTGGCTTCCATGAGCACGCAGGCGCTGGAGCCATCCGACAGCTGCGAGGCATTGCCTGCGGTCACAAAGTTGCCTGCGCCCTTCACGGGTTCCAGTTTGGCCAGGCCTTCGAGCGTGGTGCCGGGGCGGTTGCAGTTGTCCTTGGTCGCCACCACGTCGCGGTAGGTGACTTCGCCCGTGTCCTTGTTCTTCTCAGCCATGCGTGCGGCGCAGGCAATGATTTCGTTGGCGAACAGGCCCTTTTCCTGCGCGGCCGCCGTGCGCTGCTGGCTCAGCAGCGAGAAGGCGTCCTGGTCTTCGCGGCTGATGCCATAGCGCTTGGCCACCACATCGGCGGTGTCGATCATGGCCATGAACAGCTCGGGCTTGCGCTCCACCAGCCAGGGATCCAGGTCGGCGGGCGTCCCCAGGGCGCGGGCACCCGAGATGCTTTCCACGCCGCCGGCGATCATGGCATCCACTCCTTCGGCCACGATGCGGCCGGCCGCAATGGCGATGGACTGCAGGCCCGAAGCACAGAAACGCGTGACCGTGGTGCCACCGATGGACAGCGGCAGTTCCGCGCGCAGCACGGTCTGGCGGCCCAGGTTCTTGCCCTGCATGCCTTCGGGATTGCCGCAGCCCAGGATCAGGTCCTCGATCATGGCGGGGTCGATGCCGGCACGCTCCACGGCGGCCTTGACCGAGTAGGCGGCCAGCTGGGGCGCCGGGGTGACGTTGAACTCGCCGCGGTGGGACTTGGCCAGCGGAGTGCGGGCGGTGGAAACGATGACGGCTTCGCGCATGGTGTTTGTCTCTCTGTGCTTATAGGTTTGAGTCGCTGCCTGTGTCCCTAGGGCCCGGATTTCGGATCTTTTATTCTGAAATCCTTGCCTTCAAAGGCTTGGCAGCTCCGTTTTTTGCAGATTGGATTCGCAGCCCTCCACACCGGCGCTGCCAAGGCAGCAGCCGGTGGGAGACTGCCAGCGGCTCTGCGAACCGCTGGAGGGGGGAGAAACCGGGGGAGGGCTTGCGGCAGCGTGCACTGCCGCAAGCCCGGGAACGCTCAGACTGCCTTGTTCAGGCTGTCGAAGTTCTTGCCTTCGGCCACCAGCTTTTGCAGCAGCGCGGCGGGCTTCCAGAACAGCGCATCTTCCTTGGCAAACTCGTTGATGTCGGCCAGCACCTTGTCCAGGCCCACCATGTCGGCGTACTTCATCGGGCCACCGCGGAAGCGCGGGAAGCCGTAGCCGGACAGGAAGGTCACGTCCACGTCCAGGGGGCGCAGGGCAATGCCCTCTTCCACCACCTTGGCGCCTTCATTGACCATGGCAGCCATGTAGCGGCGCATGATTTCGTCAGCGCTGAACTGGCGCGGCGTCACGCCCTTCTTGGCGCGTTCCTTGTCCACAATGGCCAGCACTTCGGGATCGGCCTGGCCCACACGGGCACCTTGCGGGTACAGGTAGAAGCCGCGGCCGGTCTTCTGACCGAACCAGCCGTTTTCACAGATGCGGTCTGCCACTTCCACGTAGCGGGCCTTGGGGTCACGCGTGGCAGCACGGCGCTTGCGCGTGGCCCAACCGATGTCGCCACCGGCCAGGTCGGTCACCTGGAAGGGACCCATGGGATAGCCGAAGCCGCGCACGGCTTCGTCGATCTCGTACGGCGAAGCGCCATCTTCCATAATGTAGTCGGCCGCCTGCTTGTACACGGCCAGGATGCGGTTGCCGATGAAGCCATCGCAGACACCGGCGCGCACCGGCACCTTCTTCATCTTCTTGGCCAGCTCGAAAGCCGTGGTCACCACATCGGGGGCCACCTTGGCAGGCACCACGATCTCCAGCAGCTTCATGATGTTGGCAGGGCTGAAGAAGTGCAGACCGATCACGTCTTGCGGACGGCTGGTGGCGTCAGCAATGGCATCGATGTCCAGGTAGGAGGTATTGGTGGCCAGCACGGCGCCGGGCTTGCAGACGCGGTCCAGCTCCTTGAACACGGCCTTCTTGACTTCCAGGTCCTCGAACACGGCTTCGATCACCAGGTCCACGTCGGCAATCTCGTCGTAGCTGGTCGAAGGGGTGTAGCGCGCCATGATGGCGGCCTTGGCCTCTTCGGTCATGCGGCCCTTGGCGATCAGGCCGTTGTAGACCTTTTCCACATTGGCCTGGCCACGGGCGATGGAGTCGGCATCGCGCTCGATCATGGTCACGGTGAGACCGGCGTCCAGCGCGGACACGGTGATGCCGGCGCCCATGGTGCCGCCGCCGATGATGGCGATCTTGGCAAAGTGGCGCGGTGCAGCGGCCTTGGCTTCGGGGATCTTGGCGGTTTCACGCTCGGCAAAGAAAGCGTGCACCAGACCGGCACGCTGCGGGCTGTTCAGGCATTCGGTGAACAGGGCGCGTTCCTTGGCCAGGCCTTCGTCAAACGGCAGGTTCACGGCGGCCTGCACGCATTCGATGATCTTCAGCGGCGAGAACAGGCCGCGCGCCTTCTTGGCGGTGTCCAGCGCCAGCATCTGCAGGTCGGCCAGGGCCATGGCCTTGTCGGTGATTTCGATGTCGCGGGTACGGCGGACGGCAGCCTTGGCGGCCAGCAGCTCGCTGGCATACGCCAGACCGGCCGCCTGGGGGTCTTCGCCTTCGACCAGCTTGTCCACCAGCCCGGCCGCCAGACCGGCCTTGGCCGACAGGTGCTTGCCGCTGAGCATCAGTTCGGTGGCGGCCTTCACGCCCATCAGGCGCGGAGCGCGCTGGGTGCCGCCAGCGCCGGGCAGCAGGCCCAGGCTGACTTCAGGCAGACCCAGTTTGGCTGCGGGCAGCGCCACGCGGTAGTGGGCCGACATGGCCACTTCCAGGCCGCCGCCCAGGGCTGCGCCATGGATGGCCGCGACCACGATCTTGTTCGAGGCTTCGATGCGGTTGCACACCTCGGGCAGCGACGGCGGCACAGGCGGCTTGCCGAATTCACGGATATCGGCGCCGGCGATGAAGGCCTTGCCTTCGCCCACGATCAGCACTGCCTGCACGGCAGCATCGGCGTCCGCCTGTTCCACTGCGGCCAGCAGACCGGCGCGCACGGCCTGGCCCAGGGCATTGACAGGAGGATTGTGGATGCTGACCACCAGCACCGCACCTTCACGGCGGGTCTGGACGGCGGGGATGAGGACTTCAGCGTTCATGGCACAGGTCTCCAATATTTTTCGATAACAGGAGCCGGCATTCTTTCCCCGACAAAGCTTCTTTACAATCCCCTGAATTATTGACAGACCGTCAAAAGTTATTTGACAATCATCCTTGAGCAATGCCGTCCTGAGCCGGCGCGGGCCAGACCTGCGTATACCTGGGCACAGCCGGGGATGCCCCGCAACGCATAGCCCCGACCGCACACCACACCTCCATGGACCTCAATGCCCTGACACTGCTGGTGGAGATCATCGACAGCGGCAACCTGAGCCAGGCTGCCCGCAAGCTGAAGATGACCCGCGCCAACGTCAGCTACCACCTGACCCAGCTGGAAAAAGGCCTGGGCGTGCAGCTGGTCAAACGCACCACGCGGCGGGTGGAGCCCACCGAAGTGGGTCTGCGCCTGTACGAGCATGGCCGCAACATCCGCAACGAACTGGCCGCGGCCCAGGAAACCATCACCAGCCTGGGCGAGGAACTGCAGGGGCGCGTGGGCATCAGCGTGCCCAGCGGCTACGGGCAGATCGTCATGAGCGACTGGCTGATCGAATTCAAGCGCCTGTATCCCGGCATCGTGCTGGACGTGCTGTTCGAAAACCGGGCCGACAACCTGCGCGACGAGGTGGACATTGCCATCCGCGTGATCCAGGATCCCCCGCTGTCGGTGGTGGCACGCAGCCTGGGCAATGTGCGCTATGTGGCATGCGCATCGCTGGACTATGCCGCCCAGCACGGCCTGCCACAGACCCTGCTAGAGCTGCGCAATGCGCCACTGATCACCGCCGGGGTGATGGGCCGCCAGTTGCGCCTGTCGGCCTATCAGGGGCTGGAGCGCCAGGAAGTGGTGCTGGAGCCCACCCTGATTTCCGAGCACTTTCCGTTTCTGCGCCAGGGCATTCTGGCCGGACTGGGTGTGGGCCTAGTGCCCGACTATGTGGTGCAGGATGCCGTGGCCAGCGGCGAGGTGTTGACCACGCTGCAGGAATACCGGCTGAGCATCTTCGGCACCCACCTGTATCTGCTGTACCTGCCCAACCGCCACCAGACCAGGGCGGTGCGCACCTGCATCGATTTCCTGCTGGAAAAGGCCCGCAGCCGGGGCGACACCAGCGCCAGCTGAAGCACCAAACAGCATGAAAAAAAGGAGCGCCTTCGGCACTCCTTTCTGGCCTCCGCAGAAGGAGGGTGAGGGTCAATGGCGACCGTAGCCACGGCCGTAGCCACGGCCGTAGCCACGCGGCCCCGGCCCCCAGCCATGACCGCGAGGGCCCCAGTAACCGGGCCGCCAGTCATAGCGCGATCCGCCCCACAGCCAGATTCCCGGCGTCCAGACATAGGCGGCACTGGGTGCCACCGGCACCACCTCATAGCGTGCCGGTGGCGGCGAGCCATAGGTGGTGTAGCCGTAACCGGCATCCACCGGCGCCACCACGCAGCCGCCCAGCAACGCGGCGCTGCCCAGCAATGCCGCTCCCAGCGAACGGCGCAGGGTGTGATTCAACAAGGTGGTCATGGCCACTCCTTCCATACAGTGCCTGCAGGGCTGCAGGCGGAAACGCTCGTCAGCGGGACTCATCCCGGTCGCGGTCCGGTCCATGGCGGCGATTTTCAGAACGCTCCCTGTCCGCGCGCCCGCCCGGTCCCGGCCGGGGTCCTGGTGCAGGTGACGCCGCCTGGGGCGGCTGTGGGCGCACACCTGGGGGCGGAGCAGGTTGTTCTGGACGCGGGCGATCGGGGCGCCCTCCCCATTCCGGTCGCGGCCCCGGAGCCGGGCCCGCTCCAGGCCCCGGACGAGGCGGTTGAATCTGCGGCCGCTCCGGCGGAGGCTGGGG
>NZ_DLMU01000010.1:11563-411115 GCF_002479375.1 Comamonas sp. UBA7528
GGACGTGCCGGCTCCCGCCACAGCGGTGCGCGATGCGGCGGCTCCCAACGTCCCGGGCGCCAGTCGTAGCGACTGCCTCCCCAGAACCAGTCCCCACCCACCCAGACATAGTCCGGGTACGGCGACACCGTGCGGTATTCCACACGGGGTGGCGGGGGCGAGCCGTACTGGGTGTAGACCACGGTGCTGGCGTCGTAATAGCCCGCGCTGCTGTACCCACTGTCCACCGGCGGCACCACACAGCCAGTCAGTGCGGCAGCACCCACGGCAGCCACCAAAACCGCCAGCACCCGGCCGGCGGGCTGGGCCGCATGGCGGGCAGGGCCCGCAGCAGGGGAAACAACGGTCTGAGTCATACAGTGGCTCCAGTAGATACACCTATAACGAACAACCCCGGTCATATGCTGACCGGGGTTGTCATCTGGGGCGTAAAGCGAGGGTAAAGACCTCGCTCGAATTGTTGCTGCCAACCCGTTCAGGCGGCGCCGGCCAACAAGCAGCGAGCGGCTTACTGGGCGCTGTTTTGCAGCGCAGCAATGCGCTCTTCGATCGGCGGGTGGCTGGAGAACAGCTTGCCGATATTGCCAGTGATCCCCATGGCCTGCATGCTCTTGGGCAGCTCGCCGGGCACCATGCCGCCCAGGCGGGCCAGCGCATTGACCATGGGTTGCTTGCGGCCCATCAGTTGGGCCGCACCGGCGTCGGCACGGAATTCACGCTGGCGCGAGAACCAGGCCACGATGATGGCTGCCACAAAGCCCAGCAGGATGTCCATCACGATGGTGGTCACGTAGTAGCCGATGCCTGGGCCCGAGCTTTGCGAGTCACCCTTGCGCAGGAAGCTGTCCACGCCATAGCCGATCACGCGCGAGAGGAAGACCACAAACGTGTTCATCACCCCCTGGATCAGCGTCATGGTCACCATGTCGCCGTTGGCGATGTGGGCCACTTCGTGGCCGATCACGGCCTCCACCTCTTCGCGCGTCATGCCTTGCAGCAGGCCGGTGGACACCGCCACCAGCGCGTTGTTCTTGAAGGCGCCGGTGGCGAAGGCATTGGGCTCACCTTCGTAGATGCCGACTTCGGGCATGCCGATGCCGGCCTTCTGTGCAAAGTTCTGCACCGTCTGCACGATCCAGGCTTCATCGGCGTTGCGGGGCTGATCGATCACGTGCACGCCCGAGCTCCACTTGGCCACAGGCTTGGAGATCAGCAGCGAGATGATGGCGCCACCAAAACCCATGATGAAGGCAAAGCCCAGCAAGGCGCCCAGGTTCAGGCCATTGGCGGTCAGAAAGCGGTTCACGCCCAGCAGGCTGGCCGTGATGCCGAGCACCGCCACGACGGCGATGTTGGTCAGAAGAAAAAGTGCAATACGTTTCATGGGGGTTGTTGCTCCACGCGGGGGGAAAACAGGACAAAGCCCTACAGCAGGTGAAATGGGGCCGGACCCTGCAATTTCAAGCGGTTGTCACCTCTGCAGGCCCCAAAGTTATCGTGGTATTGCTGGGACGCTGGCCGCGAAATACGAGAGAGTCATCATAGAAGGAAAAGTTCGTATTTTCCGGCCACCACCCCGGCACCCCCAGCACGGGCAGCGGGGCAAATGGCTTGGCCGCCAAGGCGGCGGCCTGCAGCATGGGCTGGCGGGCCAGCGCAGCATCGCACAGAGCAGGCATGTCGGCGCAGCTGGGCAGCGCCTCTGTCCCGTCTGTCGGCAGGCACAGCAGGTGGGCGGTGATGGGTTTGCGCGGCACCACCAGCTTTTCCAGCAGCGCATGGCCCACTGGCAACAGGCGGCTGTGCGCCCACAACGGGCGCAGCGCCACCATCAGGCGCAGCCAGTCGCGGGCGCGCAGCGCATCGATCAGTGGCTGCGGCGCCCACCAGACGGCACCGTTTTCGTCCAGCACCGTGAGTGCATCGCGCAATGGCCCACGCCGCGCCACCACGCCCGCGCTGGCAATTTCAGCTGCCTGCAGCCGGTTCATCTGCAGCTTGAGCTGGGGCCAGTGCAGCCACACCAGCCCGTTGAAGAAATCATGGAAATTGTCCCGCGTGGGCACGCAGCGCTGTGCATGGATGAAGGCTTCATAGGCCATGCCTGTGGGCAGATCGGCCTGGGGCACAAAGCGCAGACCGATGGCCCGCAGCGCAGGGGGCGCCGCGCTGTTGAGCACGGCATGCACCGGCCGCCCTTGGCGTACCTGCTGCGCCAAGGGCTCACCCACGGCACGCAGGCTCTCCAGCCAGGGGCGGGACCAGTCGATGGCACCCCAGTCTGGGGGCAAGGCAAGCGGCGGGCCGGGTGGGCAGGCGGAAAAGGCGGCAGGCATGGCCCCGATTGTCAGGCCACGGCTCAGTTGCCGACGGTGCGATGATGGCCGTTGCCGTTGCCGTTGCCGTTGCCGTTGCCGTTGCCGTTGCCAGCATTCGGCTTGTGCGCCCATTTGCCACGCACCGCCACGCGCGAGGTGCCCTCGTCGCGCATCTCGAAGGCCTGGGTGGCCGCCAGCAGCTTGGACAACGTGGCATAGCCATAGTTGCGGGCGTCAAACGAGGCCTTGTTGGCAATCTGCGTGCCCAGTGCGCCCACCGAGGCCCAACCCTCTTCATCCTGCATGGCCTGCACGGCATCGCGCAGCAGGTGCATCAGCCGGTGGTCCTGGCGCAGTTCGCCGCCCGGCACCCGCAGCCCCTGCTGGGGTAGCTTGGCAGGGGCCACCACCGCCACCGGGGGACCGGCATGGGCCGTCGGGGCGGGTGATGACACCAGAGCAGGCACGACCGCAGAGGTCGCCCGCTCGGCCGACTTGCCGCCGGCTGCGGCCGCTTCGATGCGTGGCGGCGCGGGCCGTGGCTCCACCGTGCTGCTGCCGGTCCCACCCTCGCCTTCGATCTGGGTTTCCGCATCCTTGCCCGACAGGCTACCCAGCGCCTCCAGGTACAGAAAGCGCGAGCAGGCGTTGACGAAGGGCTTGGGCGTCTGGGTCATGCCGAAGCCATAGACGGCCGCTCCCTTGGCACGCAGGTGCATGACCAGCGGGGTGAAATCGGCGTCCGACGAGACGATGCCGAATGCATCCGGCTTCTCGGTGTACAGCAGCTCCATGGCATCCACCGTCATGGCCATGTCGGTGGCGTTCTTGCGTTTGGAATAGTCGTACTGCTGCATGGGGCGCAGCGCAAATTCCAGCAGCTTGGATTCCCAGCTCTTGAGCCCCGCCTTGGTCCAGTTGCCGTAGGCACGGCGGATGTTGATCACACCCAAGGTGGACAGCTCGTTCAGGATCTCGTCGATCATCTCGGCCGGCGCGTTGTCGGCGTCGATCAACAGGGCGATGCGCAACTGGGTTTCTGCCATGGCTGCAGGCTCTCCTTCAGGAATCTGCCCACAGCCTACACGAGCCCCTGTCTTGGCGAAACCCTGCCAGCCCAGGGCCGTGCAGCCAAGCAGGCCCCACAGGCACCCGCGCAAGCTGTGGCCGGCCGCTGAACGCGAGGGTGCTGGCCGTCAGGTCTTTGCAACCTGTGCACCAGCCCTCTGCACTTTGCCTGCCGTCACAGGAGAGTGTCCAGCGGCAGGCGGCGCCATGCCACTCAGTCCTGTGTGGACACCACGCGCCACGGCAGAGTGTCGCCGGCACGCAGCGGTTTGAGTTGCGCCTCGCCGTAGGCAAAGCTGTCCGGCGGGGTCCAGCTTTCACGGCGCAGCGTCAAGGTGCCGGTGTTGCGCGGCAGACCGTAGAAGTCGGCGCCATGGAAGCTGGCAAAGCCTTCCAGCTTGTCCAGCGCACCGGCATTGTCAAACGCCTCGGCATACATCTCGATGGCCGCATGCGCGCTGTAGCAGCCCGCGCAGCCGGTGGCGTGCTCTTTCAGGTGGGCTGCGTGCGGCGCGCTGTCCGTGCCCAGGAAGAACTTGGGGCTGCCGCTGGTGGCCGCCTTGACCAGCGCCAGGCGGTGGGTTTCGCGCTTCAACACCGGCAGGCAGTAGTAGTGTGGGCGAATGCCCCCCATGAAAATGGCATTGCGGTTGAACAGCAGATGCTGGGGGGTGATGGTGGCCGCCAGAAATCGGTCGGCAGCCGCCACGTACTCGGCGGCTTCCAGCGTGGTGACATGCTCCATCACGATCTTCAGCTCGGGAAAATCACGGCGCAGCGGAATCAGTTGCTGGTCGATGAAGGCGGCTTCGCGGTCGAACAGGTCGATCGCGGGATCGGTCACCTCACCGTGCACCAGCAGGATCAGGCCTTCGCGCTGCATGGCCTGCAGCGTGGGATAGATCTTGCGGATGTCGGTCACGCCATGGTCGCTGTTGGTCGTCGCCCCTGCCGGGTACAGCTTGCAGGCGACCACGCCGGCCGCCTTCGCGGCCACGATGTCGGCCGGAGAGAGCTTGTCGGTCAGGTACAGCGTCATCAGCGGCTGGAAGGCGCTGCCGGCGGGCAAGACGGACAGGATGCGCTCGCGGTAATCGGCCGCCATCTGCGCCGTGGTCACCGGCGGCTTCAGGTTGGGCATGATGATGGCGCGGCCCATCTGTGCGGCGCTGTGCGGCACCACGGCGCGCATGGCTTCCCCGTCGCGCACATGCAGGTGCCAGTCGTCGGGACGGGTGATGGTGAGGGTGTCGAGTGGGGCGGTCATGGGATCCTATTGTCCCATTACCACCCCACTCTGCGCTGGGCTGCGCCACCGCTTTGTATGCCCATTGACGGCAGCGGGGCAATGCCCCGCCCGCGCATCAGTTGTTGGTGATGTGGTTGTCGGTAATCACCTTGCCCCACTTGCCGAGGTCGCTGGAAATGCGTTTGTGCATGGCGGCACCGGGGGCAAAGGCCGCGGTGGTGCCCACTTGCTGCAGCTTCTCCTGCACGCTCTTGTCTTCCAACGCCTTCTTCAAGGCGGCGGTCAACTGGTCCATGACAGGCTGCGGTGTGCCGCGTGGCGCCATCAGACCGCCCCATGCCACCGCGTCAAAGCCCGGGAAGCCTTGTTCGGCCACGGTCTTCACATCCGGAGTGAACACCACGCGCTGGGGCGAGCCCACCGCGATCGGACGCAGCTTGCCCGACTTGATGTGCGGCAGCGCGGCAATCATGTCCGAAAACATCATGGGCACCTGGCCGCCGAGCAGGTCGGTCATGGCCGGGGCGCTGCCCTTGTAGGAGATGTGCAGCATCTCGAATTTGCCCTGGCTCTTCAGCAACTCGGTCGACAGGTGGCCAAAACTGCCGGAGCCGGCGCTGTTGTAGTTGAGCACCTGCTTCTTGGAGGCCGCAATCAACTGCGGAAGGTCCTGCACATCCAGGACTTTGGGATTCACCACCATCACGATGGGCAGATCGTAGGCCACGCCGATGTGCGCGAAGTCCTTCAGCAGGTCGTAGCGCTTCTGTCCATACAGCTTGTCCCCCAACACCGTGGGCGATGCCAGCATCACCAGCGTATAGCCGTCCGCGGGGCTCTTGGCGGCCGTCTCGGTCCCCACCAGACCCGAGGCTCCGGCGCGGTTTTCCACCACCATGGGCTTGCCCAGGGTCTCACCCATGTGCTGACCCAGAATGCGCGCGGCCGTATCCGTTGGGCCTCCCGGCGGGAACGGTACGATCAGCTTGATGGGCTGGTTGGGATAGGCCCCGGCATTGGACGCCAGCGCCGTCGCGCTCCAGGTACCAGCCAGCAGCGCGACGGCTGCCATACAGGCCGAACGACGGGCCAGAAAAGAGGAAGTGTTGGACATGGGAAAGTCTCCGAAAGAATGGCGTACGCAATTTCTGAGGTGTCGCGTATCTGCCAAGCAGCATTAGGTTGCGAACATTTGTTCGTAAATAATGCTATCGGACTTCCTTCCATTCCTGCGTCCAGCAGGTGACAGTTGCCAACCGCCCGCACCATGCCTTCACGCCCCCCATCCTCTGCCGCCGCGGACACATCGCCCACCTCTGCCTTGCACAGCGAACGCCTGGAGTCACTGGCCAACGGCCTGGCCGTGCTGCGTGTCTTTGCCGAGGGCACACCGACGCTGACCGCACAGGAAACCGCGCTGCGGCTGGGCCTGACGCGTGCCGCTGCCCGGCGCCTGCTGATCACGCTGCAGCTGGAGGGTTACCTGTGCAACGAAGGCACCGAATACCGGGTCACCCCCAAAGTCATGGACCTGGGATTTGCCTACTACGCCGCCATGAGCCTGCCGCAGCTCGCCCATGGCACCTTGCAGGCTTTGGGCGAACAGGTGGCAGAAGCCTGCTCGCTGGGGGTGTGGGATGAGGGGCATGTGGTGATCGTGGCGCGGCACGAACCGGCGCGCATGCTGCGCGTCAACGTCGACATCGGCCGCAGGCTCCCGGCGTCGGCCCACTCGATGGGGCGGGTGCTGCTGGCCGCACAACCCGCCGTGGCACAACAGGCCCATCTGCGTGCGCACCCACCCCGGGCGTTCACCAGGGAGACGGTCACGGACACGGCCCAGCTACTGCAGATCTTTCACCAGGTCGGCCAACAAGGCTGGTGCCTGCTCACGGGCGAGCTGGCCGAAGGCTTTTGCGGCATCTCCGTCCCCATCCACGGCGCCTCGGGAAAGACCCTGGCGGCCTTGAGCATCACCATGGTGCAAGGACGCCACAGCGCGCACGACATCCAGTCGCGCTTTCTCCCGCCCTTGCAAGCCGCGGCACAGCAGCTGCAAGCCTTGATCGCAGGCCGAGAGCGCTTTCACGGCTTCACCTTCTGACGGTAGCCCAACCCACCCGTTTCTGGCGCCATGAAAAAAAAGGAGCACCTGGGGTGCTCCTTTTGTGCGGGACCTGCGATCCGGTCAGTGCTGCAGGATCTTGCTGAGGAAGTCCTTGGTACGCGGCTGGCGTTCGTCGGGCTTGCCAAAGAAGTCTTCCTTGGTGCAGTCTTCCAGAATCTTGCCGCCCACGTCCATGAAGATCACGCGGCTGGCCACCTTCTTGGCAAAGCCCATTTCGTGCGTCACGCACATCATGGTCATGCCTTCGTTGGCCAGGCCCACCATGACGTCCAGCACTTCGCCCACCATTTCGGGGTCCAGTGCGGAAGTGGGCTCATCAAACAGCATCACGATGGGGTCCATGGACAGCGCACGGGCAATCGCCACGCGCTGCTGCTGACCACCGGAGAGCTGGCCTGGGAACTTGTCCTTGTGGGCGGTCAGGCCCACGCGGTCCAGCATTTTCAGGCCACGCACCTTGGCATCGTCGGCCGAGCGACCCAGCACCTTGATCTGGGCGATGGTCAGGTTCTCGGTCACCGTCAGGTGGGGGAACAGCTCGAAATGCTGGAACACCATGCCCACCTTGGAGCGCAGCTTGGGCAGATCGGTCTTGGGATCGTGCACGGCGGTGCCGTTCACATAGATCTCACCTTTTTGCACCGGCTCCAGCGCGTTGATGGTCTTGATCAGCGTGGACTTGCCGGAGCCCGACGGGCCGCACACCACCACCACCTCACCTTTGTTGATGCTGGTGGAGCAGTCGTTGAGCACCTGGAAGCTGCCGTACCACTTGGAAACGTTTTTGAGTTCGATCATGAGTATTCCTCAGAGTCTGGGTGATACGCCGCTCAGCGAATGATGGCGATCTTCTTGTGCAGGCGCTTCACCAGCCACGACAGAGCGAAGCAGATGATGAAGTAGATGACGGCGGCAGCGATATAGGCCTCCATCGGGCGGCCATAGTTCTTGCCCGCCACTTCAAAGCCCTTGAGCATGTCGTAGGCGCCAATGGCGTAGACCAGCGAGGTGTCCTGGAACAGGATGATGGTCTGCGTCAGCAGCACCGGCAGCATGTTGCGGAAAGCCTGTGGCAGCACCACCAGACGCATGTTCTGGCCATAGGTCATGCCCAGCGCCTGGCCGGCAAACACCTGGCCACGCGGGATGGACTGGATACCGGCCCGCATGATTTCCGAGAAATACGCCGCCTCGAAAGCCACGAAGGTGATGACCGCCGACAGCTCGGCGCCAATCGGACGGCCGATGACCAGGGGCACCAGCAGGAAGAACCACAGGATCACCATCACCAGCGGGATGGAGCGCATGCCGTTGACGTAGACCGTGGCGGGCACGATCAGCCATTGCTTGCCCGACAGGCGCATCAGCGCCAGCAGGGTGCCGAAGAAGATGCCGCCCAGCGTGGCCACCACCGTCAGGGTGACGCTGAACATCAGCCCCTTGAGGATGAAGTTCTGGATCAGGTCCCAGTTATAGAACGAGAAGTCGAGTGCCAAGTTCATATCAGTGTCCTCCCGCACCCGATGCGCTGATCATGCCCGGCACGCGGGAGCGCTTCTCGATGAAAGCCATGATGCGGTTGATCGCAAAGGCCGAGATGACATACAGACCTGTCACCGCCATGTAGACCTCAATGCCCCGGCCGGTTTCTTCCTGGGCCTGCATGGCAAACATGGTCAGCTCGGTCACCGACACGGCAAACGCCACGGACGAGTTCTTGAAGATGTTCATCGTCTCGCTGGTCAGCGGCGGAATGATGATGCGGAACGCATTGGGTAGCAGCACATAGCGGTAGGTCTGCCAGGTCGTGAAGCCCACGGCCATACCGGCATAACGCTGACCACGCGGCAACGCCTGGATACCGGAGCGCACCTGCTCGGCAATACGCGCCGAGGTGAAAAAGCCCAGAGCCAGCACCACCAGCACAAAGCCGGAAACCGACTTCATCGCCGGGAACAGCGAAGGCACCACGTGGTACCAGAGAAAAATTTGCACCAGCAGGGGGATGTTGCGGAAAAACTCCACCCATGCATTGCCAAAGCGCACGACCCACGGGTGGTCGGGCAAAGTGCGCAATGTGCCGATCACGATACCCGCCGCCAATGCCAGCAGCAGTGCCAGCAACGAAACCGAGATGGTCCAGCCCCAGGCCGACAACATCCAGTCCAGGTAGGTGATGTCACCGTTCTTGCCGAAACACCCTTGCACCTGCGTGCGCTCCAGGGTGTCTTCGCAGAACATCTGCCAATCCCATGCCATAGGATTTCCTTCACAAAATTTCAACTACGGGCGCGGCCCACGGCGCCCGCCCAACAAAAAACGCCCCTGGCGATGCCAGGCACCGCAGGGGCGTCACCGGGCCGATTTACTTGTTGAAATCTTCCTTGGGCTTGTTGTTGGGGTGCAGCCAGGCGTTCTTGGTCGACTCCGACAGCGGCAGACCCACCTTCTGGTTGGCCGGCGGGATGGGTTGCATGAACCACTTGTCGTACAGCTTCTCCAGCGAGCCGTCCTTGACCTGGCGGGCGATGGAGTCGTTCACGGCCTTCAGGAAGGCCGGATCGCTCTTGCGCACCATGCAGGCGATGGGTTCGGTCGACAGGGGTTCACCCACCAGCTTGAAGTCCTTGGGGGCCTTGGACTTGGAGATGTTGCCCATCAGGATGGAGCCGTCCATCACGAACGCATCGGCGCGACCGGTTTCCAGCAGCAGGAAGCTGTCGGCGTGGTCCTTGCCCATGATGTTCTTGAAGTCGATGCCTTCGGCACGCTTGTTCTGGCGCAGCAGTTGCACCGAAGTGGTGCCCGTGGTGGTGGCCACGGTCTTGCCGTTCAGGTCCTTGATGTCGTTGATGCCGGAGGTGGCCTTCACCGCAATGCGCACCTGCTCCATGTAGGTGGTGTTGGCGAAGTCCACGTCCTTCTGGCGGTTCAGGTCATTGGTGGTGGAGCCGCACTCCAGGTCCACCGTGCCGTTCACCACCAGGGGGATACGGTTTTGCGAAGTCACGGGCTGGTACTTGACGTCGACCTTGGCCACGCCCAGCTGCTTCTGGATGTCCTTGACGATGTTCTCGGCCATCTCGGTGTGGAAACCCACGTACTTGCCGTCACCCAGCGTATAGGCCAGGGCGCCCGAGGACTCGCGCACGCCCAGCGTGATGCTGCCGGAGGACTTGACCTTGGCCAGGGTGTCATTGGCTTGCGCCATCGCGCTGCCTGCAGCCAGAGCGGCCACAGCAACGGCCAGCAAATGCTTCTTCATATCTGTATCTCCTCAATAGATAGGGTCCAACGCAGGACGGCAGGCCGCACCACCGGCGATGCCTGCCATGCTCACATCCTGGGAGCACATTGTGCAACCAAGCTTACGCAGGATCGCAGTATGTGTCCGCCAGGTGACCGTGTCGTCAGGATTTGACCTGTATGCGTGTAAATCTCTAGGTAAGAAATTTTCATGCCAGGTTCTGCCCGGGTTTCGGGTTGCCGCATCATATGCAAGTAGCCACTCTCCGCCAATGCCGCGTTGTTTGGAAAGTATGCACGTCCTGCATCAGGCGGGCAGTGTTCCGGCGCCCTGTTCCTGCAAAAACGTCCACAGTGCATGGGCAACGCTGTTGCCCCCATCCTTGCCGACAGGTTTTTCCCTATAAGCCCTGACATCCATAGGCATTTGGAACTGGGTCAGCTCGACCGGAGCCGCCTGCACCAGGCGCCCGCTCTCCAGTTCCTTGCGTACCGCACTGAAGGGTAGGAAGGCAATCCCATGGCCTTCCAATGCCATGGCTTTCAGGCCTTCGGCCATATCCGTTTCGTACACCCGGTCCAGGTGAATGGGGATGCCCGCATCCTTCAGGATCAGCTCGGTCACGCGGCCCAGGTAGGCGCCGGGTGCATAGCCCAGGAAAGGCAGCGGCTGCCCCGCCGTACCGGGCAGCGCGTACAGCGGGCGCCCTTGCCCGTCCGGCTTGGAGTACGGGGCCAGCAGCTCCTGGCCCAGGCTGACCATTTCGTATTTGTTGGCGTCCAGCTGCAGCGGCTGGGAAGAGTGGTGGTAGGCGATCAGCAGGTCACAGCCACCCTCCACCAGGCGCATCACCGCGTCATGCACATTCAGCGCGATCAGGCGGCTCTTGAAGGGCCCGAACTGCTCGTGCAAGGCCGACACCCAGGCAGGGAAAAAGGTGAACGCCAGCGTGTGCGGAACCGCAAAACCGACCATGCC
The DNA here is from genome assembly GCF_002479375.1 of Comamonas sp. UBA7528. Lineage (NCBI taxonomy): Bacteria > Pseudomonadati > Pseudomonadota > Betaproteobacteria > Burkholderiales > Comamonadaceae > Comamonas > Comamonas sp. UBA7528. The sequence goes on from NZ_DLMU01000010.1 coordinate 22,552, forward strand.
CTTGCCCGCACTGACGTGCGAGCGCAGCATGGTGCGCGTGCTTTGCAGCGACTGCAGCATCTCCAGCGCCTGGTCGTACATGGTCTTGCCGGCGGGGGTCAGCCGTGTGGGATAGGAGCTGCGATCCACCAGATCGGTGCCTGCCCAGGCTTCCAGCGCCTGGATACGCCGCGAGAACGCCGGTTGCGTGACATGACGCAGTTGCGCGGACCTGCTGAAACTGCGGGTTTCAGCCAGGCTGACAAAGTCTTCGAGCCATTTGGTTTCCATGTTCGCCATTATCCGCGAGCGCTATGCATGGAATGCATAGTTGGTATGCAACGCCCTGCCACGCACCGGGAAAGTGCAAGCAACCGCCGCGTCCTGTGGCCCTTGCGCGCACACCAGCTTTCACATCGCCACGCACCGGCATGGTGCTGTAGGCACGGACTGAAGCGAAAGCCTGCCGCTGCGCGACAAGTACCGCGACCTCTACCAGCACCAGACCGTGCGCACCGCGACCGCTCCGGCCACCCACGCAAGGTGACGGGCAACGCCAACATCCGCACCGACGTCAAAGCCGATGTGATGCAGGAAGTGCTGGGCCGTTTCGAGGCGCAATTTGAAAAAGTGCAAAGCACTCCTGGCCAGGCCAGCAAGAAAGCACCTGCTGCCAAGCGGGCGCCAGGCAAGGCCGACATCGCCATGCGCGGTGTGGAAGGCCCCCCAGGCAGCTGGCGCGCACCCAACGCGCGGCAACCGATTTGGCGCAGGAGATCGTGCAGTCACGCGCCGCCACCCCAAAGCCTGCCGCGAAAAAGCCGGTGGCACCATCTGCTTCCGCCCAATCCACCGCCAAGACGGGCCGCACCAGACAAATCCCCGACCAAGGCACCGCGCGTCAAGAAGTCTGCCGCAGCCAGCGCCACCACCGGGCGCAACAGCCCCAAGGTGGGCAAAAAAACGTGGCGTGACGCCCTGCTGGTGATATCGCACCAGGAGGTGCCACCCGGCGCGCCCCCCTGGCCCACACCCATGGCGCCCGGCGTGACAGCCGCCGAAGCGGCACCGACCGCCCCTCTGCACACCGGCTCCTTCCAGGGCGGTTGGCGTTCAAGGGGTGAGGCCGCTGCCGTGCCCACCGACCGCCGCAGGCAGCCGGCGATCGCTGCGCTTGCGTTGCGCGGATGCTCCAAACCAAGGGAAATGCCTATTGTTTGGCGACAGGCCATGCCGCGTTGTTCCTCGATAATGCCCCAGCGCACCCACCGGTGCGCTCTCCACTCCACACCTCACGGTGCACAACGCCGCGGCGGTAGAGGGACTGCATTTCAACCATGTGTGTTTTTCTGACTTCCCGCGTTCATGTCCTCCATTCCTCCCGAGACCGAAGGTGCGGCCGATGCCGGCGCGCGCCCGGATGAGCCTCGCTCCCTGCGCATCGAAGACTGGCTGACGGTGGCCATCATGGCCGCACTGGCCCTGATCACCTTTGCCAATGTGCTGGTGCGCTACTTCACCGACTCCTCCTTCGCCTGGACCGAGGAAATCTCGGTGTTCCTGATGATCCTGCTGGCCCTGGTGGCCGGCTCCGGGGCGGTGGCGCGCAACCAGCACATCCGCATCGAGTTCTTTGCCGACCGGGGCTCCGTGGCCCGCCGCCGCGCCCTGGCGCGCTTCGGCACGCTGATGGTGGCCTTGCTGTTTGCGGTGATCGCCGTGCTCAGCGTGCGTGTGGTCTGGGACGATTACCGCTTTGAAGAGACCTCGCCCGGCATCGGTGTGCCGCAGTGGTGGTATTCGATCTGGCTGCCCCTGGTGTCGGCCCTGATCACCCTGCGCGCCCTGGGCCTGTTTGTGCGCCAGGGCAAGCCCGGCGCCTTCATCGAAGACGAGACCATCGAAGCCTCCGGCAAGGAGGCTCCATGATCGCCACCCTGCTGTTTCTGGCCTTTCTGGGCCTGATGTTCGTCGGCGTGCCCATTGGCGCCGCCCTGGGTCTGGCCGGTTCGGCCGCGATTGCGCTGGCCAATGCCGACACCCAGTGGTTTGGCCTGCTGGCCGTGCCGCAGAACTTCTATGCCGGCCTGGGCAAGTACCCGCTGCTGGCGATCCCCATGTTCGTTCTGGTGGGCTCCATCTTTGACCGCTCGGGCGTGGCGTTGCGCCTGGTCAATTTCGCCATCGCCATCGTGGGCCGAGGCCCCGGCATGCTGCCGCTGGTGGCCATCTGCGTAGCCATGTTCCTGGGCGGCATCTCGGGCTCCGGGCCGGCCAACGCCGCCGCCGTGGGCGGCGTGATGATTGCCGCCATGAGCCGCGCCGGCTACCCCAAGAGCTTCTCGGCCAGCGTGGTGGGCGCCGCCGCAGCGACCGACATCCTGATCCCGCCATCCGTGGCCTTCATCATCTACTCGGTGCTGGTGCCCGGCGCCTCGGTGCCGGCCCTGTTTGCCGCCGGCATGGTGCCCGGCGTGCTGGCGGGGATTGCCCTGATCGTGCCGGCCGTGTGGATGGCGCGCCACCACAAGATGGGGGCACTGGAAGCCACCCTGCCCCGCCCGGCTTTCTGGAAGAGCCTGAAGGAAGCCTCCTGGGGCCTGGCCGCGCCGGTGCTGATCCTGGGCGGTATGCGCGCCGGCTGGTTCACCCCCACCGAAGCCGCGGTGGTGGCCGTGTTCTACGGCCTGTTCGTGGGCATGGTCATCCACCGCACCATCCGCGTGCGCGACCTCTACCCCATCCTGCGCGAAGCGGGTGAGCTGTCCGCCGTGATCCTGATCGTGGTCTCACTGGCCGGCATCTTTGCCTTCTCCCTGTCCACCCTGGGCGTGATCGACCCGGTGGCCGCCGCCATCGTGAATTCCGGTCTGGGCGAATACGGCGTGATGGCGCTGCTGATCCTGCTGCTCATCACCGTGGGCATGTTCCTGGACGGCATCTCCATCTTCCTGATCTTTGTGCCGCTGCTGCTGCCCATCATGAACCACTACCACTGGGACCCCGTGTGGTTCGGCGTGATCCTCACGCTCAAGGTGGCGCTGGGCCAGTTCACCCCGCCGCTGGCGGTCAACCTGATGGTGTCCTGCCGCATCGCCGGTGTGCGCATGGAGTCCACCGTGCGCTGGGTGGGCTGGATGCTGCTGGCCATGTTCCTGGTCATGGTGCTGGTCATTGCCTTCCCGCAGCTGGCACTGTGGCTCCCGGCGAAGCTGGGCTATTGAGTGTTCCCCCGGTTCCGATTCCCAACCTATAAGGAGACAAAACCATGCAACTGCGCACTTTCCTGACCACCGCCGTGGCGGCCGCCGCCACCCTGGCCTTTGCCCTGCCTTCCGCCATGGCCGAGACCAAGTACAAGAGCGAATACCGCATGTCCCTGGTGCTGGGCACCGCCTTCCCCTGGGGCAAGGGCGGCGAGATCTGGGCCGACAAGGTGCGTGAGCGCACCCAGGGCCGCATCAACATCAAGCTCTACCCGGGCACCTCGCTGGTGCAAGGCGACCAGACGCGTGAATTCAGCGCCATCCGCCAGGGGGTGATCGACATGGCCGTGGGCTCCACCATCAACTGGTCGCCCCAGGTCAAGGCGCTGAACCTGTTCTCGCTGCCCTTCCTGTTCCCCGACTACGCCGCCGTGGACGCCGTGGTCCAAGGCGACACCGGCAAGGAAATCTTCAAGACCATCGACAAGGCCGGTGTGCTGCCGCTGGCCTGGGGCGAGAACGGCTACCGCGAGATTTCCAATTCCAAGAAGGCCATCACCAAGCCCGAAGACCTCAAGGGCCTCAAGATCCGCGTCGTCGGTTCGCCGCTGTTCCTGGACACCTTCACCGCCCTGGGTGCCAATCCCACGCAGATGAGCTGGGCCGACGCCCAGCCCGCCATGGCCAGCAGTGCCGTGGACGGCCAGGAAAACCCGATTGCCGTGTACATGGCCGCCAAGCTGCAGTCCGTGGGCCAGAAGCACATGACGCTGTGGGGCTACATGAACGACCCGCTGGTGTTTGTGGTGAACAAGGACGTGTGGGCCAGCTGGACACCGGCCGACCAGGCCATCGTCAAGCAGGCCGCACTGGATGCGGCCAAGGAACAGATCGCCATCGCACGCAAGGGGCTGGTGGAGCCCGGCAAGCCCCTGGTCAAGGACCTGGAAGGCCTGGGCGTGACCGTGGCCGATCTGAACCCGGCACAGCGCAAGGTGTTTGCCGACGCCACCAAGAGCGTCTACACCAAGTGGAAGCCCCAGATCGGCACCAACCTGGTGGACATGGCCGAGAAGGCCATCGCCGGCAGCCGCAAGTAAGCGACGCAACGGGCGCATCGCTGCGGCATGACAGCGGTGTGCCCGGGTTGCACAGGCCACTTCCGCAGGCTGCCCTCATCGGAGAGAAGGCGAAATGCGCGCGGCGGTCATTCGCAGCTCCCTCCGCTTTGCCGGTTCGCTGCACAGGGCGCTGCAGGTCTGTCCGGCTTCTGCCGGCGCTCGCGGCTCGGAGCCGGCAGCACCTCGCACTCACAGCCCTTCGATCAGCGGCGCCTCCCCCATCAGTACTTCCATCTGGCGCGCCACTGCGTGGCCCTCGCCCAGCAGCAGCACCTGGCGCAGGCTGGCCAGCATGCGCTGCGCAAACCCCAGGTCGTTCATCAGCGAGCTGGCCACCAGGCCAGGCAAGGCCCCGCTGCGGATGCCGGCAAACAGGTGCTGGCGGAACTGGTCGGCAAAGTTCTGGTTGCGGTCGTCCAGTGCCTGCAGCTGGGCCGCCCATTCGGTGTCCGGCGCATCGGAGCGGCCCAGTGCGCGCACATCGCGCAGTGCCAGCAGCACATGGTGGCGCAGCTCGATATAGCTGCGCCGTGCCGCACTCTCGGTGGGCTCCGGCAGGTAGCGGTGCATATTGCGCTGCAGGCGGTGGGCGTTCTTGACGGCATCCACCATCTGGAAGGCAGCCACCTGGCTGTCATGCCAGAACTGTTGCTGGGCCAGGTCGGTCGGCAGGTCCACCTTGCCCATGAAGGCCAGCAGCTGGGCGTAGACGCCCTTGATGTGCAACTGGTAGAGCCGGTCGGCATCCACACGCTGCAGCTCCACCCGGGCGCGCAACTGGGCATCATCACGCGGCGGGTCTTCCAGCATGGCCAAGGGGCAGTACAGCGCATGGCAGATCACTTCCAGGCTCAGCCGCCCCATGTGCTGCAGCTCCTGGGCCACGGCGCGGGCCGCGCTTTCGGTGGTCTGCAGCGCACTGGTCTGCAGGTAGCGGGCCTGGGTGGCTTCGGCGGCCTGCTCGGTCTGGGTGGCAATCAGCACGGCAGGCTCGGCCTTGTCCGGCAGCCAGCGCGTGAGCGCCGCCGCCAGCTGCGGCTGCCAGGGCCAGAACAGCAGCACCCCCAGCACATTGAACAGCGTATGGAACAGCGCCAGCTGGATCAGCAGATTGCTGCCCGCGCCAAACCACCCCGTGGCCTGCACCACCAGCCAGCTCAGCGGTGACAGCAGCGCAAAGCTGACCACGGCCGTGCTGCAATTGAACACCACATGGGCAATGGCCAGGCGCTGGCCGCTGCGGCTGCTGCCGATCATGCCCATCACGGCCGTGGACACGCTGGAGCCCACATTGGAGCCGATCGCGATGCACAGCGACTGCTGCAGCTCCAGCTGGCCGCTGCCGAGGGCCGCCAGCGTCAGCATCAGGGTGGCGTGGCTGGACTGCACCACCACGGTGATCAGCGCCCCGACGGCCACGAACAGCAGCGCGCCCTGCAGGCCCTCGGCGCTGTAACGCTGCAGGTCCATGTCGCCAAAGCTGGTGAAGCCCTGCTTGATCTCGTCAATGCCCAGAAAGATCAGGCCGATGCCCAGCAACAGCCGCCCGATGGCCGCGCCACGGGCGCCGGAAAAGCCCAGCAGCACCCCGAACACCAGCAGCGGCATGGCCAGTGGCGCCATGCTCAGGTTCTGGCCGGCCATGGCCAGCAGCCAGATGCCGCTGGTGGCCCCCAGATTGGCGCCAAACAGCACGGCCAGGCTGCCTGCCAGAGTGATCAGGCCGGTGCTCAAAAACGCAATCGTCAGCAGCGACACCAAGGTGCTGGACTGCAGCAGAAAGGTGGCCACACAGCCGAACAGCAGGCCCTTGCCCGGGGTCGCCGTGCTGGCGGCCAGCAACGTCTGCAGGCGCCCGCCCGCCAGGCTTTTGAGACCCTGCTCCAGTTGCTGCATGCCGAACAGGAACAGCGCCAGACCGGCGCACAGCGTGAGCCAGCCCGGACTGAACCAGAACGACCAGGCCAGCGCCCCGGCGGCCAGCGCAATCAGCGAATGTTTGGAATACGTGGAATACGCTGCGGCCAGCACGGAGGAACTCCCCTTGTCATACGGCGGTCATATGGAAAGCATATGACAGGCATATGGAAAAGCGGCTGAGCTTAGCGGAAGCGGCCCATTTCAGGGCCTGCCTGCACTTGACCTGCATCAACCGCCTCTTGCGACGCCATTGCTGCCTGCCCGCGGGCACCGCGCAATGCGACACCTGTGCGACGGCACCTCATGGTTTCCCGGGTTGCCGCTGCGCTGCGCGCTTTGCAAGCTGGCAGCACCTTCGCTTCCCCCTTGCCGCCATGTCCCATGCCCTGATTGCTCCCGCCACGCTGCACCGCTGGGTGCAGGACCTGTGGACCGCTGCCGGCTCCAACGCCCGCGAAGCGGCCTTGACGGCCGACCACCTGGTGCAGGCCAACCTCAGCGGCCACGACTCCCACGGCGTGGGCATGGTGCCACGCTATGTGCTGTCCTGGCAGGCCGACGCACTGCAGCTCAACCAGTCGGTGCGCGTGGTGCACGACGGCGGCAGCCTGCTGAACCTGGACGGCCAGTGCGGCATGGGCCAGGCCGTGGCCGAGGAAGCCATGGCCCTGGCCATCACCCGCGCACAGCAGCACGGGGTGTGCATCCTGGGCCTGCACCACAGCCACCACATCGGGCGCGTGGGCCACTGGGCCGAGCAGGCCTGCAGCGCCGGGCTGATTGCCATCCATTTTGTGAACGTGCTCTCCAGTGCCCTGGTCGCGCCCTGGGGCGGGCGGCAGGCCCGCTTTGGCACCAACCCCTTCACCATCGGCGTGCCGGTCGAAGGTGCTCCCCCGCTGCTGCTGGATTTCGCCACCAGTGCCATCGCCATGGGCAAGGTGCGCGTGGCGCTGAACCAGGGCCACGCCGTGCCGGCCGGCTGCCTGCTGGATGCCGACGGAGCGCCCACCACCGACCCGCAGGCCATGTACCCTGCCACCGGTGACGGCATGGGTGCGCTGCAGACCTTCGGCGGCCCGGTGGCCGGGCACAAAGGCTATGCGCTGGCTTTCATGTGCGAACTGCTGGGCGCGGCCGTGGCGGGCGGCCAGACCATCCGCCCCGCCACACTGCAGCGCAACGCGGGCGTGTGGAACAACATGCTGGCCATCGTGTTCGACCCGGCCCGCCTGGGCAGCAGCGCCACGCTGGGCCACGAGGTGCAGGCGTTCATCGACTGGGTGCGCTCGGCCGAATGCCAGCCCGGCGTGACCGGTATCGCCGTGCCCGGTGAGCCCGAGCAGGCCATGCGCCGTGCCCGCGCCCAGGCCATTCCCCTGGACGCCGCCACGCTGGCCGAGCTGGACCGTGCAGCGGCCCAGGTGCAGGCCGCACGCGGCAGCGGACCGGGGCCGCTGTCCGCCCTGGTGCAGCCCGCTTCCTGATCAGGCGGCGTCTGCCCACTCCCTGGCCTTGCGGACAGGCATGCCGGCGCACAGGCTGCTGCATGACGGCCGGCAGAGACCGCTCAGACCGCTCAGACCGGCGAGACCAGCGGACGACCGGCCAGATGGGCCTGCACATTGGCCACGAAGCGGTCCACCGTGGCCTGCACCGATTCGGGCGACCACCCGGCCACGTGCGGCGTCAGCAGCACATTGGGCAGATCCAGCAGATCCTGGGGCGCGAGCGGCTCGCTCTCGTACACATCCAGCGCGGCAAAACCCAGCTCGCCGCTGCGCAGCGCCGTAGCCATGGCCTGGGTATCCACCACGCTGCCGCGGGCGATGTTGACCAGGTGGCCTTGCGGGCCCAGGGCGCGCAACACGGCGGCATCCACCAGGTGCAGGGTCCCGGCGCCGCCGGGCGTGGCCACCACCAGCACATCGGCCCATTCCGCCAGCGCCAGCAGGTTGTCGAAGTAGGCCCACGGTGCATCGGCCTTCGGCGAGCGGTTGTGGTAGCCCACCTCCATCTCGAACGCCTGGGCGCGCAGCGCAATCTTGCGGCCGATGGTGCCCAGACCCAGCACGCCCAGGCGCTTGCCGGTGATGCCGCCGGGCAGAGCAAGTTCGGTGCGCCACACCCCAGCACGCAGCTGTGCGCCGTAATAGTCCAGCTGGCGCACGCTGGCCAGCACCAGGGCCAGGGTATGGTCGGCCACACAGCTGTCGTTGGTGCCCGCACCGTTGCCGGTGGCAATGCCACGCGTGCGGGCATGGGCCACGTCCACTTTCTCGTAGCCGGCCCCCAGTGCGCAGACCAGTTGCAAAGCAGGCAGCTGGTCCATCTGCTCCGCACTCAGACCCACGGAGCCGATGGTCAGCACCACCTGCACGCGCGCAGCGTGCTGCTGCAATGCGGCCTCGGCCTCGGCGGGTTCGGGCGCGTAGACCAGTTCCAGACCGGGCAGGCGCTGGGCGATCTGCTGCAGATCCTCATCGGCAACGACGGTGTTGATCAGCAGGATGGGACGGGAGACGGCGGCGACGGGTGCGGTAGCGGAAGTCATGAGAGTCTTTCAGGGGAACGCAGGAAACACAGCCCCGACCGTACCGCATTCCCTGCGCGTGGCCGTGCTGATATAGAACATGTGGACGTGCTATGCCTTCAGCGGTGCAGCTTCCGTGCCACCTTCGCGGGCATCCGCCTCCCCGCTTTGCTGCAAGGCCCACATTTGGGCATAGCGCCCGTTCAGCGCCAGCAGCTCGCTGTGGCGGCCACGCTCCAGGATGCGGCCGGCCTCCATCACCAGAATCTCGTGGGCATCCACCACCGTGGACAGCCGGTGGGCGATCAGCAAGGTGGTCTTGTTGCGCGCCACCTGGGCCAGCTCCGCCTGGATGGCCCGCTCATTGGCGCTGTCCAGCGCAGAGGTGGCCTCGTCAAAAATCAGCACCGGCGGGTTCTTCAGCAACGTGCGGGCAATGGCCACGCGCTGCTTTTCACCACCGGACAGCTTCAAGCCTCTTTCCCCTACGCGTGTGGCATAGCCCTGGGGCGTGGCCGCAATGAAGTCATGAATGCGGGCCGCCTGGGCCACGGCCACCACCTCGTCGTGGCTGGCGCCGGGCCGGCCATAGGCGATGTTGTATTCCACCGTGTCGTTGAACAGCACCGTGTCCTGCGGCACGATGCCGATCGCGCACCGCAGGCTGTCCTGCGTGACATGGCGGATGTCCTGGCCGGCCATGGTGATGCGCCCGCCCTGCAGGTCATAGAAACGGAACAGCAGCCGTGCCAGCGTGCTCTTGCCGGAGCCCGAGGGCCCCACCACGGCCACGGTCTTGCCCGCGGGAATCTCGAAGCTCACATCCTGCAGAATGGGCCGTGCGGGGTCGTAGGCAAAGCGCACCTGTTCAAAGCGCACGGCCGGCTCCCCCGCCAGCTGCAGCGGCGCAGCATCCGGCGCATCGGCCACTTCGCGTTCCTTGTCCATCAAGGTGAACATGCGGTCCAGGTCCACCAGACTTTGCTTGATCTCCCGGTAGAGCACGCCCAGAAAGTTCAGCGGGATGTACAGCTGGATCATGAAGGCATTGATCATCACCAGATCGCCCAGCGTCAGCGTGCCCGCCACCACGCCCTGGGTGGCACGCCACAGAATGGCCACCAGCGCCACGGCAATGACCAGTTGCTGGCCGCTGTTGAGCAGCGTCAGGGTGCTCTGGCTCTTGAGGCGCACCTTGCGCAGGCGCTCCAGGTTCTCGTCGTAGCGCGCCGCTTCGAAGGCTTCGTTGTTGAAGTACTTGACGGTTTCGTAATTGATCAGCGAATCGATCGCCTGGGTGTGGGCGGCCGAGTCATGCTGGTTGGCCGCACGGCGAAACTGGGTACGCCACTCCGTCACCTTGACGGTGAAGGTGATGTAGACGGCCAGCGCCGCCAAGGTGATGGCGGCGAACCAGGGGTCGAACTGCACGGCCATGATGCCCAGCACCAGCGCCACCTCGATCAGCGTGGGCACGATGCTGTAGAGCGAGTACGAGATCAGCGACTCCACACCCTTCACCCCGCGCTCGATGTCGCGGGTCATGCCGCCGGTCTGGCGCTCCAGATGGAAACGCATGCTCAAGGCATGCAGATGGAGAAAGGTCGCCAACGCGATGCTGCGTGCCGCGCCGTGGGTGGCCTTGGCAAACACCAGCTCCCGTAGCTCCGAGAACAGCGAGGTGCATAGCCGCAACAGGCCATAGGCCAGCAGCAGGCCCACGGGCACCACCAGGATGGCAAGCGGATCGCCAGGCTTCAGCGTCAGCGCATCCACCAGGTTCTTCAGCAGAACCGGCACGCCCACATTGGCCAGCTTGGCCCCCACCATGAACAGCAGGGCGGCGATCACCCGCCATTTGTATTCCCACAGATAGGGTAGCAAACGGCGCAGCGTGGCGGCGTCACGGCCAGAAGCCTGGGGCGTGGTCGTGGAAATGGGATCGGGGGGAGCGGCGTGGTGGCGCATGCGGTGACAATTTCGCAGTTTTGTTGTTTTGCGAGATTGTGCCCATGTCCACTCCCAACTCCCCCGCCCATGTCACCTTGCCCACAGACAAGGAGCTGGTGCTCAAGGTCATTCCCATGCCCGGCGACTGCAATGCCAATGGCGATATCTTTGGCGGCTGGGTGATGTCGCAGGTCGACCTGGCCGGCTCCGTGCTGCCGGCGCGCCGCGTGCAGGGCCGCATGGCCACGGTGGCGGTGAAGGAATTTATCTTCAAGCAGCCGGTGCGCGTGGGGGATCTGCTGTCGTTCTATGCCCACCTGTCGCATGTGGGCCGCACCTCGGTGACGGTGGAGGTGGAGGTCTATGCCGAGCGCATCCAGCGCCAGGGCCGCTACATCAAGGTGACCGAAGCCACGCTGACCTATGTGGCCATCGACGAAGCCGGCCGTCCGCGCGCCATTCCGCCCGAAGTCAGCGGCAACTGAAACGCCTGTGCTGCCTGAGGCCACGGCACACCGGCCTGCAGCACTGCGGGAGAAAGATCCCGGCCTTCAGCGGTGGCCGCCCTCCTGCACCACAGGAGGGCGTGGCTGGCTTAAACGGCCAGCGAGGAGGACGACGAGGTCTCGTCCGCCAGCTGCAGGCCGGTGCTGCTGGACGCGCCAGTGGCGCTGCTGCTGGAGAATGCGCTGCCAGAGCTGGAGGCCGTACCTGCCCCCACCTGGATGTCGCCGCTGAGCTGGCCGCCTTCCTCGATCACGATCTTGCCGTAGCGGATGGAGCCGCTCACCTTGCCGGTGCTGAAGATCACCAGCTTCTGGCGCACGGTCAGGTTGCCATTGAATTCACCGTGGATTTCAGCAATGTCGATCTCGGCAGAGCCACGGAATGCGCCCTGCTCGGCAATCTGGATCACGCGGGAGTTCATGGTCGCCTCGACCGTGCCTTCCACCACCAGGGTGTCGCAGTCGGTGATTTCCACCCCTTTGAGTTTGATGTTGGGGCCGACGGTGAGCTTGCTGCCGCTGCTGTCACTGGATGCAGAAGAGGTGCTGGAGCGGGGGCTGGTGGAAGACATGCTGGTGCTGGATGTGCTGGATGTGCTGCCGTAGCTGCTGGAACTGCCTGTGCCCAGCGCGCTGCCGCTGGTCGAGGTACGGGTGGAAAAAGTGTCGTTGTCGCGCTTGCCGAAAAAGGGGTTCTGCACTGCCATGGGTCCTCCTGCGAAAAGCTGCATCCTAGAAAGGATGTTGTGCAACGAAGACAGCAAGATCGCAAGAGTTGTAAGCAAAAATCGCACATGCAACATGCACTTGCAGTTCTTTCGTTTGCAAGTATTTTGAGAGCATGCGGTGCTGGTGCGGCGCGCTTCGCCAGCACTTGGGCTTAGCACATCATGAAACCGCAATGTGCGTGCGGCAGTGCCGCGCCCGGCCGGCTTTGTGTCGGCCGTGATTACGAGACGATGTAGGCCGCCGCACCGGCGGTCAGCAACGTGCCGTCCTCACCCAGGAATTCCATGCGCGTGGATGCCACGCGCGAGCCCAGGCGCAGCACACGCGCCTGGACACTGAACACCTCGCCAATCCCCTGGCGCAGAAAATCCACCCGCAGGTCGATGGTGCCCAGGCGCGCAAAACGCTGCATGCGCTGCACCACCGGCTCGTCCATGTGCTTGGCGGCAATGGCGGCCATCACCGCCACGCCACCCATGGCATCCAGTGCGGCGCTGATGGCGCCGCCGTGGAGGCGGTTGTAGCCAAAGTGGCCCACCAGTTCGGGCTTCATCACCATGCGCGCCTGGGCCTCCTGTGGGGTGACGGAGACCAGTTGCAGGCCCAGCACCTTGTGGAAGCTGATCAGCTCTTCCGTCAGCTGGCGCATGGCGGCAATGAATTCCGGCTCGAACGCCGTGGGAACCGCGGGGGTCTGGGGCATGTCCATGTCCTGTCCAGGAACAGCCTGTGGCTATGCGGCCCCGGATTCCAGTCCTTGCGCTTCGGAATCCGGCACGGCAGGCACACAGGATGCTCCTCTTTTCGAGTGTGCAAAGGGTCCCACGAAAGCGGCCCGCAGCAGATGCTGTGGGCCGTGGGACAGGGGATCAAGCACCGCTTCGCCGGATGGCGCTGCGGGAAGCGGCCGGAGCCCCCGGCCTGCCGGTCTCAGCAGTGGCTGAAATCGGGCTTGCGCTTTTGCATGAACGCGGTGAAGGCTTCCTTGGCCGCGGGGGCCGTCAGCATGCGGCCAAAGCTGGCGCCTTCTTCGGCCATCTGTGCCTTCACGGCGGCTTGCTGCCCACCCTTCATCAGACGCTTGGTCTCGATCAGCGCGCTCACGGGCTTGGCCGCCAGCTTCTTGGCCTGGGCCTGGGCATAGGCATTGACCTCGGTGGGCGGCAACACGCGGTTGACCAGGCCCACTTCCAGCGCGGCCTCGGCCATGAAGGGCTCACCCAGCAGCAGGGCTTCGGCGGCACGGTGGTAGCCCAGCATCTGCGGCAGCAGCAGGCTGGAAGCCGCTTCCGGGCACAGGCCCAGGTTCACGAAAGGCATGGAGAACGCGGCGTTGTCACCAGCGTAGACCAGGTCGCAGTGCAGCAGCAAGGTGGTGCCGATGCCCACGGCCGGTCCGGCCACGGCCGCCAGCAGGGGTTTGGGGAAACTGGCAATGCCGTGCAGGAAGCGGAAGGTGGGGCTTTCCTGCGGCAGGCCCTGGCCGTCCTGGCGGTTCAGGAAGTCGCCGATGTCATTGCCGGCACTGAAGATGGTGGCATCCCCCTGGATCACCACCACGCGCACCGCGTCATCGGTGGCGGCGCTGGCCAGGGCATCGGCCATGGCGCCGTACATCAGTTGCGTGATGGAGTTCTTCTTGTCGACGCGGTTGAAGGTGATGGTGCGCACACCGGCTTCGGTGTGGACCAGGATATCGGTGGTGGTATCGCTCATGGGTAGGCTTCCTGGGGAGAAGGAAAAATCAGCACGCTGCGCAGCCTGGCTGCACACAGCGATGCTTCACTCTTTGTAGTACACGGTCTGGTGCGACGTGGCCAGCAACTGGCCTTTCGCATCCCAGACCTGCGCGGTCTGGTCGAAAAAGCCGTTGCGGAAAGCCTGGGCATCGGCCTGGCCCAGCACATGCTGGTCGCCCTGCGCAGCCAGCTGCGCACGGTCAGCATGGAAGTAGGTCGTGATCGACACCGTGCCCGCCGGCACCCGCCGCGCACGGCGCAGCCACACGCGGGGGAAGAACACGTCGCACAGCGCCGCCAGCGCCGGAAAGTCCAGCGCACGCGGCGGATTGTCGCGCACCCACAGCTGGCTCACGGGCTCGTGCGCACTGTCGTCCCACACTTTGGGAATGGCACCGGTCACCACGCGCATGTCGTAGCGCTGCAGCCATTCCATGGCGCCGGTGGTGTCAAAACGCTCGCAGGTGGCGGGATCGGGCATGTGGGGCGGACGGCCGTCTTCGATGCTGAAAGTGTCGCGCCGCACTGCCGTCACGGCCGTCGCCGTGGTGGTGACCTGCTGCTCGCCGTTCTCGTCATCCTGCAGCAGTACCACCGTCCAGTGCTGGGTGGAGCGGTTGGTGCGCACCGGGGTGGCTTCGATGCGGTAGGGCCCCGCCGCCACCGGGCCGGCAAAGTTCACCGTCAGCGCCACCGGATCGCCCAGGCAGTCCGGGTGCTGCAAGATACCGTGCAGCATCAGCGCAGCGGTGGCGCCCCCGTAGGGGCCCACCATGTTCCAGTAACCGGCGTGGGTATGGCCTTCGTAAACCCCGGGCTCACGCGGCTGCAGCGCCAGCATGGCGTCCAGCGCATGGCCTGGGGTGGTGCTCGAATCTGTCATGTTGCCTCCGTGAACAGATCACCCTGCCCTGCCGCCATCGAGGGCGCAGCAGGGGGGCAATGCTTTGCCACCACTGTAGCGGGTTCCGCCTGGGCCGCCTGACTCGCAGGCGCCACCGCCGAGCCGCCATGCGGTCGCCGCGGCAGTCCCTGCATGTCACCTGCCGGGCCCAGCCACTGCTCCAGCACGGCCGCCGCACGCGGCCACAGCGTAGTAGCCATGTCACGGCGGAAAAACCCGAAATGCCCGATGCGCGGCTGACCGGCATCGGCAGGCCGCACCCGTTCGAGCACCTGGGGGGCGTTGCGGTACCAGCTCAGCAGCGAACGCGTGCTGTTCCAGGACATCATCTCGTCGTCGGTCATCGACAGCGCATGCACCGGATAGCGCACTGCGGCATAGCTTTGGCGTGCACGCTCACCTTCCACGCCCAGGCTGTAGCTGGGGTGCATGCACCAGCGCCGCCACTGCCAGACCACGCCCGCCGGCAGATCGCCAATCAGCCCCAGGCGCTTGCCCGGCAGACAGCCGCACAACGCCGTGATCACAGGCTGTATGCACCACCACCACAGCAGCGCCTTGCGCTTGGTCGGCGGAGCGTTGTCCCGCCAGTAGCCGCTGCCGCTGGCAACGGTCAGCATGCCGTCCACCGGCAGCGCCGGCCGGCACAGGCCCGGCAGCTGCGCCCCCACGCTGTGGCCCACCCACAGCACCGGACGCTGCAGGCCCTCGGCTGCGTCGAGCGCGCGCAGGTGCTGGGCCACGGCCAGGCAGTCCTGGGCCCAGTCCAGCAGATCGGCCTTGGCCTGGCGCAGCGGGCCCTGCAGCGAGGCTGCATGGCCCCGGTAGTCAAAAGTGGTCACGGCCAGACCGCGTGCGGCCAGCCATTCGGCAAACGCTGCATAAAAGGTTTGTGGCACGCCCACGGCCGGCGCCAGCACCACCCGGCCGCGCACGGGCGCGTCGGTGGGCAGGCAATGGCGCAGCGCCAGCCGGGCATCGCTGCCCGGCGCGGCCAGCTGGGCTTCGGTCCACCCGACTGGTTGCAGAAGGGTGGTCATGGCCTCAGACGCTCTCAAAGATGCCGGCGGCGCCCTGGCCGGTGCCCACGCACATGGTCACCATGCCGTACTTCAGCTTGTGACGGCGCAGCGCGTGGACCACGGTGGCCGCACGGATGGCACCGGTCGCCCCCAGGGGGTGACCCAGGGCAATGGCACCGCCCATGGGGTTGACCTTGGCCGGGTCCAGACCCAGGCTGTGGATGACCGCCAGCGACTGGGCGGCAAAGGCTTCGTTCAGTTCGAACCAGCCGATGTCCTGGTGGTTGATGCCGGCATAGCGCAGCGCCGCAGGAATGGCTTCGATGGGGCCGATACCCATGATTTCAGGGGGCACGCCACGGGCGGCAAAGCTGACGAAGCGGGCCAGCGGCGTCAGGCCGAACTGCTTGACGGCCTTCTCGCTGGCCAGGATCAGCGCACCGGCGCCATCGCTGGTCTGCGAGCTGTTGCCTGCCGTCACGCTGCCGCGTGCGGCGAACACCGGACGCAGCTTGCCCAGCGCTTCCAGCGTGGTGTCGGGGCGTGGACCTTCATCCAGGCTGACGGTGCGGGTCCTGGTGATGACTTCGCCAGTGGACAGATCGGGGCTGCGGTCGATGATGTCGATGGGGGTGATTTCGTCGGCGAATTCACCTGCCTGCTGGGCGCGCACGGCACGCAGGTGGGATTCCAGCGCGAAGGCGTCCTGCATCTCGCGCGTCACCTTCCACTGCTGGGCCACTTTCTCGGCGGTCAGGCCCATGCCGTAGGCAATGCCCACGTTTTCGTCGCGCGCAAAGATCTCGGGATTGAACGAAGGCTTGTTGCCGCCCATGGGCACCATGCTCATGGATTCGGCACCGCCCGCGATCAGCACATCGGCTT
The DNA here is from genome assembly GCF_002479375.1 of Comamonas sp. UBA7528. Taxonomy (NCBI): domain Bacteria; kingdom Pseudomonadati; phylum Pseudomonadota; class Betaproteobacteria; order Burkholderiales; family Comamonadaceae; genus Comamonas; species Comamonas sp. UBA7528. The sequence goes on from NZ_DLMU01000010.1 coordinate 39,046, forward strand.
CGCCCACGCGGATGCGGTCGGCTGCCATCTGGATGGCCGTCACGCCCGAGGCGCAGAAGCGGTTCACCGTCACGCCGCCGATGGGGTGGTCGAACGCCAGGCCCACGGCAATGCGCGCCATGTTCATGCCCTGCTCCCCTTCAGGGAAGGAGCAGCCGATGATGGCGTCCTCGATCGCCTTGGGGTCCAGCGTGGGCACCTGGGCCATGGCGGACTTCAGCGTGGCCACCAGCAGATCGTCCGGACGGGTGTTCTTGAAATAGCCCCGGCCCGAGCGGCCAATGGGCGTGCGCGTGGCGGCAACGATGTAGGCGTCTTGTACTTGTTTCATGGTTCTTGTCTCCTTGCCAATCAGTTGCGAACCGGCTTGCCGGTGTTCAACATGCCCAAGATGCGTTCATGGGTCGTGGGTTGGCCGATCAGGTGGCAGAAGGCCTTGCGTTCCAGTGCCAGCAGGTATTCCTCGGTCACCAGCGAGCCGGCATCTACGTCGCCGCCGCAGACGATCTCGGCAATCATCGAAGCGATCTTGAAGTCGTAGGCGCTGATGAAGCCGCCATCGCGCATGTTCACCAGCTGGGCCTTGATGGTGGCCATGCCGCTGCGGCCCGCCACCGGGAACAGGCGCTTGAGCGGCGCGCGCCAGCCACCGGCAGCCATGGAGCGGGCTTCGTTGATGGCGGTGAACAGCACCTCGTCCTTGTGCGGCACGATCAGGTCGGATTCCAGCAGATAGCCCAGCTTGCGCGATTCGATGGCGCTGGTGCCCACCTTGGCCATGGCCGCAGCAGTGAAGCCCTCGGTCAGGAAAGGCAGCACATCCTTGCTGGTGGACTGGGCCATGTTCTCGGCCGCACGGCGGGCGATATAGGTCAGGCCGCCGGCGCCGGGGATCAGGCCCACGCCCACTTCCACCAGGCCGATATAGCTTTCCATGTGGGCCACGCGGCGGGCGCTGTAGACCGCCAGCTCGCAGCCGCCGCCCAGGGCCATGCCGTGGATGGCCGCCACCACCGGCACCTGCGCGTAGCGGATGCGCAGCATCATGTTCTGCAGCTCGGCTTCGATGCTTTCGATGGCGTCGGCGCCACCGATCACAAAGGCGGGCATGGTGGCTTCCAGATCGGCGCCCACGCTGAAGGGTGCATCGCCGGACCAGATCACCATGGCCTCGAAATCGCTCTCGGCGGTTTCCACGGCTTCCACCAGGCCTTCCATCACCTCGGGGCTGATGGCGTGCATCTTGTTCTTGATGCTGGCGATCAGCACCTGACCATCCAGCGTCCAGGTGCGCAGCGCCTTGGTCTCGGCAATGGTGGTGCCGGCCGTCTTCCAGTCCGGCAGACTGTCTTCGCCCAGCAGCTTCTCGGGGAAGATCTGGCGTTCATAGACGGGCAGCACGCGGCGGGCGACAAACTTCTTTTGAGCCGGGCTCCAGGAGCCTTGGGCGGTGTGCACGCCGCCGGCTTGTGCCACCGGGCCTTCGAATACCCAGCGGGGCAGCGGCGCCTTGGACAGTGCCTTGCCGGCATCGATGTCCTCCTGAATCATCGTGGCCACCTGCAGCCAACCGGCTTCCTGCCACAGCTCGAACGGGCCCTGCTTCATGCCAAAGCCCCAGCGCATGGCCTGGTCCACATCGCGGGCGGATTCGGCAATGGTCTCCAGATGGATGGCCGCATAGTGGAAGCTGTCGCGCAGAATGGCCCACAGGAACTGGCCGGGCGCGCCTTCGGCGTTGCGCAGCAGTGGCAGGCGTTCGGCAGCGGGCTTCTTGAGCATGCGGCCATAGACCTCATCGGCCTTCTGGCCACCGGGCACGTAGTCCTCGCTGTCCAGCTCGAACTGCAGCACCTCGCGGCCCACCTTCTGGTAGAAGCCTTTTTTCGCCTTCTGGCCCAGGTGCCCCAGGTCCAGCAGTTTCTGCAGCACGGCGGGCGTGCCGAAGTTGCCGTAGAAAGGATCGGTCTCAGGGCTCAGATTGTCCTGCAACGTCTTGATCACATGGGCCATGGTGTCCAGGCCCACCACGTCGGCGGTGCGGAAGGTGCCGCTGGAGGCACGGCCCAGCTTCTTGCCGGTCAGGTCATCGACCACATCGAACGTCAGGCCAAAGTTCTCGGCCTGCTTCATCGTGGACAGCATGCCGGCAATGCCGATGCGGTTGGCGATGAAGTTGGGGGTGTCGTGCGCGCGCACCACGCCCTTGCCCAGACCGCTGGTGACAAAGGCTTCCAGCTGGTCCAGCACCTCGGGACGGGTGGTGGGGGTGTTGATCAGTTCCACCAGCGGCATGTAGCGCGGGGGATTGAAGAAGTGGATGCCGCAGAAACGCGGCTTGATAGCGTCGGGCAGCGCCTCGCTCAGCTTGGTGATGGACAGGCCCGAGGTGTTGGATGCCACCAGCGCATGTTTGGCGATGAAGGGGGCGACCTTGGTGTAGAGGTCCAGCTTCCAGTCCATGCGCTCGGCAATGGCTTCGATGACCAGGTCACAGCCCTTGAGCAGCTTCAGGTGCTCCTCGTAGTTGGCAGCCTGGATCATGTCGGCATCTTCGGCCACGCCGATGGGCGAAGGCTTGAGCTTTTTCAGGTTGGCGATGGCGCGTTCGGCAATGCCGCTCTTGGGGCCTTCCTTGGCGGGCAGGTCAAACAGGATGACCGGCACCTTGACGTTGACCAGATGGGCGGCGATCTGCGCGCCCATCACGCCGGCGCCGAGCACGGCGACTTTCTTGACGTTGAATCGGGACATGGTGTTCTGGGTGAAAAGACGCAGCCCCGGCCAGCGGCCGGGCTGCGTCGAAATAGGGGTGTAAGACGGGGAGGCGCGCGGTGCTTACTGCACGCGCACCCAGGTCTGGGTGCGGCCAAACGGGCCGATGGAGCCGCGCACGTCCAGCTTCTTGCCGTCGTCGATGGGGGTCAGGCGCAGGGTGTAGCTCTTGCCGCTTTCGGGGTCGAGGATCTTGCCGTCCTCCCAGACGGTCTTGCCCTCGGCCTTCTTGGCGCCGGTGATGATGGGCAGGCCCACCATGGGCTTGCCCTTGAGGCCGTCCTTGCATTCGGTGCAGACGGCGGCAGGGTCAGCGCCCTTGCGCAGCAGCTTGGTGACATGGCCGCTGAGCACGCCCGCGCTGTCACTGATCTGGATTTCCGATTTGGCTTCGCCGGTCTTGTCGTCCACGCTGTGCCAGGTGCCCACAGGCGTCATTTGCGCCCAGGCGGCAGACATGCCACCAACCATGACCACCACAGTCGCCACCAGTACTTTTACGGTCTTCATATCCAGGTCCTTTCTGTTCGAACTTCAGGATTTGTCTCCACAGGCCGCTCCGCTTTTCGAGGGTGTCGCAGAGCGGCCTCCCCAGTGCATCAGGCCAGTGCGGCGTCGCTGTCCATCAGCGTCTTGCCGCCAGCGCGGGCGGTGCGCATCAGCGTCGCGGTTTCCGGGAACAGCTTGGCGAAGTAGAAGCGCGCCACCTGCAGCTTGGCCACGTAGAAGGGGTCGGTGTTGCCGTCGGCGATGGCGCGCAGCGACACCTGGGCCATGCGGGCGAACAGGTAGCCGAACACCAGGTGGCCGGCCACACGCAGGTAGTCCACGCTGGCGGCGCCCACTTCGTCAGGGTTCTGCATGCCCTTGAAGCCGATTTCGGTGGTGAACTTGGTCATCTGCTCGCCCAGCATGGCCACGGGCGTGATGAACTCGCTCATCTTTTCGTTGACGCCCTCTTCCTCCACCAGCTTGGCGATCAGCTTGCCGAACTTCTTCAGCGAGGCGCCCTGGTTGCCCAGCACCTTGCGGCCCAGCAGGTCCAGGGCCTGCACGCCGTTCGTGCCTTCGTAGATCATGTTGATGCGGTTGTCGCGCACATACTGCTCCATGCCCCATTCCTTGATGAAGCCATGGCCGCCAAACACCTGCTGGCTTTGCGTGGTGGCGATCCAGCCGTTGTCGGTCAGGAAGGCTTTGACGATGGGGGTCAGCAGGGCCACCAGATCGGCGCTGTCGCTGCGCACTTTCTCATCGGGGTGGTTCAGCTCCTGGTCGATCAGCAGTGCGCAGAAAGTGGACAGCGCACGGCCGCCTTCTGCATAGGCCTTGGCGGTCAGCAGCATGCGGCGCACATCGGGGTGCACGATGATGGGGTCGGCCGGCTTGTCCTTGGCCTTGGTGCCGGACAGGCTGCGCATCTGCAGGCGGTCCTTGGCATAGGCCAGCGCGTTCTGGAAAGCCACTTCGGTCAGGCCCAGCGACTGGTTGCCCACGCCCAGGCGGGCCGCGTTCATCATCACGAACATGGCTTGCAGGCCCTTGTTGGGCTGGCCCACCAGCTCGCCCACGGCGTCTTCCATCACAATCTGGGCCGTGGCGTTGGACTTGATGCCCATCTTGTGCTCCAGGCCACCGCAGTAGATGCCGTTGCGCGCGCCCAGCGAGCCGTCGGCATTCACCAGGTACTTGGGCACCACGAACAGGCTGATGCCCTTGGAGCCGGCGGGTGCATCGGGCAGGCGGGCCAGCACGAGGTGGATGATGTTGCTGGTGAAGTCGTGCTCACCGGCGGAGATGAAGATCTTGTTACCGGTGATCTTGTAGCTGCCGTCAGCCTGGGGCTCGGCCTTGGAGCGCAGCAGGCCCAGGTCGGTGCCGCAATGCGGCTCGGTCAGGCACATGGTGCCGGTCCATTCACCGCTGGTCAGCTTGGGCAGGTACTTGGCCTGCAGCTCGGGAGAGCCGTGGGCGTGCAAGGCTTCATAGGCGCCATGCGACAGACCGGGGTACATGGTCCAGGCCTGGTTGGCGCTGTTGAGCATTTCATACAGTGCGGAGTTCACCACAAAGGGCAGGCCCTGGCCGCCGTACTTGGTGTCGCACGACAGTGCCGGCCAACCGCCTTCGACGAACTGCGCATAGGCTTCCTTGTAGCCCTTGGGCGTGGTCACTTCGTGCGTGGTCTTGTCCAGGTGGCAACCTTCTTCGTCACCGCTGATGTTCAGCGGGAAGGTCACGTTGGCAGCGAACTTGCCCGCTTCTTCCAGCACCGCATTGATGGTGTCGGCATCCACGTCGGCATGCTGGGGCATGGCCTGGTAGGCGTCGGTCACCTTGAACACTTCGTGCATCAGGAATTGCATGTCGCGCAGGGGCGGGTTGTAGCTGGGCATGGGTCGGTCTCCTCGGTATATAGGTATGGATCTGGAATGGCGCGGCAGCTCAGGCAGGGGTGATGCCGTAGCGCTGCAGGATGTTGTCAAAGCCGCGCTGGGCGCGCGGCAGGGAATCGGGCATGCGCATGAAGCGCGCTTCGTAGTGCAGCACCAGGATCAGGCCATGCACTTCGAACAGCACCTGGGATTCATCGGTATCGGCGCGCAGGTCGCCGCATTCCTTGCACTGGACAATGGCGCGGCGCAACGCGGCATGCCAGGTGCTGACCGATTCGACCAGGGCATCGCGCACCGGGCCGGTGCGCTCGTCAAATTCGATGGCGCCGCTGATGTAGATACAGCCGGAATCCAGCTCGATGGAGGTGCGCTGCATCCAGTTGGCGAACAGCGCGCGCAAGCGCGGCAGACCGCGCGGCTGGCGGATGGCGGTGAAGAACACCTCATGCTCGAAGCGGCGGTGGTATTCGACCACCACGGAGATTTGCAGCTCCTCGCGTGAGCCAAAATGGGCGAACACGCCGGACTTGCTCATGCCCAGTGCCTGGGCCAGTGCGCCGATGGACAGGCCTTCCAGGCCGATGTGCATGGCCATGTCGAGCGCGGTGTCGATGATGGCGGCCTTGGTCTGCTGGCCTTTGTGGGCCGCGCGCGGGCGGGCACCAGCCACCGGCGGCAGCGGTTGATCGCCGAGCGGGCGGTCATCGGAAACAGAAGTGGGAATGGGCGCGGGAGCTGTCATGGCACAAATAAAACGAACGATCGTTCTATTTTGCGCAAACTTCCGGCTTTCGGAAAGCTGACCAAGGGTAAACACTCAAACCCCGGATCCGCAGACTGTCGCGTTTAGCCGACAGAAAGTTGGTTGGTGCTGGCAGAGGAAAGCCGCACTCCTCTACGAAAAAAGCCCCCGTCCCAGCACGCGGACGAAGGCCAGGCGCTGCCTCAGGCCGCGCTTGCGCAGGCGGGAAGCCTCAGATCAGCATGGCCAAGCTGGCGTCCAGGTGTTCGGTCGGCAGGCGGCGGAAGCCCGTGCGCGCAAAGCGCTGCATGCGGCCCAGCATGAAGGCGGTCAGCACACTGGCGGCCACGTTGGCATCCACCGTCGGGGTGGCGGAGCCCAGGGCGTCGGCAGCCGGACGCAGGCACTGGCGCAGCGTGGATTCGATGCGATCGAAGAACTGGTTCATGCGGGTCTGCAGGCGCTCGTGCTCGAACAGGATGGCGTCGCCCACCATCACGCGCACCATGCCGGGGTTGCGTTCGGCAAACTGCAGCACCACCCCCACCGCGCGGACAGCGCGGCGGGCCCCATCTTCGGGCGTGACCGTGCCTTCTTCCACTTCGCGGGTGACGATCTGTTGTATCAGGGCAAAGACCGACTGCTCGATGAACTCGATCAGGCCTTCAAACATCTGGGCCTTGCTGGCGAAATGGCGGTAGAGCGCCGCTTCGCTCACCGACAGGCTGGCAGCCAGCGCGGCGGTGGTGATGCGGTCTGCACCGGGCTTTTCCAGCATGGCCGCCAGGGCCTGCAGGATCTGCTCGCGGCGCTCGCCTGGCTTGGGACGTTTGCGCGTACGCGTGGTATCAGCGGCAACGGCCACAGGCTCTTCGGTTTCGGCGGGCGGGCAAATCACTTCAGACACTGACATAAGGCATTTAAATGTAACAACGCAGTCATTCTCGCACAGCACTTTTCAAAAGTAACCGCTTGTCATGACTCGCCAATTTCGTTTAGGGCACCGTCTCTCCTTGCACTGCGCACAGAGCCATGGGCACCCCACGAGACCATGGACTCCAGCCTGCCGGCACAGAGACAGCGCTTGCAAAAGCACGCCATCCGCCGCATTCCAGGTCCATGCAACCAGCCGACACCAGCAGTGCACGGCCAACGCTGCCCCAGCGGACATGCAATTCCCGTGCACAGCGGTCACAGCCGCCCATCCCCCGTCGTAACAATCATTGGGGACAGATAAAAAGTGTAGCAGCCCGTACATGCCGCGAGGGCATGAAGAAATATTGAAAGTCTTACTCTGGAAACACCACGGTGACTTGCAGCCCCTGCTGGCCGGCCCCCGGCGTCAGCCGCAGTGCGGCATGGTGGCCCTGGGCAATTTCGTGTGCAATGGCCAGCCCCAGGCCAGAGCCTTCGCCCACCGAGCCCGGCAGGCGGTAAAACCGCTCCAGAATACGCCCGGTTTCGCCCAAAGGCACACCCGGCCCATCGTCCTCCACCTGCAGAAAAGCCTGTGGTTGGCGCCCGCCCAGGCGACGGCGCCCGCAGCGCAGCGTGACCTGCCCGCCCGAGGGCGTGTATTTGATGGCGTTGTCCACCAGATTGGAGAGCAGCTCACGCAGCAGCCAGGCCTGCCCGCTGATGTACACGGCCTCCACCTCCAAGCCCAGGTCGATCTGCTTGGCTGCCGCGCTGTCCCAGAAGGCTTCCAGCAGGTTTTCGCACAGCTCCTTCAAATCCACCCGCTCGTGCGCCTGGGACTGCACATGCCGCGCATCGGCGCGCGACAGGGCCAGCAACTGGTGCGCCAGCTGGGAGGTCCGGCGGGTGGCGTTGCGCAGTTTTTCGATCTGCTCGGTCTGCAGAAACAGACCGGACTGCGGCTGATCAGGTTCGGACCCAGCAGAAGCCGGCCCCAGCCTTTCCGCCTGAGCGGCCATCAGTGCCCAGGCTTCCACCTGTGCCTGCAGCGCCGCCAATGGTGTGCGCAGCTGGTGGGCGGCATCGGCCACAAAGCGTCGCTGGGTTTCGGACTGTGCCTGCACCAGGCCGAACAGACGGTTGAGCGACTGCACCAACGGCCGGACTTCCTTGGGCGAAGTGGTTTCGTCAATCGGACTCAAATCGCGGGGTGAACGGCTTTCCACCGCCTGGGCCAGGTCCAGCAGCGGTTTGAACGCCTTGCGCACCGACCAGTAGATCAACAGCGCCGCCACCACCACCAGCAGCATATTGGGCAGCAGCACATGGGTGAGCAACTGGTGGCGCCACTGCTGGCGCACGTCCGAACCATCCGCCAGGGCGACCACCATTTCACCAGCACCCGCCGTCATGGCGCGCTGCACGGCCACACGGTAGGTGATGCCACCGAACTCCTGGCTGTGGAATTCCGCCGCCGGCGTAGTCGGCACCACCACACTGATCCAGGGATCGCCTGCCAGCACATGGCCATCCAGGTCGGCCACGGCGAAGCCCGTGATGCCGCTGCGGTTGCGCACAAAGTCGTCGATGCTCGGGGACAGGGCCATCAGCGGCTCCATGTCCTTGCCAATGGCCGGTGCCATCACCGAATCGGCCAACTGCGGCAGCAGACGCAGCAAACGCTGGTCATGCTGGCCGGCCGCGGCCTCGGCCGAGCGATAGCCCCACCAGCTGCCCGCGACGGCCAGCACGCACACCGGTAGCACCAGCAGCAGCAGCAGCCGGTTGCGCAAGGTGGTGGTCATGGTGCCGCGGGCCATGGCTCAGCGCTCCATCACCACAGTCAACACCGCAGCGGCCTGCAACGCCGGAGCATGCACTGTCAGGCATGCCCAAAAAACCGCTGTCAATGCCGTGTGTGCGCCTGCGGCGCCATCCTCAGACCAAAATCGCATGGAGCATCCTTGATGCACAGGGTATCGCCGCTTATGGGCAGCCTTCGGATTGCTTGCCGATCGCAACGGTAGCGGCTGATGCCGGCACGCCCACGGCTGCCACCATGCGACGCACCGACCACCACACGGCTGCGCTCAGAGCACTACGTTGCAAAGAGCGGTCCACCTCAGGTGGCAGAAGAATCCACCGCAGCCAGCTCCAGCCGGTAGCCAAAGCCGCGGATGGAGCGCAGCGCCACACCGTATGGCTCCAGCTTGCCGCGCAGGCGAGAGACATAGACTTCCACCGCATTGGGGGTGATTTCCTTGTCCCAGCCGGTCAGCGCCTGCAGCAGCTTGTCTTTGCTGGCAGGCTTGGGCGCGTGGATCAGCAGGTATTCCAGTACCGTCCATTCGCGCGGCCCCAGGTCGATGGGCAGCAATTGCTCACCCAGCACCGGGTCTTTGCTGCGCACACCGGCGCTGCGCCCGGCGGTGTCCAGCTCCAGCGGACCAAAGCTCAGCACCGCCGAAGTGGCCGCCTGGGAGCGGCGCAGCAGCGCACGCAACCGGGCCAGCAGTTCCGGCAACTCGAAAGGCTTGACCATGTAGTCATCGGCGCCCAGATCCAGGCCTTGCACGCGATCCTGCAGGGCATCACGCGCCGTCAGGATCAGGACCGGCATGCCGCTGCTGGCCATGTCCTTGTGCCGCAGACGGCGCGTCAGTTCCAAACCATCCATGCCGGGCAGGCCAATGTCGATCACCGCCACATCAAAGGTTTCGGCCGCCAGCACTTCCAGTGCACGCTCACCGCTTCCCACCCAGTCCACGGCATAGCCCGCGTCGGCCAGACCCAGCTTGATGCCACTGGCCACCATCACATCGTCTTCCACCAACAGCAAACGCATGCTATGCACTCCTGACTCGTCGATCTGCGTCTACGGGGCATGCAACCGCATGGTTTGCATCCTTCCGGGCACCGTCATGGCCACCCTAAAGAGCAAGCACATGTAAAACACGCAACCACGGCACACCGTACCGCAAGTTTCGTTCCTGTTCGGAACGGCGCCAACCCCCACTCCGTAGCGCGCGAGTGTACGCGGCCGGCTATGCGCCTGCAGGGCGGCTTTCCTGCAACCACCGGCCACTGCAGCCCGCATGCTCCACAAAAAACGCCTGCCGGCGCAGTTCAACTGCACGGACAGGCACTTTCAAGAAGACTGCTTGCGACAACGCGCAAGCCTACGCTCAATGGCTGCGAATCATGGTGCCATAAGCCTGATCGGTCAGGATTTCCAGCAGCATCGAGTGCGGTACACGGCCATCGATGATGTGCACGGCATTCACCCCAGCCTTGGCGGCATCCAGCGCGCCGCTGATCTTGGGCAGCATGCCGCCGGAAATGGTGCCGTCGGCAAACAGGCCATCGATCTCGCGTGCAGTCAGGTCGGTCAGCAGGTTGCCCGCCTTGTCCAGCACGCCGGGGGTGTTGGTCAGCAGCACCAGCTTTTCCGCCTGCAGCACGGTGGCCAGCTTGCTGGCCACCACATCGGCGTTGATGTTGTAGCTCTCGTTTTCTTCACCAAACCCGATGGGGCTGATGACAGGAATGAAGGCATCGTCCTGCAGTGCCTTGACCACGCTGGGGTCGATGGCCACGATATCGCCCACTTGACCCACGTCGTACTCCACGCTCGGGTCCTTGTTGTCCACCATCTTCAGCTTCTTGGCACGGATCAGACCGCCATCGCGCCCCGTCAGACCCACGGCCTTGCCACCCGCTTGGTGAATCAGGCCCACGATGTCCTGCTGCACCTCGCCGGCCAGCACCCACTCCACCACCTCCATGGTCTCTGCGTCTGTCACACGCATGCCCTGGATGAACTCCCCCTTCTTGCCAAGTCGGTTCAAAGCGGTCTCGATCTGGGGCCCCCCACCGTGCACCACCACCGGATTGATACCCACCAACTTCAGCAACACCACATCTTCCGCAAAGTCCGCCTGAAGGGCAGGATCGGTCATGGCATTGCCGCCATACTTGATAACCATGGTCTTGCCATGGAACTTGCGGATGTAGGGCAACGCCTGGGCAAGGATTTCGGCTTTGTCGCGGGGGGCGATGTGGGAGATGGTGTCGGTCATGGCAATCAGTTACGCGTCACGTGGGACAATACAAGAAAGGAATCTTCGCATTGTGCCGTAACTGCACGAACTGCATTTCGTAACTGGCAAGATTCAGAGACACATAAGATAGAACAAAGACTGTCCACTGGATAGATATCCACTCCTACGCATGCCCAATACTTCCTTATTTTTTACAGAACTCTTTAGATACGATGCCTTCATTGCAGGAGTTGCATCTCTTATCACCAGTCTTCTTCTCGTTTTTACCAAAAATTGGCACGGCAGTTTTTCAATGGACCACAACAGTGGCATTCAAAAAATGCATACCACCCCCACTCCACGCATAGGGGGTATAGGCATCGCCGTAGGAGTGCTTGCAGGCTTTGCTGCCTCCAGCCATGGTATTGCAGCCGCAGAAAAACGCGCTATTCTTAGCACCATTTTGTTAGCGGGAATGCCTGCTTTTATTTTTGGGCTGTTGGAAGATGTGACCAAAAAAGTGTCCGTTCGAATCCGCCTGCTCGCCACGATGGCCTCCGGCGTTTTAGGCTGGGGCATTACCGGCACCGCCATCACTCATGTGGATATCCCCGGGCTAGACTTTATTCTGGGCTACACAGTTTTCTCAGTTTTTTTTACCGCCTTTGCCGTAGGTGGTGTTGCCAATTCCATCAATATTATTGATGGATTTAATGGATTAACTGCAGGCACAGCAATCATTATGCTTGCGGCATTTGGAATTATTGCGCGCCAGGTCGGTGATATTCCACTCGCCTTTACCTGCATGATCATCGCTGGCGCCGTGATTGGATTTTTCTTAGTAAACTGGCCGCGCGGAAAGATATTTTTAGGCGATGGCGGAGCTTATTTTCTCGGTTTCACCCTCGCGTGGATTGCAGTGCTTCTTCCAGAAAGAAATGCCAGCATCTCCCCCTGGACCAGCTTGCTTATTTGCTCCTACCCCATCATCGAAGTCGGTTTCAGTATCTATCGCAGAAAGTTTTTACGCGAAGCAACCGCAGTCACACAACCTGATGCCGTACACCTTCACTCTTTAGCGAACAAGCGCTGGGCCAAAAAGATTTTCCCTAACGCCTCCAAAACCACACGAAATGGTTTGACATCACCCTTTTTGTGGTGCTACGCATTGATTCCTTGCTCTGCAGCAATTTTCTTCCAGCATAGCAAAGTGTTGACGCTTGCCGCCTTGGTGATCAGTTTTGCAATTTATTTATCGATGTACAACAAGCTGGCTTTTTTCCGTTGGATTCCAAAAAACAGTGCCAGATAATTTTCACTCTTTACTTACCCACTAAGGAGAGCAGCTGTGCCATATAGATGCTTACCTCATCTGAAGATTCTTCCGGAGCCCAAGGTGCAGACTCCTTTGGCATATCCGGATCAAATGGCCCTGCTTTAACCTCTAAAAGCATAGACCCAGGTTCCAAGGCTACGACTGTATGCCATGTTTCAGGATTAATTTCCAAGCCTATAGACATGGTTACACCGTAGCGCTCTGCTCCGAAAATTTGCACATCCTGAACTTCACCTCTATCACTAAACTCGATATAAGCCATTCTCCCTCTCACGGCAATGAGCAACTCTTCTCGTGGGTCTAATGCATGGCGGTGAGGTCTGATATAGCTACCTGGTTCAATAGCATTAAGCAATCTCTGGCATGTTTCTTGATAATTTTGATGGATATTGAAGTGCTGACGTAGTCGTTTACTTTTCTTTGCTTTTTCCGAAATATCAGATATGAAATCAGCAGAAAATATTTTTGTCATTTCAATCTTTCAAAGAATCAATGATCTTTGAGACAGCACGATCAACAGAAAACTCCTGTTCAAAAAGCTGATAGCAACGCACGCTTATATCTACATCTTTATCCAGCTGGTCCAAAAGAAGGGTTGCAGCCCGACTTAAATCATCAATATTATTGCTTTCACATACCTGTCCTACCCGCTCAGAACGGATGACCTCCGCAAGGTCATTTCCCGAATTTATATTCGCAAGCACAGGCAATCCACTTTGCATGTATGTGAGAAATTTCCCGGGAATATTGTGTGTTTTATGCCTAGGATCCAGAGCAACAATTCCTGCAGTACATTGCGAATAAAGATCAGGAATTTCATCTGGGAGAATTTCATCAAAAAATAGCACATTATTCAGCGCTTTTTGCTGAACAATATTTTTTAATCGTGCAGCCTCACTTCCTCTGCCGACAAAAATAAAGCCCACATCGAATCGATGAAGAAATTTTTCCGCAAGCTCAAGGATTGAATCCATACCTTGCGCAACCCCCATATTCCCTGCGTATACAAAAATCTTGCGTCCAGCCAAGTTAGTTTCATCGACTCTCAAGGAGCTGCTTAATTGTGCAGGCTCATCTAGCCAATTCTGCAGCACTTCAATCTTTCGCCCAGGATTTTCAGTCCACCTCTTAAAATATGATGCATTTCCAGGCGTTTGAACACCTATAGTATCAGCAACAGAATATTGGTATTTGGCAATTTTATCAAAAAAATAATAGGGCAATCCTTTACGCATCAATCCCATATCCAAAGCCCATTCTGGGAATATATCTCGAATTATCAAATATCCTTTGCAACGGCTGTTTTTTTTCAAAAAATTAGCAAATGGCGCATGAAATATAGATGGTGCGTACCATACAACACCACCCCATTGCTCTTTCGCCAATGGACTTTTTTGAAAATTCCGACGCATAAAAAAAGGCATGAAAAATTCGCCAATCGTACGTCTTATATAGCCAATATCTTTAGTTTTAGGAGCCCGAAGCCTCAGGATCTGATAACCATCAGTTTCTTCTAATACCCAAGGACTGGAAATTTCTGCAGAAGGCAGTGCAACCGTCAAGGAGTGCCCTTGCCGCGCAAATTCTTTCGAAAGATCCCGTAACTGAACTGCGCCCGAATTTCGCAAAGGAGGGAAAGTGTCGGCGATTAGAACAATTCGCACTGTCCATCCCTCTTAATACTGCTTCCAGACCACACGCTTTACATAGTCGGTATAGCTGTGGATGATCCGCACCACTTTGTCAGACACATTGGGCATGCTGTAGTCTGCAACTTGACGCAGCAGCCGCTCTCCGCGCTTTTGAGTCTGCAAAATCTCCAATCCTTGCAGCACACGCTGCTCTTCCAAGCCCACCATCATCACAGCAGCTTCTTCCATACCCTCTGGACGCTCATGCGCCTCACGCAGATTCAGCGCAGGAAAGTTCAGGATGGATGATTCTTCATTTATAGTGCCGCTATCCGAAAGCACAGCTCGAGCAGATAACTGCAGCTTGTTGTAATCCGTAAAACCCAGTGGCTTGAGCAGTTGCACCAGCGGGTGAAACTGAGCCCCCATAGCCTCAACCCGTTTTTGCGTGCGCGGATGCGTAGAGACAATCACAGGTAACCCGTAGCTCTCAGCCACCTTGTTCAGCACTTGCACCAGCTTGCCAAAGCTCCGGTCAGATTCAATGTTCTCTTCGCGGTGTGTGCTCACCACAAAAAACTCTTCAGGCTGCAAACTCAGGCGCTGTAGCACGTCAGAAGCGTCAATGCGCTCACGGTAATAAGACAGCACCTCAAACATGGGGCTGCCTGTCTTGATCACTTGATCTGGTGGCACGCCTTCGCGCAAAAGGTATTCACGAGCAATGCTGCTGTAGGTCAGATTGATATCAGCCGTATGGTCCACGATGCGACGGTTAGTTTCCTCGGGCACACGCTGGTCAAAACAGCGATTTCCAGCTTCCATGTGAAAGATGGGGATCTTGCGTCGTTTCGCAGGAATCACCGACAGGCAACTGTTGGTATCGCCCAGCACTAAAAAAGCCTCTGGCTGCTCCGCGAGCAAAACCGCATCTATGCTGGCAATGATTTTTCCAATAGTTTCTGCAGCACTCCCTCCTGCAGCATTCAAAAAATGATCCGGCTTACGAATGCCGAGGTCATCGAAAAAAATCTGATTGAGCTCATAGTCGTAGTTCTGCCCTGTATGCACCAGCACGTGCTCGCAATGTTCGTCAAGGCGCGGCAGCACGCGAGAAAGACGAATGATTTCCGGCCGGGTGCCGACCACAGTCATGACTTTGAGTTTCTTCATGGAAGTAAAGGGGAAATAGGGCCGATGCCCAGCTTAACCGGGCTTTCAATACAGGGGGCTACAGCGGGCAGGAAAAGGTGTCAGGCCTTGCCCGATCGAACACCTCATTCGCCCAGAGCATGACAATCATTTCTTCCGCACCAATGTTGGTGATGTCGTGCGTCCAACCCGGCACTGTCTCCACGATCTCTGCTTTATCACCTTGAGTCACAAGCTCATGTGTCTGCCCGGTTTGCATATGACGAAACTTGAAACGGGCTTGGCCCTTGATCACAAGAAATTTTTCCGTCTTGGTATGGTGGTAATGCCCACCTCGAGTGATACCTGGATGGGCTGTGAAGAATGAGAACTGGCCGCAATCTGGCGTTTTGAGCATTTCCACAAACACACCTCGCGGGTCACCGTGCTGTGGCACGGTGTACGTGAAAGATTCAACCGGCAAATAACTCACATACGTAGCATATAGCGCGCGAATCCAGCCCATGCCCACACGCTCAGCCATCAGCGTGCCACGGCTCTCCTTGAAGCTCTGGATCAGAGTGCTCAGCTCTCCGACCGATGTCGTATATTGCGGCTCCGCCGTTGCGAACCCATTGGTATCTACCATGGCATCCGCGCCATCCATGAGCTGAATGAAGCACTCCACTACATCATCCACATATACCAGCGTCAGCGTTGCGGAAGGATCATTCACCTGGATTGGTAGATCGCGCGCGATGTTGTGGCAGAACGTAGCCACAACCGAGTTGTAGTTGGGTTTGCACCATTTGCCAAATACGTTGGGCAAGCGGAAGACGTGCACCGGTACACCTGCTTTGCGCTGCAATGCAAACAACGCATCCTCGGCAAAACGCTTGCTCTGCCCATAGAGGTTGTCACACGCAGCCTGTGTAGACGAGGTGTACACCACAGGTACTTTTCGGCCAGTGTCGGCAGCCACTGCACCCAGCGCCTGACACAACGCTTGCGTCAATTCGGCATTGCCAATGGTGAATTCCTGTGGATCATGAGGTCTGTTGACACCCGCTAGATGAAAAACAAAATCCACCTCCTGCAGCAAGCCGGGCAACTGCGCCACGTCACTGTCGCGCACAAAACACAGCACTTGCACATCCTTGCGCTCAGCCAGATGCAACTGCAGATTCTTGCCAACAAAGCCGTTGGCGCCGGTGATCAAGACCCTTTTCATGCTTCAGTGCCCCTCAACGTCAACCAGTTCACCTTTGGCAATACGTTGCATCCCCTCCAGCTTCAGCAGCAGCTTTTGCATGCCTGCCACATCCAAACGCTGCGTGTTGTGAGAGTTGTAGTCCTCTCCATGAGCGGTCTGAGTCAAGCGCTGCTGCCCTTGATCTACATATTTCCCATAGTTCAAATCTCTGCTGTCAGCCGGTACACGGAAATAATCGCCCATATCTTCCGCACAGGCCATTTCCTCGCGACTAAGTAAGGCTTCATACAATTTTTCACCATGGCGTGTGCCAATCACATTCACTTTGTGATCAGGCTTACCCATCAAACCCGTTACTGCATGAGCGAGCGTCTCAATCGTGGCAGCTGGCGCTTTTTGCACGAAGATATCGCCGTTATTGCCGTGCTCGAAGGCATAAAGCACCAAGTCCACTGCGTCCGCCAGCGTCATCATGAAACGCGTCATGGCAGGATCCGTGATCGTTATAGGCTGTTCACGTACAACTTGCTGGACAAACAGCGGGATCACCGAGCCACGCGATGCCATTACGTTACCGTAGCGTGTGCCGCAGATCACTATACCCGAACCTTCCAGGTTGCGGCTGGCAGCCACCATCACCTTTTCCATCATTGCCTTGCTGATCCCCATGGCGTTGATTGGATATACGGCCTTATCGGTACTTAGGCAGACCACTCGCTTGACACCTGCCTGAATCGCAGCCTCCAGCACATTCTCAGTGCCCAACACATTAGTGCGCACGGCTTGCATGGGATGGAATTCACACGAAGGAACCTGTTTAAGCGCTGCCGCATGGAAAACATAGTCCACTCCACGCATAGCCTGTTCTATGCTGCGTGCATCACGTACATCACCAATATAGAACTTCAACTTGGCGCTGTTGTAGCGCTTGCGCATGTCATCCTGCTTTTTCTCATCACGGCTGAAAATACGAATTTCAGCGATAGCCGTATCCAGAAAACGCTTAAGGACGGCATTACCGAAAGAGCCGGTACCACCGGTAATCAAAAGGGTTTTATTAATAAACATGTCTCAACTCAAGATTTACGCAGCACGCCTAAAGCCTCTCGGCACAATGCATCTTTTTGCTCTGGTGTAGGATAGTTGATCAGTACTGCACGGTACTGGCCCTTGAAAACGAACAGGCTTCCCGCCGCCGCACCTATCACTCCGCAGGCACGCAGCAAATCTCCAATCTGTTCGAGTGACCCCGCACCACCAAGCACCGTCAATGGCACATTGACTGCGTTGCGCATCAGCTTGGCCAGCTCAATGTCATAGCCCTTCATCTCACCATCATGGTTGATGGAGTTAATCACAATTTCACCGGCACCCGCCTCTTGCAATTGCCGCGCAAAAGCGACCGGATCCTGCTTATGCACGGACTTTCCATTGTGCGTACACAGCTCATAACCCTTGCTGAAAAGGCCTGTCTTCTTGCGCACATCCAGTACGGCCACAACGCTCTGCCTTCCGATAGCATTGGCCATGCGGGTGAGCAGCGATGGATCAGAGACCGCTGCGGAGCTGACAGACACCTTTTCAACACCAAGATCAATAATCCGTGATGCCTGCTCGGCAGTCGTAACCCCTCCGCCATAGCACAGAGGCATACGACACTCTGCCGCCAGCTTCTCAATCAATGCATAGTTGGGCTCGACTTTGTTCACTGCAGCATCGATGTCGATCACCATCAACTCATCGGACTCCTTTTCATTGAAGATCTTGACGGCATTGATCGGGTCGCCAACATATTTGGGTGACTTGAACTGCTGGGTCTTGACCAACCCACCTTTATGGATCAGCAGGCAAGGAATGATGCGGGGGCGCAGCATGGCTCAAAACTCCACAAAATTCTTCAAGAGCTGGGCACCGAAATGGTGACTCTTTTCAGGATGACACTGCACGCCATGGATATTTCCCTTCGATACGATGCAATCAAAGTTCACTCCGTATTCCGCAGTCGCAGCTACATCTCGCTTGTCATCCGCATCGAAATAATAAGAATGCAAAAAGTAAAAGCGCGGCTCTGGCTCGAAATCAGTGAACAGTTTATGCCCCGGACGAATCTGGATGTCATTCCACCCCATATGTGGCATCGGCAAATCCTTTGAAGCAGGTGCAGACGCGAATGCCTTCACGCGGCCAGGCACCCAGTTCAAGCCCGAAAGCTGACCTTCATCGCTACCGCTTGCCAGCATCTGCATCCCAACGCAGATACCGATCACCGGTACATGACGTGCTAACACCATCTCCTCCAACTGCGGCCGCATACCCGATGCGTTAAGCAACCCCATGGCATGGTCAAACGCTCCCACGCCAGGCAGTACCAGCCTGGTAGCCCCCTCAAGCTCCTCAAGGGTACGAGCGCGCGATGCCTCCAAGCCAAGACGTTTGAACATAGTCAGGAATGCTTGGATGTTTCCCACTCCGTAGTCGATGATTCGAATCATCGGAAATACCTCTTTTCCAGACCCAGCCAACGCATTGCATTGGCGCCCAAGCCAATCAACCAGCGCTTATTTTTATAGTCACGATAGGTCTTGTTAGGTGCATCGAATATCTGTTGCAATTCATCCACAGTGAGATCGAGCTTGTTGGCAACGTACTCGAACTCCTGCTTTAGAAAATGCTCATCCATTTCAGGCTTTGCAATACGCTCTAAAGCAGCCTCACGAGACATTTGCCCTGTCATAATCAGGCTGGAGAAGTGTGCACGACGTTTGTGGAAGCCAAATTTTCGGGGCAGCCAATAGTCTTCGTAAAAACGCGTGAAACGCGACTCATGATGCTTATGCTGAAAGCGCTGCCAACCAAACAAACGCCCCAACTCATCCTCCGCATCTTTCTTCACAAATGGAACTAGATTCAATGGGTGATGAACCTTCATCCCAAGAATTTTCTGATAATATAACTTGTAAACAAGGATATCTTTAAGCGGAAAGGTTTCCAGCGGACGCTTACCGAATTGACGATGAATGTCATGGAAAAGCATAGTGTCAATCCCTAAATACCCCCCCCACTCCTCAGGCTCACGGCAGCACTCCGTCGAAAAATTTGAACCTGTAATCACATGCTTGATCTTGTGCTTACGGGCAAATTTATAGAGCGAGGAAAAAAATGATGCATCCTGAGGAAGATCTTGATCAGGGATACCAGACTTCAGAAATGCAGACTGCAAATCTTTCATTTCCTCCCAGTTAATGACATCAGTATAAAGATCCAAACCCAGGCCATCAACCAGCTTCTCAATATTCCCCACGGCCTGATCAGTATTCCAACCCGCATCCACATGGAATAGCAATGGGCGCAGCCCCATTTTCTTTACCGCTATATAAGCAGCATAAGAGCTGTCCAATCCACCACTTAGGCCAATGATGGCATCAAACTCTTTGCCTTTAGTATCCGCCTTGATCTGCTCGGCCATGCGCGCCAGAGCTTCGGCACCCAATGCCCCTGTATTCCAATTGGGTTGAATAACGTTTGTAAAATTATTACAATATTCACAAACACCTTGATCGTCAAACTGAATGTGTGGATCAGATGTATCCATAATGCAACGGGTACAGATACGGCAGGGCTGGTTTTTTTTTGTGATCATTACTGCTGATTATTGGAAAATGTAATTGCCAATTTTTTAAGTGTTAGTTGCCACAACAAAGTGCCGACTTCGTATTATTTGAATAATTTCAGGCAATCGTTCAAGAATTTCTGGGATCGATACATTCATATTATGGACAACTGCAGGAACGTCATGCGAGGCATATTCCGCAACCATAGTTGACGGATAAGAAACTATCAAGTCCACGCGAGGAAAGACCAAGCGATCATGAATCATGGTCCAAGGCAAGCCAGCGAGCTGCTTTCCAGCGCAAATCGTCGGATGAGGTTTGTAGAAAAACTGCACGTCGGCAACTTGCTGAAGCGCAATAACTAGCGCGCTATGGGCCGCCTCGCATAGTGGATGACCTACGAACAGAATAGATGGTCGAGCAGATTTAGCTATATCCGTCAGCAAGATAATCGGACGGTAATAAGTCTGCACCAGTTTTTCCGTAGCGCAGCGAGGAGAAAGAATCTCTTGCTTGAAAATATTAGCGTCTGCAAAAGAATAAACATGTAGTCGATCCACCGCTCGCAGACGTGTCGGTATCTGCACACCGAGACCGGAGTCTGGGCCATCGATATTAACTGAGCCATGCTGCATGACAGTCAATCGTCGAGACGGTTGTTGGTGACGGGTGCTCCAGACCGAGCCGTCGACCAGTACTGCCCAACGGTCAAAGTGCTCAGTCGTCAGTAGCGGACCAGGAAGCTTGTCGATAGCCAGACGGGCGAAGAACCAGCGCCAAGCAGTGTAGGTCTGGAGCCCCCAGCCGTGCAGCCCTCTTCGGCGTTGCAGTGCGCGGTGCGCTAGCGTGGCTAACTTGAGCGAACGGGCGATGTCGACTTCGTCAAGCAATGTAATCGCAGGAATCACTTCCGCTTCTGCAGGGAGCCCGCTCAGTGGCGCCCATGGGAGCTCGAGCCATTGCCGGGGCATGTCTGGCAGGTGCCGCGCATGCACGATGTCAGCGGAGCGCGAAGAGAGCCCAAGGATCTGACCAGCAGCGTCAAAATTAGGGGGCATCGTGGTCGAGAGGGACGCCCTGATCTGACGAAGCTGCCGACCATACAGAGCCGGAGCCAACACGTACCATAGCGGAAGGCTGATGTGCTGGATGAGCCTGGATAGGGCCGGGAAGCGACGCATCTTGCCAATCCATCGCGCCGGTCGCGGGATCTTACCGAAGACGTCGGCGTCTAGGCCGGCCATGGACACAATGTGGCGATCGACGGCCACTTCATTGCGCACTGCGCGCAGATAGTCGACAACCAGACGGAGGTCTCGAACAGAAGCCTTGAAGGTAGATGAGCGCATGGCGGGACGGCTCAAATCGAGAAACCATCGTCCACGATGAGATTTTGTCCGACGATGTGGCGCGCGGCATCGGAGAGTAGAAACACGATAGCCCCGGTGACGTCCTGCGCGTCCAGCATGCCCTTGGAGAGGCAGTGCTTGCCGTAACTGGCAAGGAACCGCTCGTCCTGACCTGCCAGAATACCGCCTGGGCTGACGCAGTTCGCGCGGAACGCAACTCCACGTCCCTTCATGTACGCATTCACGTAGCGCGTCATGTGCTCGAGCCCGGCCTTAATCGCGGCGTACTCGACTGGCATTGTCATCGCAGTGTCAGTATAGACTTCGAAGCGTGGCGCCATCGAGCCATAGATTGAGGACAAGTTGACCAACGAAAACGTCTGCTGACGCTCCAGCGCATAGCGGGCGCAGGCTTGCATGAACAGGAAATAGCCCCCTATGTGTAATCCAGTGTTTTCACAGAAGTCAGCGTACTCGACATCGAAGAATTGCCGGCCATAGCGCGGGTTGC
The DNA here is from genome assembly GCF_002479375.1 of Comamonas sp. UBA7528. Lineage (NCBI taxonomy): Bacteria > Pseudomonadati > Pseudomonadota > Betaproteobacteria > Burkholderiales > Comamonadaceae > Comamonas > Comamonas sp. UBA7528. The sequence continues at coordinate 60,699 of NZ_DLMU01000010.1, forward strand.
GCGGATAGGCAGTGTTGACGGCACCGTCGACCGCGCCGAAGCGGTCGTGAGCGTCGGCCAACGCGCGATCGACGGATGCTCGATTGGCCATATCGAGCATCGCGCAGGAAAGGGCGTCCGCACCGTGGACGTCGGTCAGCGCCTGCAAGCCTGCGGCGTCGGTGTCGAGGGCGACCGCGCGGCCTCCGGCCGACAGCACCGCGTCCACGATGATCCGGCCAATATGGCCGGCCGCGCCGACGACGAGGACGGTCTTGCTTTGAAGGGAAAGGGGGGCATTCATGTGTCGAGAAGGGACTGTGCCACTTTGAAGTCGTATTCGTCGTCGATGTCCACGGCTCGTTCCTTGGGAACTACAACCGATTTGACGCGTCCTTCGAACAGGTTTGCGTGCGTGAGCACGAAATCGGGTCGGGTTACGTACGCAACGGTCGTCACATCATAGACGGCGGGAACGTCCTGCCGGCGTTGGAACTTGGCGTCTCCCAGCACGACGCGTGCGAAGCCGTCGGCGTCCTCGCTCACCATGTTGAAGTATGGACTGCGGGCGGACGGTGTCACGGTAATAACCACTTCCACCTCATTGCGTAAGGCATCCATACATCCCCGAACGTCGTCCTGATTGCGAAGCGGGCTGGTCGCGGGCAGACTCAGCATAATGTCGAAATCCAGCCCCAAGACCCCGCGTACATGACCGATGGCGTGGCGCCATGCCATCCACTCCGAGGCTGTGTCGGTCGCGAGTTCTGTGGGGCGGTCGATGACCTCTGCTCCGTACTCCCGCGCCACCGCTGCGATAGCCGCGTCATCGGTCGAAACGAACACCCGTTCGATACGGTCGATCGACTGCGCGAGGCGAATGCCGTGAGCCAGCAATGGCAGACCACCCAGCAGCCGGATATTTTTACCGGGCAGGCCCTTGGAACCGCCGCGGGCGAAAATAAAAGCAAAAGTGCGCATGGTCAATTTGAGGGTAGCTTCACAGGCAGGCCGGTCGTGGCCGACTGACGCATGGCATCCACCATCGTCAGCACGGCTAGGCCGTCCTCGTAAGCGATGCGCGGCGCGGCGCGGCCCTGCGCGAGATCGATGAAGCCGCGTAGCAGTTCCAGGTACATCGCATTGCGATCGACCTCCGGCTCGGAGAACAGGACCTTCTCCCCGGACCCGGTTTCCAGCGTGATGCTGTTGCCAACCAGATCCCACAGCAGGTTGCCGTGCTCGCCGATCACCTTGCAGCGACGAGTCGCTTTGCGCTGGAGGAAGTCCATGTGCAACTGGGCGACTAGGCCATCGGCCCGCGTGAGCAGGATGTCCGCACGGTCCTCGACATCGATCTCCAGCAGGCCGGATTGCCCGGTCACGCAGAAGACCCGGTCGAAGCGGCCGAAGAGGTGGGTCAGGTAATCGAACTCATGGCTCAGCTCCAGCAGTACGCCGCCGCCCAACGAGCGGTTCGCGGATACGTTGCGGCGGTAGTCCGATCCGGGGCGCCAGTCCGGCAGGTATTGGCCGAGGTCGATGTGGACGCTATGGAGGCGGCCGGCGACCTGCTCCTGGAGCAGCATGCACATGCGGCGGCACGACGACAGGAAGCGCAGGTTGTAGGCCACCTCGATGCGGTCGCGCCACGGCGCCAGCCGTGCGGCCAGAGCTTCGTGACCGGACAGGGAGTCGCTCAGCGGCTTCTCGATCAGCACCGCGATTCCGGTCTCCAGCAACGCGGCGGCATGGTCCAGATGCAGCGGCGCGGGAGACGCGACCACCGCGAGCTCTGACTTCCAGGCTAGCGCCTCGTCGAACGACGCGAAGCAGACGGTGGCCGGCGTCTCGCCGGGGGCGATGGCGCGGCCGGAGGCCGAGACACAGGCGATGTCGGCCTGCGGCAGCAATTGGCGCAGATTGGCGATGTGGCGGCGCGCGATACTGCCGCTGCCGACCACGAGGCACTTGGAAATCGCCGTGCTCACGAACGGACCTCTTCTTGCGCGCGATGAAAATCGTCCATGCGGCCGATGTCCAGCCAGTACTCGTGCACGGGGAACATGTTGACATCTCGACCGGCGACGATTTCCTGCTCCAGCAGCGTGGGCATGTCGATGCGCTCGCCTGGCACGACGCGTCCGATCAGTTCGGGCGACAGGATGTAGATGCCGGCGCTGATGAAGAAGCGCTGCACCGGCTTCTCGACGATCTGCGTGATGCGATGGCCCTCGCTTTGGATCACGCCGTATGGAACCTGGCTCTCATACTCGCGTACACACAGCGTCGCGGCACCCTCGTGCCGCTGGTGGAACTCGAGTAGGCTGCGGTAGTCGACACGGGTCAACAGGTCGCCGTTCATGAGGATCATTGGCAGCTTGACTTCGCCGGCAGGGAGTAGACCCAGCGCGCCGCCGGTCCCCAACGGCGCTTCTTCATGGACGTACTGGATGTTCACCTTCCACTTGCTACCGTCGCCGAAGTGGTCGCGGATCATCTCCGGCAAGTAGTGAGTGGAAATGTAGAACCGATGGAAGCCAGCGTCGGCCAGACTCTGCAGGATCAGCTCGAGGATGGGCTTGTCGCCGACCTTCAGCATAGGCTTCGGGCAGTCCTGGGTCAGCGGATACAGGCGCTTGCCGAAGCCGCCGGCCATCAGAAATACGGGGTTATCAATGCGCTTCTTGTCGAGCAACTCGTGCAACGTTTCCAGCCCGACCACGCGTCCAGCGGAATCCACCACAGGCAGATGCAGCAGCCGGGTGCTCTCCATGACCGATAGGATCTTTTCGCGAGGCCACTGAAGTTCGGCCACCTGGGGCACGGCGCACATGACCTCGCCGACCGGCGTGGTCAGGGGCAGGTGGCGCAGCAGCGCGCGCCGGACATCACCATCGGTCAGCGTGCCTTGCAAGTGCTCATTGTCGTCGACGACGAGCACGATGCGCTGGCCGCCCTCATCCAGCGTGGCGATAGCGGCTTCCAGCGGGGTGTCCTTGCTGACAGCGATACGTTTCCATTGATTCATGCGAGTACTTCTAATAAATTTCCGTTCCCGATTGTCCTCAGCGCCGGCTAGATCCCGTTTCCCGCATCGGCCCGGCCAGTCCCGGATCGGTGTCGAGCAGCCGATTCGCAGGACCCACGATCAGCGCTCCGGGCGCCAGATCGCGCACCAACGTGACGCCGGCGCCGACGACGGCGGCGGCGCCGACACGCAAGCCCTGAATCAGCACCGCGCCCGCGCCGATGAAGGCGCCATCACCGACCTGCACCGCGCCGCACAGCACGGCCCCGGGGGCGATGTGGACGTCGGCGCCGATGCGGCAGTCGTGATCCACACTGGCGTGCGTGTTGACGGTGACGTTGGTGCCCAGGACAGAGCCCGGCTGGACGACGGCACCGGCCATGATCTGGACGCCGTCGCCCAGCGCCACGTCAGGCGCCACCCAGGCGGCGGGATGCACGAGCGCAGGGAAAGCATACCCGCGCGCGCTCCAGGCGACGTAGAGTCGCGATCGCAAGCCGCTGCGGGCCAATTGGCCGACGCCCAGCGCCAGATCCACCCGTGCCGGGCCAAGCCGATCCAACGCCTCGTCGCCGCCGAGCACAGGCACGCCTTCCCAGTCACCACGACCTTGCGCCTGCAAGGCAGGATCACAGACTCCCAGCAAGGCGCGGCCGCTCGCACGCACAAGTGCCAGCAGCACGCGGGCGTGACCGCCGGCACCGAGCAGGACCAGCGGACGATCGGAAACAGAGGACTTCAGCATGGGATGAGTCAAAGCGTCAGCAGCTCGCCTTCCGCGACGTCGTGCCGCGACGTCATGCCCACCAGGCGCCACAGCGACATCGCAGGGACGCCGGAGCCGCAGCGCGCCGTGGTCAGGTCCTCGCGCGTGAGCACCGCGCCGGCGGCGATTGGACGTGCGGCGACCACCTGCTGGCGGGCCGCCTGGCGGGTGTTCCATTCACTCGCCTGCGGGCACTTCGCGCCGTCGCCCATCGCGAGTTGCAGTTCGCGTATCTGGTGGATCATCATCATCAACTCACCCGGCTCCAGCGACGCGCGGTGGTCCGGTCCCGGCATCGCGCGGTCGATCGTGAAGTGTTTTTCGATCAGCGTCGCGCCGCGTGCTACGGCAGCCACCGGGATGAGGATGCCTTCGGTGTGGTCGGAATAACCGACCGGCAAGCCAAAGGCGGCGAGCGTGTCCATGGCCTTGAGATTGACCTCGTTCATCGGCGTCGGGTACTGGGACGTGCAATGAAGGAGCGTCACACGCCCGCGCAGCGACGCGCGCCATTCCGGTTGGCTCCAGCCACGCCAGATCGCCGACTCGTCGACGGGCTCTCTGTCGGCGTTGAACGCGTGCGCAATCACCGCAAGGGCCTGCTCGACCTCAGACATCGTCGCCATGCCGGTGGAGACCACCAGTGGCCGTCGCTGACGGGCGAACTGCCACAGCAGCGGCCCGTTGGTCAGCTCGCCCGACGGCACCTTGTAGAACGGCATGTCGAACTCCTCAAGGAAATCGAGGCTGCCACTGTCAAAGGCCGTGGACAGGAACTGGATGCCACGGGAGCGCGCGCGCTCCTGCAGGTCCGCGTGCCAGGCACGCGGCAGCTCCAGCTTGCGCAGCATCTCGAGTTGCGACTCGACTGCGTCCGTGGTCTCGCGCTGGTAGCCCGCCTTAGGCGCCTGGAGCGTCGCCAGCTTCTTGGCCTCAAAAGTCTGGAACTTCACCGCGTCGGCGCCCGCGTCAGCCGCGCGATCGACGAGAGCGCGCGCCAAGTCAAGGTCGCCGTTGTGGTTCACACCGGCTTCGGCGATCACATAGACATGGTTTGGCTTCATTCGATCTCTTTCAGCAGCATGAAGGCCTCGGCAGCTGCCGCCCCGCACTGGGAGCCTCGCAACTGGGCTTGTGCTCGCAGCGCAACATCGCTGCGAGGGAAGGGGAACGGCGCCATCTCGCTGGCGTAGATTGACATGATCTCCAGCTTCCGGTCAAGGAAGCCGGAGACGTCCACGAACAGGTTGGGACGAAAGCCGGGATCTTCCGGCTTCACGCCGTACTCGGTCTCCGACAGCGTCTCGTAGGCACGCACCGACCGAACGGTGGGGTAGCGGAAGGTCTTGGTGCAGGCCGCGCAAGCGTCGAAGACCGCGGCATGGTCGCTGTGGGCGTCGTTGCGGTAGGGCACGTAGAGCGTGTGGACCTCAAGCTGCTTCACGACAGCACCCAGCGCGCCAACCAAGTCGGCCTTGGAGATGCGATCCAGCTGCATGGTAGGGAAATCGAGACGGTGCGTGCCAGCAAAGCTGTAAGACTTCGCAACGCGCAGTATCTCCTCGCTCCGCGAGCGCACGCGCTCCTCGGTGAATCCCTGTGCAGTGGAGATGCCAGTGAATACGATCCAATGCACCTGGTCGCCGTGGGCGACATGCTTCAGCAACGTGCCGCCGCAACCCAGCGTCTCGTCATCGGGATGCGGCGCCACGACGGCGACGACTTTGGCGTCAGGGGTGGACATTCAGGGGGTCCTCGGTCTTCTTGAACAGGGGGCCAAAGTCGATCTGCTTGAGCAGCTCGACGGCACGGGCTTCGCTATGGCCATCACCGTAGGGATTCACGAGCATGCGCATCCCAAGGTTGAACTCTTCGGATGCGACCCGGTCGAGCGCGACTCGGAAGGACGGCGTGTCACCGTCGCTGAACACCACGTTGCCTCCGCACAGGCGGCCACGCTGGCGCTCGCCCAGATTGATCACGGGAAGTCCAACCGAGGCGGCCTCCAGCAGGCCGGCAGACGAATTGCCCACCATCAGCGCCGCGTGGCGCATCAGGTTCACGAAAAACGCCCGGGCCGTATTGCCATAGAAGGTCACTTCGGGCGCTTGGGCCAAGTCTTGCATCGCGGCCAGCAGCACGGCATTACCCGGATCGGCGTTGGGGGCGCCGATCAGCACGTGATAACCGCGCTCGATCAGGGTGCCGACGGCGCCGCGCACGTAGTCGGGCGCCAGTTCTCGCTCCTGATCCACCGGGTGGAAGATCAGGATGGCCAACGGCGCGCCACCCAATGCATGCGGCTTGGCGCCCACGCCAGACAGGGTAGCCGTACGGTCGAGGGGAGGTTCCGCCACGAACTTGTCGAGCGCGACGCTGCCGATCACGTGGACCCGCCGGGGATCCTCGCCGAGATGGGCCAGGCGCTGAGCATGTTCCTCGATGCTGACGAAATGCGCCGTCGACAGCTTGGAGGTGGCGTGACGTACGGGGTTGTCCACGTGTCCGTCGGCGGCATGGTCACCGCCGAAGAAGTGCACCGTCGGGATGTCAAGGAAGGCGCCGAGGGTGGCGCCGATCAGCACGTCCTCGCGGTCGCCAGCATAGACAAGCATGTCCGGCCGGTAGGCACGCACCACTTCCAGCGCGCCAGTCAGCAGTCCGGCGGCCGTCTTCAACCGCGAACTCTTGCTGTCACCGCTAATCAGGGTCTCGATCTCCGCGAGGATCTCCAGACCGTCCTGGCGGATGAGTTCGACCGAACGACCGAACGCCGGCGACAGATGGGCGCCCGAGACGAGTAACTTGAAGTCGACCTCGGGGTCACGGGCGAGGCGTCGATAGACGCCGCTCATCAAGTCGTAATCCGACCGGATGGAGGTCATGCCCAGAATGCGTGTCATGTCGGCTCTCAGAACAGGTCGGAGATCGCCATTTCGCGATTGATGGCGGTCGCGTCGAAGACGGAGCGCAGCCCAATGCCGCCGAATTGGTAGTCGAACTGGCGGTTGGGCTCAAGGCCTGAGCTTGCCGAGACCAGCACGTTGACGGACGCGTCGTCCGGCAGCGAAGCGAGAGCTTCAGGCGCGTCCCACCATAGCAGATCGACAGCGTCCTGGCGGCGCTTGAAAGCCAGGCCCTGTTCGAAGGTGTAGGTCGATCCCGGCCGGGAGAGGCGCCACGCGCGGATGACTGGATCGTTCAGATCCAATCCAAGCAGGCCGGCCTTATTGAAGCTGCCGGCCTTGGCAGCGACGAGCAGCGTGTCCTTGTCAACGGTGGCTACGTAGTCGGACTCCGGCAGTGTCCAGTCCAGGCGCTTGCGGAAGCCGGGCGTGGACTGGCTGTTGGGGAAACCGAACACGAAGTCCACACCCACTTCCGTCGCGATGCGGTAGTTCTCCTGCGCGAGTTGCGTGAAGAGTCCGAATTTGCGATGGGATTCCGCCACCATCGTGGTCATCGAGATATACGACTGCTTGCGGATATCGCCGCAGGACAGCGGCATCGGTACGATAGCGTAGTGGCCCACCAGACGGCCTTCGTCGTAGTAAAGCGAGACAACGGGTTCGCCGTTCGGGTTGTCAATATAGGCCCAATCCCAAACGCTGCCTATCGCGCGCTGGCCGAAGCTATCGAAGAAGAGGTCTTCGATCGCCAAGCGATGTTCGAGGAGGTCCTGCTTGCGGGTGACGGTGAAGGTCTTCATGTCGTTGCTTCTCTCGTGTTCTGCTTCTGGATGAAGGGGCAAGCCCGGTCAGACAACCGGCTCAGGCGCGGGCACACTGCTGGGCAGGTTCACGACACGAGCCTCGAGCCACTCGGACTCGACAAGCGAACCGCGGCGTGCCTGCTCATAGGCGGGCAGCGTGTGCATCAGGCGCCAGATCGGGCGCGTCATCACGCCGGCTGCATTCGTCGCGTCGATCAGCGCCTCACGTTGGGCCGCGTCTTCGCAGATCACGCCGTTGAGCCAGTAGTTCGACCGGCAGTTGTCCGGCTCGACGATGGGGGTCAGACCGACCTGCGGCAGGAACTCGATGTAATGCGCGGCCAGCACGCGCTTTGCGGCGATGAAACCTTCCAGCTGCTCCAGCTGCGCACAGCCGAGGGCTGCGTTCAGGTTGGGCAGGCGATAGTTGTAGCCGACCTCGTCGTGGACGTATTCGTAAGGATGCGGCCGCTTGGCCGTCGTAGTCAAGTACTTGGCGCGCGTGCCGATACCTTCGTCCGCCAGGACCATGCCGCCGCCGCCGGTCGTGATCACCTTGTTGCCGTTGAAGCTCAGGGTGCCGATCAGGCCGAAGGTACCGGTGTGCCTACCCTTGTAGTAGCTGCCCAGCGACTCCGCGGCATCCTCGACTAGCGCAATACGCCAGCGCTGGCAGACATCCACCAGCCCATCCAAGTCAGCGGGGTGGCCGAAGGTGTGCATTGGCACGCAAGCGCGAATGACCTTAGCGTCAAGCGTGGTGCGGCACAAGCCATCGGAGTCGACACGCGCGTTATCAGCAAGCCAGGTTTCCAGGGCTTTTGCAGACAACCCCAGGGTCCGTTGTTCGACGTCAATGAACACAGGCTCTGCACCGCAGTAAGCGATAGCATTACAGGTAGCAACAAAGGTCAGCGCCTGCGTGATCACCAGATCGCCAGCCCTAACTCCTACTAGCTTCAGCGCAATGTGGAGCGCGGCCGTGCCGTTCATGGTCGCGACAGCGCTAGGGCTGCCAGTGTACGCACACATATCGCGTTCAAAACGGTCTACGAATTCACCCACGCTAGACACAAAGGTTGAGTCGATGGTCTGATTTACATACGCTCGCTCGTTGCCAGCGAATGTAGGAGCGTGTAGTGGAATGAATTCGTTGCTGCGATACTCATCGCGGACAAACTGAATCAATCGATTGAACATATTCGGTTCTTGGATCAAACGTTGTAGATGTCAGCCTTGTATTTCTTGAGATTGTCAGGATCTGTGAACCAGTCGATAGTAGCCTGCAGCCCTGCGCGAATATCGTAACTCGGCTTGAATCCTGTCAGGCCGTAGATTTTCGTGTTGTCACACCAGAGGCGAAAGACCTCAGATTTTTCAGGTCGAATACGCTGCTCATCGGTTAAGAACTCAACATCACTACCCATCAGTTCGCGGATTATCTCCAGCGTATCGCCAATAGATATTTCAAAGTTAGACCCAATGTTAACAATCTCACCGATCGCTTGATCACAACGGGCCAACTCGAGAAAACCACGGCAGGTGTCGAGCACGTAGTTAAAATCACGCGTCGGCGAGACATCGCCGAGCTTGATTTGCTTCTTGCCATTGGCGATTTGCGTGATGATGGTCGGTATTACTGCGCGCGCCGACTGACGCGGGCCATAAGTGTTGAACGGGCGCGCGATCGTCACCGGCAGGTCAAACGCGTTAAAGAAGCTCATCGCCATCGCATCGGCCCCGATCTTAGAGGCACTGTATGGTGACTGCGGCTGCAGCGGATGCTTCTCATCAATGGGGACATACTGGGCAGTTCCATAGACCTCGCTGGTAGAAGTATGGATCACGCGTTTGACACCATTATCCATCGACGCCTGACAGATATTGAGAGTACCTCGAATATTGGTTTCAACATAGCTATCGGGCGCAACATAGGAGTAAGGAATCGCAATCAGCGCACCGAGATGAAAAACCACATCCACATTTTTAGTGATTTGCTTGCAGTAATGAGGGTCGCGTATATCACCACTCACAACCTCAATGTCTTTCAGACACCCAACATCCTCCAACCAACCCCAGTAATTAAAAGAGTTATATTGAGTCAATGCCCTGACACTGCAACCATTCTCGACAAGATACTCCGTCAGATGTGAGCCAATAAAACCATCAGCACCAGTAACAAGAACATTCTTCATATCAAAGCCTATATTTCCTCAAAGTCAAGTATATCACAAAGTACATTGGGTAAAGGTAAAAATCCACATGATTGTAAAGACTCCCCCTCAAATGCGAGGTTATAGACAACAACATTAAGAATGACACCACCCACAAACCCAAATTAGATCTAAACCTTGCAAGGCCATAAATATACCCAACGATAAATGTATAAACAAAAATCAAAGGCAACCCAAAAATAAAATAAAAATTAAGGTATAAATCCGCTTCTACAGGCCATTGCTCTGTAGCTCTAATTTCCCATGCCCAAGGAAAATATTTATCCGTCAGCATATGATTCATATCATAATAAATATTTAAATCTTTAATGCCAATTGGACTCAAAAATTTATTGAACGGCAAAAAGAAAGTTTGCATAAAATTTGGATCAAAATCTTCCAAAAGAATCATTAGATTTCTTAATGCCGTAAAATAATTCAAAGCATATGGCAAAAATCCATCTACAGTCATCCAAGAAATATTTCTAAAATATAAGCCCAAAGCAAATATAGCCAATAAAATTACCGTATAAAAAATTGTTTTTATTTGAAAAAATTTCAAATCCCGAATCCAGGGAAGCACAGCCAATAGAAAAAAAATAGCAATCAATTGCTTACTTCCATGCACAGGTGAAGTTATTAACAGCCACAAAACAAAAATCAACAAAGATAGCTTAGACTTTTTCTTATACGCATAAAATCCAACTAACGCAGATAAAATAAATGTAAAAAAATGAGAAGCGACAACATACAGACCCGAACCTGCCCTATTCAGAAAAGCATCACCCGGAGCTTCCATCCAGTAAGATAATCCGCCGCTATTAAAAATAATAAGAAATACTGCGGAAGTTGATAATGCATAAAGAATATTTATTTTAATCCTCAAGCCAGCCAGAGAATCTCTCCCTTCTCCTGAATTCTGTAAATTTTTTAAGACACCCTCGCCCACGGACGCGCCAAAGACAGCTGTTACATGCGTCAAAAAAATCATCCCGTAAGCAATTTTATATTTGAAAGTCGAAAAATCATCTTGGGAATGAATATCAGCATACATTGGTGCAATGATGAAAAATATAAAATAATATCCATGAATTATGGAATTTGAAGAAATAAAATATTTAGGAGGAAATAATGCAAACACAAATAAAAACAAAACCGAATAAATAAATAGATAACTCCCCAATACCTCTCCAAGCAAGCCAATTAAGACCAGCCCCATCAATAATGCAACAATGTATTTAATAAAATACTCAAACATTTTTAAGCCGATTTATTATTTTTTCCGGAAAAGAAAATTTATAAATAATATATGCTACAAAATTCACAACAGCCATTGTTATGGCGATATACTCTAACGAAGAATTTTTTGCAGAATAAAAAACAAAAGCACACATCATCATGAAGTGCAGCCATGCACCGAATAGCAACGCAGAATCATTTTTATTTATATACATTTTCAATTTATATGGCTCTATAATAGCCATCCCTGCTCCAGCCAATATTAAATAAAATATTATTTTCAAACTCTGGAAATTTATTCTCTCACCATGGAAGAAAATAGCTAAAACGCAGAGAATTATCAACATTACTGAACTAATAGAAACTAGCAGAACCCAATAATATTTAAGTATCTTTCGCCACAATTTCTCGCATTCCTCATTATTTTCAATTGCAGCCAAGCGAATGCATTTCGGCCAGAGTGTCGCTCCTATTCCTAAACTAACAATTAGTCCCGGAATACTCGAAATTGTCAGATAAAAATAGAATTCTCCTATTTTTTCAAAATCAAAAAATCTTTCCAATATTAATTTATCAACAGCCGTCACCCCAGAAATACTTATGGCTACAAGAATGAATACTCGAGCCTTCACCAAAATATCTAAAAAATCAACAACAAGATTTTTAAAATCGATATTTTTAAATCCATCCCATATAATCCCAATTGAAGGCGATCCCATAAAAGAAGCAGCAAAAACAAAAAAACTCCAGAATATTAGTATGTTATATATATTTATACTAACAATACCAAGCTCTGCAAAAAAAATAAAAAAAATGACCCATCCCACATTTTTAACAAATAAAATCAATGATGCTTTAAAAGGTTCAAGGTTGATTATATAAAATCTATACAACTCAGTACTATAGTGCTCAAGAACTAATACAAGACAACCTAAGAACCAAAAATTCAACAGCAAATCATAATACAGCATCACCAACAATGGCAATATAAGAAAATATACCCCAATACTAGCAATACCATTAAGAAAATATAATTTAAACTTTTCTCTAAATGATAAGGAATGATATTTCCGCGCTATTACTTGATGTATTTCAAAACCGGCAATTTGTGTAAATAGTATTGCCAAAGTTGAAAATATAGCAAATTGACCCACAACTTCGGATTTATTCACATACCCCAAATATGCTACGAACAATATCTTTGCGGAAGCAGATCCTCCCCGCAGGAAGAAAGCCAATATTGTGGATCTATCCATAGTATGGAGTTTTCATCCAAATAAATTAAATTTTGGACAAATCTGCCACACAATTCATTACCCCGTGCAGAGTGGCCAATAAACTCAAACGATTACTCTTCAATCTCTCATCGTCCGCATTCACCATGACGTGTTCAAAGAACGCATCCACCTGGTCACGCAACGCGGCCAAGGTCTGCAGGCTGGCGGTGTAATCACCTGCGGCAAACTGTCGCTCGGCTTTCGGTGCCACCTGCTGCAGCGCGGCGTACAGATCTTTTTCAGCCTGCTCCACCAGCAGTGCGGCGTTCACCTGGGGTTGCACCGCTGCTTCCGCCTTCTTCAGGATGTTGCTCACGCGCTTGTTGGCCGCTGCCAATGCAGGCGCTTCGGGCAGCGCCGCAAACGCGCGCACGGCTTCCAGCCGCTTTTGCACATCGGACAGGCGCTGTGGGTGCAGCGCCAGCACGGCTTCGATTTCCTGGGCGCTGTAGCCTTGTTCGCGGAACATGTTTGCCAGGCGGTCGTAGACGAATTCGACCAGTTGGGGCGTAGCGTCGGTGATCTTGTCGCCAAAGGCCGGCAAGGTGCTGACCAGCAGCGTTTCCAGATCCAGCGCCAGGTCCTTTTCCACCAGCATGCGGATCACACCCAGCGCGTGGCGGCGCAGCGCAAAGGGATCGCGATCCCCCGTGGGCAGGTTGCCGATACCGAACATGCCCACCAGGGTTTCCAGCTTGTCGGCCAGCGCCACCACCACACCGACATCGCCGCGCGGCAGTTCATCGCCTGCAAAACGGGGCTTGTAGTGGTCTTCGATGGCATCGGCCACGGCCACATCCAGCTGATCGTTCAGGGCATAGTAGCGGCCCATGGTGCCTTGCAGCTCGGGAAACTCACCCACCATGTCGGTCACCAGATCGGTCTTGGCCAGCATGGCGGCCTGATCGGCCTGGCGGCCTAGTTCCGGGTTGCCCAGTTGCTGGGCAATGCTCTTGGCGATGGCACGCACGCGGGCGATACGTTCACCCTGGGTACCGAGCTTGTTGTGATAGACCACCTTGTCCAGCAGTTCGACACGGCTGGACAGGGTCTTCTTGCGGTCCTGGTCAAAGAAGAACTTGGCATCGGCCAGACGGGGGCGCACCACGCGCTCGTTGCCGCCGACGACGGCCGATGCATCCTGGGGCTGGATGTTGCTGACAATCAGGAACTGGTGGGTCAGCTTGCCGCTGGCATCCAGCAGCGGGAAGTACTTCTGGTTGGCCTTCATGGTCAAGATCAGGCATTCCTGGGGCACGGCCAGAAATTCCTTCTCGAATTCGCAGACCAGCACATTGGGGCGCTCGACCAAGGCCGTCACCTCGTCCAGCAGGGCTTCATCCTCAATGGGACGCACGCCACCCCCGATGCGCTCGGCTGCGGCCTGCAGTTGCCGGGCAATGTCTGCACGGCGCTCCGCAAAGCTGGCAATCACGGCGCCTTCTTCGCGCAGTTGCTCGGCATAGCTGTCGGCATTGCGGATCACCACCGGGTCCACGGCCGCTTCAAAACGGTGACCATGGGTGGCCGTACCGGCCGTCAGGCCCAGTGCCTTCACGCCGATTAGCACCTCGGTGCCATGCATCACCACCAGACCGTGGGCCGGGCGCACAAAGTGCACGCTGGTCCAGCCGTCCTGCAACTGGTAACGCATGACCTTGGGAATGGGCAGCTTGGCCAGCGCTTCGTCCAGCGCTTTCTGCACGCCATCGGTCAGCAGCACACCCTTGGCCGTGGATTCGTAGAACAGGGCTTCGGCCTTGCCTTCGCCCTGGCGCTTCAGACCAGCCACGGCGGAGTCGTCCGCGCCCAGCGCGCTCAGCTTCTTGAGCAGCGCGGGCGTGGGCTTGCCGTCAGCGTCCAGACCTACGGCCACAGGCATCAGCTTTTGCGAGACCGCCTTGTCGTCGGCCTGGGGCAGCACTTCGGTGATGTGGGCTGCCAACCGGCGGGGCGATGCATAGGCCGTCAGGCGCGATTCGGTCGACGCCAGCAGGCCCTGGGCCTTGAGCTGGTCAAACAGCACGGAGGCAAAAGCCTCCCCCAGCTTTTGCAGCGCCTTGGGCGGCAGCTCTTCGACAAACAGTTCAACCAGTAGATTCGATGCGTTCATGATGATTTGGATAGCCGATTCAGCGCACCAGATGGGCTTGATCGGCTGAAATTTCGTGTAAATGGACGGTCTGCGGTAGCGGCGGTTCAGGCGACCTTCTTGGCGGCCTGCTCTGCGGCCTTGGCCAGTTCGGCCAGCACTTCGTCGGCATGGGCCTTGGGCGCCATGGGGAAGCCCAGGCGCGCGCGGCTGTCCAGATAGCTCTTGCCCACCGCACGGGCCAGATTGCGGATACGGCCGATATAGGCGGCGCGCTCGGTCACGCTGATGGCGCCACGGGCGTCCAGCAGGTTGAAGGTGTGGGCCGCCTTGAGCACCTGCTCATAGGCAGGCAGCGCCAGTTGGGCGTCGATCAACTGGTTGGCTGTGCCTTCGTGCGCAGCAAAGGCGCTGAACAGAAACTCGGCATTCGAATGCTCGAAGTTGTAGGTGGATTGCTCCACTTCGTTCTGGTGGAACACGTCGCCATAACTCAGGCCATCGGTATAGACCAGGTCGTACACCGATTCCTTGCCCTGCAGGTACATGGCCAGACGTTCCAGACCGTAGGTGATCTCACCGGTGGCGGGCTTGCAGTCGATGCCGGCCACTTGCTGGAAGTAGGTGAACTGGGTCACTTCCATGCCATTGAGCCAGACTTCCCAGCCCAGCCCCCACGCGCCCAGGGTGGGGTTTTCCCAGTCGTCTTCGACAAAGCGGATGTCGTTCTTCTTCAAGTCAAAGCCCAGGGCTTCCAGCGAGCCCAGGTACAGCTCGAGGATGTTGTCGGGAGCGGGCTTGAGCACCACCTGAAACTGGTAGTAGTGCTGCAGACGGTTGGGATTCTCGCCATAGCGGCCATCCTTGGGCCGGCGGCTGGGCTGCACATAAGCGGCCTTCCAGGGCTCCGGACCGATGGCGCGCAAGAACGTGGCGGTGTGCGAGGTCCCGGCACCGACTTCCATGTCATAGGGCTGGAGCAATGCACAGCCATGGTCGGCCCAGTAGGACTGCAGTTTCAGAATGATTTGTTGGAAGGTCAGCATGACGGGCTATTCGGATCGGTGCAGACGACGGGCGACTACACCTTCTATCTATCGTTATGGAGGCAGGCGCCCCACCGCCGGGAACAAACCAGCGGCACGGCTACGCGCGCGAAAGGAGTGATTTTAGGCCTGCCACCCTGTATTTACGAAGCCAGGCCGGGCTACGGTGTTACACGGATGAGCGGCATGCACAAATTAGGAGCACACCATGCCCGTCCCTCTTGAATCTCCCAAATTAATCATTTTCAAAACCTTGTTACAGCCGCGCCAACAGCTACGCTTTTGATACTCGCAATCATCTCTGTCAACAGCCCGGGTTCTACAATGACCGTGCAATGGCTCACTTTCCCACCTGCCTGCGAGGTTTGGCATGAATCTGTTCAACATCATCAAAAACCAGCTGATTGAAATCATCGAGTGGACCGATGACTCGCGCGACACCCTGTCCTACCGCTGGCCGGATGAGGACAAGGAGATCAAGAACGGCGCCCAGTTGATCGTGCGCGAATCGCAGCAGGTGCAGTTTGTCTCTGCAGGCCAGTACGCCGACCTGTTCGGACCGGGCAAGCATGCCCTGACCACGCAGAACATCCCCATCCTCTCGACCATCCAGGGCTGGAAACATGGCTTCCAGTCGCCGTTCAAGTGCGATGTCTACTACCTCAACACACGCCTGTTCACCGGCAACAAATGGGGCACGTCCAACCCCGTCATGCTGCGTGACAAGGACTTTGGGGTGGTGCGCATCCGCGCCTTCGGCACGTATGACTTCCGCATCGTCCAGCCGGCCAAGTTCCTGAAAGAGGTGGCGGGCACGGACCAGAACTTCCGCCTGGACGAATTTGCCGACACCATGCGCTCGCGCATTGTCAGCATCTTCACCGAAGCCCTGGCCAAGGCCCAGGTGCCGGTACTCGACGTAGCCACCCGCTACAGCGACCTGGGCGATGCGCTGCTGCAGATCATCAACCCGGCCGTCACCGACAAGTACGGCTTGGAGATCACCAGCTTCATCCTGGAGAACGTGTCCGTGCCGCCCGAGGTGGAACAGGCCATCGACAAGCGCTCCAGCATGGGCGCCATCGGCAACTTGAATGACTATGTGAAATACCAGATGGGCCAGGCCATGGCCAGCGGCAGTGAAGGCACGGCGGCAGCCACCCTCCCCGCCACCATGGCCATGGGCTTCGGTATGGCGCAGGAGATGATGAAAAGCATGCAAGGCGGCACAGCGGGGGCGAACGGAGCTTCGGGGACAGGCGCTTCTTCTACAGACCCTTTCTCACCTGAAGCTGCACAGGCGGCGCGCACCCAGGCTGCACCCGCACCAGCGGCCATGCAGGTCTTCACCCCGGCCCAGGCTGCTCAGGTACTGGGGGTGGCAGAAGCCGATGTACTGGCCGAAATTCAGGCCGGTCACCTGAAAGCGCGCCAGATCGGCAGCCAGTGGCGCATCGGCCAGGCGGCGCTGGACGAGTTCCTGCGCGGGTAAGCAAAGCGCCTCCTGAGCGGTTTCGCCGCCCACCTCTCTGGCGCTTGCGCGCTCGAGAGAACAATGCCCTCGCTGCAGGGCAGCCCTTGCGCGGCGTCCTGGCGTGGGGGCATGCCAGCATCAAGGCCCATGTGCAATGCACTTGATATTTTTGAGCCGTGACCGAAAACGCAGCCCCCTCTTCTTCCAGCCATGCTCCCGCTGTGCCAGCAGTCCCGCCGTCCATGGTGCGCAAGCACCCCTGCCCGGAATGCGGTGGCAATCTGGAATGGAATGCCAAGGCCCAGGCACTCAAATGCCCATACTGCGGCACCACCGCGCCTTGGAGCGAAGCCACGCGCGAAGAGCTGGGCCGCTCCGTGGTGGAGCAGGACTTGGCCGAAGCCCTGCGCTACCCCGCCAGCGGCCGCGGCTGGGGCACCGATGAGCGCTATGAGGTGCAATGCCAGAACTGCCGTGCCATCTCGGTCTTCTTGAACAAGACCGCAGCCCAGCGCTGCGACTTCTGCGGCTCGCCGGCCATCGTGGCACACGAAGAGCGCAACGATGCCATCACGCCGCAGAGCATCCTGCCGTTCCAGATCAGCGACGGGCAGATCCGCGACCGCATCCGCCAGTGGTATGGCAGCCGCTGGTTCGCGCCCAGCACACTCAAAACCGCAGCGCTGACCGATACGCTGCACGGCATCTACCTGCCCTACTGGACCTTTGATGCCCATGCCGACGCCCAATGGCAGGCCGAGGCTGGTTACTACTATTACAGAACCGAAACCTACCGCGACACCGATGGCACGCAGCAAACCCGCGAGGTGCGCCATGTGCGCTGGGAATCGGCGTCCGGCCAGTTGCAGCATTTCTTCGACGACGCGCTGGTGCCCGGCACCGTCGGCGTGCAACCCGATTTGCTGCGCCAGGTGGAGCCGTTTCCGACCACCACCGACCTGAAGCCCTACACCCCGGAGTTTGTCCGCGGATGGACCGTGGAGCGCTACCAGGTCGACCTGTCCAAAGCCGCACAACTGAACGAACAGGACATGGATGCCCAGCTGCGCAGCCTGTGCGCCCGCCAGGTGCCGGGCGACACCATGCGCAATCTGCAGGTGCAGCGCCAATACACCGGCAGAACCTTCAAGCACACACTGGTGCCGGTATGGCTGGTGGGCTACACCTATGGCCGCACCACCTACCAGATCGTGGCCAATGGCTATACCGGCCAGATTGCCGGGGAGCGGCCTTACAGCTGGGTGAAGATCAGCTTCGCCGTGCTGTGCGCTGTACTGCTGTTGCTGATCGTGCTGGGCATGGCGCAGAACAGATGAATAAAAAAGAGCTGCCGTTGGCAGCTCTTTTTGGATAAAGCAATGGTGCTGTGCCTTATCCAAGGAAGGTATCCGCATCCTGCAGCAAAGGCTGCTTCAGGTCTTTTTCCGACAGCAGCCAATCCATCCCCAAATCCGGCCAGGCAATGCCAATCTGCGGGTCATTCCAGGCAATGCCCCGGTCCGACTCGGGCGCGTAGTAGTCCGTGGTCTTGTAGAGGAAGTCGGCCGATTCACTCAGCACCACAAAGCCATGGGCGAATCCGGGCGGAATCCAGAACTGCTTGTGGCTGTACTCCGTCAACTCCTCAGCCACCCATTTGCCAAAGGTCGCAGACCCCTGGCGAATGTCCACCGCCACATCCCACACAGAGCCACGCACCACACGCACCAGCTTGCCCTGGGCATGCGGAGGCAATTGGTAATGCAGGCCACGCAGCACCCCTTTGCGGCTACGGCTGTGGTTGTCCTGCACAAACTCGAAGCTGGTGCCAGTGGCGGCATTGAAAGCCTGCTGGTTGAAGCTTTCGTAGAAAAAACCGCGGGCATCCCCAAACACCTTGGGTTCGACCACCATCACATCCGGAATCGCGGTAGGCGTGGCTTTCATCGCACACCACCTTTGATGCATTGCATCAGATACTTACCATAGCCATTCTTGAGCAGCGGCTGCGCCAGCTTTTCCACCTGAGCGGCACCGATCCAGCCGGCACGGAAGGCAATCTCTTCGGGACAGGCCACTTTCAGCCCCTGTCGTTGCTCCAGGGTGGCAATGAACTGGCCGGCTTCGAGCAGGCTGTCGTGCGTGCCGGTATCCAGCCACGCATAGCCGCGGCCCATCAGTTGCACATTCAACTGAGCCTGCTCCAGATACAGGCGATTCAGGTCCGTGATTTCCAGCTCTCCGCGCGGTGAAGGCTGCAGCGACTTGGCCATTTCCACCACCTGGCTGTCATAGAAATACAGGCCGGTGACGGCATAGTTTGACTTTGGTCGGGCAGGCTTTTCCTCCAGCGACAGCACCTGGCCCTGGGGGTCAAATTCCGCCACGCCATAACGCTCCGGATCCTGCACATGGTAGGCAAACACCGTCGCCCCCGCCTGCTGGCTATCGGCATTTTTCAAGAGCCCCTGGAAATCATGGCCATAGAAAATGTTGTCTCCCAATACCAAGGCACTGGGAGCGCCGGCCAGGAATTCCTCACCAATCAGAAACGCCTGCGCCAGGCCATCGGGGGAAGGCTGCACCGCGTATTGCAATTGCAGGCCCCACTGGCTGCCATCACCCAGTAGCTGTTCAAAACGCGGCGTGTCCTGCGGCGTGCTGATGATCAGAATTTCACGAATACCAGCCAGCATCAGCGTACTGAGCGGGTAATAAATCATGGGCTTGTCGTAAATGGGCAGCAGCTGTTTGCTGATGGCCAGGGTGGCAGGGTGCAAACGGGTGCCGGAGCCACCCGCCAAAATAATGCCTTTGCGTGCAGATGTCATGGCGTTGAATAGCGGAATTACAAAATTTCATGCAGCATGCGCGTCACGCCCTGCTGCCAGGAGGGGAGCTGCAAGCCGAATGTGGCTTGCAGCTTGCGGGTGTCCAGCCTCGAGTTGTGCGGCCGCTGGGCAGGCGTCGGAAATGCGCTGCTGGGAACCGGGCGAACTTCCCTGGCCATGATCGACATCGCTGGCTGCACCTGCTGGGCTTGCTCAAGCACATAGCGGGCATAGGCATTCCAAGTGGTTTCGCCCTGCGCCACCAGATGGTACAGGCCCGCATCCTGCGGACAGCGCGCCACCTGCCGGATGGCATGGGCCGTCACATCGGCAATCAGGTCCGCTCCGGTGGGGGCTCCCCACTGGTCATCGATCACCGTCAGCGACTCCCGCTCCTGCGCCAGGCGCAGCATGGTCTTGACAAAATTGCCGCCACGCGCCGCATAGACCCAGCTGGTGCGAAAGATCAGGTGCCTGCCGCCGGAAGCCTGGATGCGCTGCTCGCCTTCCAGCTTGGTGTGGCCGTACACCGAGAGCGGCGCCACGGCATCGGTTTCCAGGCGTGGCTCGGTGCCACTGCCATCGAACACATAGTCGGTGCTGTAGTGCACCAGCAAAGCACCCAAGGCCTTTGCCTCCTGGGCCAGGACACCCGGCGCCAGGGCATTGAGCGTACGTGCCAGTTCGGGCTCGGACTCCGCCTTGTCCACCGCCGTGTGGGCAGCAGCATTGACGATCACATCGGGCCGCAGCTGGCGCACCGTCTGCACCAGGCCCTCCAGATGGCCCAGGTCGCCGCACAGCCCGTCCGCACCGAGCCGCCCCAGCGCCACCAGCTCCCCCAGCGGTGCCAGGCTGCGGTGCAGCTCCCAGCCCACCTGCCCCTCTTTGCCCAACAGCAAAATCTTCATGGTCACGCTACCGTGGCGGTGTACTGCTTTTGCACCCAGTCGCGGTAAGCGCCGGACTGCACATGGGCGACCCATTCCGGGTTGCTCAAATACCACTGCACCGTCTTGCGGATGCCGGTGTCGAAGGTTTCTGCCGGCTTCCAGCCCAACTCGCGCTCCAGCTTGCGGGCATCGATGGCGTAGCGGCGGTCATGTCCCGGGCGGTCGGTCACATAGGTGATCTGCTCGGCGTAGCCCTTGCCGTCGGCGCGCGGACGCAACTCGTCCAGCAGGGCGCATACGGTTTTGACAATGTCGATATTGGCCTGTTCGTTCCAGCCCCCCACGTTGTAGGTATCGCCCAGTTTGCCCGCCTCCAGCACGCGGCGGATGGCGCTGCAATGGTCGCGCACATACAGCCAGTCCCGCACCTGCATGCCGTCGCCGTAGACCGGCAGCGGCTTGCCGGCCAACGCATTGACGATCACCAGCGGAATCAACTTTTCGGGGAAATGCAGCGGGCCGTAGTTGTTGCTGCAGTTGGTGGTCAGCACCGGCAGGCCATAGGTGTGGTGCCAGGCACGCACCAGATGGTCGCTGGCGGCCTTGCTGGCCGAATACGGGCTGTTGGGCTCGTAATTGTGCTCTTCCGTGAAAGCGGGATCGGAGGGCGACAGCGTGCCGTAGACCTCGTCCGTCGACACATGCAGGAAGCGAAAATCCGATTTGGCGTTGCCCTGCAGCCCATTCCAGTACCCCCGCACGGCTTCCAGCAAGCGGAACGTGCCCACCACATTGGTCTGGATGAAGTCTTCCGGGCCATGGATGGAGCGGTCCACATGGCTTTCGGCTGCGAAGTTGATCACCGCACGCGGTTGGTGCTGGGCCAGCAACGCTTCCATGGCGGCGCTGTCCCCGATATCCGCCTGCACGAACACATGCCGTGCATCGTCTTGCACCGAGGCAAGGTTTTCCAAATTGCCGGCATAGGTCAACTTGTCCACATTGACCACCGGTTCCTGCTGGGTGACCAGCCAATCCAAAACAAAATTTGCGCCAATAAAGCCAGCGCCACCGGTGACAAGAATCATGGAAGGATTTTTTCTGAGAATGTGAGCCGATTATCCCACTGCACTCTCCGGCCCAGGTAAGCATCTTTTTCTGCCCCAAACTCCCTGGGAGGGGAATTTTCCCCTGCGGCGCATGAAGCCGCCGGCATTTCGCCCCGTCAGCCCCAGCGCCGTTGCGCCATCACCAGCAGGCCATCAAAAATCAGGTTGTCTAGCAGTTGGAAGGGGCGCGTCATGCTGGGGGCCATCTTCCAGCCGGCGCCCCCGGCCATGATGCAGGCAGGCTCCGCCCCGCAGTGCTGGGATAGATGCTGGTACATGCGCTCCACCGCCCCAGCAATGGCATAGGTCCCGCCGCTGGTCAGCGCATCGCTGGTGTTCTTGGGAAACAGCCTGACTTCGCCGGTCGGCACATGCAGACCCGCCGTCCCGCCTTCCAGCGCGCGCAGCATGATGCCGTGACCGGGGATGATCAAGCCACCCAGAAAGTTGCCTTCGGCATCCAGCGCATCCACTGTCACCGCCGTGCCCACCATCACCACAATCAGCGGCCTGGCCAGCCCTTGCTGCAGCATCTGGTGGCGCGCACCAATCATCGCCACCCACCGGTCGGCCCCCAGGCGCGAAGGATGGTCATAGCCATTGACCACGCCGGCTTCCTCCACCGATGGCACTACCCATTGCGGCTCCAGGGTCCAGCCCAGCATCAGCTCGATCTGGTCGTGCACGCGGCGCTTGGCGGTATCGCCTGCCACCACGCAGCCCAGCATGCGCGTGGGCGCTGGCAAGCCGGCCCAGCAGCCCTCGGCCAGGCGCTCGATATGTTCCAGAAACTCCGCGCCATGGGCCAGCAGCGCGGCCCCGGGGCGGTGATCGTCGTACATGGCCCACTTCAAGCGGGTGTTGCCGATGTCAATGGCCAGAAAAGTCATGCGGCGGATTATCTGTATTTTTGTTTCCCAACCGGACAACAACGTCTCATACAAGACACGCCACGCGGGCAATTGTCAACAAATGGAACAGCCGCCGGCCCCGTCTTGCCAAGAGCGGATTTGCCGCTACAGTGGGGCGGTTTTCTTCCCTGTCCACCACTTCAAGGAGTCAATCCATGGGACTTTTCAGTTTCATCAAGGAAGCCGGCGAAAAGCTGTTCGGCGGCAAGGATGCCAACGCAGCCACCCCAGCGGACGACCTGAATGCCAAGGCCGCGCAGGCCATTGCCACGTACATCAATGCCCAGAACCTGGGCGTGAGCAATCTGCAGGTCGCCTATGACGGCAGCCAGGGCAAGGTCACCGTGACCGGCGTGGCGCCCACCCAGGGGGCCAAGGAAAAAGTCACCCTGTGCTGCGGCAATGTTTCCAGTGTGACCACTGTGGACAACCAGATGTCCGTCACCAACCCCGAACCCGAAGCCCAGTACCACGACGTGGTGCGCGGCGACACGCTGTCGGCCATCGCCAAGAAATACTACGGCGATGCCAACAAGTACCCGGCGATTTTCGAAGCCAACAAGCCCATGCTGTCGCACCCCGACAAGATCTACCCCGGCCAGAAACTGCGCATTCCGGCCCTGTAAGCCCTGTGCCGCTGTCAAAAAGGCTCCCGCTAGGAGCCTTTTTTTTCATAGGTGCCTGGCGCTTCACTGGTGCCAGGGCAGGCCCTGCTTGCGCCAGCCGCTTTTCTGGCCACGCTGGTTGTGGGCGTCCAGATCACCTTCAAAGCCTTCGAGGATGTTGTAGGCCTCAATACCCAGCGCCGCCGCACGCTGTGCCGCTGCAACCGAGCGCACGCCGCTGCGGCACAGCAGCACGACCTTGCCACCGGGAGGTACCGCGGCGCGCAGCTGGGCATCAAAGTCGGGGTTGGGTTGCATGCCAGGCCATTGCTTGAGCGCCACGGGAATGGCTCCGGGCACCTGGCCCACCCAGGCGCGCTCGGCATCGGTGCGCACATCCACCAACACAGCCTGTCCGGTCTGTACCCATTGCCAGGCCAGAGGCGCAGGAATATCGCCGGCATAGCCCGCTGCGGGAGTGACCTGGAGATCGGTGGCGGAGGCTGTCATATGCGGTCCTGAAGCAAAAAATCCGTCAAATCATGCCAAGGCCATGTGCGGCCTGGCAGCGCTGGTGCGCATTGTGCGCGCTGCGGAGTTTGCTGCACAGCGCGCAGCACTGCCATCATGCGGGTTTCAGCCAGTTACCGGCCCAACCTGTGCAGAAAATGCGCGGCTGCCGTCCCCCGCTATTTGCCGGGGACTTCACTGTTCATCGACGCCACCCACTTGAAGGGGCGGCGCTTTCCAACCACCTGACGCCGCCGCTCAGGCCCACAACGGCGAAGCGTGCTCGCGCAGTTCGGCCCGCAGGGCCGCATAGTCGGGGGCGACCTCTGCCACTGTGGCCCAGAAGCGCGGACTGTGGTCCATCACCCGCAGGTGGGACAGCTCATGCACCACCACATAGTCCAGCACCGCCATGCGACAGTGCAGCAAGCGCCAGTTCAGCATGATGCTGCCGTCGCTCTTGGCGCTGCCCCAGCGCGTGCGCGCGTTGGACAGGCGCAGGCTGCGCCACTGCACCCCCAGTTGCGGGGCATAGTGGCGCAAGCGTTCGGTGAACAGGTTGCGCGCATGGCGCAACCACCAGGCGGCCACTGCAGCACGCACCTGGGCCGCGCTGGCGTCAGGTGCCATCGGCAGGTGCAGCGCCCAGGCACCTTCACTGACCGCCAGCAGGCTGCCGCCGCGCGGCGCGGCCAGGTGCAGGCGCAAGGTGATCTGGCCGCCCAGATAAGGCAGCACGGCGCCATCCGCCCAGGCGATGCGCTGGGCCTGCGCCTGTTCGGAACGTTCCCGCTGTTCCAGCAGCTTTTGCACAATCCAGTGCGCTTTCTCGTGGATGGCAGCGTCCAGCTGCTCCAGCGTAATCCAGCGCGGTGCGCGGATGGCCAAGCCTTCGGACCCCACCTGAAAACCAATGCTGCGGCGCGTAGCGCGCTCCAGCCGGTAGGCCACGCGGGTGCCGTCCCGCAACAGAATCTGGTGCGTGGCCGCAGGGTGCTGAAAGTCCTGCCCGCCCCACAGCAGCGCCTGGCCACCCGCCTGTGGCACCGGCGTGGCGACAGAAGCCAGTGCCTCTGGCGCCCGCTGGGCTTGCGTGAAAAAGCGGTGTGGCATGCGGCCTGCCGTGGACAGTGCGCGCGGCGGCTCAGTCCTGTGCGGATGCAGCAGGCATGGGCAGCGGGGCCGGAGCGGCCGGGTAGGCCTCCGGGTCCAGGCGGCGCATCTCGGCTTCAATCCAGGCCTGCACCTCGGCCATCAACTCTTCATGCTTGCGGCCGACCGTGGGAATGGGCTTGCCAATGGACACATCCACCACGCCCGGGGTCTTGACAAACGCCTTGCGCTGCCAGCATTTGGCCGACGTCACAGCCACTGGCACCACCGGCTTGCCGGCCATGATCGCCAGCCGTGTGGCTCCCGTCTTGTATTCCCCCACTTCGCCGCGCGCGATGCGGGTTCCCTCGGGGAACATAATGACCCACACGCCTTTTTCCAGCAGCCGCTTGCCTTGCTCCACCACCTTGTGGAAAGCGCGCGATCCATGCTTGCGGTCGATGTGGATCATGTCCAGGCTGCCGATGGACCAACCGAAGAACGGAATCTGCAGCAGTTCCTTCTTGAACACATAGGCCAGCGGCCGCGGCATGATGGCCGGCAACAGGAAAGTCTCGTAGGTTGACTGGTGCTTGGACAGCAGCACCACGCCTTCGGTGTCGCTGTCCGGTAGATGCTCCATGCCCTGCACGCGGTAGCGCACGCCGCAGAACCAGCCCGCCGCATCCACGCACAGTGCCAGCCAGGCACGGGCCACTTTCCAGCGCGCGTCGGGCGAGGCTCCGCACACCCGCAGCAGCAGGATGAGCAGGGTGTAGGGAATGACGGTGACGCACATGAACAACATGTGCAACAGGGAACGGAGAAAAGGCATGGATGTCAGAAACAATCGGTAGACACAGGCGTCAGACCCTAGAGGATAAGGCTTGCGCGGTTTTGCGTCAGACGGAAGGGGACGGTGCCGGCGCTTCGGTCGCCGCAGGGGCCAAAGCCTGGGCCAGTTCCGCCCAGCCAGCATAGTGCTGCACCGCCTGTGGCAGGGCCGGTGCCGGCATGGTGGCCACCCCACTGCCCTGCTCCACCCACACCAGGTGGGCGCCGATCGCCGCCCCGGCCTGCAAATGGGCATGGTCCTGACCAATCACCCAGATTTCATGCGGCTCGGCCCCATAGCGGACCGCAATCTGCTGCAGCAGACCCGGCGCGGGCTTGCGGCAGGCGCAGCCTTCATCCGGAGCATGGGGACAGAAGAACGCGGCCTCGACCCGTGCTCCGGCAGTGGCCAGCTCGCGCTGCATGCGCTGGTGCACGGCATTGAGTTCGTTCACATCGAAATTGCCCCGCCCCAACCCCGGCTGGTTGGTGGCGACCACCACATGCCAGCCAGCACGGTTGAGCTGGGCAATCGCGTCCAGCACTCCAGCCTGGGGCTGCCAATCCCGCGCGCCCACCACGGCGTCTTCCCCCTCGGGGTGAAGGGTGCCAATTCGGTCCAGGATCGCGAGCTTCATGGTGGATTCGGGCACAGCCCGCAGCGGTGGCAGACAAAACCGCCAGACCCGGCTTTGCGTGCAAAACCGGCCCGGCGCCTGCACGCATTCTAGGGCGCCATGCCCAGCGTGCAGACGCAACCGCCCGTGAGCACCCACCAATGATGCAGCGCAGCAACTATTCGCTCGCCGCAGCAGTGCCTCCCGCAGGGGAAGCGCCGCGTTTTGAGCAACATTCCAGCGCAACCTGCGCTTTTCCGGATTGCCAACGCCCGGGGTTTTGCGCTTGGCCCCGGCATTCGGTCGAATTTCAGGCCCCAGCCAGCGGCTTACCAACCGCTCCACACCTCTTCGGCCAGGCCAAACGCCGTGCTGGCCCCCGAACCGCTGGTCACCGCCACCACCCGCGTGGCGTCGTCAGGGGCCTTGACCAGGCAGGGCGCATCGAGCGACACCGGGTAGGTCCCCACCCAGCGCTCCACCACGTGGTCGCCTTCCAGGTGCAATGCTTCGCGCAGATGGCGCAGCATCAGCCTGTCCACCGCCTCGCTGGCAAAAGGCGACGGCGCCGGGCCGTAGTGGTGGGAGTCACCCACCACCAGTGAACCATCGGCGCTTTGCACGGCGATCAGGTGGATGCCATGCGCCAGGCTTTCGGCCTCGTCCCGCTCCAGCTCGGCACGCAGTGCCGCCGCTTCAGGCAGTGCGCTATAGCCTTCGTAGCGGACCAGGCTCAGGTCTCCCATGACCGAACCCTGCAGCGCAACACCGGCCTTCGGCTGCACCCTCAGCATCTGCAACTGGCACAGCTGCACCTGGTGCTCCGTCCAGGCGTCTGCAAACAAGCCTCCGGGATCGGCGTTGTTGCAAACCACCACACGCTCGGCGTGGTAGCTGCCGCGTGAGGTGGTGACGCGCGGCGTGGCCACTTGCGTCACGGTCTCGCTGAAGCGGAAATCCACCCCCAGCGCCTGCTGCAGCCACTGCGCCAGCATCGGAATGGCGGTGCGGGATTCCACACGCAGCTCGTGCGGACTGTAGAGCACCGATTGCAGTCCTTCGGTACGCAGCGCCGGGTGACGCTCGGCGGCCTGGGCCGGCGTGAGCAGCGCACAGTGCGTGGCCATGTCGGTGCGCATGAAGGCATCCAGCACGGCAGCGGCTGCCGGACGGCGTGCGGTCAGCCACAGGCCGGAGTGGACCACGTCGATCCCCGCCTTGGGCGCCACCTCGGCCCAGATGGCGCGTGAACGCAGCGCACGCTGCCAGTGGTCACCGGCACGCTGGCCGGTGATGGTGACAAAGCCGAAGTTGCGGATGGAGGCGCCCAGACAGGCACTGTCGCGCTCAATCACCAGCACGGACTTGCCGCGGACCGCCGCGGTATAGGCATGGGCCAGGCCGACGATACCGGCACCGACGACGATCAGATCGTAATTTTTCATAGCATGAACAGCCAAGAAAGGAAACAAAAGGCAAAGGAGCGCCCTGGCGCCACACCAGACGGCAGGGCACAGGGAAGTCCACGGGAGGAGAGAGGGAAATAGAAAGCGCGGTGCGGTCAGCGGTGGCGCCAGTGCTGGGTGCGTTGCTGTGTCCAGGCGTCCAGTGCGGCAATCAGCAGGCGCCCGACCGCCGCCGTGGCAAAGATCAGCGTGGCCATGGCGGCAGCGGGCGCAATGTCGCCGGCGTCGTCCATGGCCAGCACCGCCACCGAGGCCAGCGAGGTTTCGGGTGCATACAGAAAAACGACGGCCGATACCGTGGTCATGGCGTTCACAAAGAAGTAGCCTGCCACCTGCATCACGGCCGGCAGGCACACCGGCAGGTGCACGCGCCACAGCAAGGTCCAGAATGGCACCCCCATGGAATCGGCTACGCGCTCATATTCGGCATCCAGCTGCTGCAAGGCCGTGAGCTGGGTGATATGCGCCACCGAAAAGAAATGCGCCACCGAGCACAGCACCAGAATGCCGAGCGAGCCATACAGAAAGTGCAGCGGATTGCTGGCGGCATTGAAAAACAGGATGTAGCCCAGCCCCAGCGCCAGCCCTGGCACCGCCATCGGCAGCGTGGCCACGGCATGCAGCCACTGGCGCGCACGCGCCCACCCCGTGGGCTTGGCTACCAGATAGGCACTCAGAAAACTCAGGAGCGCCCCCACCACGGCGGTCGCCGCCGCCATCACCAGCGAATTGCCATAGCTGGCCCAGCCTCCGCCGTCCATCATGTCGAACTGGTAGTGCCTGAACCCCAGGCTCAGGTTGTAGGGCCAGAAGGTGACCAGCGAAGCCAGCACGGCCGTGCCCATCACCGCCAGCAGCCCCATGGCCACCAGGCTGCAGTACAGCAGCAACGCACGGTCCCGCAGCGCCGCAGGCTGAGGGACCAGCGGTGTGGCACGCACCGCCGTGGTGGCGGCCTGACGCGCGCGCAGGTGGCGTTCGGCAGCGAACGCCAGGCCGGCAGGCACCAGCAGCAGCATGGCAACCACCGCGCCCATGGACAGGTTGTGCTGGCCAATCACCTGCTTGTAGATGTCGGTGGCCAGCATGGGCGTGTTGCCCCCAATCACCTTGGGCACGCCAAAGTCCGTCACCACCAGCACAAACACCACGATCCAGGCAATCAGCATCCCGTAGCGGCTGGACGGCAGCGTGACCTGGCAGAAGCTGCGCCAGCGGCCCGCACCCAGCGTGGCGGCGGCCTCATACAGCCGCGCATCGCCTGACGCCAGCGTGGTGCACAGAATCATCAGTGCATGCGGAAACGTCCACAGCACCGAGCCCAGGATGATGCCGAAAGGCCCGTAGGCCGAGCCACCCAGCAACCAGCTTTTCAGCAGCCCCTGGGCGCCGAACAGGTAGATCAGACTGATGGCCATCAGCAGCGACGGCGCCAGCAGCGGCACCAGGGCGATGGCACGGAACAGCGCGGCCAGCGGCATGCAGCTGCGCACCACACCGTAGGCATAGCCATAGGCCAGCGCCACACACAGCGTGCTGCTGGTGGCCGAGATCCACAGGCTGTTGAACAGGGACTGCGCCACCCCCGGTGTTCGGGCATACGCCATGTACTGCGCCAGACCCGAGAACTGTCCGTCGGCCGACCAGAAACTGCGGCCCAGCAGCGCCCCCACCGGCAAGGCAATGGCGATCAGCAGCACGCCCAGCAGGCCCAGCACCAGCACCCCCAGCCAGAGCCTTTCCCCATGGAAGGTGCGGGATGGCCGCGGCGCGGCAGGACCTGCATCCTGGTGGCGCCGGGCAGTGTGCTGCACTGCAGAGGGGACCACCGGATCGGCGCCCAGCGGCAGGGCCGGTGTCGCGGCCACCATCATGCAGCCCTCCGCAAGGCCTCTGGCGCCGCCAGCACCTGCAGCGCTGCGGCGGGCAGTTCCACCAGCACCTCCCCCTGCAACCAGTCGGGCAGCCGGGCATCGTGGCGCAGCGGCCATTGCACATCGATCTGGCACTGCAGCGTGGGACTGAACACCCGCACCAGCACCATCGAACCCAGGAACGACGACTCCATCACCCGGGCGCGGAACAGATTGGCCAGTGCAATCGGCTGGGCCGGGTGCAGCACCACGCTTTCGGGCCTGACCCCCACCAGCAGTGCATCACCGGTTGCAAAACCCGCCGTGCTGCAATCCAGCCGCCCTTCCCCCACGCGCACCATGTGACCCGCCTCCGCCTCCGCGGGCAGCAGGTTCATGCGCCCCACAAAGCCGGCCGCAAAGTGACTGACCGGCTGGGCATAGAGCTGCTCGGGCGAGCCTTGCTGCTCGATGCGCCCCTGGTGCATCAGCACCACCCGGTCGGCCATGGACAGCGCTTCTTCCTGGTCGTGTGTGACCATGATGCAGGCGACCTCCAGCTGGCGCTGCAGCCGGCGGATCTCGCTGCGCAGCTCGGTGCGCACCTGGGCGTCCAATGCGGACAGGGGCTCATCCAGCAGCAGCAAACGGGGCCGGGGGGCCAGCGCACGGGCCAGTGCAACACGCTGCTGCTGCCCACCGGACAGCTGTGCCGGGTAACGCTGTGCCTGCGCGCCCAGGCCCACCAGGGCCAGCATTTCCTGCACACGGGCCTGGACCTGGTTCGCAGGCTGTCCCCGCAGACCGAACGCTACATTCTGCGCCGCCGTCAGATTGGGAAACAGTGCATAGCTTTGGAACACCACCCCGAATCCCCGGCGCGCCGCCGGCCAGCGCGTGATGTCCTCGCCCTGAAACAGGACACGGCCCTCGTCCGCCTGCTCAATGCCGCACAGAATGCGCAGCAGCGTGGTCTTGCCACAACCCGAAGGCCCCAGCAGGCTGACGAACTCGCCGCCATCGACCGCCAGGTCGATGCCGCGCAGCACCGGCGTGTCCTTGTACTGCTTGGCGATATGGTCAATGCGCAGCATGTATCTCTTTCAACGTGCAATAACAACAGACAGCCCACCCGCCCGGCCACGGCGCCGTGGCCAGGCCGTTCTGCCGAGCGAGTCCTCCTCGCACTCCATGCACCATGGGCCACAGAGAGAAGGCATCAGCGGTGGTTACTTCTTTTCCGCCTTGGCTTCATAGCGGCGCGCCCATTCGGTCAGGATGCGCTCGCGGTTGGCGGCAGACCAGTTGAAGTCGTTCTTGGCCAGGCGCTTTTCCAGGTCGGCCGGAATGAATTCATGCTTTTCCTGGGCCTCGGGCAAGGCCAGCACTGCAAAGTTGGCGGCATAGAGCTGGTTGGCCTCGGGCGTCACGGCCCAGTCGGCCAGGGCCTTCGCGGCCTCCTGCTTTTTGCTGGTCTTCATGATGGCCGTGGCTTCCACGTCCCAGCCCAGGCCTTCCCTGGGGAAGACGATGTCGATGGGCGCACCGTCCTTCTTGGTCTTGTTGGCCCGGTACTCGAAACTCAGACCCACGGGGAATTCGCCCGCGCCAGCCTGGCGGCAAGGTTTGGAGCCGCTGTGGGTGTAGACGCCGATGTTCTGGTGCAGCGCGTCCATATAGGCCCAGCCCTTGTCCTCACCCATCATCTGCAGCCATGCCGCCACCATCAGGTAGCCGGTACCGCTGGAAGCCGGGTGGGGCATGGTGATCGTGCCCTTGAACTCGGGTTTGGTCAGATCGGCCCAGCTGGTGATGGCAGGCAGCTTGCGCTTGGCGGCCTCGACGGTGTTGGCACACACGGCCGACGACCACAGATCCATGCCCACCCAGGTCGGGGTGGCTGCCGGGTCGCGCATGGTGGAGCGCACCTTGCCCAGGTTCTTGGGGGCGTAGGGAGCCAGCATGCCCTGTTTGTCCAGCAGCATCAGCGACGTGGCCGCCACCCCCCAGATCACGTCGGCCTGGGGGTTGGCCTTCTCGGCCAGCAGCCGGGCCGTGATGATGCCGGTGCTGTCGCGCACGAACTTCAGCTCGATCTCGGGGTGCACTTTTTCGAAGCCGACCTTGTAGGCCTTGATCTGGTCGGCCTCCAGGGCCGAATAGACCAGCAGCTCGGTCTTGGCGGCCAGCGCCTGACCGGTGGCACCCAGCAGCGCCCAGGCGGCAGCGGTCAGCAGGGCAAGGCGGCGGGGGTGGAAAACAAGGTCAAGGCGCATGGCAGATTCCTGAAAAATGGTGGGAATGGAAACCTTTGCGGAGCCGACCCACACGGCCAACTCCCTGCCCTGCACTCTAGAAATCGCATGTGAAATCTGCGTGTCACAGAACCGAAATCTGCCGAAGCGCCTATTGGCAAATTTGGGTCCCCATCACAGTGGGAGATGCTCCACGGTCCAGGCCGCCATGGTGAAATGCGGCAGCCGTCCCTGCCGGACGGCAGCACACACCATGTTCGTCACGCAACTGCAATCCTTTTTCTGGGTGGCCCGGCTGGGCAGCATCACGCTGGCAGCACGCCACCTGGGGCTGAGCCAGCCCACCGTCACCACGCAGATCCGCGCGCTGGAGGCGCATTACGGCGTGGAGCTGTTCCACCGCCAGGGCGGGCGGCTGACCGTGTCGGGGGAAGGCCTGCAGCTGCTGCCGCAGGTGGAGTCGCTGCTGCTGCGGGCCGTGGAGGTGGAGTCCGCGCTGCGCCATGCAGGCGATGGCAGCCAGGGCGGGCAGCTGCGGATCGGGGCCACGGCACCGTATTACGTGCTGGATATCGTGCAGCGCTTTGCCCAGCAGTACCCGCGTGTGCAGGTGTCGATGGTCAGCGGCAACTCGCAGCAGATGGGCCAGGCACTGGCGGCTTACCAGGTGGATCTGGCCACCTCATCCACCCCGGAAAGCGATCCGCGCCTGCTGCGGCTGGAACTGGGCCAGGACCCGCTGGCCCTGCTGGTGCACCGCAGCCACCGCCTGGCACACCGCTCGTCCGTGGATGTGGCGGATCTGGCCGGCGAGACCTTGATCCTGCGCGAGCCAGGCTCCGTGACCCGCCGGCTGACCGAACAGCTGCTGGCAGACGCTGGCGTGCCCCCGGGCCGCGTGCTGGAGATTGCCAGCCGCGAGGCCATACGCGAGGCCGTGATTCGCCAGATGGGCATCAGCGTGTTTGCCCGGCATGAGGCCTCGGCCCACCCCGACCTGGTGGTGCTGGCCTTTGCCGGCAGCGTGCCCCACCTGCCCGAATACCTGTACTGCCTGCACAGCCGCAGCCAGGCGCCGCTGATTGCGGCCTTCCTTGCCGCCAGCCGGGGACGCCCACATTGACCACGCCCTGTGCGTCGGCAGCACCTGTCATGGGCTGATGGGCCAACCGGCCACAAGAAAAAAGCCCTGTGTGTGCACACAGGGCTTTGTCATGGAGGCCACTCCGGTCCGCAACCGGTTGGGCTGCAATCGGCGGGGCCGCAGTCGGCTTACTGGCCGTCCCAGCGCTGGAGCAGCAGGGATGCGTTGGTGCCACCGAAGCCAAAGCTGTTGGACAGCACGGTCTTCAGCTGGGCATCGCGCGTGGTCGTGACCAGAGGCATATCGCCCAGCAGCGGATCGGGCGTTTCCACATTGGCCGAACCGGCGATAAAGCCCTTGTTCAGCATGATCAGGCAGTAGATCGCTTCCTGCACGCCCGTCGCACCCAGCGAGTGGCCGGTCAGTGACTTGGTAGACGAAAACGGAGGCACCTTGTCGCCGAACAGCTCGCGCATGGCACGCACTTCCTGCATATCGCCCACCGGGGTCGATGTGCCGTGCGTGTTGATGTAGTCCACGGGCGCGTCCACGTTTTCCATGGCCTGCTTCATGCAGGCAATGGCGCCGTCACCCGAAGGAGCCACCATGTCCTCACCGTCGCTGGTGGCACCGAAGCCCACCACTTCCGCCAGGATGTGGGCGCCGCGGGCCAGGGCGTGGTCCAGGCTTTCCAGCACCACCGCACCGCCGCCACCGGCAATCACAAAACCGTCGCGGTTGGCGTCATAGGCGCGCGAGGCTTTCTCGGGCGTCTCGTTGTACTTGCTGGACATGGCACCCATGCCGTCAAACAGCAGCGACATGCCCCAGGACAGCTCTTCACCGCCGCCGGCGAACATCACGTCCTGCA
The DNA here is from genome assembly GCF_002479375.1 of Comamonas sp. UBA7528. Classification (NCBI taxonomy): domain Bacteria; kingdom Pseudomonadati; phylum Pseudomonadota; class Betaproteobacteria; order Burkholderiales; family Comamonadaceae; genus Comamonas; species Comamonas sp. UBA7528. The sequence continues at coordinate 94,459 of NZ_DLMU01000010.1, forward strand.
TGCCCCAGGCGATCTGCTGGGCCGCCGCACCGATGCAGTGGGCCGAGGTCGAACAGGCCGAGGTGATGGAGTAGTTGATGCCCTTGACCTTGAAATTGGTCGCCAGGCATGCCGACACCGTGGAGCTCATGCAACGCGTGACCTGGTACGGGCCCACGCGGCGGATGCCCTTCTCGCGCAGCGTGTCTGCCGCCTCGATCTGGTTAGCCGGCGAGCCGCCGCCGGAGCCCATGATCAGGCCGGTGCGCGGATGGCTTACCTGCTCGGGCGTCAGCCCGGCCTGCTTGATGGCGTCTTCCAGCGCAATTTGCGAGTAGGCTGCGGCGTCGCCCATGAAGCGCAGCTGCTTGCGGTCAATGCGCGCTTCGATGTCGATTTCCGGCACACCGCCCACCTGGCTGCGCAAGCCCAGTTCGGTGAACTTGGCCACGGCCTTGATGCCCGAGCGGCTGGCACGCAGCGACGCTTCGACCGTCTCCAGGTCGTTGCCAATGCACGAGACAATGCCCGCGCCGGTGATGACTACCCGCTTCTTGCTCATGCTGCCGTTCCCTGACCGTCCCCTTCGCGCAGAAACAGACCCACGCGCAGGTCATTGGCCACGTAGATTTCCTTGCCATCGGCCAGCAGGCGTGCATCGCCGATGGCCATGTTCAGCTTGCGCTTGATCACCCGCTTGATATCAATCTCGTATGTCACCAGTTTGACGTCGGGACCGACTTCGCCGGTGAACTTGACCTCGCCCGCGCCCAGGGCGCGGCCGCGGCCGGGCAGGCGCAGCCAGGTCAGGTAAAAACCGATCAGCTGCCACATGGCGTCCAGACCCAGGCAGCCGGGCATGACCGGGTCGCCCTGGAAGTGGCACTTGAAGAACCACAGGTCGGGGTTCACATCGAGTTCGGCCACGATCTTGCCCAGGCCATGGGCACCGCCGTCTTCAGAGATATGGGTGATGCGGTCGAACATCAGCATGGGAGGCAGGGGCAGGCGGCCACTGTCGGCGCCAAACAGCTTGCCTTCACCGGAAGCGATCAATTGTTCGTAGGAAAAAGATTCGGCCATTGTCAAACTTACTCCAGCGCGGCGGATTGCCAGCGCGTTTTTATGTTGTGCTCGCCGCTGAGTGTACGGGCGCCGCAGGCGGGCATTATCGAAGCTCTTTGTTGTCCGTGCACCACAAACCCTGTGACCCAGGTCGAACTTTCTATTTGCTGCGGCGCAGCAGCCACCCCGCCAGCACCAGCACGGCGGCGCACAGCAGGCCCAGCGGCCACAGACCGGCCGCAGCCACCCAGCGGGCATACGGGGTCAAATGTTCCCTGCCCTGGGTGGTGGCCAGCAGCACGCCCCCCTCGAAAGCCGGCAGTTGGTGGGTGACCACCCCGCGGTGATCGATCGCCACTGTAGCGCCGGTGTTGGTGGCGCGCAGCATGGGGCGTTCGAATTCCAAGGAGCGCATGCGGCTAATGTGCAGATGCTGGTCGATGGCCGGGCTGTCACCAAACCAGCCAATATTGCTGATGTTCACGAAAACCGTGGGCGCCTGGGCCGGGTCGGCAAAGCGTGCGCCCAGCTCCTCGCCAAACAAATCTTCGTAGCAGATATTCGGCGCCAGGCGCTCGCCCTGCCACAGCATGGGAGGCTGGGCGACGGCGCCCCGGGCAAAATCGCCCAGGGGAATGTGCATCATGCGCACAAACCAGTGAAACAGCGGGGGAATGAACTCGCCAAACGGCACCAGATGGTGCTTGTCGTAGCGGTAGCTGCTCCCGGCACCGGGCTGCCAGCCCACCACCGCATTGGCATAGCCTTGCTCCTCGTCGCCCAGCGGCATGCCCACCAGCGCCGCATGGGCGCCGGTGCCGGCTTCCTGGTAACGGTAGGGCGCGGTGACGGCATCCAGATAGCCTTCGGGCAGTTGGCGTGGCAGCAGCGGAAGGGCGGTTTCGGGGGCCACCACCAGCGGCGCGGCCGGCTGCAGCAGTTGGCGGCCGTACCAGTTCAGCGACAGCGCAATGCCTTCGCCGGGCTCGAACTTCACATCCTGCGGAATATTGCCTTGCAGCAAGGCCACTTCCAGCACCGGGCGGCCTTCGGCCAGGGCCTGGGCATCGCCCTCGGCCAGGGCCTGCTGCTGCCAGACCCCGAACCCGGCGACAGCAGCGGCCGTCAGGACCAGCGGGACGGCCCAGCGCAGCGCACGCCGCGCCGGCGTGGCCAGCACCTGGGCCAGCAGCATGGCCAACCAGGCCGCGACGGCGCCCGTGCCGTAGACGCCCACCCAGCGTGGGAGGGCCGCCAGTGGCCCGTCCACATGCGCGTAGCCGGCAGCACCCCAGGGAAAACCGGTCCACAGCGTTCCCCGTGCCAGCTCCGCCAGCGTCCAGCAGGCGGCAAACACCAAGGCAGCCCAGGCAGGCTGCATGGGCCTCAGCCGCACAAAACCCCAGGCGGCAATCGCGTAGTACGCACCCAAAAAGGCCGCCAGCGCCAGCACCGCCAGCACCGCCAGCGGCGCCGGCAGGCCGCCATAGGTGTGCATGGAGATGAACAGCCACCAGAAGGTGCCTGCCAGCCACGCGGTGGCAAAGACAAAACCGCGCCAGGCCGCGCTGCGCGCCGTGGGCGCATGCAGCAGGCCGGTCGCCAGTGCCGCCAGGCTCAACAGTTGCAGCCACCAGACAGCCTGGCCCGAGCCCGGCCAGGCCAGGGACATGGCCTGCAGCTCTCCCGCCAGCAGCATGCCGGCGGTCCAACCCCAGCCCAGGAAACGGTGGGTGACTGCGGTGTGGGAAGAAGAGGCAAACACGGACGGCATGGGCGGATGAAGTCAGGAAACAGCAGGCACGGCGCCGCAGGCGCCTGGAAGCAGATCCCGGGTGTCGGGACACTCTGCCACCACAAGGGCTGCACCAAAGCGGCGCGGCCCCGCAGATTAGCAGTTAATCACCCGTGCCCAGCCGCGTGACCTTGAACCAGTGCACCGCTCCGCCCTTGGCGTGGAGCACTTCAAAGCGCAGACCCGCACTCTCCCAGTGCTCGCCGCGGCGCGGCATATGGCCCAGTTCATGGGCCACCAGGCCGCCGATGGTGTCAAAAACCTCTTCGGGGTCACGGGCCACCAGCGCCACGCCGAAGAACTCGGCCACGCGCTCCACCGGCGTGCGGCCCGCGACACGGTAGGTGGAGTCTGCCAGCGCAAAGATGTCGCCCTCCTCCTCTGGAATGTCGAATTCGTCCTCGATCTCGCCGACGATCTCTTCCAGCACATCCTCGATGGTCACCAGACCGGCCGTGGCGCCGAACTCGTCGATGACCATGGCCAGGTGGTTGCGGTTGCTGCGGAAGACGCGTAACAGATCATTGAGCGGCTTGCTCTCCGGCACAAAAATGGCCGGTCGCAGCAGCGCGCGCAGGTTCAGGCCCGGGGAGCGTTGCAGCTTGAGCAGGTCCTTGGCCAGCAACACGCCAATGATGTTGTCCCGCTCGCCCTCGTACACCGGAAAGCGCGAGTGCGCCGTGGTGATCACCTGGTGCAGCAGGGCTTCATAGGTTTCGTTGATGTCCAGAAAGTCGATGCGCGGTGCGGCCACCATCACATCACCGGCCGTCATGTCGGCCATGCGGATGACGCCTTCAAGCATCACGCGGGAGTCGGCGCCAATGACTTCGTTGTCTTCGGCATCCGCCAGGGTTTCGATGAGTTCCCCGGGACTGTCGGGACCGGGATTGATGAACTCGACGACTTTCTGCAGAAAGCTGCGCTTGTCTTCGCGGTCGGAAGGGCGCTGCGGGTGGGGGTCTGACACAGACAGTGGTGCAGGACGTGCGGTAGTGAAACAGGCTCCTAGGATAGCGGATTCCCCCGCACAGGCCCCATGCGCCCCCCAAGCCCATGCCCCTGGCACTGCTGCGGCATGGTCCACGCCTGCCCACCGCGGGCCGCCAGGGCAGGCATGCCCCGCCCATGAAAAAGGGCCGCCCAGCGCGGGCAGCCCTCAAGGATGGAGACAGAGGTTGCGGACGTTATTCGCCGGCCTGGTGGCGGCCTTCCTGCACACCTTTGCGAATTTCCTGCACATCAGCCAGGATCTCCCAGAACTGCTTCGCCTGCTTCTTGAACTGGTAGTCCACGGCGGCCACATGGGTCTCCACCATCTCCGCCATGCGCGAGTCGAAATCGCCCGGCGGCAGCTGCAGATAGGCTTCCGATTCGGTGCCGTCACGCTGCACCTTGGCGCCGGCGCTGCGGGCAATCTTCAGCATGGGCGTGTTTTCGGACAGGGCATGGATGAACATCATGTCCACGCCATGGTTGCGCGCATGCAGCGCCGCACGCTCGAACAGACGGCCACCCAGGCCCTTGCCCCGGGCGCTCTTGAGCACGGACACACCGAACTCGGCGCAGTTGCTGTGGTTGGCCAGGTCCACATACGCCAGGTGGGCCATGGCCACCAGCTCCAGGCGGCGGTTGAAGATGCCGAAGATGTCGTCACGCTCGAAATCGAGCTGCTCCACATAGCGCTTGACCTGTTCGTCATTGGCGGCATAGCCAAAGCGCAGATAGCGGTCACCGGTGTCCAGCTTCAGCAGGTGGGCCAGGATGCGGTCGCGGTGGCGCGGTGCCAGCTCGCGGATGGGCACCAGACTGGGCAGGCGGTTCGAGGCGAACCGGGGCAAAAAGATGCTCGATCCCGCTCTCAACGAGGCAGACAGCCATTCACTGCTCATGACACTTCCCCACTCTTTCCGTTTATGGCCCCTCGGGGCACGTTGACCAACCTGTGGCCGGAAAGTGCCGGCCTGCACGAATTGCTGCATTGCAACATAAATAAAGGCTTTGCGACGCCCGGTGGCAACATTGCCACAGGGTTTACCCGGGATCTACCCCTGCACCGCCCTTGTTTGCGCTGCCACAAGCAGCCCCTTCGGTCGGGGCCGCAGTTACAGCGGAATTGCCGTAGTGCCCTTGACACGGTCCAGCACAAAGCTGGTCTTGCAGTCCGACACGCTGGGGTGCTTGAGCAGCGTATCCATGATGAAGCGGCTGTAGTGCTGCATATCGGACACCACCACGCGCAGCAGATAGTCCATCTCTCCGGTCAGCGAAGCGCATTCCACCACTTCAGGCCAGGTCTGCACACTGGCCTTGAACAGGTCCATGGGGTTGCGCTTGTGCGTCTCGGTGTTCTTCTCCAGGCGCACGTTCAGATAGGCCGTCAGGCCCAGGCCCACGCTTTCGGGCGGCACCAGGGCCACATAGCGGTCGATGACACCGCACTCCTCCAGCCGCTTGACCCGGCGCAGCACGGCACTGGGCGACAGGCCCACCTGCTCGCCGATGACGTCATAGGTTTCGCGCCCGTTTTCCATCAACCGGCGCAGGATGGCGCGGTCAAGCTTGTCTATTGCGTGGAGAGAACTCATGGCGCAGGATTTTATACCAGGCAGATAAGTATTAACCCTAGATGCTTGGGAAATATGCAGCAAAACCACATTCGGCGCATTTTTCCTGCCACCTACCACCTGCCTTCCGCACAGGACGCAGCTTTCTTGATGCGCAGCAAATCTACATTGGCAAGCATCACTGCACCACAGCACACAGGAGACCGCCATGAACGCCCCCCTGCCCGCCGCCGCTTCCGACAGCACGTCCGCCTGGGACAATCCCATGGGCACAGACGGATTCGAGTTCATCGAATTTGCCGCCCCCGACCCCCAGGCCATGGGCAAGGTGTTCGAAAGCATGGGCTTTCGCGCCGTGGCCCGCCACCGCCACAAGAACGTGCTGCTGTACCGCCAGGGCGAGATCAACTTCATCATCAACGCCGAGCCCGACAGCTTTGCCCAGCGCTTTGCCCGCCTGCACGGCCCCAGCGTCTGCGCGATTGCCTTCCGCGTGCACGATGCCAAGGCCGCCTATGAGCGCGCCATCGCCCTGGGCGCCTGGGGCTATGCCGGTACGGCCACCCCGGGCGAGCTGAACATCCCTGCCATCAAGGGCGTGGGTGACAGCCTGATCTACCTGGTGGACCGCTGGCGCGGCAAAGGCGATGCACAACCCGGCGATATCGGCAACATCGGCTTCTTTGACGTGGACTTTGTGCCGCTGCCCGGCATCAGCAGCCAGGACATGCTGCACGTGCCCGGCCATGGCCTGACCTACATCGACCACCTGACCCACAACGTCCACCGCGGCCGCATGGTGGAGTGGGCCAGCTTCTACGAGCGCCTGTTCAACTTCCGCGAGATCAAGTACTTCGACATCGAAGGCCAGGTCACCGGCGTCAAGAGCAAGGCCATGACCAGCCCCTGCGGCAAGATCCGCATCCCCATCAACGAGGAAGGCAAGGAAAAAGCCGGCCAGATCCAGGAGTACCTGGACATGTACCAGGGCGAAGGCATCCAGCACATCGCCATGGGATCGGACGACCTGTACACCACCGTGGACCACCTGCGTGCCAGCGGCGTGCGCCTGCTCGACACCATCGACACCTACTACGAACTGATCGACAAGCGCCTGCCCGAGCATGGCGAGCCGCTGGCCGAGCTGAAGCGACGCAAGATCCTGATCGACGGCACGGGACAGAAGCTGCTGCTGCAGATCTTCAGCGAGAACCAGCTGGGCCCGATCTTCTTCGAATTCATCCAGCGCAAGGGGGACGATGGCTTTGGCAATGGCAACTTCAAGGCGCTGTTCGAGAGCATCGAACTCGACCAGATGCGCCGGGGCGTGCTCTGAACGGGGCACCCGAACTTCCAGCCACGTTGCGAGATCCAATCTGTCAGGAGAGCCACCATGGAAGTCCGACCTGTCGTCTACGGCCAGTCCAGCCGCCCGCCGCGCGGAGACTACAGCCGTGCGGCCAGCGACTACACCTGCACGCAGAACTATGCGGCCTACACTGAGGTGGAGCACGCCACCTGGCGCCAGCTGTATGCACGCCAGCGGGCGCTGCTGCCAGGGCGTGCCAGCAGCGACTTCATTGCCTGCCTGCCCCTGCTCGGGGCGTCCGAACGCATTCCGCACTTCGAGGACATCAACACCCGCCTGCAGGCCGCCACCGGCTGGCAGATCGTCGGCGTGCCCGGTCTGATTCCGGAAGTGGATTTCTTCCGCCTGCTCAGCCAGCGCCGCTTTCCGGTCACCGACTGGATCCGCACCCGGGATGAACTGGACTACATCGTCGAGCCGGACATCTTTCACGACCTGTTCGGCCATGTGCCACTGCTGTTTCATCCGGTGCTGGCCGACTACATGCAGGCCTATGGCGCAGGGGGACTCAAGGCCGCCGATCTTGGCGCCACCGAGCTGCTGGCGCGCCTGTACTGGTACACCATCGAATTCGGCCTGGTGCGCGAAGCCGACGGCATCAAAGCCTATGGTGCGGGCATCCTCAGCTCCGCCGGCGAGCTGGCCTACAGCGTGAGCAGCCCCATTCCCCAGCGCCTGCCACTGCAGCTGGAGCGCACCATGCGCACGCGCTACCGTATCGACGATTACCAGCACACCTATTTCGTCATCGACCACCTGCAACAGCTGCTGGACTTTGCCAGCACCGACTTTGCACCGCTGTATGACCGGCTGCGCCAGTTGCCGGAAATTGCCGCCGACGAACGGTTGCCGGGCGAAATCAGCATGCCTGTCTGACAGAGACAGGCCCTGGAGGCAGTATGTTTTTCATAGCAATTGCTGTGCGATCGTGCTTCATTTGGTGTGCATTTGCTTCAGAAACAGAGCGTACAACCCACCTGCAGCTCGCCTTTTGAAAGCAGCACGCCGGCGCTCCGCTCCTGCCGGTGCGCCGTACAAGGCCTGCCTCTGCTGACCTGGAGCCTGCAACAACGGCACCGCCCCGCCCAGGCGTCACACGCCGAAACCGCTATGCACGTACAGTGCCTATAGTCACGACCATCGGTTTTTATGCGCCGGCCGGCATGGCTGTGCCGCGCGCAGCGCCTGCGACCACCCACTGAATCCATCGTTTTTCACTGCTTTGACTGTGCCGACTTCCATCCTGTCCTTTTGCCACGCCCGCCTGCTGCGCTGGCTGCTGGTCCTGCACCTGGCCCTGCTGGGCTGCATGGTCCAGGCCCATGCCGCCGATGCGTTGCTTCCCCCCGAGCCCCAGGCCACGCCGCAGGCACAGATCCAGGCCGCCGCTGCCGCGCTCGACAAGGTGCGCAAATCGCTGGACGATGCCGAGACCTCGGACACGCTGCAGGTCCTGGCCGAGCAGGCGCTGAAATCCAAACGCGACGCCGATGCCGCCGTCACCGCCCTGGAGCCGCTGCTCAAGCAGTTGGACCAGCGGGTGGAACAGCTCGGCACCAAGGTCGAAGGAGCGGAGGAAAGCACCGAACTCACCCGCCAGCGCAAGGAACTGGCCCAGGAGCATGGCGATCTGGACTCCGCCATCAAACGCGGCAAGCTGCTGTCGGTGGAAGCCGCCCAGACGGCCGAATCCATTGAGAAGCTGCGCACCCAGCAGTTCAATGCCCAGATCGCCAGCAAGGCCTTGTCGCCCCTGTCGCCCGCACTGTGGAAACAGTTTTCCGAACAGCTTCCGCTGGACCTGCAGCGCATCAGCGCGCTCACCCGCCTGGGCCAGACCACCTTCCGCGCGGCGATTGCCGAACACGGCTGGGCCGTACCGCTGCGCGGCATCGTGCTGGCCTTGCTGCTGCTGTTCCCGCTGCGCATGGGACTGCGCCACCTGGGCTACCGCTATGCGGCGTCGGAACGCGCTCCGGATGGCCGCCTGCGCCGCACCGGCCTGGCCGTGTGGCTGCTGCTGGTGGGCACGGTGCTGCCCGGCCTGGCCAGCCTGGTGTTCATCGAACACCTGCGCGCCATCGATGCCGTCACGCCGCGCCTGCAAAGCGTGGCCGATGCCTGGATCCAGGCGGCCTTTGTGGCGGCCTTCTTCCTGTCCATCAGCGCCAGCACGCTGGTGCCCAAACGCCCCAGCTGGCGCCTGCTGGCCATCGACGACATTGCCGCCCCCACCCTCACCCGCTACGCCTGGGGCGCCGCCTTCCTGACCTGGTTCGCCATGATGCTCAATGCCGTGGACATTGCCGCACGCACCAGCACGGTGAGCACGGTGGCACTGGACGGACTGATCGCGCTGACCTATGTGGGCCTGATCCTGTCGGTGCTGGTCACCATCACCCAGCAGCGCCAGCGCCTGGCCGCGCCCGCCACCAAGGGCGAACACGGCGACGCTGGCCGTCCCGTGCAGCGCAGCAGCTGGCTGATGTTCGCCTGGCTGGGAGGGCATCTGACGGTGCTGGCCGCACTGGTGGCCGCCCTGCTGGGCTATCTGAACTTCTCGGTGTTCGTGGCCACGCAGATGGTGTGGATCACCGTGGTGGTGCTGGCCACGTCGCTGCTGATGAAGTTCGCCGATGACCTGTGCACCTGGTTCTTCTCGCCGGACAGCCGCACCGGCCGCGGCCTGGCCCAGGGCATGGGCCTGCGCCCCACCCGGGTGGAACAGGTAGGTGTGCTGCTGTCGGCCCTGCTGCGCGTCAGCCTGCTGCTGCTGGGCCTGGCCGCACTGACCGCGCCTTTTGGCAACGCCAGCAGCCTGCTGGGCTGGACGGCCAGCGCCGCCCAGGGCGGGCTGCCGATAGGGGACACCGTGCTCAAGCCCATGGCCATCGGCCGCGCACTGGTGGTGCTGGTGATCGGCCTGACCGTCTTCCGCGTGCTGCAGCACTGGCTGGTGGAAACCTATCTGCCCAAGACCGATCTGGACATCGGCGCGCGCAACTCCATCAGCACGGTGGCCCGCTATGTGGGCATCATCCTCTCGGGCCTGTGGACGCTGGCCGCACTGGGCATCGGCTTTGAAAAAGTGGCGCTGCTGGCCAGCGCGCTGTCCGTGGGTATCGGTTTCGGCCTGCAAGCCATCACGCAGAACTTTGTCTCCGGCCTGATCCTGCTGGCCGAGCGCCCGGTGAAGCTGGGTGACCGCGTGCGCATCGGCGACCAGGTGGGCGATATCCGCCGCATCAGCGTGCGGGCCACCGAAATCCAGACCGACGACAAGTCCACACTGATCGTTCCCAACTCCGAGCTGATCACCAAGTCCGTGCAGAACCTGACGATGGACGGCGCCTTGGGCCGCATTTCCATCGCTTTTGCGGTGCCGCTGAGCACCGATGTGGTCCGCCTCAAGGCACTGCTGCTGGGCATCTACCGCAGCCACGAAGCCGTGCTGGAGGCCCCGGCTCCGTCGATGTACGTGGATTCGCTCAGCGGCAGCGTGATCAACATCACCAGTTTCGGCCATGTCTCCAGCCCGCGCCAGGTCTACAGCACGCGCAGCGACCTGCTGTTCGAGCTGCTGCGCCAGACCGCCGAGCAAGGCATTGCGCTGTCCTCGGCCACGGACATCCACCTGGTGCGCGACCGGGCCGATGCGGCGCCGGTGCCCCCGACCACGCACGCTGCGCCTGAGCCCGCCAGCCATACGCCAACCGCCTGACCCCGCACCGCCTTGCGCACAGGCAGCGCCGGGTACAGCCTTCTACATGATGGACCGGTCCTCGGCCTGCGCAGTCCCGGTCTCCATCCCACCCATCGGGCGCCCCGCTGGCCGGGCCTGTGGCTCCTGCGCCACCAGTTGGCGCACCAGCGTCCACAGCGCCGGGGCCTGCAGCATCTCCACATGGGCCATGCCGTTGAGCCACAGCGGCGTGGCGCCTTCCAGCAAGGCCGTGGTGCCGGGGAAGACCATATTGTCCGCATCGGACAGCGCACAGTGCCACTGCACCCGGCTGGCCGTGCTGCCGGGCCGGGCCTCGTCCCGCTGCAGTTGCTGCAGCCAGGTGTTGCCGGGGCGCATCTGCGCCACATTCGGCCCCAGTGCCCAGCAAGCCATCCAGGTGCCGTGGTGGGGGCTGCCCGCCGTCACCACCTGCTGCGGGCGGTGGGGGGCATCGGCATCCGTCAGGCTGCGCAACCAGTCGCGCACCACCAGCCCCCCCATGCTGTGCGCCACCACCACCGGTGCCCGGCCCGTAGCCGCCTGCATGCGCCGAACGGCCCCATCCAGCACCGTCCGGCCCGTGCCCACACGGTGCAACAGCAACGGCATGCTGACCGCAATACAGGGCACCCCTGCGGCACGCAGCTGGTGCAGCGCATCGGCCCAGATGGCACGGTTGCAGAGCCAGCCATGCACCAGCACCACGCCTGCGCTGCCCACGGGCCGGCCCGGCGGACGGTCGGGCACATAGTCCGCCTGGGCGTGTTCGGCCCAGGGCATATCCCAGCCAAAGGCGCGCAGCGACACGCGGCATTCCGCATTCCAGGCCCGCAACAGCGTCGCCAGCGGCAGCGGCGGCTCGCCCCGGCTGCGCCGCACCAGGGCCAGGCAGACAAACTGCTGCCCCAGCCACCAGCGCCCCGCCAGCGCCCACAGCAACGCCCCACCCAGCGCCCATGGCACCGATTGCGGCCAGACCCAGGCCAGCCAGACCACCAGCACCGCCAGATTCAGCAACGTCATTCCCCGCAACCACCAGGCCACCATGGGTCAGTTCCTCCTGCCTGCATTGTGACCATGCAGGCCTGTGCCGCCCCGCGCCACCTTTGCGGACCTTCCCTAATCCCTAGGACAAGCCCGATGGCGCAGCCCCGGCAGCTACACAGAATGGACACACTTTTTGTCACCCATTTCCCCGCAACAGGAGAAAGCATGGATCGCATTTGGCTGCAGCACTACCCCGAAGGCGTGCCCTCTGACATAGACACCACCCAGTACCGCTCGGTGGCCGATTTGCTGGAGGAGTCCTTCAAGCGCCATGCCAGCCATCCGTTTTCGGTCTGCATGGATGTGTGGATGGACTATGCCGAGCTGGACCGGCTCTCCGCCCGCCTGGGCGCTTGGCTGCAAACCCTGGGGCTGGAGCCCGGTGCTCGCGTGGCCATCATGCTGCCCAATGTGCCGCAGTTCGCGGTGACCATGGCCGCCGTGCTGCGTGCCGGCTACACCTGCGTGAATGTGAACCCGCTCTACACCCCGCGCGAACTGGAACACCAGCTCAAGGATTCCGGCGCCACGGCCATCGTGATTCTGGAGAACTTTGCCCACACGCTGGCCCAGGTGCTGGAGCGCACCCAGGTCCGGCATGTCTGCCTGACCTCCATGGGAGATCTGCTGGGCCCGGTGTTCGGCCGCTGGATCACTTTTGCCGTGCGCCACCTGGCCAAGATGGTGCCGCCCTTCGATCTGCCGCTGCAAGGGCGCACGCTCACCCACTTCCGCGATGCGCTGTCCCAGGGCGCCAACCGCACGCTGCAGCCCAGCCAGGCCACGCACGACTCCATCGCCTTCCTGCAGTACACCGGCGGCACCACCGGCCTGTCCAAGGGCGCGGTGCTGACCCATCGCAACATCATCGCCGCCACGCTGCAGGCCGAAGCCTGGTTTGCCCCCGCGCTCAAGGGCCTGCCCGACCTGTCGAAAGTCCACAGCATCGCCGCACTGCCGCTGTACCACATCTTCGCGCTCACGCTGTGCCTGCTCGCCATTCGCCAGGGCTCCAGCCTGAGCCTGATTCCCAACCCGCGCGACATCCCCAAATTTGTCGATGTGCTGGCCAAGCGGCCATTCCACCTCCTGCCTGCAGTGAACACGCTGTTCAACGCCCTGCTGCAAAACCCCAAGTTCCGCACGCTGGACTTTTCACAGCTGCGCGCCTCGCAGGCCGGTGGCATGGCCGCCAGCGAAGGCACGGCCAAGCAGTGGCAGCAGGTGACGGGCTGCCCCATGATCGAAGGCTGGGGCATGAGCGAGACCTGCGCCATCGGCACCAACAACCCGGTGACCTCCCAGCATTTCACCGGCAGCATCGGCCTGCCGCTGCCGGGCATCGACATCACCATCAAGGACGACGCGGGCAACGACCGCCCGCTGGGCGAATCCGGCGAAATCTGCATCCGCGGCCCCAACGTGATGGCCGGCTACTACAACCAGCCTGAGGAAACCGCCAAGACCTTCACCGCCGACGGCTTCATGCGCACCGGCGACATCGGCGTCATGGACGAGCAAGGCTATACCCGCATCATCGACCGCAAGAAGGACATGATCCTGGTCAGTGGCTTCAACGTCTTCCCCAACGAGATCGAGAACGTCATCTCCCTGTGCCCCGGCGTGGTGGAATGTGCGGCCATCGGAGTGCCGGACGAACATTCGGGCGAAGCCGTGAAGGTGTTCGTGGTGCGCAATGACCCGTCGCTGACCGAAGAAGCGGTGATTCGCCACTGCCACGCCCACCTCACGGGCTACAAATGCCCGCGCTTCGTGGAGTTCCGCGACGAGCTGCCCAAGACCAATGTGGGCAAGATCCTGCGGCGCGAACTGCGCAGTCCGGCTGCGCCAGCGCCGCATTGATCCTGCCCGCTGTGCCTCCTCTATGCCCCGCACCCAGCTCCGGTGGCGCGGGGTTTGCTTTGCTGAGACTGCATGACTGCTGCCCCCCTGCTCTGGCCTGAAATCACTGTCCTCGAACGCGGCTGGCTGTCCGCCAACAACTACCTGTTCCAGGCGAGCGGGCCTGACAGCGCCGCCGCGCTGGTGGACACCGGCTACTGCCTCCATGCCGAGCAGACCGTGGCCCTGGTGCAGGACAGCCTGGGTGCCCAGCCACTGAAGCGTATCCTGAACACCCATCTGCACAGCGACCACTGTGGCGGCAATGCCGCGCTGCAGGCCGCCTACCCGGACGTGCAGACCTGGATCCCCCCCGGCGAAGCCGCCGCCATCCGCGCCTGGGACGAGGAACGGCTGAGCTACCGCCCCACCGGCCAGGACTGTCCGCGCTTTCGCGCGGATGGACTGTTGCAGCCCGGCACCGAGGTGCAACTGGGCGGCCACTCCTGGCAGGTGCATGCGGCACCGGGCCACGACCCGCACTCCGTCATCCTGTTCGAACCCGAGCGGCGGCTGCTGATCTCGGCCGATGCCCTGTGGGAACACGGCTTTGGTGTGGTCTTCCCCGAGATCGAAGGCATCCACGCTTTTGACGAAGTGGGCGCCACGCTGGACATCATCGAGGCACTGCAACCCGCCGTGGTGCTGCCGGGCCACGGCGCGCTGTTCACCGATGTGGCTGCAGCCCTGGCCGAAGCGCGGCGCAAGCTGGCAGGCTTTGTGGCCGATCCGCGCAAGCACGCACGCTACGCCGCCAAGGTGTTGCTCAAGTACAAGCTGCTGGAATGGCAGCAGATTGCCACCGCCGACGCCCTCCGGTGGATGCTGGCCACCCCCTACTTCCGCACGCTGCACACCCGCTACTTTGCCGCCGACACGCCCACCGCCTGGGCACAGAGCCTGGTGCACGAGCTGGAGCGCTCCGGTGCCGCCGCCGTGCGCGACGGGGTGCTGTACAACCGCTGACGGTTTTGCACCCCATGAAAAAAGCCGCCTTCCCCCGTCTCACGGCATGGAAAGCGGCTTGCGGTCCACCGCAGGCGCGCCTAGCTCAGGGCTGTCTGGCACGCCAGCCCAGCACCAGCGTCGCAGCCAGCGCCAGCAGCGTGCCGGTGGACACGAGGAGTCACGGCAGCTCGGCGTTGTCGGCCGGTGCCTCCACCGGCTTGGGCCCGACGGTGCCCAGGCGCGCGCGCAGGCTCTGGGGCTGGCCGGTGATCAATGCGGCGTAGTTGGTGGTGTTGGCCAGCACCTTCTTCACATAGTCACGTGTTTCGGTGAACGGCACGTTCTCGGCCCAGATGGCGCCGTCCAGCACCGGGCCGTTGCGCCAGTTGCGCGGGCGCCCGGGGCCGGCGTTGTAGCCGGCAGCGGCCATGGCCATGGAACCCTGGAAATCGTCCAGCGCCAGCTTCAGGTAGGCAGTGCCGATCTGGATGTTGACGTCGCGGTCATTGATCATGCCGGGCGTGAAGTCGCTCATGCCGATTTTGCGCGCCGTCCATTTGGCCGTGGCAGGCATCACCTGCATCAGGCCGGAGGCGCCCACACCGGAGCGCGCATCCATGATGAAGCGGCTCTCCTGGCGGATCAGGCCATAGACATAGGCCGGGTCCAGCCCGATGTTGCCGGCACGTGCCAGCACCGTCTCCTGGAAAGGCATGGGGTAGCGCTGCTTCCAGTCCATGAACCCGCGGGTGCGTTCGCTGGTGTTGATGCAGCGGTCCCACACCTGGGCGCGGCAGGCACGGTCGGCGGCGGCGTACAGCGCACGGTCGCCCATGCCGCCGCTGTCGTGCAGGTTGGTGGCGTAGTTCCATTCGCGCACGCCTTCGCTGCGCAGCCCCATGCGGATGGCGTACAGCGCGCGGGTCAGGCTGGGGTTTTTCTCGGCAGCGTCCTTTTCCGCCGGCGTCAGCGGCTGTGGGGCAGGCGGCACGGTCACGCGCTGGCCCAGCTCCTCCAGTGCCAGTTGTTCGTAAAAGCCGTCCACGCCGGCAATGCGCTCGAACAGGGCGCGCGATTCGTTCTTTTCGTGCTCGGTCACCACGCGGCCGGAGGCGATCGCCTTGGCCTTCCAGTAAACCCAGCTCGGGTCGGCCTGGGCAGTGCTGCTCATCCCGTCGATGGCCTTGCGGGCCAGGCTCCAGTTGCCGGCGCGCAGCGCGGCGCGGGTCTTCCAGGCCAGGGCGTCGTCATCCAGATCGCTGCTGCGCGTGACCTTGTCAAAGTAGGTCACGGCCGTGGGGTCCAGCTTGCGAGCGGCCATCTTGCCGATCACGCCCCAGGCCCAGTTGCGCTCCTCGGTGCGCAACTGGTTGGCCCAGCGCGCGTTCATCTGGTCGGCGGCCTGGGACGGGTCGTTGGCGGCCATGCGGATGATGGCCAGCAGGGCCAGTTCGCGCCGCACATTGCCGCGCGCGTTCTTGCTGGTACCGCTGAGGTATTTGATGGGCGAGGCAAACACATCGCCCACCTGGGATTGCATCTCCGGCGCGACGATGCCCACGGCACGGCTGGTCTGGCCCTGGCGGTTGAGCTCGGCGCCCAGGCGCGCACGCTGCCAGATGACCTCTTCCTTGAGCTGCTTGTTGGCGTACAGCGTGGCGGCCAGGTTCGCGCAACCATCGTCGTTGGCGCCCTGCGTGTGCCACAGCCGCACGGCCTCCTGTGCCACGTTCTGCGGTGCCTTGCCCTGCAGCAGATCCGCAGTCAGCGCATAGCAGCGCACTTCGCGGTCGTCCTGCATGCGGAAATCGGCGTGCTGCTGCGCAAACGTCGCCCAGTCGCGGTTCTTGCCCAACTGCAGCAGCCAGTCGTTGCGCAAGCGGTCTTCCTGGTAAGTGCCGCGCCAGCGCTGCAAAAAGGCCTGGACTTCCTGCGGTGTGGCGGAATCCAGACGGACACGCAGCTCCCAGTACGCGGCCCAGGGCTCCAGCGCATGGCCTTGGGCGGCCGGCAACAGCCGCGCCAGCGCGGCTTTGTCGCCCTTGCGGAAGGCTTGCTGCATTTGCAGTAGCACATCATCCCCCGTCGTCTGGGTAAAACCCAAAGAGGGGGCGACGGAAAGCAGGGAGGCCGCGCAAAGCGGTGTCAGAATCTTCAGCCAATGCATGGGGGAATTATGTGATGGACAAAACAGCCCTACGCCGCCGATTGGTGGAACAGCGCCGGAATATGGAAGACCGCCTACATCGCAGCGACTTGCTGCAGCAGGTGATGCGCATCTGGTTGGTGGACCGCCCGGACACCGTGATCGGTGCCTACTGGCCCATCAAGGGCGAATTCGATCCGCTGCCCATTCTGCACCGCTGGAAGGAGGACGGGGAATTGCTGGACAAACCCCTGCGCCGCCGCATCGGCCTGCCGGTGATCAACAAGGAGCACAAGACACTGACCTTCCACGTCTGGTACCCGGGCTGCCCCATGGAAGAAGACGCCTACGGCATTCCCAAGCCCAAGGACACCGAGGTGATCCAGCCCACGCTGCTGTTTGTGCCCTGCGTGGGCTACGGTACCGGCGGCTACCGCCTCGGCTATGGCGGCGGCTTCTACGACCGCACCCTGGCCACGCTGCGGCCCAAGCCCTTCACCGTGGGCCTGGGCTTTCGCGAAGCCTATGTGGACGACTTCGAACCCGAGGCCCACGACCAGCCGCTGGACGCCCTGCTGAACGACAACGGCGTGGTCTGGCCGCTGCCGGACCTGCCCACGCGCTGAGGCCCGCCATGACCAGCCCCACCCGCCCCGCTGCCAACGACGCCCGCGCCGCCAGCGGGCAGGGCATGGACGCCACGCGCGACCTGTTTGCCGAACTGGATGTGGAGCCTCCCGCACCGCCTGCCGCCGCCGCCCCTGTTGCGGAGTTTGCGCCCTCTGGCGCTGCACCCCAGGCCCCGGACCTCAGCAGCCCTGCGGAAGACAGCCCAGCCCTGGCATCCGGGCCGCGCATCACCTACGCCGAAGCACAGCGTCTGATGGCCATTGGCCGCAGCCAGGGCCCGCAGGCGCTGACACCGGACCAGCACCATGCCCTCTGGGACTGCCTGCGGGAGCTCCCCGAAAGCCAGGCCTGGCTGGCCGCCCAGCTCACCGCCTTGCAGGGCGAGCTGCAGGAACGGGGCCTGCGCCCCCGACAGGACCACCGCACGGGACGTTGATCCACACGTCCCAAACGTACTCTCGGGCACGGCGCAAGGTGGTGTCCACTCCGCTGGGGCTGCAGCCGTGGAAGAAACGCAGCACTGCGGCGCCCCATCGGCGGCGCGGCAGGCTTCAGGCCGCGGCCGCCGCCCGCCAGCGCTGCCAACCCTTGGCGCGCAGTTCGCAGGCCGGGCAGCTGCCGCAGCCGTAGCCCCAGTCGTGCAGCACATCGCGCGTGCCCTGGTAGCAGGTGTGGGTGTCGCGCACGACCAGCTCCACCAGCGCCTCTCCCCCCAGGTCCTGGGCCATCTGCCAGGTCTGGGCCTTGTCGATCCACATCAGCGGCGTCTCGATGCGCAGCCGCCGCTCCAGGCCCAGGTTCAGCGCCAGCTGCATGGCCTTCATGGTGTCGTCGCGGCAGTCGGGGTAGCCGGAAAAATCGGTCTCGCACACGCCGGTGACGATGACCTGCAGCCCGCGCCGGTAGGCCAGTGCACCGGCCAAGGTCAGAAACAGCAGATTGCGCCCGGGCACAAAGGTGTTGGGCAGACCATCGGCCTGCATGGCAAAGGCCACGTCCTCGGTCAGCGACGAGCCGCCGATCTGCTGCAGCACATCCAGCGTCAGCACATGGTCTTCGCCCAGCCGGGACGCCCACTGCGGGAACTGAACGCGCAGCCGGTCGCGCACGGTGTGGCGCGCCTGCAACTCCACGCGGTGGCGTTGGCCGTAGTCGAAACCCAGGGTTTCGACGCGGTCGTACTTGGAAAGGGCGTGGGCCAGGCAGGTGGTGGAGTCCTGACCGCCCGAAAACATGACAAGGGCCGAGGTATGCATAGCGCCCGATTACACACCGCAAATGTAGCGCTGCGGCTACAGTAGGACATCATGCGCACCCCCGCCCCCTGCACGCATTCTCGGCACAGAAAGGTCGGCCCATGCTTCAGCTGTACATAGGAAACAAGAACTACTCATCTTGGTCGCTGCGGCCCTGGCTGGTACTGCACCAGCTGGGCATTCCGTTTGAAGAGATGAAGGTGCGCTTCGACAGCTTTGCCCCGGATTCGCACTTCAAGCAGACGATGCTGGGGCTGGCCCCCACCGGCAAGGTGCCGCTGCTGGTGGACGACGGGCTGGCCATCTGGGACACCCTGGCCATCACCGAATACCTGGCCGAGCGCTTTCCGCAGGCGGGCATCTGGCCCACCCCGGTGGCCGACCGGGCCCGGGCCCGCAGCCTGTGCGCCGAAATGCACAGCGGCTTCACCGCGCTGCGCAGCCACTGCCCCATGAATGTGGAAGCCCATCTGCCCGAAGTGGGCGCCCGGATCTGGGCCGAGCAGGCCGGGGTCCGCGACGATGTCTACCGCCTGATCGACATGTGGGGCCAGCAGCTGTCCACCCACGGCGGCCCCCTGCTGTTTGGCAACTTCTGCGCGGCCGATGCCTTCTTCGCCCCGGTCTGTCTGCGGCTGGACCGCTACGCCCTGCCGCTGCCCCAGCACATCCAGCCCTATGTGCAGCGCGTACTGGCCCTGCCGTCCGTGCGCGAGTGGACCCGTGCCGCGCTGGAGGAAAAAGACTTCCGCGAGTTCGAGGAGCCTTACCGCACCGCCAGCGGGATGCTGGCCGAACGGAGCCTGCCCCAGCCCTGACGCACTGCGCGGCGCCCCAGCGGGCTGCGCCGGGGTCCAGCAGCGGTGCCCCGTCTACACTTCGGCCATGAAGATCTATATGGTTGGCGGCGCAGTGCGCGACCGCCTGTTGGGGCGGCCTTTGCACGACACCGACTGGGTGGTGGTGGGCGCCACGCCCGAGGACATGGTGGCCCGGGGCTACACCCCGGTGGGGCGCGACTTTCCGGTGTTTCTGCACCCCGACACACACGAGGAATATGCGCTGGCCCGCACCGAGCGCAAAAACGGCCACGGCTACCGCGGCTTTGTGGTGCACACCGCCCCCGATGTGACGCTGGAGGAAGACCTGGCGCGGCGCGATCTGACGATCAATGCCATCGCCGCGCCAGCGGACTGGGAGAACACAGACGCCTTGTGCGACCCCTATGGCGGCCAGGCCGATCTGGCGGCCCGGGTGCTGCGCCATGTGACCGACGCCTTCCGCGAAGACCCGGTGCGCATCCTGCGCGTGGCACGCTTTGCGGCGCGTTTCAGCGATTTCACGCTGGCCCCCGAAACCCTGCAGCTGATGCGCGAGATGGTGGACGCCGGCGAGGCCGACCACCTGGTGCCCGAACGCATCTGGCAGGAGATCAGCCGCGGGCTGATGGAAGCACAGCCCTCGCGCATGTTCGGCCTGCTGCGCGACTGCGGCGCCCTGCAGCGCGTGCTGCCGGAGCTGGACCGCCTGTGGGGCGTGCCCCAGCGCGCCGAATACCACCCCGAGGTGGACACGGGCGTGCACGCCATGCTGGTGCTGGACATGGCGGCCCGTCTTGACACCCCGCTGACGGTGCGCTTTGCCTGCCTGTGCCACGATTTCGGCAAGGGCACCACGCCGGCCGATGTGCTGCCACGCCACATCGGCCACGAGCAGCGCAGCGCCCGGCTGCTGCAGGGCGTGTGCGAGCGCTGGCGCGTGCCCAATGACTGCCGGGAGCTGGCCGATGTGGTGGCGCGCGAGCACGGCAACATCCACCGCAGCAGCGAGCTGAATGCCGCCGCCGTGCTGCGCCTGCTGGAACGCTGCGATGCCATCCGCAAGCCGGCGCGCTTTGCCGAGGTCCTGCTGGCCTGTGAATGTGATGCGCGCGGGCGCACCGGCTTTGACAACGCGGCCTACCCCCAGCGCCCGCGTCTGCAGGCCGCGCTGGATGCCGCTCTGGCCGTGGAGACCGCGCCCGTAGCCCTGGCGGCAGCCCAGCGGGGGCTGAAAGGCAAGGCCGTTGGCGACGCCGTGGCCCAGGCCCGCGAACAGGCGGTAGCGGCCGCGCTGCGCGCCCCGCAGCCGGCGGACTGAACCCGCGCCAGGCGGAAGCCAGGCCTGTGCAAACTGCCAGAGATGTGTGCTGCGCTGCGGGAACACCCGCAAGGGAAAACCGCCTCTCCCGGCGGCAGGGCGACGGAGGAATATGGAGGGGTTGGGTCCCACAGCCTCGTGGGAGCACACCCACGCCCATCCACCCCCTGTGTCCCTTTGTTGCTGGAGATTTGCCATGGCCTATGCCCTTCCCGGTCAGTCCGGTGCGCTGCACAAATACCAAGACCGCTACGACAACTACATCGGCGGCCAGTGGGTGCCTCCCGGCAATGGCGAGTATTTCGACGTGGTCACGCCCATCAACGGCAGGGTCTACACCAAGGTGGCGCGGGGCACGGCCGCCGACATCGACAAGGCGCTGGACGCCGCCCATGCGGCAGCCGATGCCTGGGGCAAGACCTCGGCCACCGAGCGCAGCAACATCCTGCTGCAGATTGCCGACCGCATCGATGCCAACCGCGAGCTGCTGGCCTATGTGGAAACCATCGACAACGGCAAGGCCATCCGCGAGACGCTGAATGCCGACATCCCGCTGTCGGCCGACCATTTCCGCTACTTTGCAGGGGCCATCCGCACCCAGGAAGGCGGTATCAGCCAGATCGACAACGACACCGTGGCCTACCACTTCCACGAGCCGCTGGGCGTGGTCGGGCAGATCATTCCCTGGAACTTCCCCATTCTGATGGCCGCCTGGAAACTGGCTCCCGCACTGGCCGCCGGCAACTGCGTGGTGCTGAAGCCCGCGGAATCCACCCCCATCTCCATCCTGGTGTTGGTCAGCCTGATCGGCGACCTGCTGCCACCGGGCGTGCTGAACATCGTCAACGGCTTTGGCCGCGAAGCCGGCATGCCGCTGGCCACCAGCAAGCGCATTGCCAAGATCGCCTTCACCGGCTCCACCAGCACCGGTCGGGTGATTGCCCAGGCAGCGGCCAACAGCCTGATTCCGGCCACCCTGGAGCTGGGCGGCAAGTCGCCCAACATCTTCTTTGCCGATGTGATGGACCAGGACGACAGCTTTCTGGACAAGGCCATCGAAGGCCTGGTGCTGTTTGCCTTCAACCAGGGCGAGGTCTGCACCTGCCCCAGCCGTGCGCTGATCCAGGAGTCCATCTATGAAAAGTTCATGGAACGGGTGCTGAAACGCGTGGCAGCCATCCAGCATGGCGACCCGCTGAACCCCAGCTCCATGATGGGCGCGCAGGCCAGCAAGGAGCAACTGACCAAGATCCTGTCCTACCTGGACCTGGGCAAGCAGGAAGGCGCCGAGGTGCTGATCGGCGGCGCCCAGGCCCAGCTGGGCCCGGAGCTGGAAGGCGGCTACTACGTGCAGCCCACCATCTTCAAGGGCCACAACAAGATGCGGATCTTCCAGGAGGAAATCTTCGGCCCCGTGCTGGCCGTGACCACCTTCAAAACCGAGGAAGAAGCCCTGGCCCTGGCCAATGACACCCTCTACGGCCTGGGTGCGGGCGTGTGGAGCCGCAACGGCAATGTGGCGTACCGCATGGGCCGCGCCATCAAGGCCGGCCGCGTGTGGACCAACTGCTACCACCACTACCCGGCACACGCTGCGTTCGGCGGCTACAAGGAATCAGGTGTGGGACGGGAGAACCACAAGATGATGCTGTCCCACTATCAGCAGACCAAGAACCTGCTGGTTTCCTACTCCGAGCAGAAACTCGGCTTCTTCTGAAGCCCTGTTTCCTGCTGCAGGTCAGACAAGGCCTGCAGCAGGCACCCTCCCCAGTCTCCCCGCACTTGACACCCATGCCGATGGTGCGCAAGCTGCACCACGGCAACCTACCTTTTGTCGGTTTCCACGATGGATGCCGCACCGGGCAGCCTGGCCCAGGTGCCCTATGCCCTGCCATCTCAGCAGACACAGACCTGGAATGTGCAGGCTCTTGCCCTGGGCGTATCCGGCCTCATGGCGGCTGCGCCCCTTGCTTCAAGGAGATGTTCGGATGACGCTTCCCCAGACCATGCAAGCTGCCGTGGTGCGCGCTTTTGGCAAACCGCTGACCATCGAAGAAATGCCGGTCCCCCGCCCGGCCGACGACCAGATCCTGGTGAAGATCGCCGCCTCGGGGGTCTGCCACACCGATCTGCACGCTGCCGAAGGCGACTGGCCGGTCAAACCCCATCCGCCCTTCATTCCCGGCCACGAAGGCGTGGGCTATGTGGCAGCGGTGGGAAAGAACGTCAAGCACGTCAAGGAAGGCGACCGCGTGGGCGTGCCCTGGCTGCACAGTGCCTGCGGCTTCTGCCGGCATTGCATCGGCGGCTGGGAAACGCTGTGCGAATCGCAGACCAACACCGGCTACTCGGTCAACGGCGGCTTTGCCGACTATGCGCTGGCCGACCCCAACTATGTGGGCCACCTGCCAGCGAATGTGGGGTTTGTCGAGATTGCGCCCGTGCTGTGCGCCGGCGTCACGGTCTACAAGGGCCTGAAGATGACGGAAGCCAAACCCGGCGACTGGGTGGTGATCTCCGGCGTGGGCGGGCTGGGCCATATGGCCGTGCAATACGCCAAGGCCATGGGCTTCAATGTGGCGGCCGTGGACATCGACGATACCAAGCTGCATCTGGCCCGGCAGCTGGGCGCCACGGTGACGGTGAACGCCAAGACAACCGACCCGGCGGCCTACCTGCAAAAGGAAATCGAGGGGGCGCACGGCGTGCTGGTCACGGCCGTGTCACCCAAGGCCTTCGAGCAGGCGCTGGGCATGGTGCGCCGCGGCGGCACCATTGCGCTCAATGGCCTGCCTCCGGGCGACTTCCCGCTGCCCATCTTCAGCATGGTGCTCAAGGGCATCACGGTGCGCGGCTCCATTGTCGGCACCCGGCTGGACCTGCAGGAGTCGCTGGACTTTGCCGCCCAGGGCAAGGTGAAAGCCACAGTCTCGACCGACAAGCTGGAAAACATCAACGACATCTTTGCCCGCATGCACCAGGGCCAGATCGAAGGCCGGGTGGTGCTGGACATCGCCACCTGAGCCCCGGCTGCAGCGCCTGCACCGCCAGCAGCTTCCGCTGGTGGCGGTGCATTCACAGGAGACAACCATGGTCGAGCGTGTCATTGCCACCCCGGCGACGCTGGAGCTGATCGAACTGCTCCGGACCAAGCACGGGCCGCACCTGTTCTTTCACCAGTCCGGCGGCTGCTGCGACAACAGCGCAGCCAACTGCTATATCGAAGGGGAACTGACCATCGGCCCCGGAGACATACAGCTGGGCACGATTGGCGGCCTGCCGTTCTACATGAGCGTCTCGCAGTTCGCCTACTGGAAGCACACCCAGCTCATCATCGACGTGATCGAGACCCACGGCGGCGGCACCTTCTCGCTGGAAGGGCCGGAGGGCAAGGCCTTTCTCACCCGGTCGCGCGTGTTCACCGACGCGGAACTGGCCACGTTGCGGACGTCCGAACCCGGCTGACGCCTGCGCCATGCCCCTGTCCCGCGCGCACCATGGAGGGTCTCCTTCCACCTGCGCACCACCATGCCCTCCCTGCACGCTGTGATCCTTGGCATTGCGCTGAGCCTGGGCCTCGGCGGCAGCCATGCGGCCAGCCTGGCGGCGGAAGACACGCGCCTGCAACTGCTGTACCGCCCGGAATCCGCCCCTGCCACCCAGCCCTTGCGACCCGTGGCGCTGTCGCCCAACCTCAACCTCACCCCTGAACAGCTGGCCATCGCGGCACGTCGAAGCCAGCTGTCCTTTGCGGCCAAGCTGGAATGCAGCGCCCTGGATACCCGCCTGCCGATGCTGGAGCGCGCCGCCAGACGCGCCAAACCCGACCTCAAGGCCGAAGCCGAGCACACCCTGTCCCTGGCCCGCCTGCGCTACACGGTGCTGCGCTGCTGAACGCCCCGGGCAAGCCCCCACTTCCGCTCCCGCATTCATCCAATATTCATCTGGGCGCCGCACGATACACGCAATCTTGGCAGTAGCGCCCCCGTTTTGGAGATGTGCTGCCCCCGCAATCACGCCCGCGGTCCATCGCGACGGGCAGGAGAAAACGATGTATCCCGTAGGCTTTCCGCTGTGGCGCTGGTGCGGCCGCCAAGGTGCAGTCCTGCTGCTGCGTGTGCAGGTCCAGCGGAATTCCGCTACCGGCTGTTACAGCGCCACCAGCAGCAGCCTGCCCGGCCTGCTGGTGCGCGCCCGTACCCGGGAAGGCCTGATCTCCCGCGTCTATGCCTGCGCCGAACTGCTGCTGACCGACGAACTGGGCCAGCCGCCGCGCCAGCAAGCGCTGATTGCCTGGGATGGGGTATTCCAGCACGGCATACCGGCGCCGGCAGCCTGGCAGCAACTGGGCTCCGGCCGCTCCTGGAGCTGAGCTCCGCAAGCCAGACCCCGCAGGGGGCCATCCGGCCGTCCGGGGCGGCGATGCGCACCCTGCCCAGAAAACACGGTCAGCGCCCGACGTTGGGACCGGCCGAGCACCGCCACGCGGTAGCATGGAGGCACACCCTGCCACCCGGGCAGGCCTGCCCCCCGACTCCATGCACTACCTGAACCAAGCCGCCGGCGGTCTGATGCCGGATAGCGTGCTCCACGCCGTCTCCCACTACATGCAGCGCGAGCAGGCGCTGGGCGCCTACATCGCCTCCCAGCAGGTGCAGCCCCAGCTCCAGCAGCTCTATGCCCGGCTGGCCGAACTGCTGCACTGCCAGCCTGCCGATATCGCACTGACCACAGGCAACACCCACGGCTGGTGCGCCGTCGTAGGTGCGCTGCCGCTGGAGGCCGGTGACCGCGTGCTGGTCACGCCTGGGGAGTGGGGCGGCAACTACGCCATGCTGCGCCAGTTGCAGGCACGCACCGGTTGCGTGGTCGAGGAAATGCCCTGCACGCCCGGCGGCGCACTGGACATGGCGGCGCTGCAGGCCTCGCTGGATGCGCGCGTCAAGCTGGTCGCCCTCACCTGGGTTCCGGCCAACGGCTGCACGGTGTATGACGCCACCGCCCTGGGCCAGCTCTGTGCCCGCCACGGCATTCCCTACATCGTGGACGCGGCCCAGGCGCTGGGCCACATCCCCGTGGACGTCCAGGCGCTGCAGTGCGATGCGCTGACGGCCCCCGGCCGCAAATGGCTGTGCGGCCCGCGCGGCACCGGGCTGGTGTACCTGAAACCCGGTTTTGTTGCCCGGCTGCAGCCCATGACGGTGGACCATGTGTCCTGCCCCATCACGCCCACCGGGCCAGCGATGCGCCAGGACGCGCGGGTGCTGGAGCAGTCGGAAGCCTCCATGGCCCTGCGGCTCGGCCTGCTGGCCGCCCTGGACACTGCACAGACCCAGGGCTGGCCGCAGCGCTTTGCCGCCATTGCCCAGGGCGCCACCCAGTTGCGTGCCGCCCTGGCGCAGGTGCCGGGACTGCGCTTGCACAGCCTGCCGGATGCGCCTGCGGGCTGCGGCATCGTGCCCTTCACACTGGAGGGTTACACCCCCGCCCAGGTCCAGCAGGCACTGCTGGCCCAGGACATCCAGGTGGCCGCCAGCGGCATGGGCTACACCCCGCTGGACATGCAGGCCCGGGGCCTGACCGCCGTGGTGCGCGCCTCGGTGGCCTGGCACACCAGCGACGCGGACATCACCGCGCTGGTGTCGGCCTTGCAGCGACTGGCTGCTTCGCAGACCGCACCGGTCTGAGCAGCGGCGTGGCCTGGCGCCCGCCGGCCTTCCATTCCTGGACTGCCCGCCTGGGGCCTACACCACCGACTGCACCCAGCGCACGATCTCGCCGGGCGGCATGGCACCGGAGACGCGGGCGGCTTCCTGGCCGCCCTTGAAGACGATCATGGTGGGAATGCTGCGCACGTTGAACGGTGCGGCCACATGGGGGAAGGCCTCCGTGTCCAGCTTGGCAAAGCGCACGGCCGGCTCCATCTGCCGGGCGGCCTGGGCGTAGCCCGGGGCCATCATGCGGCAGGGGCCGCACCAGGGGGCCCAGAAGTCCACCACCACCGGAATCTGGTTGCGCCCCACCTGCCGGGCAAAGCTGTCGGCATCCAGTTCGACCGGAGCACCGGTGAACAGCGGCTGGTGGCAGCTGCCGCAACCGGGCGCGCTGGCCAGTTGCCCGGTGGCCACCCGGTTGGTCTTGTGGCAATGGGGGCAAACGATGTGCAGGGTCTCGGGCGTGGTCATGCGGTTCCTTGTTCCGTGGTCGAAAGCAATGTCTGCAGGTGACGCCGGATGCCGGTTTTGCAAGCCGGTGCAAGCCCCAAGCTGCCCGGGATCGGCTCACATCAGCCAGGCCACCAGCTTGACCAGGCTGAACAGCCCCACCGTCAGCAGCACCGAACTGGCGCAGGGCAGAAAAATCTCACGTCCCAGCAGGCGCAGGGTGACATCCCCCGGCAGCCGGCCCAGGCCGATCTTGCGCACCCAGCCCGTGGCGCTGTTGACCAGCACCAGCACCATGAACATCAGCAGCATCCAGCGGATCATGGGTGAGAGGCCTTTCTCGCCGTCACAGACGGTGGGTGCGGTCACCCTGGGAAAAACCGCGGGCCTCCCAGGCCTCCACGCCCTTGACCAGGCCGATCACCTTGAACAGCTCGCCCATTTCGTGCTCCAGCATCAATTTGAGCGCAGGAGCGCGCTGCGCCAGCGTGAGCTGCTCCAGTTTCTGCTGCAGACCGCAGTTGATGAGGAAATGCGCCTGGGTGGTGTAGCCCAGCACGTCAAAGCCGATGTCCTGGGCCGCCACGGCGGTGCCGGTGAAGTTGACGTGGGCGGTGATGTCCTTCAGGCCCACCTTGTCCAGCGGATCGCTGTCCACCTGGTGCAGGTGGTGGCAAACCAAGGTGCCCATGTGGCGCTGCGGGTGGTAGTACTCGCTCTCGCCGAAGCCGTAGTCGATGAAAAAGGCCGCACCGCGCTGCAGCCGCTCGCCCAGCGTGCGGACAAAGGCATCGCCCTGGAGATGGATCTCGGTCAGGTAGTCGTGCTCGCCGTCGATCTCCAGCGGCGGGCGCAGCTCGGTCAGCCGGTCCTGCCAGGCAAAGCCGGCACCGTCCGCCACCACGCCGCGCTCATGCCAGCGCCCCTGGGTGCGCTGCAGCAATTGCACCGGCATCGCGTCCAGCACCTCGTTGCCCAGCACCACACCGCTGAACTGTTCCGGCAATGCATCCGCCCAGTGCACCAGACCGGCAAACTCGGCCAGCGTCTCCTGCTGGCGCGCCCGCAGCGTGCCGGACAGATCGACAATGGTGTAGCGGCGCACGGGCACGCCCAGCGCCTGCAAGGCCTGCAGCACCTGCAGCGCCAGCGCGCCGGTGCCGGCACCGAATTCCCACAGCTCGTCGGTACCGGTGCGGGCCAGCGCCTCGGCAAGCTGCACGGCCAGCAACTGGCCGAAAATGGGGGACAGTTCGGGCGCGGTCACAAAATCGCTGCCCGACTGGGGCATCTGGCCGAACTTGGCGCGGTCGTTGGCGTAGTAGCCCAGACCCGGCTGGTACAGCGCCAGCGCCATGAACCGGTCGAACGGCAGCCAGCCGCCCTGCTGGGCCATGGTGTTTTGGATGTGTGACGCCAAGGCGCCCGGTAAACTTTCGGAGCTTTCCATCATGCAGGTCTCTTCCCGACGGAAGACCTGGGCCTTCCACCTTCAATGTGTGCCTTGTGAGCGACGCTGCCTCTACCAACCAACTGGGTCTTTCGAGTGAATTGCTGCGCTGGCTGCGCCTGCTGGTGCTGCCGTTGTGGGCGCGCGTCGTCATCTTCGGGTTGATGATTGTCGTCGTTGTCGGCGGCCTGACCATGTTGGCCTACGGGCTTTGGGCACAAAAAGACGATATGGCCTCGCGCGCCATGCAGCTCATCGCCCTGTCACTGCCGGTGCTGGTGGTGGTACTGGCCCTGGTTTTCGGCCAGAACAGCGACGCCAAGCTGCTGGGCCTGACCCACCAGCTGCTGGGCAAGGATTTTCCCCGTACCCTGGGCCAGCAGTTGCACGAGCGCGTGCAGCTGGGCGACCCTGTCCTGGGCCCGCTGTCCCACACCCTGCAGGGCGCCGAAGCCGAGGGCTACCTGCTCAACCCCAGCCCCGGCAAGCTGCAGTGCGCCGACGGCAGCGACTGCCAGGCGCTGATCCTCTACCGCAGCCTGCCCAAGGATTTCCTGCTGGAGCCGGCACAGCGCCTGTATTTCATCCAGGATCTGTCCTTCTTCATGGCCGGCGTCTGGCACGCGCTGCACACGAAAGCCCCCCGCACATGACACCCTGGGTTCTGATCACCGGCGGCGGCCTGCGCCTGGGCCGCGAATTCTGTCTGGCCTTTGCCCGCGCCGGCTGGAACGTGGCCTGCCACTATCTGCGCAGCAGCGAGGCGGCCGAGGCCACCTGCACCGAGCTGCGCGCCCTGGGCGTGCAGGCCGTGACCCTGCAGGCGGATCTGGCCGACCGCGCCGCCCTGCCCGCCCTGCTGGATGCCTTCACCGCTGCCACCGGCACCCTGCCCACGGCGCTGGTCAACAGTGCCTCCACCTTCGAGCCCGACAGCGCCCAGGACTTCCACCTCGACTGGGGCCGGGTCGACCGCCAGCTGCACACCAACACGCTGGCACCGCTGTCCCTGGCCGGCGAATGGGCGGTGCGCCTGGGCCAGACACCGCTGGCCGGCCCCCACAGCCCGGTCGCCATCCATGTGCTGGACCAGAAGGTGCACAACCTCAACCCCGACTACTTCTCCTACACTCTGAGCAAGCTGGCGCTGGAGCGGGCCGTGGTGCTGCAGGCCCAGGCGCTGGCGCCCGCCGTGCGGGTGGTGGGCCTGTCACCGGGACTGATGTACCCCAGCGGCCCGCAGAGCGAAGCCAATTACCAGCGCGCTGCCCGCGTCAACCTGCTGCGCCGCCCGCTGGCGGCAGCCGATGTGGCGCGCACGGCGGTATTCCTGGCCGAAAACCCGGCCATCACGGGCGTATCCCTCAGCGTGGACAATGGCCAGCATCTGGTGCCGCTGGAGCGCGACGTGATGTTCATGGTCCAGAGCGACGCTTGAACACCGGCAAAGCGCACGAGAAGCCCACTTTTTCACCACTTCCCCATGACCTCGCCATTTCCCAGCCCGCACGCTGTTTCCGCCTTGCTGGCACAATGCCGCCGGCTGTTTCTGCGCGGCCTGCAGGTGCAGGCGTCCATCGGCATCCACGGTTTCGAACGCGAAGCGCCCCAGCGCATGCGCTTTGACATCGATCTGTACGTGCCGCTGCACACCAGCACGCCGCAGCGCGATGCCATCGAGGAAGTGGTGGATTACGACTTTGTGCGCCAGGTGGTGCACCAGGCCGTGGGCCAAGGGCATATCGGGCTGCAGGAAACCCTGGGCGATGCCATCCTGGACGCGCTGCTGGCCCACCCCGGTGTGGTGGCCGCCCGCGTGGCCACCAGCAAACCCGATGTATACCCCGACTGCGAGGCCGTGGGCGTGGAGACCTTCCGTCTGCGCCCGGGCGCCGCAGCGCTTTTAACCGAAGCACAACCATGACCCACGCTGCAACAGGCAGCCAGACGCTGACCCTCACCGGCCTGCGTTTCAACGCCAATCTGGGCATTCTGGCCCATGAAAAAACCGCGCCCCAGCCGATTCAGGTGGACGCGGAGCTGAACCTGGGCCCCCAGCCGCTGCGCCCGCACGACGATGACATCACCCATGTGCTGGACTACCGCAAGGTGCGCCAGATCATCATCGACGAGTGCACCGCCGAGCATGTGAACCTGCTCGAGAGCCTGATCGGCAAGCTGGCCCAGCGCCTGATGCTGCTGCCCGGTGTATACGGCGTGCGCGTGAAGATTGCGAAACTGGAAATTTTTGACGACTGCGAAGTGGCCATTCGCATCGAAACCGGACAATGGTGAACCCCATGAATGCTGTGACTGACAACCCCTGGATTGCCGAAGAACCCGCGGCAGACGAAACCACCGCCGTCGACGCCAAGCCCGGCAAAATCAAGATCGAACGCGAACAGATCAAGCTGGAAAAGCGCCTGTGCCGCGAAGTGGGCAAGGCCATCACCGACTTCAACATGATTGAAGAAGGCGACAAGATCATGGTGTGCATGTCCGGCGGCAAGGACAGCTACACGCTGCTGGACATCCTGCGCAAGCTGCAAAAGCGCGCGCCGGTGAAGTTCGACCTGGTGGCCGTGAACCTGGACCAGAAGCAGCCCGGCTTCCCCGACCACATCCTGCCCGAGTACTTCAAGTCCATCGGCGTGGACTACCACATCGAAACCCAGGACACCTACAGCGTGGTCAAGCGCGTGGTGCCCGAGGGCAAGACCACCTGCGGCCTGTGCTCGCGCCTGCGCCGCGCCATCCTGTACAAGGTGGCCGACGAACTGGGCTGCACCAAGGTGGCGCTGGGCCACCACCGCGACGACATCGTGCAGACGCTGATGCTGAACATGTTCTACGGCGGCCGCATGAAGGGCATGCCCCCGAAGCTGGTCAGCGACGACGGCAAGCATGTGGTGATTCGCCCCATGGCCTATGTGCCCGAGAAGGACACCACCCGCTGGGCGCAGTACCAGAACTTCCCCATCATTCCCTGCAACCTCTGCGGCAGCCAGGACGGCCTGCAGCGCGTGGCCATCGGCGAAATGCTGCGCGAGTGGGACAAGAAGTTCCCTGGCCGCATCGAGAGCATGTTCCGCGCCATGGGCAACGTCGTGACCACGCACATGATGGACCCGCAGCTGCACAACTTCAAGGACGCCAAGGCCACCGGCATTGCCGACCCGAATGGCGACATGGCTTTCGACCACGAAGAGCTGCCAACCGCCTCCGCCCTGCCCGGAGGCCTGCAGGTGGTGCAACTGGGCTGACCGCCCTGTGCCCTCTGGGCATGGCCCCGCCTGCCCCGGCATCCAGCCCCGCCCTGCGGGGCTTTTTTGTGCCCGCTGACCTGTACCTGTGCAGCGGTCCGGAACTTGCCGGGCCGCAAACGGGTCACAATCTGCATGAAGGCGGCTTGCACGGCCGCCGCACCGACCGGGAGCTTTCTATGTCGCACCACCTTTTGACATCCCGCCGCCTGGCACTGGCCGCCGTCGCAGCCGCCACACTGGCACTGGCCGGCTGCGCCTCCGGCCCGCGCGAGATCACCAGCAGCGTCAGCAGCTACTCCACATTGGCCCAGTTGCCCGTGCCCCCCACCTACCGCATGGAGCTGCTGCCTTCCATGGCCCAGCAGCAAAGCTTTGCGCTGATCGAGCGCCAGGCGGAACAGTCACTGCAGCGCGTCGGCCTGACCCGCGACGAAACCCCGGGCAAGGCCAAGTTGGTGGTCCAGGTGATGGCCGCGGCCAGCTACGGCCGGGCCAACAACTGGCCGTACTACGGCCCGCCCGGCCCGATGTTTGGCTGGGGCCTGGGCTATGGCGGCCGCTGGGGCGGCGGCATGGGCATGAGCTGGATGATGGACGCGCCCCCCATGGTGTACTACCGCTCCGTCAAGCTGGTGATGCGCGACCAGCAGACCCAGAAAATCGTCTACGAGACCTCGGCAGCCTATGACGAGGTCTGGACCGACGACCGCGTGATCTACAGCGTGCTGTTCGACGCCGCGCTGACCGGCTTCCCCCATCCGCCCCAGGGCGATCGCGCGGTGCGCTCCACCATCCAGCAGCTGCCGGCCAACCAGGCCCCGGGCGCCACCGGGACACCCGCCACGGCGGCGCCTGCCGCCACACCGGCAGGTGCCATGCCCGCCACCGCGCCGCGTAGCACGCAGTGAACGCCCTCGGTGCACAGCGGGCGGCCGATGAGGCCCCGGACGCCCCGACCGACGCCGCCACCGTCGCCTGTTCCGAAGCATTCGCGGGCTACCGCCTGCCCGGTCAGCTGCGCCCTGCCGGGGCGGCAGCCGACTGTCCGCTGCTGGCCCTGCACGGTGCACGCTCCAATCTGCAGCGCCTGAATGGCCTGCTCGCGCCGCTGCAGCAGCTGGGCGTGGGCAGCCTGGCCCCCAGCCTGTCGGGCCACGGGCCGGATTCGCCCATGCCGGTGGAGCAGACATCGCTGACACACAACCTGCAGGAAGCACTGCGCTTTGCCGCACGCCTGGGACCGCAGCTGCGCATGGTCTACGGCGCCAGCATGGGCGGCGCACTGGCCATGCGCGTGGCCGAGCACCATGCCGACCAGGTGCAGGTGCTGGCCCTGTGCGGCCCGGCGCTGTACCCGGAAGCTGCCTGGATCGCCACGCACTTTGGCGCCCCGTTCCGGGAGGCGATCTCGACCCCGTTCGGCTTTTTGCAATCGCGTTCGCTGGACTTTGTGCGCCGCTTTGCCGGCCGGCTGCTGCTGATCCAGGGTGAATGGGACGGCCTGCAGGCTACGGCCCATGGCGCCCCGGCCGGCCGCGCCGCCGGAGAAACCACGCTGCAACGGGCCGATGGCAGCCACCACACCGTTTGGAGCCCCATCCCCGCCGAAGTCTTCAGCGCCCTGGCCGATGCTGCCGGCCCCCGCCTGCAGCACATCGTGCTGGAAGGTGCCGACCACCGCGTGGCCGCCCACCTGCAGCAGCACCCGGCCGTGGCCCGCACCCTGGCGGGTCTGATGCAACAGGCGATGCACGCCCCGCAGCCGGCCCCGCGCAGGCTGCGCATCGACCTGCACGGCCAGTTGGGGCCCGCGTGATCGCTGGCGGCGGCTTCGGCAGGAGGCGCCGCCAGCCGCAGGGTTGCGCGGTGCACACCACGCACTCGGCTACCATCCACCGCCATGCCTCTGGACACCGCCGACTTTCCCCCCGATCTGCTGGCCCTGCTGCGCCAGCCCCTGTCCTGCGCCGATGCACAGGAAACCATCGCCACCTTCTTCGCCCGGCCCGCGCTGGCCACGCTCTACCAGCGGGCCCGTGATCCCCTGCACACCGCGTCCATCCTGCAAGGCTGCGCCGCCCTGCTGCCCGAGCTGCCGCCCCAGCGTGCGGCCATGCTGGCCTTGATGTGCGGCACCCTGGTGGAAGACGACGCCGACCCGCGCGTGCTGTTCCCGGTGGCCCTGGACCTGCTGCACCGCTGGCTGCAGCAGCTGCAGCCCTACTGCGCCGAAGCGGTGGAAGAGGACGACACGGAGCCCCCCGATCCCGCGGCGCTGCAGGCCTGGGAGGATGCCCAGGCGCAGATGGCCGCCGTCCCCCGCGACCAGCGCTGGGAAGTGGAGCTGTTGCACCAGGCGACCGACCTGCTGGTGCTGCCGCTGATGACCATGGTGCTGCGCGAACGCCGCAACCACGCCGATTTTCTGGCCCACAGCGCACTGCAAGCACTGCTGGCCACCCTGCACCGCAGCGACAGCCTGCCGTTCGAGCAGCTGTACTACCTGGTGTTGGCCGCCGACATCAGCTACGAGGACGCCCTGGCCGTGGTGCTGCCGGCATCGGGCACGGGCTTCATCGCCCGCGTGCACGCCGCCAACAACGGCTTTCATGCGTTTTCGATGCTGCAGCGGCTGATCCGCCGCCACGGCCAGGCACTGCGCGTACGCCCGGAGATCTGGGACGCCGCAGACGCTGTGTCCGATGCATCCGATGGCGCCCCGGATGCCGATATGGACGGCGAGGTGGACGACGACGCCGACAGCGCCGATTCGGACACCGCGGCCTTCCAGTGGCTGCAGGCCACGGCCTATGCCGGGGGCCAATTGGTCAATCCCATGGCCTGGGCCTGGGGCGAGGCACCGTTGCGCAGCTTTGCTTCCCGCCAGGGCCTGCGCGTGCTGATCGCGCTGGACGGCGAAGGCGGCTGCAGCCGCCGCTGGTCCGGTTTCACCAGCGCCTGCCACGCCGCGCAGGATCCGCATGTGGAGTTCCAGCGCTACCTCACCCCCCAGGAAGTGGCAGCCCTGCTCGACTGAGCTGCGGCCGTCCGGGACCAAGCATCGCTACGCCCGAGCACCCGCGCGCGCAGAGACTCACAAACTGTGACAACGGCGTTGCAATCTTCCACATTTGCGGCATGCCGTCGCCGTGGCAGCGTGCTACCTTGCAGTCCTTGCCCGCGCCGAGCCTCCGCTCCCACCACCTTGCCGGGCGCTGCTGCAAAGGACACACCATGAAAACCGCATTTGCCACCGCCTTGCTGACCGCCGCCCTAGCCGCCACCTTGCCCGCCCAGGCCTCCGGCTGGGGCGATGCACTGCGCGACGGCGCCTCCAAGCTGGGCAGTGGTTCGGGCAGCGCCGCCAGCGAAGGCAGCAGCTCCGGTCTGGGCGGACTGCTGGGCAGCAACAGCGGCAGCACCGGGAGTGCTGCCGGACTGTCGGCCCTGGGTCTGGGCGGCCTGACCGGCTCGGGAACGGCCAGCAATGCCGCCGGCGTGATCACCTACTGCATGAAGAACAACTACCTGAACGCCGACAAGGCCAGCCAGGTGAAAGACCAGTTGCTGGGCAAGCTGGGCCTGGGCCAGAAGGAAGAGCCCAAGGACCAGGGCTACCAGAACGGTCTGATGGGCATGGTCACCGGTTCGGACGGCAAGAGCTTCAGCCTAGACAAGGTCAAGAGCAATGTGAAGGAAAAAGCCTGCGACTTTGTGCTGAACAACGCCCAGTCGCTGCTCTGAATCTCAACGCGTTGGCGCAGACCGCTGCGCCAGCGCTGCCGGGTGGCGCCAGAGGAACCCAAGGCTTGCCTGCGGCAAGCCTTTTTTCATGGCCGCCTACCGCCCAGGGGCTCAGCCCGGGTAGCGCCCCAGCACCAGCGAGGCATTGACACCGCCAAAACCAAAGCCGTTGAGCAACGCATGCGCCATGGCCACCGGCCGTGCCTGGCCACGCACCAGGTCCATGCCCTCGGCCCAGGCATCGGGCTGTGTCAGATTCAGCAGCGGCGGCACGGCCTGGTCGCGCAGCGCGAGCACGGTGAACACACTGGCCACGCCCCCGGCCGCCCCCAGCAAATGCCCGATGGCGGATTTGGTGGCGGTGATGGCCGGCCCCTGGCCTTGCGCCATGGCAGCGCAGAACAGGGTCCGGATGGCCGCCAGCTCGCCCCGGTCCCCCACCGGGGTGGATGTGGCATGGGCGTTCAGGTGCTGGATCTGCTCAGGCTGCAGACCGGCCTGGGCCAGCGCCGCCTGCATGGCCCGCAACGCACCTTCCCCGCTCTCGGGGCCGGCGGTGATATGGTAGGCGTCGGCAGAGGTGCCGTAGCCCAGCACTTCGGCCAGCGGCTGGGCACCACGGGCCAGTGCATGCTCCAGTGATTCCAGCACCAGCATGCCGGCGCCCTCGCCCATCACAAAGCCGTCCCGCGCCGCATCGAAGGGGCGCGACGCCTTGTCGGGCTGGTCGTTGAAGCCACTGGACAGCGCCTTGGCCGCCGCAAAGCCGCCCAGGCTGACCCGGTCGATACAGGCTTCGCTGCCGCCACACAGGGCCACATCGGCCTCGCCCGCCCGGATCAGCCGCGCCGCATCGCCCACGGCCTGGATGCTGGCCGCACAGGCGGTGACGGGCGCGCCAATCGGTCCCTTGAAACCATGGCGTATCGACACCTGACCTGCCGCCAGGTTCACCAGGAACGACGGCACTGTGAAGGGCGACAACCGCCCCGGTCCCCGGGTGTCGGTGGTGCGCACGGCGTCGGCAATCGCCCCGAAGCCGCCAATGCCGGATGCAATCACCGTGGCCGTGCGCTGCCGCGCGGGCTCGTCCTGCGGATGCCATCCGGCCTGGGCCAGCGCCTGGTCCGCCGCCCCGAGGGCGAAAGTGATGAAGCGGTCCATGCGCCGCTGGTCCTTGGCCGACACCACGGCATCGGCGTTCCAGCCCCCTTCGGGGTCTTCTTCCAGACCCGGGACGCGCCCGCCGATGCGGGTGTCGATGCCGTCGCACACGGCCGCATCCAGCGCCCGGATGCCGGACTGCCCGGCCTGCAGACGCTGCCAGGCCAGCTCCACCCCACAGCCCAGGGGCGAGACCAGCCCCAGGCCGGTGATCACGACGCGGCGGCTCATGCCCGGCCTCCGGCCAGCATCGGCGCCACAAGCGGCAGGGCTATGGAGAGGGAAAACTGCTTCATGGTAGGCAGCCGGGTGGTCCGGCACTTATGATGAGAGGCATCATCATAATTGTTTTGATGACCAGCATCATCTAAAACCATGAAAGTATCCAAGGCACAAGCTGCAGAGAACCGCGCCGGCATCGTCGATGCCGCCGCCCGCCTGTACCGGGAGCACGGCCTGGCCGGCGTTGGCGTGGCCGACATCACCCGCGACGCCGGCCTGACCCACGGCGGGCTGTACCGCCATTTCGAATCCAAGGATGCCTTGGCGCGCGAGGCCTGCCTGCGGGCCTTCGACTGGACCATCACGCCGCTGGAGGCGCTGGATGCACCGCGCGCTGACGCCGGGCCCGAGCAGCTGCTGCAATCCCTGGTGGACAGCTACCTGTCCACCACCCACCGCGACCACCCTGGCAACGGCTGCCCTGCCGCGGCGCTGGCCGTGGATGCGGCCCGCGCCGGGCCGGAGATGTCAGCGGTGTTTGCCCAGGGGGTGGAGCAGAACATCCAGCGCTTTACCCGCGCCCTGATGCCTGCCAGCGCACGCGACCAACGCCCTGCCACGCCCGAGGAACGTGCACGCACCATCGCCATGCTGTCCAGCATGGTGGGTGCGCTGGTGCTGGCGCGCGCCACGGCGGCCGGCAACCCGGCGCTGTCCGAAGAAATCCTGACCACGCTGCGCGCGCAGCTCGTCAACCCCGGAGCCGCCGCACAGGACTGACCCGCGCGGCGCAGCAGCCGCAGGCAGGCGGCCCGTTGGAGGGTGCTGGCAGCGGTGCCCGTCCACGACGGGCACCGGGTTCAGACATGCACGTGGGCAATGTCCGGAATCGCCGCCATCAGCTCGCGGGTGTAGGCATGCTGCGGGGCGTCGAGCACGGCCGCAGCCTCACCGGCTTCCACCAGCTTGCCGCGTTGCATCACGCCGATGTCGTCGCACATGTGGCGGATCACCGCCAGGTTGTGGCTGATGAGCAGATAGGTCAGGCCGAACTCGTCCTGCAGATCGCGCATCAGGTTCAGCACCTGGGCCTGCACCGACACGTCCAGCGCGGACGTGGGCTCGTCGCAGATGATGAATTCCGGCTGGCTGGCCAGAGCGCGGGCCACGGCGATGCGCTGGCGTTGCCCGCCGGAGAACTGGTGCGGGTACTTCTTGGCGTCGTCCGGCTTCATGCGCACGCGGCGCAGCGCCTCCTGCACCCGCGCTGCCGTCTCTTCCTTGGTGCGGGTGATGCCGAGCACCTGCAGCGGCTCGGCAATCAGCTCCTCCACCGTCCAGCGCGGGTTCAGGCTGGCATACGGGTCCTGAAAGATCATCTGGAAGCGTCGGCGCATGGCCACCGTCTGGGCCGCAGGGCTCCATTTGTCCACGCCGTCGAACAGGATGGTGCCGCGCGTGGGCGGTGTCAGCCCCGCCACCATGCGTGCCACGGTGGACTTGCCCGAGCCGGACTCGCCCACCAAGCCAAACGTCGTGCCCTTGCGGATGCCGAAGGACACACCGTCCACGGCCTTGAGGATTTTCTTCTCCTCGCGCGCCAGCAGCCGGGCCAGCCAACCGCTGGACAGGTCGTAGTCCTTGCCCAGGTTCTGCACCTCCAGCAACGGCTTCGCACCGGCACCCTGGGCATCCGCAGCACTCGCCTTGGGTGTCCACGGCACGGCGGCCGGCACGGGTCCGCCGCCCACTTCGGGCACCGGCAGGCGCAGCACACGCTGGTGCACACTGGGGATGGCCGCCATCAGCACCTGGGTGTAGGGCTCGTGCGGCGCATCCAGCACCTGGCGCACCGGGCCGGTTTCCAGCACACGGCCCTGGTACATCACCATCACGCGGTCGGCTGTCTCGGCGATCACGCCCATGTCGTGGGTGATCAGCATGGCTGCGGCGCCACGCTCCTTGCAGACCTTGCGCAGCAGCGCAATGATCTGTGCCTGCACGGACACGTCGAGTGCCGTGGTGGGCTCGTCGGCAATGATCAGTTCGGGCTCGGCGCACAGCGCCAGCGCAATCGCCACCCGCTGGCGCATGCCGCCGGAGAACTGGTGCGGATACTGCGCCAGCCGCTCCTTGGCATGGGGAATTTCCACTTCCTCCAGCAGCGCCAGCGCACGGGCCTCGGCCTCTTTCTCGCTGACGGGTAAATGGGTACGGATGGTTTCCACCAGGTGCCGGCCCACGGTGTAGACCGGGTTCAGGCTGGTCAGCGGGTCCTGAAAGATGGTGCCGATGCGCTTGCCGCGGATGCGCCGCAGGTCTTCGCCGGTGAGCTGGTCGATGCGCTGGCCGAACAGCTCGACCGTGCCGCCGGAAATGCGCCCCGGCGGTTCGATCAAGCCGGTGACGGCCGAGCCGGTCATGGACTTGCCCGCGCCCGATTCGCCCACCACGCCCAGGATTTCGCCGCGCGCAATGTCGAAGGACACGTCGTGCAGCACATGCACCGGGCCCTTGTAGGTATCGAAGGTGACGCTGAGGTGGCGCACCCGCAGCACGGGCACACCACCGTCAGGCACGGTAGGGATGGTGTCAGTGGTCATGGTCATTGCAGCTTGGGGTTCAGGGCGTCACGCAGCCAGTCGCCGACCAGGTTGACGGACAGCGCCAGTGCCAGCAGCACCAGCGAGGGGAACAACAGGATCCACCACTCTCCCGAGAACAGAAAGCCCTGGCCGATGCGGATCAAGGTCCCCAGCGAAGGCGAAGTGGGTGGCAGGCCCACGCCCAGATAGGACAGCGTGGATTCGGCCACGATGGCGTGGGCAAAGCTGATGGTCGCGATCACCAGGATCGGCGCCAGCAGGTTGGGCAGGATGTGCTTGGTCAGGATGGCGGTCTGCGAACGACCGATCAGCTGGGCGGCCAGCACATAGTCCTTCTGCTTTTCCACCATCACCGCACCGCGCACGGTCCGGGCGTACTGCACCCAGTCGGACAGGCCGATGGCCACGATGATCACGAACACCGCCATGTCGTCGCGGTAGCCCTCGGGCAGCAGGCCGCGGGCAATACCGAAGATCAGCAGGGCCACCAGAATCACCGGGAAGGTGAGCTGGATGTCGGCGATGCGCATCAGCAGCGTGTCGAACCAGCCGCCGGCATAGCCAGCGATCAGCCCCAGCGGCACGCCGATGATCAGCGACAGCGCCACGGCGGACACGCCCACAAAGACCGACATGCGCAGGCCATACAGGATGGCGCTGAACACATCGCGGCCCTGGTCGTCCGCCCCCAGTGGGTAGAAGGCCTCGCCCATGCCCTGGCTCCAGGGGGCGGTGAAGGCATCCATCAAATCCAGGTTGGCCGGATCGAACGGGTTCTGCCAGGCCAGCAAAGGCGCAAAGATGGTGGCCAGCACGATCAGCAGCAGCGTGCCGCAGGCCACCTGCACCAGGCGCGACTTGGCAAAGGCGCGCTTGACCGGCGAATCGCTGGCCTTCCAGCCGCGCGGCAGCGGCTGCGCCACTTCTTGTTTCACGGTGTCAGTCATGCTGCCCCCTTATTTCTTTCGCAGGCGGGGGTCCACCAGCACGTACAAAAAGTCCACCAGCAGATTGATCACCACGTACAGCAGCGCAATGAACATCAGGTAGGCGGCGATCAAGGGCACATCCACGCCCTGGATGGAGGAAATGAACAGCAGACCCACGCCCGGCCACTGGAACACCGTTTCAGTGACGATGGCAAAGGCGATCAGCGAGCCGATCTGCAGACCAGCAATGGTGATGACGGGAATCAGCGTGTTGCGCAGCGCATGGCCGAAGTACAGGTCCCGCTCCTTCAGGCCGCGGGCACGGCCGAAGCGGATGTAGTCGGAGCGCAGCACTTCCAGCATCTCGGCCCGCACCAGCCGCATGATCAAGGTCATGTTGTAGAAGCCCAGCGTGATGGCGGGCATGATGATCGCCGCCAGGCCGGACGCGGTCAGCAGGCCGGTTTCCCAGCCGCCGATTTTCACCGTCTCGCCCCGCCCGAACGAGGGCAGCCAGCGCAGCTCCACCGCAAACAGGTAGATCAGGCCGATGCCGATCAGGAAGGTAGGCAGTGACACCCCCACCAGCGACACCGTCATGATGGCGCGGCTGAAGAAGCCTTCGCGCCGCAGCGCGGTGTACACCCCCAGCACCACGCCAATGAGCAGCGCAAAGACCGCAGCGGTCAGCGCCAGCTCCAGCGTGGCGGGCAGGCGCTCGGCAATGATGTCGGCCACCGGCCGCTTGAGCCGGTAGGAAATGCCCAGATCACCCTGCAGCACCTTGCCCACATAGTGCAGGTATTGCAGGGGAACAGACTTGTTGAAACCCAGCTCTTCGGTGAGCGCTTCGCGCTCTTCGAGCGTTGCGTCCTCGCCCAGCAGGCTGATGGTGGGATCGCCGATGTGGCGGAACACCATGAAGGAAATAAAGGAGACGGCCAGCAGTACCAAGACTGACTGGCCCAGCCTGCGCAGCAGATGGACCAGCATAGACTTTTACTTCACGAACTTGACGTCTTTGAAGTGCAGCACGTTGTCAGGGTGCACCGGCACGTTGATCTTCTTGACCGACGCGAAGTGGATCACCTGGTCATGCAGCGGAATATAGAAACGCTCCTTCTGCACCACGTCCCAGATCTGCTTGATCGTGGCATCGCGCTTGGCCTTGTCGCTTTCGGACGAGAGCGAAATGATCTTGTTGTCCAGCTCGGCGTTGCTGTAGTGCGTGGCATTCTGGGCGCCACGGCCTTCCTTGCCGCGGGTGGCGACCAGGAAGTCGAAGATATAGGCCGAGTCATAGGTGGGAACGCCCCAGCCGTACAGGTAGAAGTCGCTTTCCGCCTTCACAATGCCCACGCTGTGCATGGCAATGGGACGGGCCGAGACTTCGGTCTTGATGCCGACGCGGCCCAGGAAACCGGCCACGGCCGTGCTGATGGCTTCGTCGTTCACATAGCGGTCGTTGGGGGTGTGCAGCGTGACGGTAAAGCCGTTGGGGTAGCCGGCTTCGGCCAGCAGGGCCTTGGCCTTGGCCACATCGGCCTTGGGATAGGCGGCCATGGCCTTTTCATAGCCATTCACGAACGACGGCGCCATCACGCCCGAAGGGATGGACAGGCCGCGCATCACCGAGCGCTTGATCGCATCGCGGTCGATGGCCAGCTCCACCGCCTGGCGCACCTTGGGGTCGGCAAACGGATTCTTGCCCTTCACATTGCTGCTCTTGAGCTCGGGCGTACCCACGTTCAGGCCCAGAAAGATGGAACGGTTTTCCGGACCTTCGTTGATGCGCAGCTTGCTGTCCTGCTTCAGGCGTGCCACGTCCTGCGCGGGAATGTCCTGGGCAAAATCGACTTCACCCGACAGCAGTGCAGCCACTCGGGTAGCGGGCGACTTGATGGGCAGGTAGACCAGTTCGGTCACCTGCAGCGGGGCCTTGCCTTTGCCCCAGTAGTTGGGGTTGAGCTTCATCACCGTCTTGGAATCGACTTCGCGGCTGGCCAGCACATAGGGGCCGGTGCCGTTGACGGCGCGCGTGGCACCGTTTTCGGTCTTGCTGGTGGCATCCTGCGTATCGACAGCGCCGTTGTCCTTGGACCACTTCTCGCTCATGATGAACAGATTGGTCAGATTGTTCGGGAAGATCAGGTTCGGGCCCTTGGTCTTCACGTGCACCGTCAGGTCGTCCACGGCCTTGATGTCTTCGACCGAAGCCAGCAGCGACTTCACCTGTGCATTCGGACCCCGGGCACGGTTCAGCGAGAACACCACATCCTTGGCGGTGAACGGCGTGCCGTCATGGAACTTCACGTTCGGGCGCAGCTTGAACTCCCACACGCTGGGATCGCTGGTCATCTTCCACGACAGGGCCAGCGTGGGCTCCAGCTTGCCGTCGGCGCTGCGGTTCACCAGGGTTTCGTACATCTGGTGCATCAGCACGAAGTTGGTGCCGGTGTTGAACACATGGGGGTCCAGCGTGGTCACGTCGGCCGAACGGGCCCAGCGCACGGTGTCCGCTTGGGCCAGGCCCACCGAAGTCAACAGGCCAGCGGCCAGCAGGGCAGAGCCCAGGGTCTTCAAGGTCATGGAAGTCTCCGAGAAAGGTCAGTGCCCGCAACGGGCAGTCGAGAGGGAATGCAGCCGGCAGCAAGATGCGTACCCGGCCAGCGCAACATATAACCAGAATGATGTTATATCTTGTTTTTTATTCGAATTAGTAGTTAGCTTTTGGGAGTTTCCCTAGGCCGCTGCACGCTTTTTTATTTGTAGCAGGCTTGGCTGCCGCGCCGTCCGTGCAAGCTGACCACCGGCTGACAGCATCGCAGGCCACGAAGGCTGACAGCGCAGCCACAGATGTCAGACAAGGCTAGCGGAAAGGTGCACATACGGGCTATTTCCCTACACGGCGATCGCTCATGCAGTGCAGCAAAACCGCGACCGCAGCCCCCCTGGCGCTTTTGCGTGACAATGGTTTGACAGGCCCCATGGGCCAAACGCCGGGCCACCCTTGCGGGTGCGCACCGATCCTTGGTTTTCCCGCCTCGGCGCAGCCTGCTGTGTGCCAGGGCTTTTCCGCATGCAAGCCACCCGCATCATTGCCATCCGCCACGGCGAAACCGCCTGGAACGTGGACGCCCGCATCCAGGGTCACCTGGACATTCCGCTCAACGACATCGGCCTGTGGCAGGCGGCACGCGCCGGCGAGGCACTGGCGGGCGAACGGCTGGACGCCATCTACAGCAGCGACCTGACCCGCGCCCAGACCACCGCCCAGGCCGTGGCCGGCACCACCGGTGCTCCCCTGGTGCTGGACAGCGGTCTGCGCGAACGCTGCTTCGGCAGCTTCGAAGGCCGCACCTTCAAGGAAATCGAGGCCGAGCAACCCGAGCAGGCGCTGCGCTGGCGCAAGCGCGACCCGGACTTTGTGCCCGATGGCGGGGGCGAATCGCTGGCCATGCTGAAAAGCCGCATCCAGCACACGGTGGAACGGCTGGCCGCTCAGCACACCGGTGGCCAGATTGCCCTGGTGGCGCACGGCGGCGTGATGGACGTGCTCTACCGTCTGGCCACCCACCAGGACCTGCAGGCCCCGCGCACCTGGGAGCTCGGCAACGCTGCCATCAACCGCCTGCTGTGGACACCAGGCGGCCTGAACCTGGTGGGCTGGGGCGATGTCTCCCACCTGGCCGACAGCGCCCGCGACGAAGTCTTCAGCTGAACGCGAGCGCCCGCCACCCGGTGTGCGCCACGCTCCCGCAGCCTGATCTCCCCACCCCAAAAAACAGCCGGACTGGATCCACCAGCCCGGCTGTCTGCCATGGGCCGCCCGGTGCAGGGCGGCTGAACCGATCCCTTACGCCGGACGGGCGTAGGTCGAGGTGAACGACGCCTTGCCGATGGTGGTGGCATTGACCATGAAACCGGTTAGTGCGGCCGTGGCGTCGTCCGGGATGTCCAGCCTGGGCACCGACAGCGCATGCACCGTAAAGATGTAGCGGTGCGGTTTGTCACCGGGCGGGGGGCACATGCCGCCCCAGGCAAAGGCACCATAGTCGTTGCGCATCTGGCGCGCGCCAGCGGGCAAGGTCCGGCTGCCCTTGGCGCCGGCATTGGCCGACAGTTCGCTGGTGCCTGCCGGCAGGTCCACCACCAGCCAGTGCCACCAGCCGCTGCCGGTGGGTGCGTCCGGGTCGTACACGGTCACGGCAAAGCTCTGGGCGTCGGCCGGGGCACCGGTCCACTGCAGCACGGGCGATTCGTTGCGACCGCCGCAGCCGAACACATCGGCCTCGAAGTGGGCGGGCACGCTGCCGCCAGCGGGAATATCGGGGCTGCTCAGGGTGAAAGTGGTCATGGTTGGGAACTCCTCATCACAAGCGCCTGAGTATGCCCGCCCGGGCCGCGGCGTCCAACCGTCTGGGCGACCGGTCTGGGCAGCGCCGCCATCGCTGGCATGGCTGCTGGCGCACACGGCATGCCAAGGTGCAAAGGCGTGACGCCACGTTGCAGCCCCTTGTGCAGCGCCATCGCCGGACCACCATTATTGCGAATGAATATCAACTACACTCCAGCGGATGTACGGCATCTGCCGCCGTGCGCCCGTATTTCGCTCTTGCCGTGATCGCTTTCCATGTCTGAACTGCCTGCCTCCAGCCCGTATACCCCTTCCCGCCGTGACTGGCTCACCGGCGCCCTCGCCGCCCCGGCCCTGGCATTGGCGGGCTGTGCCACCC
This sequence comes from Comamonas sp. UBA7528, assembly GCF_002479375.1. NCBI lineage: Bacteria > Pseudomonadati > Pseudomonadota > Betaproteobacteria > Burkholderiales > Comamonadaceae > Comamonas > Comamonas sp. UBA7528. Next base: position 139,307 of record NZ_DLMU01000010.1, read on the forward strand.
AGGCGGAATCGACAGCATCCATGGCTCCTTCGTCCAACGCGCAGCACTGGCAACCCTGGTCCATGCCGGGGGTGCGCAGCTTCGATCTGCCGGCTGCCCCGCTGCCGGGCAGCAATGCGGCACGCCTGCACCGCGTGCTGGTGTATGTCCCGCAAGGCACCGCACCGGCTGGTGGCTGGCCGGTGATCTATGTGCTGGACGGAAATCTGATGTTCCCCTTCATCGCCCAGCTGGTGCACAACCGCAGCGCGCGCGGACCGGAGATGCGCAGCGGTAGCGCCATCGTCGTGGGCCTGGGCCACGCACTGCCGGACCACAGCGGCGAGGTGCACGACCGCACCGCCCGCACCTACGACTACACCCTGCCGTACAACGGCGTCGGCCCCGACAGCCAGGGCCGCGCCCAGGGCGGGGCCGATGTGTTCCTGGACTTCATCGCCCAGCAGCTGCAACCGCTGCTGCGCGGCGCCCTGCCCCTCCATCCCCAGCGGCAGACCCTGGTCGGCCATTCCTATGGCGGACTGTGCACGCTGCACGCCCTGTTCACGCGCCCCGGCATGTTCCAGCGCCACGTGGCGGCCAGCCCCTCGCTGTGGTGGGGCGATGGGGTGGTGGTGCAGGAATGCCAGCGCTTCATTGCGCGCTACGGCCAGCAGGGCCAGGCGCTGCCCGGTGCCCTCAGCCTGCACCTGAGCCAGGGCAGCGAAGAGCTGGCCGGCCGCCGCCCTGCCAACCGCCCGGCCAATCCCGAGCGCGAAGCCGCCGCCCAGGCGGCACGTGCGCTGGGCCTGGGCAACACGGCCGATCTGCCTGCAGCCCTGGCAGCCGTGCGCGGTCTGGACTGCAGCTACCAGGTCTGGCCCGGCGCCAACCATGGCGGCACCCAGCTCTACGCCTGCATGCAGGCCGCGCAGGTGGGCACCGCCTGGGACACCGCCCAGGGATGACCTTGCGCCGGCAGCGCACCCTGCCGCTGCCGATAATGCACAGCGGTGGCCGCGCTCTGTGGCCGCCTTTGCCCTTCCGACCCAACTGAATACGCCATGCGACTGCTTTTGGCCCTGCTGCTGCCTTTCTCCGTGTTCTTCACCATCGGCCGTCCGTTTTCCGGCCTGCTGTGCCTGATCCTGCAGATCACGGTGATCGGCTGGATTCCTGCTGCCATCTGGGCCGTCTACGCGCTGAGCCAGTACAAGACCGACCAGAAGATCAAGGACGCGCTGGGCCAGCGCTGACCCTGGCGCTGCGCGCACGCGCAACTGCGGAGCATCCTGCGACGGAGCTGGTGGCGGCTGGAGCACCAGGCCACCGCCCGGTATGCGGCCTTCCTGCGACTGCAAAGTTTTTTTCAATCCCCGCATACCGCGTGGCGCTGTTCGCATCGCCCCAGGGATGGCGCGCCGCCCGGTTGAAAAGATTTTTTCAACCCATTTCCGGCAACCAGCTCCAGTAACCACCTCCGCACCGCCACGGCATGGGCCGCTGCGGCCTGGGTGCATGCGTCGGACCGCACCTTGCAGCCCATGTTTCGAGAGCGCCGCTGTGGACAGATTGTCCACGCCCACACCAAGCACCAATGCAGCCCGGTAAAATTGCGGCACATCAAACAACGCGCAGTTTTTTGGTGCCGCCGTGCCGTGGATGGCGCGGCTTTGCCGTGTCCGGGTTGCCACCACCTTCGTCCCAGAAGGTGCGGCCGTGGCGGGGTTGCCCCCAGCACACAGCCTGTCGGGCCCACGCCATGATGGGTGCATGCCACCTTTCTCTGCGACACCCAACCCGGCCCTCACCGGCCACCCTGGACCGCTGGCCGGCCAGGGCGAATTTCGTGCTGCAGGTCTGAACCACCTGCGGTTGTAGCTATCAGGCAAGGAGCATTGATGACCGAGCAGGCACTCTACGATCTGGCACCCGTGCTGGAGTTGATGCTGCTCGGCGCCCTCATCGCCCTGGTGCCGCTGCTGTGGGTCTGGCGCCGCAACCGGCACGCCGGTGCCCAGCGCCGCTGGCAGGCGCTGGCGGTGCTTACGCTGTTCCTCACGTTCGATCTGGTGCTGTTCGGCGCCTTCACCCGGCTGACCGACTCCGGCCTGGGCTGCCCCGACTGGCCCGGCTGCTACGGCAATGCCAGCCCGCTGGGCGCACACGCGGAAATCACCGCCGCCCAGACCGCCATGCCCACCGGCCCGGTCACCCATGGCAAGGCCTGGGTGGAAATGATCCACCGCTACCTGGCCACCGGCGTGGGTGTGCTGATCATTGCCCTCACCGTGCTGGCTTGGCGCCAGCACCTGCGCAGCCCGCTGCGCGGGGCCATGCACCCGGCCTGGGCCTCGTTCACGCTGTTCTGGGTCTGCCTGCAGGGCGCATTCGGCGCGCTGACGGTGACCATGAAGCTTTTTCCCGCCATCGTCACCCTGCACCTGCTGGGCGGCACGGTCTTGCTGATGCTGCTGTGCGTGCAGGCCGTGGCCCACCAGCAGTTCGGCAATGCCACCCCAGCCGCCCCGCTGCCGGCCGCCCTGCGCCACGGTGCCATGGCCTGCCTGGCCCTGGTGTTTCTGCAGGCGGCCCTGGGTGGCTGGGTAAGCACCAACTACGCCGTGCTGGCTTGCACCACCTTCCCGCAGTGCCAGGGCAGCTGGTGGCCGGCCATGGACTTCAGCCAGGCGTTCGAGCTGTGGCGCCCGCTGGGCCTGCAGGCCAATGGCAATCCCATCCACTTCGAGGCGCTGACCGCCATCCACTACGTCCACCGCCTGCTGGCCTACGCCGTGGTGGTGGCCCTGCTGACCTTCGCCTGGAAGCTGCGCCAGCAGCCGGCGCTGGCCGTGCAGCGCAAATGGCTGCTCGGCCTGCTGGCCCTGCAGGTGGCCACCGGCCTTTCGAACGTGGTGCTGGACTGGCCCCTGGTAGCCGCCGTGCTGCACACCGGCGGCGCCGCTGCCCTGGTGCTGGTGCTGACCTGGTCGCTGGCCGCCACCCGCACCGCCCCTTCTGTTTCTGTTTTGCATGCGCCCCAAGGCGCCCGGAGAGCTCGCGCATGAATGCCGAAGTCCTTACCTCCCCGTCGCGGTGGACCCAGTTCTACGCCCTGACCAAGCCCCGCGTGGTGCAGCTGATCGTGTTCTGCGCCTTCATCGGCATGGTGCTGGCCGTCCCCGGCCTGCCCACCGCCGCCCAGTGGGTGCACATGGCCGTGGCCTGCATCGGCATCTGGCTCGTGGCCGGCGCGGCCGCCGCCTTCAACTGCCTGGTGGAACGCCATATCGATGCGCGGATGAAGCGCACCAGCTGGCGCCCCACGGCCAAGGGTGAGCTCTCGCCGCAGCAGGCGCTGGCCTTCTCGGCCCTGCTGTGCACCGTGGGGGCAGCCATCCTGCTGGCCTTCACCAACACGCTGACCATGTGGCTGACATTGGCCACCTTCATTGGCTACGCGGTGATCTACACCGTGGTGCTCAAGCCCGCCACCCCCCAGAACATCGTGATCGGTGGCGCCTCCGGTGCCATGCCCCCGGTGCTGGGCTGGGCCGCCATGACCGGCGATGTGGGCCCCGAGGCGCTGATCCTGTTCCTGATCATCTTCCTGTGGACCCCGCCCCACTTCTGGGCCCTGGCGCTGTACCGCGTGGAAGACTACAAAAAGTCCGGCCTGCCCATGCTGCCCGTGACCCATGGCCCGCGCTACACCCAGCTGCAGATCCTGCTGTACACGCTGGTGCTGTTTGCCGGCTGCCTGCTGCCGGTGATCTTCGGCATGAGCGGTTGGCTCTACCTGGCCGTGGCCAGCGTGCTGTGCCTGGGCTTCAGCTGGTATGCGCTGCGCCTGTGGATGAACTATTCCGACGCGCTGGCACGCAAGACCTTCCGCTTCTCGCTGATCCACCTCAGCGGCGTGTTTGCCGCCCTGCTGATCGACCACTATCTGGTGGGCACGGTGTACTGACACACCGGATAAAGGATGGCGGCGGGCGCATGCGCACAGCGCGAAAGCCGCCGACCGACAGACACCCCAGCCCGCTGCATCCGCAGCGGGCTTTTTTGTGGGTCGCCAGCTTCAGTCTAGGTACCGGGGTGGTCAACGCGCAGGCAGGACGCTGTGCGGCAGATCGCCAACGCCTCCCGGCGCAGGCCGATCCACCGGGGCAGACCGGCATCGCCCCGGCGACGACCTGTGCACTGCGCAGCGCAGGCCCGCGGTCTCAGCTCACCCTGCGTTTTTCCAGCTTGCGTGCCAGGGTGCGACGGTGCATGCCCAGCCGGCGTGCGGCTTCGGAGATGTTGAAGTCCACCTCGGCCAGGGTCTCGTGGATATGCTCCCACTCCAGTGTCTTGATGCTGGTGGCACGCGCCGTCAGCTCCACCTCGGCATCGCCTTCCAGGCGGCCGAACGCGGCTTCGATGTCGTCGGTGTTGGACGGCTTGGCCAGGTAGTGGCAGGCACCCAGCTTCACGGCCTCGACGGCGGTGGCAATGCTGGCAAAGCCCGTCAGCACCACGATCAGCGCCTCGGGGTTGTGCTGGTGCAGCATCTGCACGCAGCTCAGGCCCGAGGCATTGCCCGCCAGCTTCAGGTCCATCACCGCATACTGCGGGCGGTGCACCTGCAGCAGCTCGGCCACCTCTTCCGCGCTGGAGGCCTGGATCACCTGGTAGCCACGCCGCTCGAACGAGCGCGCCAGCGTACGGGCGAAGGCAGCATCGTCTTCAACCAGCAGCAATTGGCGTGGGGTGTCCATGGTCGTTCTCCAGAGTGATGGATGCCAGCGGCAGGCGGATGCGCACCTCGGCGCCGCCGTGCATGCGGTTGCCGGCCTGCACGCTGCCGCCCAGGGAGCGCACCACGTTCACCACCAGGAACAGCCCCACGCCCCGGCCCGGACGGCCTTGCTTGGTGGACTGGTAGGGCTTGCCCAGGTTGGCCAGAATGGCCTCGGTGAAGCCGGGGCCCAGGTCGCGCACCACCAGTTCCAGCTGGTCGTCGCTGCGTTCCAGGTGCAGGTGCACCTCCTGCGGCGATGCCTCGAAAGCATTGTCCAGCACATTGCAAATCACCTGCTCCAGCGCGGTATCCGAGAGGATGGGCACATCGCGTTCGAGCTGGTGGGTGAAGAAGAATTTCTCGGGCTCGTGGTGCTGGCGCCAGCGCCCCACCAACTGCTCCAGGAACTGCAGCAGCGTGGTCGATTCCAGCCCGGCCGCCCGCGTCTCGCCCGCCGACAGCAGGACGCCATTGACGATGGCCTTGCAGCGCAGCAACTGTTCCTGCATCTCGGCCAGATCGGCCATCATGTCGGCGTCCTCGCGCACCTGGCGCATGTGCTGCCAGTCTCCCAGGATCACCGACATCGTGGCCAGCGGCGTCCCCAGCTCATGGGCTGCGCCGGTGGCCAGCAGGCCCATGCGCACGATGTGCTCTTCCTCGCTGGCGCGCTGGCGCATGTCGGCCAGGCGGCTGTCGCGCTGGCGCAGGTTGGACACCACCTGGGTGATGAACACCACCATCAGGATGGTGGTCAGTGCAAAACAGATCAGCAGACCCAGGGTGTACAGATTGGGCAAACCGCCCCCCAGCACCACCGGCAGCGGCTGGTAGCAGAACGCCAGCGCCACCACACAGACCGCCGTGATGCCCACCATGGCCCAGGCGTACTGCGGGCGCAGCAGCACCGTGCCCAGAATGACCTGCAGCAGGAACAGATAGACGAAGGGGTTGTTCACCCCCCCGCTCAGGTACAGCTGCAGCGCCAGGGCCACCACATCAGCCAGCAAGGCCCCGAACAGCACCCGGGGGGTAACGGTGGCCGGGCGCCACTGCAGCCACAGCATATAGCCCAGGTTGGTCAATGCCAGGGCCGAAACCACGGCCATCATGGGCAGCAGCGGCAGGGCAATGCCCATGCCCGAATGCACCAGCGAGATGGTGATGACCTGCCCCACCACGGCCAGCCAGCGCAGCTGGATCAGCAGGCGCAGGTTTTTGCGTTCCGTGTTGCGTTCAACGCGGGAGGAGGAAGGTTCGGCAGCAAACAGCACCAGGAGATTGTGCCCAGGAGCGCCGTGGCCCGTTGTCCCTGTGCCGGGAGGGGGCGCTGCGCATACGGCTATTGCGCCAGCACTTCAAAAAGAAGAGCTGCCTGGAGCCTTGTCACAAGCGCCGCCGATGGGAAGCCCTCCCGGCAGGGCCGCACAAGGCCACAGGCAGCCCACTTTTTTACACCGCGGCTTCCTCGCGCGCACGGCGCTCATGGCGCACCACCAGCCAGGCGGCCAGCAGCACCATCAGTGCCAGGCCGTACCAGGTCAGCGCGTACACCGCGTGGGTGTTGCTGAACTGGATCACCGTCATGCCGGGGCGGGGCCACTGGTTCTCGGCCACGGGCTGGCCGGGCAGGCCCTGGTCGATGAAGAACGGCGCGGCCTGCGCCAGGTCCTTGGCGGCGGCAATGGCCGCCACATCGCGCGAATGCCAGCGGTCTTCGGCCGCAGCGTTCTCGCGCATGAAGCCGCCCTTGGGCTCGCTCAGGCGCAGCAGTCCGGTCACCGCCACTGTCTCGGCGCTGGCGTCCGGTGCGGCGACGGCAATGCGGTCGGCAAACGCCTTGCGCTCTGCGGTCGGCACAAAACCGCGGTTCACCAGGATCTGGGAGCCATCGGCCTGCTGCAGCGGCGTCAGCAGCCAGAAGCCGGCGCCCAGCTCGCTCACAGCCTGGGTCAGCACGCTGCGCCCTTCCAGCCACTGACCTTGTGCGGACACCGGCAGGTATTCGTGGCTTTCCTTGCTGATCCGGGGCCAGTCGGCCGGCGCCGGCACGGCCACCGGCTGGGCATGCACGCGCTGGTCGATGCGCTCGATGAGATCGAGCTTCCATGCGCGCCGCTGCACCTGCCAGGTCCCCAGACTGAGGAAGGAAATAAAAAGGGCGATGCCCGCTAACGCGAGCACCGCCTTCGTGAAGGTGGAACGGGTGCGCTTGCGCGCCCCCGAAGTTTCAACCGTCATCAGTTGCTGCCATGGGCACCATGGGCAGGCTGCTCGGCAGGTGCCGGTGCAGCCGCTTCGCTTGCGGCAGGCGCTTGCACGGCAGGAGCAGCCGTTTCCGCTGCAGCGGGCTGGCTGACCGCCGGCGCGCTTTCATGCGTCGGCATCATGTGGGAGTTCATCTGGTACATCACCCACAGGGTACCGGCCACGGCGATGGCCAGGAAGACCGCGGTGAATACGGTGGACAGCATGGTCCAGCCACCCTGGATCTTGCCGTTCATGTGCAGGAAGTACACCATGTGCACCACCACCTGAACGATGGCAAAGGCACCCAGCACCACCAGACCGGTGGCGCGATCTTCGATGGCGCCGCTCATCACCAGATAGAACGGAATCACCGTCAGGATCACCGCCAGGATGAAGCCCTTGACGTAGTCACCCATGGTGACGTGCAGATCATCGTGGTCATGATGGTCGCCATGACCGGCGTGAAGGTCGTGTGCGCTCATTTACAGCACCCCCATCAGATACACAAAGGTGAACACACCGATCCAGACCACGTCCAAGAAGTGCCAGAACATCGACAGGCAGTTGATGCGACGCACATTGGCTTCGATCAGGCCGTGCTTGCTGATTTGCACCATCAGCGTGACCAGCCAGATCAGGCCGAAGGTCACGTGCAGACCGTGGGTGCCCACCAGCGTGAAGAACGACGACAGGAAGGCGCTGCGCTGGGGCGTGGCACCTTGGTGGATCAGGTGGTGGAACTCATAGAGTTCCACGCCCAGGAAGCACAGACCCAGCACGCCGGTGATGGCCAGCCAGGTCAGCGTGCCGCTGACGTTCTTCTTCTGCTTTTGCAGCATGGCAAAGCCGAAGGTGATGGACGACAGCAGCAGGAAGGCCGTGTTGATGGCCACCAGCGACAGGTCGAACAGTTCCTTGCCCGTGGGGCCGGCTGCATAGTTGCGGCCCAGCACGCCGAAGGTGGCGAACAGGGCGGCGAAGATGAGACAGTCGCTCATCAGGTAGAGCCAGAAGCCCAGCGAGGTGCCGTTCTCTGGATGGGGCTCGTGCGCGAGGTGGTATTCCCGCGGAGCCAGGGCGCCTGCGGCGCCTGCGTTATGACGGATATCAGACATGGCGAGCGAGCTGCAGAGTGCGGGCTTCTTCCGTGGCGACCACTTCGGCGGCAGGGATGTAGAAGTCACGCTTGTAGTTGAAGGTATGGATGATCGAAGCCACGATCACGGCTGCGAACGACACGCCTGCCAGCCACCAGATGTGCCAGATCAGCGCAAAGCCCAATACCAGCGACAGGCCCGAGATCACCACGCCGGCGCCGGTGTTGGCGGGCATGTGGATGGGCTGGAAGCCCGTCAGCGGACGTTGGTAGCTGTGCTTCTTCATGTCCCACCAGGCATCGATGTCATGCACCACGGGGGTGAAGGCAAAGTTGTACTGGGGAGGGGGCGAGGAAGTGGCCCATTCCAGCGTACGGCCACCCCATGGGTCACCGGACTCGTCACGCAGCTGGTCGCGCTTGAAGAAGCTGACGACGATCTGGATCAGGAAGCAGCCGATACCGGCGGCAATCATGGCAGCGCCCAGCGCAGCGATGACGAACCAGATCTGCAGCGAAGGATCTTCAAAGTGGTTGGCGCGGCGAGTCACACCCATCAGGCCCAGGATGTACAGGGGCGTGAAGGCGACCCAGAAGCCCACCAGCCACAGCCAGAACGAGCACTTGCCCCAGAACACGTCCAGCTTGTAGCCGAAGGCCTTGGGATACCAGTAGTTGATGGCGGCGAACACGGCAAACACCACGCCGCCGATGATCACATTGTGGAAGTGAGCGATCAGGAACAGCGAGTTGTGCAGCACGAAGTCGGCCGGAGGCACTGCCAGCAGCACGCCGGTCATACCACCGATGGCGAAGGTGCACATGAAGGCCACGGTCCACATCATGGGCAGATCGAACTTGATGCGGCCCTTGTACATGGTGAACAGCCAGTTGAAGATCTTGGCGCCCGTCGGGATCGAGATGATCATCGTCGTGATGCCGAAGAACGTGTTCACGCTGGCGCCCGAACCCATGGTGAAGAAGTGGTGCAGCCACACCAGGTAGGACAGGATGGTGATACACACCGTCGCATACACCATGGAGGTGTAGCCGAACAGACGCTTCTTGCTGAAGGTGGCCACGATTTCCGAGAACACGCCGAAAGCCGGCAGCACCAGGATGTACACCTCAGGGTGACCCCAGATCCAGATCAGATTCACGTACAACATGGCGTTGCCACCGAAGTCGTTCGAGAAGAAATGGGTACCCAGGTAACGGTCCAGCGACATCAGCACCAGAGCGGCGGTCAGCATGGGGAAGGACGCCACGATCAGGGCGTTGGTGCACAGCGAGGTCCAGACGAAGACGGGCATCTTCATCAGGTTCATGCCGGGGGCGCGCATCTTGATGATGGTGACGATCAGGTTGATACCCGACAGCGTCGTACCCACCCCCGCAATCTGCAGTGCCCAGATGTAGTAATCCAGCCCGGTGCTTCCGCTCTGGTTGCCCAGATTGGACAGTGCCAGCCAGCCCGAGGTGGAGAACTCGCCCAGGAACAGGGAGATCATCACCAGCACGGCGCCGGCGGTGGTCATCCAGAAGCTGAAGTTGTTCAGGAACGGGAAGGACACGTCACGCGCACCGATTTGCAGCGGCACCAGATAGTTCATCAGGCCGGTCACAAAAGGCATGGCCACGAAGAAGATCATGATCACGCCGTGGGCGGTGAAGATCTGGTCGTAGTGGTGCGGAGGCAGGTAGCCCAGGTTGTCACCGAAGGCCATGGCCTGCTGCAGACGCATCATGGCCGCGTCGGCAAAGCCGCGCAGGAACATGACCAGACCCAGGATCATGTACATGATGCCGATCTTCTTGTGGTCGATCGAGCAGATCCAGTCGCGCCACAGAGGGCCCCAGAGGCGGAACTTGGTCAGTGCCGCCATCATCACCAGGCCGCCCAGGACCACGGCGATGAAAGTCCATAACACGATGGGCTCATGCGCCATCGGTACGGCGTCCCAGCTGATCCGCCCGATGAGCGGATCGTTGGGCAAGGTTGTATTTCCAGACATATCGAGTCTCTTGCTAAGTGGCGGCCCCGCTCGCAGGCGCAGGCCAGACCGCCGTCAATGCTTACTGCTGTGCCACAGCACCCGGTTGATCGCGTTGGTCCAGGAGGGCCACCACGCGGTCAGCGTTCTGGACCGTGCACACGTCCTGGGGCAGGTTCAGACCTGCGGCCTTCATGTAGGCTTCGCCGCCGGCAGCGTCGATGGCCATCATGTGGTGCATGCACATCTTTCCGTCTTCCACGCAACGGTTCAGCACCTTGCTGTAGAGGCCGTCTTCCACGCTGGAGAAGCGCTTCACGGGATCGCGCTCGCTGGGCTTGGCCAGGTCGAGGTAGGCGTCACGCGTCAGGGGCTGGCCTTCGGCCTTGGCCTTGGCCACCCAGGCGTCGAAGCCTTCGTTGCTCAGACCGTGGAACTTGAAGGTCATGCCGGCAAAACCGGCGCCGCTGTAGTGCGATGCCAGGCCGTGGAACACGCCTTCCTTGTTGATCACGGCGTTCAGCTGGGTTTCCATGCCGGGCATGGCATAGATCATGCCGGCCAGGTCAGGCACATAGAACGCATTCATGGTGGAGGTGGCGGTCAGCTTGAAGCGGATCGGGCGATCCACCGGCGCAGCCAGCTCGTTCACCGTGGCGATGCCTTGCTCGGGCAGGAAGAACAGCCACTTCCAGTCCATGGCCACCACTTCCACTTCCAGGGGCTTGATTTCGGGCGCCAAGGCCTTAGTTTCAGACACACGGTCCAGTGGACGGTAGGGGTCGAGCTTGTGGGTGCTGATCCAGGTCAGCGCGCCCAGGGCGATGATGATGATGAGGGGAACGCTCCAGATCACCAGCTCCAGGGCCGTGGAATGGTGCCATTCGGGATCGTATTCGGCTTCGGTGTTCGACTGGCGATACTTCCAGGCGAACAACAGCGTCAACAGGATCACCGGCACGATGATGATCAACATCAGCAGGGTGGCAGTCACCACCAGCTGGCCCTGCTGGGCTGCGATGTCACCTGCGGGATTGAGTACGACGGCCTTGCTGCAACCAGTCAGACTGGCTATCAAGGCGGCCGCCGCGAGCCACGCGGGCCCACGGATTTCCTTGGATTGAAACATGCTATAGACGCAAAAAGACACGCACAGACGGATGTCGGCGCGGATTACAAGACGTTGCGAATTTACTTCGATCAAGGTTTTTTGCGATTGGACATTTTGTCCACCGCACCCCTGCGCTGGGTCATTGCAAGGCCGGAGCACATCAGTTAGGCGTTTTATGCCCTCCGTCGCAAAAAGTCCTTAACTCTTTGTTTCTATGGAATTTTCCGGTGCTTCGGCGGCACGGGTTAACGCTTACACACTAACCCCAGGACTCTCCCTACTCCCCGCACGGGCAGCGCACTTTGGCCACTAACCCTGTTGTCAGATGGGTCTTGACCACCCTCCAGCGACCGCCGGTCGCCACTTGATGGCCGTCAAGATCGGGAACTTCCCCTAAAAAGCCGTTTATCCGATTGCGAGCCCCAGCCCAAGGGCGTAGAAGGGAGGCACACCAACCTCATAGGAGTGTGTTTCATGAGTGGCCTCGCTTATCCGAACATCGCACCTGCTGGCGGTTTCCATGGCTCGGAAGACCTGTCCGACGCCGACACGCACGAAGAGGCTTCTCCCGGCGAAATCGCTGCTGGCGTCATCATCGGCCGGTCGTCCGAGTATTTCGACTTCTTCGTCTTCGGCATTGCCTGCGTGCTGGTGTTCCCGCACGTGTTCTTCCCCCACTACACCCTGCTCAACGGCATGCTGGCGTCGTTTGCGGTGTTCTCGCTGGCCTTCATCGCCCGCCCCATCGGCACCGCCATCTCCATGGTCATCCAGCAGCGCTGGGGCCGCGCCACCAAGCTGACCATCTCGCTGTTCCTGCTGGGGACCGCCACGGTGGGTATGGCCCTGCTGCCCGGTTATGTCGACCTGGGCCGCTACGCCATCGCCTTGCTGGTGCTGTTCCGCATCCTGCAGGGCCTGGCCCTGGGAGGCTCCTGGGATGGCCTGCCTTCGCTGCTGGCCCTGAGCGCCCCGCCCGAAAAACGCGGCTGGTATTCCATGATCGGCCAGTTGGGCGCTCCGCTGGGCTTTGTGGTGGCAGCCGCGCTGTTTGCCTACCTCTACAAGGCGCTGAGCCACGAGGAATTTGTGGAATGGGGCTGGCGCTACCCTTTCTGCGTGGCCTTCGCGATCAATGTGGTCGCCCTGTTCGCACGCCTGCGGCTGGTGGTGGGCCAGTCCTATACCCGCCTGCTGGAAAAGCTGGAACTGGAACCCGTACCCACCTTCGAGTTGACGCGCAGCGGTGAAGGCCGCAACGTGCTGATCGGCGCCCTGGCAGCCCTGGCCAGCTTTGCCCTGTTCCACCTGGTCACCGTGTTCCCGCTGTCGTGGATGACCATGTTTGGCGAAGACAGCGTCACCAGCATTCTCTGGACCCAGGTGCTGGGCGGCGTGCTGGCCGGCCTGGGGATTCTGGTGTCGGGCAAGCTGGCCGACCGCTTTGGCCGCCGCAATACCCTGGGCACCATGGCGGTGCTGATCGGCCTGTTCAGCTTCGCCGCCCCTTTCCTGCTGGATGGTGGCAGCGCCGGGCAGAACACCTTCATCCTGGTGGGCTTTGTGCTGCTGGGCCTGTCTTACGGCCAGTCCTCCGGCACCGTGACGGCCAATTTCTCCCGCCGCCTGCGCTATGTGGGCGCAGCCTACTCGTCCGATCTGGCCTGGCTGTTGGGCGCGGCCTTTGCCCCGCTGGTGGCGCTGGGCCTGTCCTCGCGCTTCGGCCCGGTGGCGGTAGGCCTGTACCTGCTGTCCGGCGCCATCTGCACGCTGGCGGCCCTGGGCATCAACCGCGCCATCGAAGCGCGGGGCAGCGACAACTGAAGACGGCTGCGCCGCGCCACACAGGCTGCTTCGGCAGCCTTTTTCATGCCTGCTCACATCGAGCACCGGCCACCGGCAAACGTTGCGGCGGCGCACCACGGGGAAAGCACCCCGTGCCGCCCCCGCCCCGGCACGGCACACTGCGGCCATTGCCACTTGCTTTGTCCACCATGCGCACCTTCTTCATGCCCCAAGGCCGCATCCATGTCTGGCAATGGGCGCTGCTGGCCTTGGGGGCTGCCGCCATGCTGACGGCCCAGGCCGGCTGGTTGGAGCTGCACCGGGTGTTCAAGCCGCTGGTCATGGTGGCGGCGCTGCTGGCGGTGTGCGCCCCGCGTTTTGCCCCGCGCAGCGCCCGGCGAGTGCGGGCACGCCACTGGCTGCTGGCGGCACTGGCCTGCAGCCTGGCGGGAGACGTCTGTCTGATGCTGGACGGGCTGTTCATCCCCGGTCTGGTGGCGTTCCTGTGCGCCCATGTCTGCTACATCCGGCTGTTTGCGCTGGATGCCCCCTGGCTGCCGCGGCGCACCCCGCTGCTGGCCTGCCTGCTGCTGGGCGCCGGGGTCTACAGCGTTCTGTGGGGCCATCTGCCGGTGGAGCTGCGCCTGCCCGTGGCGACCTATGTGCTGGTGATTGCGCTGATGGCCGCGCAGGCCTTGGGCCGTGCCCAGGTGCGTGCCAGCCGCGCGGCGCGCTGTGTGGCCTATGGGGCGCTGCTGTTCATGCTCAGCGACACGCTGCTGGCCTTCGACCGCTTCGTGCAGCCGCTGGCCTGGGCGGGGCTGGGCGTGCTGGGCACCTACTACGCCGCCCAGTGGCTGATCGTGCACGGCATGCTCCAAACCAGCCAGCAGGCCTGAGGCACCGGCCGACACCGCCGCCAAGGGCGCCAGGGGCGGCGCCCACCAGCGCCCGCCAGCGCCCGCCAGGACTCAGTCGCCGAACAGACCGCCCGCCACCGACGGCGGCTGCACCAAGCCCAGATGGGCGTAGGCCGCCTTGGTGGCAATGCGCCCGCGCGGCGTGCGCTGCAGATAGCCTTGCTGGATCAGATAGGGCTCGATCACGTCTTCGATGGTGCCCGCATCCTCGCCGATGCTGGCGGCAATGTTGTCCACCCCCACCGGGCCACCGTCAAAGCGGTGCACCACCGCTTCCAGCAGCTTGCGGTCCATCACGTCAAAGCCGCGCGGGTCCACATCCAGCATGGACAGCGCCTTGCGCGCCATATCCTGGGTGATGCTGCCGTCGCCCTTGACCTCGGCATAGTCGCGCACGCGGCGCAGCAGGCGGTTGGCGATACGCGGCGTGCCGCGCGAACGGTTGGCAATCTCCTGCGCCCCCGGCACATCAATGGGCGCGCCCAGCAGACCGGCGCTGCGGGTGACAATGCGCGCCAGCTCCTCCGGCGTATAGAACTCCAGCCGCGCCACGATGCCGAAGCGGTCCCGCAGCGGGTTGGTCAGCATGCCGGCCCGCGTGGTCGCGCCCACCAGCGTGAAAGGCTGCAGGTCCAGCTTGATGCTGCGCGCCGCCGGACCTTCACCGATCATGATGTCGATCTGGTAGTCCTCCAGCGCAGGGTAGAGAATTTCTTCCACCACGGGGCTGAGCCGGTGGATTTCGTCGATGAACAGCACATCGTTGGCTTCGAGGTTGGTCAGCAGGGCCGCCAGGTCCTTGGGCTTTTCCAGCACAGGACCGCTGGTCTGGCGCAGGTTCACCCCCAGCTCCGCGGCAATGATGTGGGACAGCGTGGTCTTGCCCAGGCCGGGCGGACCGAACAACAGCACGTGGTCCAGTGCCTCGCCGCGCTTGCGCGCCGCGCCGATGAAGATTTCCAGCTGCTCGCGCGCCTTTTGCTGGCCCACGTACTCCTCGAGCATCTTGGGGCGCAGGGCGCGCTCCAGCTGTTCCTCGCTCTTGGAAACAGGTCCCGCCGACACCATGCGCGGCGCGGGCTCCGATGCCGGGCCCAGATCTTCAACAACTATGGTCATGGCAGGGATTGTGCCGTGTCTGTAACGCCCTGCGCCGCCGTGGCGGGATTGGCGGCTGCATCGCCCTGCGGCCCTGCGGGGCGCGCGGTCTGCGCTATGCCAGTGTGGCCGGCCGTGGCATGCTGGCAACCCCTTTGCACCCTTTTTCAGGAACTGCCATGACCTTCCCCCGCGTGCTGAAAACGGCGGCCGCACTGGCCTTGCTGTGTGCCACCCAGGCCCAGGCAGCCCTCCAGGTGGGCGACGCCGCGCCGGCGTTCACCACCCCCGCAGCCGTGGCAGGCAAGCCTTTCACCTTCGACCTGGCCGCCACGCTGAAGAAAGGCCCGGTGGTGCTGTACTTCTTCCCCAAGGCCTTTACCCAGGGCTGCACGATGGAGGCCCATGCCTTTGCCGAGGCCACGCCCCGGTTCGCCGCGCTGGGCGCCACCGTGGTGGGCATGTCGCACGACGACATCGCCACGCTGCAGCGCTTTTCCACCGAAGCCTGCCGCGACCAGTTTGCCGTGGCGTCCGATCCCCAGGCCCAGACCATCCGGGCTTACGACGCCGCAGCCGCCGCCAACCCGGCACGCGCCGACCGCATCTCCTACGTGATCGGCCAGGACGGCAAGGTGAAGTTCGTGCACATCGGCTCGGACCCCGAGGCCCATGTGGCACAGACCCGGGCGGCAGTCGAAAAACTGCAGGCCGCGGCCCGCAAGTAAATCCGGCCTCCCGCCCATCGGCAGCCATGCCACGGCATGGCGTTCCAGGAAGGCCCTCCGCCTACTTGGTCAAGCCCTTGAGCGCCAGCTTGATGCCTTCGGAGACCCCGACATCGGCCGGCAGCGCCTTGAGGCTGGCGGTGGCCTCCTTGTCGGAATAGCCCAGCGCAACCAGGGCCTGCAGGATGTCTCCCTGGGCATCGCTCTTGACCTGGGCCGCCGTGCCGCTGCCACCGATCGCATCGCCCAGCTTGCCCTTGAGCTCCAGCAGCAGGCGCTCTGCCGTCTTCTTGCCAATACCGGGCACCTTGACCAGCCGCCCGGCTTCCTGCAGCGTCACGGCCTGGGCCAGATCGTCGGCGCCCATGCCCGAAAGCACCGACAGCGCGGTGCGCGGCCCCACGCCGCTGACCTTGATCAGCTCGCGGAAAGTCTGACGCTCCTGCGGGGTGGCAAACCCATACAGCAGCTGCGCATCCTCGCGCACGATAAAGTGCGTGAGCAGGCTGACTTTCTCGCCCAGCCCGGGCAGGTTGTAGAACGTGCTCATGGGCACCTGCACCTCGTAACCCACGCCATGCACGTCCAGCAGGACTTCGGGAGGGTTCTTCTCGATCAGGTTGCCCGTCAGTTTGCCTATCATTGGTTTCCTTAAGCCGCTGCTTTTACCGCTACTTTCGCCGCTGTGGTAGCGGCACTTTGGATGGAATTATCCGCGTGATACTGCGCCACACCTTCACACCCCATAACAACCTGCGCCTGGCCAATCTGTGCGGCCCGGCCGACGCCCACCTGCGCACCATCGAAGTGGGCCACCAGGTCAAGATCGCCCACCGCCATGAGCAGTTCAAGGTGGACGGACCCAAGGCCAAGGCCCAGCAGGCCATGGAGCTGCTGCAGTCCCTGTATGAAATGGCCGATGCCCCCATCTCCGAGGACACGCTGCAGCTGATGCTGGCCGGCGACGCCGAGATGCTGGAGCCCGACGCCACGGCCGTGCAGCTGACCACCCGCCGCGCCGACCTGCGCGCACGCACGCCCAACCAGGCCATGTACCTGGAAAACATCGGCAAGCACGACATCACCTTCGGCATTGGCCCGGCCGGCACCGGAAAGACCTACCTGGCCGTGGCCTGCGCCGTGGACGCGCTGGAGCGCAGCGCCGTGCAGCGCATTGTGCTGACCCGCCCGGCCGTGGAAGCCGGCGAACGCCTGGGCTTTCTGCCCGGTGACCTGACACAGAAGGTCGACCCCTATCTGCGCCCGCTGTACGACGCGCTGTACGACCTGATGGGCTATGACAAGGTACAGAAGGCCTTCGAGCGCAATGCGCTGGAGATCGCGCCGCTGGCCTTCATGCGCGGGCGCACGCTGAACAACGCCTTTGTGATCCTGGACGAGGCGCAGAACACCACGCCCGAGCAGATGAAGATGTTCCTCACCCGCATCGGCTTTGGCGCCAAGGCCGTGGTGACGGGCGACGTGAGCCAGATCGACCTGCCCAAGGGGGCGATGAGCGGCCTGATCGACGCCGAACGCGTGCTCAAGCGGGTCAAGGGCATCTCCATCAACCGCTTCACCAGCGCCGACGTGGTGCGCCACCCGCTGGTCGCGCGCATTGTGGATGCCTACGACGCCAACGGGACCGGCCGCGCACGCTGAGGTCCTGAGCCGCTTCGCGTCTTCTCCTCCAAGGAGCGGCGGCCTCGGCAGCGGTGCGGCCCTGCCGGGCGTCTGCCGCATGGGCAGCGCCAGGCTCGGCTGTGCACGCACACTGGATAACTGATATGGCTTTAAACCAACTAGAACTCTCCTTGCAGTTTGGCAAGTTCGACAACCTGGCCGCCCACCGCGCCCTGCTGACCCGCAGCCTGGTCGCGAAATGGATCCGCCACGCACTGGCCGTGGACGCCGAAATGACCGTGCGCATCGTCGGCACCGAAGAAGGCCAGCAGCTCAACCGCGAGTACCGCCACAAGGACTACGCCACCAATGTGCTGACCTTCGACTACCAACAGGAACCCACGGTGATGGCCGACCTGGTGATCTGCGGCCCGGTGGTGGAACGCGAAGCGCAGGAACAGAACAAGACCCTGGAAGAGCATTACGCCCACCTGCTGGTGCACGGCACGCTGCACGCCCAGGGCTGGGACCACGAAACCAGCGAGGCCGATGCCGACGAGATGGAGGCCTACGAGACCGACATCATGGCCGAGCTGGGCTACGCCGACCCGTACGCCAAATAAGCACACCGCTGCGCACGCAACACGACCGGCGGCTCTCCGGGCCGACCTTGGCCCCCGTGGCGCCGGAGGCGTCTCCTGACCACGGGCGCGGCGCAGCCGCTCACTCCAGCTTCAAGCCGATCGCCTGCACCAGCTGTGCGTAGCGCACATAGTCGCCCTGCACCTGCCGGGCAAATGCCTGCTGCGTCTCGCCGGTGGTCTGGATGCCTTGCTGGGCCAACTGGCTGCGCAGCTGGGGGTCGGCCAGGGTCTGGCCGGCATCGCGCGCCAGTTGCTGCAGCACCGGCTGGGGCGTGCCCTTGGGGGCGAACAGGCCGAACCAGGTGGCCGACTGGTAGCCCGCATAGGTCTCGCCCACGGTGGGCACCTGGGGCAGCAGCGGATTGCGTTGCGCACCCGACACCGCCAGCGCCACCAGCTTGCCGCTCTGGATGTGCGCCAGCGCCGGCGCCACGGCGATGAACATGGCATCCACCTGCCCGGCCAGCACATCCTGCAAGCCCTGCGGACCGCCCCGGTAGGGAATGTGGGTCGCAAAAAATCCCGCACGCTGCTTGAGCAGCTCCATCGACAGGTGCAGGGCGCTGCCCGTACCGGCCGAGGCGTAGTTCAATCCGCCCGGTCTGGCTTTCGCAGCCTTCACCAGGTCCTGGACCGTCTTGAAACCATGGCGCGGGTGGGCCACCAGCACAAAATCGACCTGGCCCAGCTTGATGACGGGCACCAGATCCTGCTTGACGTCATACGGCAGGTGCTGCTGCAGGTGGGGCATGATGGTGATGGCACCGTCTCCGCCCACCAGCAAGGTGTGGCCGTCCGGCGCGGACTTGACCACGGCATCGACCGCCGAGACACCGCCGGCCGAGCCCTTGTTCTCCACCAGCACCGGCTGACCCCAGCCTTTGGTCAGTTGCTGCCCCACCTGGCGCGCCAGGATGTCCGGGGCACTGCCTGGCCCATTCGCCACCAGCAGCTTCACGGCACGGGCAGGGTAGTCCGGACCCTGCGCCAGGGCAGTCAGCGGCACGGCCACCAAGGCCAGAGCAGCCCAGGCAGTGTGGAAAAGATGGCGGTGCAGGTTCACGGAAACTCCTTGGAAGGCAGGAGCCGCATTCTGCGAAGTCTTTCTTATTCCGCAAAAGAATATTTAACAACTTCTTTATTTCCAAATCAGCTTTGGAGTGGTTTGCGCAAAACTGCTTTGCCGCAGCCGGGCCAAACCGCGCCGCACCACCGCCTAATATCGCCTCACGGGGCCGTGGCTGCAGACCACCCCGGACCCGCAACCACACAACAACACCCACAGGGAGACAACTGCATGGAAGCTCTGGGCCTGGGCCCTGCGAGCCATATCGCACTTTTGCTGGCCGCCGCATTTGTGGCCGGTGCGCTGAACGCCGTGGCTGGCGGCGGCAGCTTTCTGACCTTGCCTGCCCTGGTCTTCACCGGCGTGCCGCCCGTGGTGGCCAATGCCACCGGCACCGTGGCCCTGTTGCCCGGCTACGCCGCCGGGGCCTGGGGCTTCAAGGACGACATGGCACCGCCACCCGGTCTGTCCATGCAGCAGGTGGTGGCACTGTCGCTGGTCGGCGGGTCGGCCGGGGCCGCGCTGCTGCTGTTCACGCCCGATGCCACCTTCCGCAAGGTGGTGCCCTGGCTGCTGCTGGCGGCCACCGCACTGTTCGCTTTCGGGCCGCGGCTGCGCGCCTGGGCCGCCGGCAAAAATGCTGGGCACGCCGCCCCGTCCGCTGGCAAAGCCGCCCTGGGCATGCTGGCCGTGGCCATCTACGGCGGGTACTTCAACGGCGGCCTGGGCATCTTGCTGCTGGCCCTGTTCGGCCTGCTGGGCCAGACCCAGCTGAACGCCATGAACGGCATGAAGAACGTGGTCTCCGCCCTGCTGACCGCCATTGCCGTTGCCATCTACGCCGTCGGCGGCATTGTGGAATGGCCGCAGGCCCTGCTGATGATGGTGGCGGCCACCGCCGGCGGCTATGGCGGCGCCCGCGTGGCGCGCCGTATCCCTGCACCCATGCTGCGCTGGGGCATTGTGGCCACCGGCCTGGTGATGGCCGGCCTGTTCTTCGCCAAAGGCTGACCCGGCCGCATCCGTGCCCCCCGGGACCACGGCGGCGCGGCGGGTATGGACGGCCCCACCGGCGCCGGAGTATCCCGGCGGATGCCACAATCCGCGCCATGAACTGGAAGCGCCCATGGCTTGGATGGCTGCTGGCCTGGGCACTCGCCGCAGGCGGCGGCGCCGCGTGGCTGGCCCAGCAACGCCTGCAGGAACTGCACGAAACCTTCACCACCAATGCCCGCGTGGCCCACCGGCTGCTGAGCCAGCAGTTGGCGCAGCACGATGCCATTCTGGCGACGCTGTCGCTGCTGCAGCCGGTCCTGTCCGGCGATGCCGCGGCCAATGCCGGCAGCAGCGGGCTCTCCACGCTGTACCCCCAGGTGCTGGGCGTGGCCCAGCGCCGCGACGACCAGCCCTGGCCGGCCCATTGGCCGGCGGACCTGCAGGCGCTGGAGCAGCAATCCGCCGCCAGCGGCCATGCGCAGATGGACGCCAGCCGCCTGTCCCAGGGCAAGCTGTTTGTGGTCCAGGCCGGCCAGCCCGCCAGCTATGCGCTGAAACTGGATTTGCACGCCACCGTGCCCGCCGATGAATGGCCCTACCCCGCCAGCCACAGCCCGGTGCGCATCTGGCTGGCGCAAGGCGCGCAAAGCCTGGTGCTGCAGCACGGCGCAGACGATGCCCAGGCTCCCGGCTGGGCCCTGTCCGTCAGCAAGATCCTGTCCTCCCCCAGCCAGGTGCTGGAGCTGCACGAACGCTACAAGCTGCATCCGCGCCTGCTGCCGTGGCCCAGCATGCTGGTCTGGGCCCTGGCCTGGGCACTGGCAGTGGCGGCCTTGCGCGCCGCCTGGCAGCAACGCGCCGCCCGCCAGCGGGCCGAACAGCTGCTGCAATATGGCCAGATTGCGCGCCTCAACACCCTGGGCGAACTGGCCGCCGGCATGGCCCATGAGCTGAACCAGCCGCTGACCGCCATCCTCTCCAACAGCCAGGCCGCACGCCGCCTGCTGGATGACGCCGAGCCGGATGTGGACGCCGCGCGCCAGGCCATGCAGCAGGCCGCCGAGCAGGCCAAGCGGGCCTCGGCCGTGATCGGTCGCCTGCGCCGTCTGGTGGAGCGGCCCGATACCGCCACCCAGCCCCAGGCCGTGCCGCTGCCACAGGCCGTGGCCGATGCCCTGCACCTGCTGGAGCCCGAACTGCGCCAGCGCCAGGTGCAGTGCCAGGCGCCGGTGCCCACGCCACCCCTGCCACCCGCCCAGGCCGACCCGATTGCCCTGCAGCAAATCCTGCACAACCTGCTGCTGAACGCACTGCAGGCCATGGAGCAGGTGCCCGCGGCAGAGCGGCAGCTGCTGATTCAACACCGCCCGCAAGGTCGGCACCTGCTGCTGACGGTGCAGGACAACGGCCCCGGCATTGCCCCGGAGCTGCGCGAGCGCCTGTTCACCCCTTTTGCCACCACGCGCGCCCAGGGTCTGGGCCTGGGTCTGACGCTGAGCCAGGGTCTGGCCGAATCCATGGGCGGCCAGCTGCGGCTGGCGGACGGCGGCCCGTTGCGCGGCGCCTGCTTCGAGCTGCAGCTGCCTGCCATGCCCACCCACGCTGCGGATACCCCTTGATGTCTTCCATGCCTGAATCCGGTGACCACCAACACTCCCCGCTGATCCACCTGGTGGACGACGACCAGGCCGTGCGCGACAGCCTGGCACTGCTGATCAGCACCGTGGGCCTGCGGGTGCAAAGCTGGGCCGACCCGGTGCTGTTTGCCGCGCAGTTCGACCGCCAGTCCATCGGCGCCATCGTGCTGGATGTGCGCATGCCCGGCGTCAGCGGCCTGGCCCTGCTGGCGCAGCTGATGGAACAGGGTGTGGACCAACCCGTCATCCTGCTCACCGGCCACGGCACGGTGGATATGTGCCGGCGGGCCTTCAAGGGCGGTGCGGCCGAATTCCTGGAAAAGCCCGTCGATGACGAAGTGCTGCTGGAAGCCCTGCAGACGGCGGTGCGCCAGCACGTGCGCCTGCGCGCCCGGACGCAGGCCGACCGGGCAGCCCAGGAGCACTACGCCCAGCTGTCGCCCCGGGAACGCGAGGTGCTGGCTTTGATCGTGCAAGGGCTGACCAACAAGGAAATCGGCCGTGCGCTGGATGTGTCGCCCCGCACCGTGGAAACCCACCGGGCCAATCTGTTTGCCAAGCTGCAGGCGCCCTCTCTGGCCTGGCTGATTCGCCGCTATGCCCCGCTGACGGAGCTATAACGCGCACGGCCTGCAGCCCCGAAGCCGCCCGCTCCGTAGTTCTACGCAGGCCCGGGCGTAGCCGCACGAATGGCGCCTGGCTGCTGCAATTTTTACAGTGACACCCGAGCGCTGCACTGTCTGCGCGCCACTTTTCACTGAGGAAAAACTGCTATGCGCCGCACCTTCTCTTCCGCACTCGTTCTGGGCCTGGGCCTGATCGCCAGCGCCTCCCATGCACAGGCTGTGCGCGTGGAAAAAAACATGTCGCTGGAACTGGCCAACCAGATCGCGGCCCAGAGCGTGGCCGCCTGCGTGGCCGATGGCTATGCCGTCACCGCCACCGTGGTCGACCGCGCCGGCACCGTGCGTGCCGTGCAACGTGCCGACAACGCCGGCCCCCACACGCTGGAAGGCAGCCGCCTCAAGGCCTTCACCTCGGCATCCGCCAAGAACAACACCCTGGCGATGATGGAAGGCGCGCAAAAGAACCCCGGCGCCGCCAATCTGGTGCATATCCCGGGCTACCTGCTGCTGGGCGGCGGCCTGCCCGTCAAGGCCGGTGACGAAGTCATCGGCGCCGTGGGCATTGCCGGCGCCCCCGGCGGCCACCTGGACGACAAGTGCGGCCAGGCCGCACTGGCCAAGGTGCAAGGCCTGCTGAAATAAGCGACCCGGCAGCACCTGCCGCTTCCCCCAGGCCTGGCCGTACTGCCAGGCCTTTTTTATGTCCGGCCTGCGCGGGCAACGCAGCCCATGGCGGGCCTGGGAATCAGAGCAGGCGCGCCTTCACCGTCTTGCCCTTGACCTTGCCCGCATTGAGCCTGGCACAGGCCGCCGAGGCGATGTGGCGGTCCACCGCCACATAGGTGGAAAAGTCGTTCACGCTGATCTTGCCGATCTGCTCGCGGGTGTAACCGAAGTCGGCGCACATGGCGCCCATCACGTCGCCGGCGCGGATCTTCTCCTTGCGCCCGCCGATGATCTGAATGGTCACCATCGGTGGCAGCAGCTCGCCACCGGCGGCCGGCGTGAGCTCCTCCACCGGGAAGAATTCCGAAGCGCGGCTTTGCAGCTGCTCGATCTTGCCGACGCTGCCCATCTCGTCCATGGATACCAGATTCAACGCCAGGCCTTCCGCGTCACCCCGGCCGGTGCGGCCGATGCGGTGGATGTGCACTTCGGGATCCGGGGTCACGTCCACATTGATGACGGCAGACAGATCGGCAATGTCCAGGCCCCGTGCCGCCACGTCGGTCGCGACCAACACGCTGCAGCTCTTGTTGGCGAACTGCACCAGCACCTCGTCCCGCTCGCGCTGCTCCAGCTCCCCGAACAGGGCCAGTGCGCTGAAGCCCTGGGCCTGCAGCTCGGCCACCACCTCGCGGCATTGCTGCTTGGTGTTGCAAAAGGCAATGCTCGACTCGGGGCGGAAATGCGCCAGCAGCTTGGGCACGGTGTAGATCTTGTCGTTGGCATCCACCTCGTACCAGCGCTGGACGATCTTGTTGGCACTGTGCTGGGTGGCGACCTTCACGGTCTGCGGATCCCGCATGAAGCGGCTGGCCAGGCTGGCAATGCCCTCCGGGTAGGTGGCAGAGAACAGCAGGGTCTGGCGATCGGCAGGGCACTGGCGCACCACGGTCTCGATATCGGCGAGGAACCCCATGTCCAGCATGCGGTCGGCCTCGTCCAGCACCAGGGTCTTGAGGTTGCTGATGTCGAGCTTGCCGCGCTCCATCAGGTCCATCACCCGGCCGGGCGTGCCGACGACGATGTGGGCCCCGTTTTCCAGCGAAGCGATCTGGTTGCGCGACGGCACGCCTCCATAGACAGTGACGATCTTGATGTTGTCCTGCGCACGGGCCAGGCGGCGCACTTCCGTGGCCACCTGGTCGGCCAGCTCGCGCGTGGGGCACAGCACCAGCGCCTGCACGGCAAACCAGCGCGGATTGAGGCGGTCCACCATGGGCAGGCCGAAGGCGGCGGTCTTGCCGCTGCCGGTGCTGGCCTGGGCGATCAGGTCCTTGCCCTGCAAGGTCAGCGGCAGGCTGGCCGCCTGGATGGGCGTCATCTGCGCATAGCCCAGCTGCTGCAGATTGGCGAGCATCTCGGGGGACAGGGGCAGCGCCGAGAAAGCGGTGGGAGCGGTGGCCTGGGCGGCGCTGGTGGAAGTGTTCATACCCGCGATTATCCCGGGCACCCGGGCTTTGTGCAGGGCCGCCATGCAGTGAACCGGCACCCCGCCCGGGTACGCCACCGCCAGCAGCGGTCCGGCTCAGTGGCCGGTTGCGGCCACCGCCGGCGCAATGCGCAGCGGAATGGTCACCGGCCCGTCGTTGACCAGGTGCACCTGCATGTCGGCGGCAAAAATGCCGGTCTGGACCACCGGGTGGCTGCCTTGCGCCTGTGCCACAAAATAGTCATACAGGCGCTGGCCCTCGGCCGGAGCGGCAGCGCCGGTGAAGCTGGGGCGGTTGCCGCCCCTGGTGTCGGCCGCCAGTGTGAACTGGCTGACCACCAGCAGGCCGCCTCCCACATCCTGCAGGCTTTTGTTCATCTTGCCGGCATCGTCCTGGAAGATGCGCAGCTTGAGCATCTTGGCCAGCAGCTTGTCGGCCTCGGCCTCGGTATCGCCCTGTTCGGCGCACACCAGGGCCAGCAGGCCTTGCTCAATCTGGCCGGTGATCCGGCCATCCACTTCCACCCGCGCCGTCTTGACGCGCTGTACAACGCTCAGCATTTCCGTGTCTTCCTTGCTCCATCCGGCCTGCACCCGTCCCCTGACCGGCCATGGCCTGGCCTGCGTGCGCAGGTTGGCGGCTGCATTGTGCCGCGCCGCCTACCCTGCCGTGGACCATGGCGAACAGCTGAGACGGCCGTTGTCGGCACGCACCGCTGCGCCAGCCCAGCCACGCAGCTGTCACACGAATGTCGCACAATAAGGTATGCCCTATCCTGCCCCAGACACTTCTTCTGCGGCGCGCATGCGCCGTTTTGACGACCCGCTCGCTGCACTGGCCTGCGTCCAGGCGCTCTACCAGGAGCAGGTCGATACCCTGCGCGATGCCATGCGCCGCTTTGTCGCGGGAGAGCAGCTCTCCGCGCCGGTGCATGCCTACTACCCGCTGGTGCGCATCGAAACCCATACCGTGGCGCGCGCCGACACCAAGCTGGCCTACGGTTTTGTCGAAGGCCCGGGCCGCTACGACGCCACCATCACCCGTCCCGATCTGTTTGCGCGCTACCTGCAGGAGCAGTTCCGCCTGCTGCGCAAGAACCACGGGGTGGACATCCAGGTGGGACTGAGCCAGCAGCCCATTCCCATCCATTTCTCGTTCGCCGACAACGACCATGTGGAAGGCAGCCTGTCCCCCGAACGCCGCATCCTGATGCGCGATGTGTTCGACCTGCCCGATCTGGAAGCCATGGACGACGGCATCGCCAACGGCACCTGGCGCTCCCAGCCGGGCCAGGCGTTCCCGCTGTCGCTGTTCACCGCGCCGCGCGTGGACTATTCGCTGCACCGCCTGCGCCACTACACCGGCACCGCGCCGGAGTGGTTCCAGAACTTTGTGCTGTTCACCAACTACCAGTTCTACATCGACGAATTCATCCGCCTGGGCCATGCCGAAATGGCCAAGGAAGACAGCGAATACATCGCCTTCATCGAGCCCGGCAACGTGGTCACCCGCCGCACGGGTCTGCCGACCCAGCCCGTCGATGAACTGGGTGCTGCGCCACCCCGCCTGCCGCAGATGCCGGCCTACCACCTGGTGCGCGAGGACTACAGCGGCATCACCATGGTCAACATTGGGGTCGGCCCGGCCAATGCCAAGACCATCACCGACCACATTGCCGTGCTGCGCCCCCATGCCTGGATGATGCTGGGCCACTGTGCCGGCCTGCGCAACAGCCAGGAGCTGGGCGACTATGTGCTGGCCCACGCCTATGTGCGCGAGGACCATGTGCTGGACGAAGAACTGCCGCTGTGGGTGCCGATTCCGGCCCTGGCCGAGATCCAGCAGGCGCTGCAGCAGGCCGTGGCCGATGTGACGGCCATGGAAGGGCCTGACCTCAAGCGCATCATGCGCACCGGCACCGTGGCCAGCACCGACAACCGCAACTGGGAACTGCTGCCCGACAACCTGCCCCAGCGCCGCTTCAGCCAGAGCCGCGCCGTGGCGCTGGACATGGAAAGCGCCACCATCGCCGCCAACGGATTCCGCTTCCGCGTGCCCTATGGCACCTTGCTGTGTGTCAGCGACAAGCCGCTGCACGGCGAGATCAAGCTGCCCGGCATGGCCAACCACTTCTACCGCGAGCGTGTGGACCAGCATCTGCGCATCGGCATGCGGGCCGTGGAACTGCTGCGCCAGGGCGGCTCGCAACGCCTGCACAGCCGCAAGCTGCGCAGCTTCGACGAAGTGGCGTTCCAGTAAGCAAGAACCCGCCGGACCGCACGCCTGGCGTCCAGGCCGTCAGACCTCCCCGTCAGGCGGCGCAGCGGGTGCTGTGCTGCGCCATCCGGCCGCACGCTGACGCGCATGGGGCACCCGCTGCCCCACCGCGCGGTGGGGCATGCCGCTTCAGGCCACGGAAGCCGGTGCCAGCGACGGCGTCGTGGCTTGGCCGCCTGCCTTCAGCGCCTGCAGCAGCTGCGCCGCTTCGCGCGCGGCCACACGGCCTTCATCGGTGGGGATGACCCAGATTTCCACGCGGCTGTCGGGCGCATGGATGGCGTAGGCCGCCTTGCCATCGGCATTGCGGTTGCGTTCTTCGTCGATGCGCAGCCCCGTCCAGGCCAGGCGGTTGCAGACCTGCTCGCGCAGCACGGCATCGTTCTCGCCGATGCCGCCGCTGAAGGCCAGCACATCCAGACCGCCCAGGCAGGCCATCAGCGCACCGCTTTCGCGGATCACGCGGTGGGTGAACTGCAGGATGGCACGCTCCGCATCCGGGCTGTCGCTGGCGCGCAGCGTGCGCATATCGGCCGAGATGCCGGACACCCCGAGCAGGCCGCTTTGCTTGTAGAGCAGCTTTTCCATCTGCGCATGGGTCCAGCCCTGCTCCATCAGGTACAGCAGCACCCCGGCATCCAGCGAACCGCTGCGCGTCCCCATCATCAGGCCGTCCAGGGCCGAAAAGCCCATGGTGGTGGCCACGCTGGAGCCGGCCAGCGCCGCGCACAGGCTGGCCCCGTTGCCCAGGTGGGCCATCACCACGCGGCCCCGGCCGCGCAGGGTGTGCTCCAGGAGCATGCCCATGATGTACTGGTAGGACAGGCCGTGAAAGCCATAGCGGCGCACGCCTTCTTCCTGCAGCGCCTTGGGCAGGGCAAAGGCGTAGTCCACCTCGGGCATGGTGGCATGGAAGGCGGTGTCAAAACAGGCGATCTGCGGCAGCTGGGGGAAGGCGGCCTGAAAGCGGCGTATGCCTTCCAGATTGTGTGGCTGGTGCAGCGGCGCCAGCGAATTGAAGCAGGCCAAGCGTTCCAGCACCTCCTCGGTGACCCTCACGCTTTCGGTGAACACGCCGCCGCCATGCACCACGCGGTGGGCCACCGCTTCGATGTCGGGCGCGGCTTCGAGCTTCTGCACCAGGGCGCGCAGGCTCTCCAGCGCGGCGACAAAAGGGGCGGTGCCAGCGGGCACCGCCAGTGCTTCCTGGTGCTTTTTGCCCAGATAGGTCCACCCCATGGCCGGCGCACCACCGGGCTCCAGCCCCTGGATGTTGCCCGAGAGCACATGGGGCTGCACCTGTCCGCCCTGCAGCGGGTGCAGCGAGAACTTCAGCGAGGACGATCCAGCATTGACGGCAAGAATGGCCATTGTTTTCTCCTTGGATGGCGATCGGGCGGCGGCTCAGCGGCCGCTTGGCCACATCGGTCAGCGGTTCAGCGTCCGCTCTTCCACGCGTCGGCTTCCTGCTTCTTGCGGGTGTCGTGCGCGGCCAGCACCGCCAGCACGGCAGACGCCACGCGGGCCGTGGGACCATCGGCACGGCTGGTCAGCGCAATGGGCACGCGCGCGCCCAGCACCAGGCCCGAGCCGGAAGCGCCAGCCAGGTATTCCAGCTGCTTGGCGACCATGTTGCCGCTTTCCAGGTCCGGCACGGCCAGGATGTCGGCCTGACCAGCCACGGCCGAGTCAATGCCCTTGATGCGCACGGCCTCGGGCGAAATGGCGTTATCGAAGGCCAGCGGGCCGTCCAGCAGCCCGCCCTGGATCTGGCCCCGGTCGGCCATCTTGCACAGCGCCGCCGCGTCGATGGTGGACGGAATGCTCGGCGTGACGGTTTCCACGGCCGACAGCACCGCCACCTTGGGTGCTTCCGTGCCCATGATGCGGGCAAAGTCGATGGCATTCTGGATGATGTCCGCCTTCTCCGGCAGCGTGGGGCGGATGTTGATCGCCGCGTCGGTGATCAGCAGCGGCTTGGCATACAGCGGCACATCGAAGCGGAAGACATGCGACAGGCGGCGTCCGGTCCGCAGTGCCGGCTGGCCCAGCACGGCCTTGAGCAGCTCGTCGGTGTGCAGACTGCCCTTCATCAGCACTTCCACGTCCTTGTTGGCGGCCATTTCGGCCGCCAGTTGGGCCGCAGCATGGCTGTGCTCCACATGCAGGATCTCCACCCCCTCCAGGCTCAGGCCGGCTTCCTCGGCCACGCGGCGGATACGGCCTTCGGGGCCGATCAGCACCGGCACGATCAGGCCATGCTGTGCCGCGTCCAATGCCCCGCTGAGCGAGCCTTCGTCACAGGGATGGACCACGGCGCAGCGCACGGCGTCCAGCCCCTCGGTACGGGCCAGCAGCGCCTTCTGGCGTGCTTCAGGGTCGAACAGCTGGATCTGGGGCGCGTTGACCCGGGGCACACGCACCTTCTGCGTGGGCGGCATCAGGCGGGCCACGCCCTTGAGCACCACCTCGCCCTTCTGGTTGCTGACCTGGCAGTCCACGGCGATGCGCTTTTTCTCGTCGTCCTTTTCCGTCACCGTGGCCAGCACGGTCAGCGTATCACCAATGCGCACCGGCTTGGTGAACTTCAGCTCCTGGCCCAGGTAGATGGTGCCGGGGCCGGGGAACTGCGTGCCAAACAGGGCCGAGATCAGCGCCGCACCCAGCATGCCATGGGCGATGACACCGTGGAACATGGTGGCATCGGCGTATTCGGCGTTCAGGTGGGCGGGGTTGATGTCACCCGAGACGGCAGCGAAGGCCTGGATGTCCTCCACCGTCACCGTGCGCACCAGTCGGGCGCTCTGGCCCACGCTCAGCTCGTCATAAGTGACGTTTTCCATCCATTCGTCGATGTGCGGGTTCTGCATGTTCATGGGATACCTCGGTCAAACTGTACGAAAAAGGCTGCAAAGGCTGCGTGGGGCCCGCGCTGCAGACGGTGAGGGGTGCGCTCAGTCCATGGCGTGGACGCCGGCGTCCACGTAGATGGTCTGGCCGGTCATGCCCGACGCAGCGTCGGTGCACAGAAAGGCCGACAGACTGGCGATTTCCTCCAGCGTCACCAGGCGCTGCAGCGGCGCCTTGTCGATGGCGGTCTGCATCAGCTTGTCGAACTCGGCAATGCCCGAGGCCGCACGGGTCAGGATCGGACCGGGCGACACCGCATGCACACGGATGTTCCGGGGGCCCAGCTCCATGGCCATGTAGCGCACCATCGATTCCAGCGCCGCCTTCACCGGCCCCATCAGGCCGTAGTTGGGCACGGCTTCGCCGGAGCCCAGGTAGGTCATGGACAACATGCTGCCTCCGCTGGGCATGTGCGGCGCACACAGCTTGGCCACTTCGGCGAACGAGTGGCAGGACACGCTGACGGCGCGGGCAAAGCCTTCGCGCGAGCTGTCCACCACATCGCCGTGCAGGTCCTCCATGGGCGCCCAGGCGATGGAATGGATGACGAAGTCGATCTGCCCCATGGTCTTGACCGCATGGTCCACCAGGGCCTGCAGCTCGCCTTCGGTTTCCACATTGCAGTTGACCAGATCGATCCCCAGCGGCTGGGTCAGCGGCTCCACATACTTGCGGGCCTTGTCGTTCAGGCAGGATGCCACCACCTGGGCGCCCTGCTGTACGGCCATCTTGGCGCACCCCCAGGCGATGCTGTGGTCGTTGGCAATGCCCAGAATCAGGCCTTTTTTGCCTTGCAGACTGAAGGAGGAAGACGCTTGTGTCATGGTCAGAGGATCTTTCGGGGTAAAGCCAGGCCGCAGCGCCCTCTGGCGCTTTGGTGATTTTTCGCCTTGCACGCCGCTTGAGTGCGCGCAGGCCGCTATCAAAAAGGGGGAATCAGGCCGCTTCTGCTTCGAGCGCGCGCAGATCAATGCCGTCGGCGCCGGGGCGGAAGCCCTCGCGCAACAGCTTTTCTTCGGCACAGATGAAGAGGTCGCGCGTCACTTCCGCGCCCAGCTTCTGGGTGTAGCGCGTGGTCACGCGGTAGCGCAGCACCAGCAGGCCGCGCAGCTCTTCCCGCATGCGGTGCTGGCGGGCGTCGCCGGGCGCATTGGTGTCGCGCTGCAGCACCCGCTCCACTTCGCTGTCCTTGTCCAGCGACACATCCAGCGCAGTGGCCAGACGCGCGATGCGGGCGTTCAGCCGCTCGATGGAAGCGCTCAGGCGCTCCACATGTTCCTGCAGGGCCAGTTCGGTTGTCGTGTTTTCAGTCTGCATAGCGCACCATCACATAGTCTCCGGGTGCATCACACACCACGTTTTCCGCCGCAATGGCGGGAGGTTGGATTGCCGCGCCGGAGCGGGCACTGATCCAGGCGTGCATGGCTTCCCACCAGGACCCCTGGATCACCGGCGCCTGGGCCACCCAGTCGTCGGGATCGATCCAGCCCTGGCCGTCTTCCACGCTGGCGATCTGGTAGCTGCGGCGCGGGCGGCCGGGCTCCGACACAATGCCCGCGTTGTGGCCGCCGGCGGCCAGCACAAAGGTCACGTGCGTATCGGTCTGCAGGTGGATCTTGTAGACCGACTTCCAGGGCGAAACATGGTCGCGCGTGGTTCCCACCACCATCATCGGCGCGCTGATGTCCATCAGCGCCACGGTGGCCCCGGCAAAGCGGTACTGGCCATTGGCCAGCGCGTTGTTCAGGAACAGCGAGGTCAGATACTCCGTGTGCATGCGCGCCGGCAGACGGGTCTGGTCGGCATTCCAGCTCATCAGATCGAAGCTGCTGTCTTCCTCGCCCAGCAGGTAGCGGCTGGTGTTGCGGGACCAGACCAGATCCTTGGAAGCCAGGAACTGGAACGATCCGCCCATCTGCCGGCCCGACAGATAGCCTTTTTCCGCCATGGAGCGGCGCAGCCCCTCGAGCTGGTCGTCGTCGATGAACACCCCCAGCTCACCGGGTTCGGAGAAGTCGGTCTGCGCCGCCAGCAGCATGACGGAGGCCAGCTCCGGCAGATCGGCAGGCACCAGGGCTTTTTCCTTGGCACTCCAGGCGCCGGGCTTCTTGCGCGCCAGGCGACCCAGGGTGGCCGCCACAATGGCCAGGAAGGTGCCGCCGAGGCAATAGCCCATGGTGTGCACGCGCGCCGCGCCGGTGCTGGCCTTGGTGGCCTCCAGGGCTGCCAGCACACCGCTGGAGAGGTAGTCCTGCATCTTCAGGTCGCGGTCCGAGGCATCGGGGTTGCGCCAGGAGACGATGAGCACCGTGTGCCCCTGGTCCACCAGGTACTTGACCATGGAGTTGCCAGGCGACAGATCCAGGATGTAGTACTTCATGATGCACGACGGCACGATGAGCACCGGCTCAGCCTGCACCTTGGCCGTGGTGGGCAGGTACTGGATCAGCTCGATCAGGTGGTTGCGGAACACCACCTTGCCGGGCGTGCAGGCCACATCCTTGCCCACGGCGAATTCCAGCGGCTCCAGCGCTTCGGCCGGCGTATCGGCCTTGGCCTTGCGCAGGGCCTTCAGGTCCTGGGTGAAATGCTGGAAGCCCTTGCGCAGGCTTTCGCCCTGCGTTTCACGGGCCTTGGCCAGCACCTCCGGATTGGTCGCCGCCCAATTGGAGGGCGACATCGCGTCCAGGCCCTGGCGGGCAAAGAAATCCACCATGTGGCGGTGGTGGCGGGTCATGCCATCGACCTTGGTGGCTTCGCGCCACCAGGCATCGCTGGCCTTGAAACCTTCCTTCAACGCACTGTAGGGCCACTGCGCCCAGGCAGGGTCTTTGAAACGGGTGTCTTTTTCCGGGGTCTCGGGATTGGCCGACGTCAGGCTGCGCTGCACCGCCTGGCGCGACAGCTCCACCGCCTTGTGTGCCAGCGCCATCTGCTTGCCGGGTGACGCCGCCAGGTGCATGGCCCAGTCGGCCGCCGCCAGCCCCAGCGCTATGGGCGACAAGCCCATGCACAGACGGCTCAGTTGCGCCTGCACCTGGTCATCAAGCTGTTTGCTGGGATCGATCGCCGGCACGGCGAAGGGGGTGTTCTCCATGAAATGGCCTCAGTGTCTCGGGTTTACAAATGGATGCACAAGCACCAATTCTCGGCAATAAGCCCCGGAAAACCAAAAGCAACTCCGCCCAGCTTGACGCAAGTCAAAACGGCGCAAAACGGCTATGACGCTTTATACCCCGATAAATTATTGCGCTGCAACATTGCAGAACAACCCGGCAACCGCCTCGCAGAAAGCTGGCACTCACACCCCGGCATCACGCTGCGGCTGGATTGCGCAATAGCGCAGCGGCACGCTCGGCAATCATTACCGTCGGTGCCTGGGTGTTGCCGCTGGTGATGCGCGGCATCACCGAGGCGTCGACCACCCGCAGCCCCTGCACGCCATGCACGCGCAGCTGGCTGTCCACCACGTCCTGCGGCCCCACCCCCATGCGGCAGGTGCCCACCGGATGGTAGATGGTATCGGCCCGCTTGCGAACCCAGTCTGCGATGGCACGCTCGTCCTGCACCGCGTCCAGCTCCGCCATCTCCCGTCCGCCCAGCTGCGCCAGCGCCGGCTGGCGCAGTATCTCCCGCACCCGCTGCACCCCGCGCACCAGGCGCGCCATGTCTTCGGGATGGGACAGGAACTGCGGGTCGATCAACGGCGCCGCCACCGGGTCCGGGCTGGCCAGCCGCAGCTGGCCCCGGCTGGCGGGTTGCAGCACACAGACATGGCAGCTGAAACCGTGCCCCCAGGTGTGGCCCCGGCCATGGTCGGCCTGCTTGCCGGGCAGGAAATGCAGCTGCAGGTCCACTTCCGGCTCTGCAGGCCGGCTGCGGATGAAGCCGCCCGCTTCCGCCAGATTGCTGGTCAGCATGCCGGTGCGGTGTTGGCGCCATTCCCATGCGCCCCGGGCAATGCGCTGCAGGCCGGGCAGCGACACCCCCACGCCCAGCGCCGTGCCCGGCAGGCTGTGCACCACCGTCACATCCGGGTGGTCGTGCAGGTGCGCCCCCACGCCGGGCAGGTCTACCTGCACCGGCACGCCCATGGCGTGCAGGTGCGCCCCCGGCCCCACACCGGAGAGCATCAGCAGCTGCGGCGACTGCAGCGCGCCCGCGCACAGCAGCACCTCGCGCCGGCAGTGCAGGGTTTCGCGCCGGCCGCCGCACAGCACCTCCACCCCGCAGGCGCGGCGGTCTTCGTCCAGCAGGATGCGCAGCACCTGGGCGCCGGTACGCACTTCCAGATTGGGGCGGCTGCGGTGCGGCGCCAGATAGGCCTGGTAGGCACTGCAGCGTGCGCCCTGGCGCTGGAACACCTGGTAAAGGCCCACGCCCTCCATGCTGTGGCCGTTGAAGTCGGTGTTGCGCGGGTAGCCCGCCTGCATGCCGGCCTGCACAAACGCCAGGCTCAGCGCATCGGGCGACTGCAGATCGCTCACCTGCAGCGGCCCCTCTGCGCCGTGCCAGCAGTCCGCGCCCCGGCTGTTGCCTTCGGCCTGCAGAAAATACGGCAGCACATCGTGCCAGCCCCAGCCCGGGTTGCCTGCGGACTCCCAGAAGTCGAAATCGGACGGCAGCCCCCGGATATAGATCATGGCGTTGATCGCGCTGGAGCCGCCCAGCACCTTGCCCCGGGGCTGGTAGCCGCGCCGCCCGTTCAGACCGGGCTGCGGGGTGGTGGCGAACCCCCAGTTGTACTGCCCCGTCTTGGGCAGCAGCGCCAGGCCCGCCGGGCAGTGCAGCAGCGGGCTGGCGTCTTCGGGCCCCGCTTCCAGCAGGCAGACCTGGGTGCCAGGCTCCTCGCTCAGCCGCGCGGCCAGCACCGAGCCTGCAGCCCCTCCCCCGATCACGATGTAGTCTCGCATTGGATATGTCCCATCCGTGCCTTGTCGAGCGGCACAGTGGGCTACACATTAACGGGGATGCCACGGAATTTGGATACCATCTCGCCCGAGCTTTTTTTCTTTCTCAGGAGACTTTTCATATGGCAATCCAGACAGTGGGCATCGTGGGTGCAGGCACCATGGGCAACGGCATCGCACAGGCATGCGCCGTGTCGGGCATCAACGTGGTGATGGTGGACATTTCCGAAGCCGCCGTGCAAAAAGGCGTGGCCACCGTGTCCGGCAGCCTGGACCGCCTGATCAAGAAGGAAAAGATCACCGCCGCCGACAAGGAGAAGGCCCTGTCGCTGATCAAGACCTCCACCAGCTATGACGACCTCAAGGGCGCCCAGCTGGTGATCGAAGCCGCGACCGAAAACTACGAGCTGAAGGTCAAGATCCTCAAGCAGCTGGACGCGCTGCTGGATGCCGACGTGCTGGTGGCCACCAACACCTCGTCGATCTCCATCACCAAGCTGGGTGCCGTCACCCAGCGCGCCGACAAGTTCATCGGCATGCACTTCTTCAACCCCGTGCCCATGATGGCGCTGGTGGAAATCATCCGCGGCCTGCAGACCAGCGACGCCACGCACGACGCCGTCAAGGCCCTGTCGGAAAAGCTGGGCAAGTCGCCCATCACCGTCAAGAACGCCCCCGGCTTTGTGGTCAACCGCATCCTGGTGCCCATGATCAACGAAGCCTTCCAGGTGCTGAGCGAAGGCACGGCCTCCGCCGAAGACATCGACGCCGGCATGAAGCTGGGCTGTAACCAGCCCATCGGCCCGCTGGCCCTGGCCGACATGATCGGCCTGGACGTGTGCCTGGCCGTGATGGAGGTCTACCTGGAAGAGTTCGGCGACAGCAAGTACCGCCCCAGCTACCTGCTGCGCGAAATGGTGGCCGCCGGCCGCCTGGGCCGCAAGACCGGCCAGGGTGTGTACACCTACTAAAGCGGCCCCGGCCGGTGCGCGCTGACGCAGCGCCACCTCCGGTTTTCGCTGCCAAGCCCGCGACACCTGCGAGACAGGTCGCGGGCTTTTCGTCTTCTGGGCGACTGCGCCCGGCCGCGGGGCCCCCTAAGGTGCGGCGCAGGAGACCTGTCATGCCCCTTGCCATCGAAACCCCGACGCCCCCACCCGAGGGCAGCATCCACTGCGAAGTGCGCAGCCATGTGCTGCTGATCGGCATCAACCGCCCGGCCAAACGCAATGGCTGGACGCCCGCCATGTTCCAGCAGCTGGCCGAGGCCTACACCCGGCTGGACGACGAGCCGGCGCTGCGCGTGGGCGTGCTGCACGCCTTTGGCGAGCACTTCACCGCCGGTCTGGACCTGCCCATCATGTCGGCCTATCTGAAGGGCGGCAAGAAAGCCATCCCGCCCGGGCTGGTGGAGCCGCATGACTACGGCCTGGTGGGCTACCGCCGCCGCGCCAAGCCCATGGTGGCCGCCGTCAAGGGCATCTGCTTTACGGTGGGCATCGAGCTGATGCTGGGCGCCGACA
Source organism: Comamonas sp. UBA7528 (assembly GCF_002479375.1). Taxonomy (NCBI): domain Bacteria; kingdom Pseudomonadati; phylum Pseudomonadota; class Betaproteobacteria; order Burkholderiales; family Comamonadaceae; genus Comamonas; species Comamonas sp. UBA7528. The sequence continues at coordinate 175,422 of NZ_DLMU01000010.1, forward strand.
TCGTGGTGGCGGCCGACAACTGCCGCTTTGCCCAGCTGGAAGTGCAGCGCTGCATCATGCCCACGGGCGGTGCCACCTTGCGCATGGCCGAGCGCGCCGGCGTAGGCAACGCCATGCTGCACCTACTGACCGGCGACGAATTCGACAGCGCCGAAGCGCTGCGCTGCAACTTTGTACAGAAAGTGCTGCCCGCCGGCCAGGAACTGGCCGAAGCCCTGCGCATTGCCGAACGCATTGCCCAGCAGGCCCCGCAGGCCGTGGTGGCCACGCGCCAGAACGTGCTCAAGGCCATCGAGCTGGGCCAGGCTGCGGCCGTGGCGGACTTCATCCCCGTGCAGCAGCGCCTGGCCCACAGCGACGACGCAGCCGAAGGCGTGCGCTCCTTCATCGAGAAGCGCCCGGCACGGTTCACCGGAACCTAGCCGCAGCCACGTCGGCCACGACATGGCCGGCATTCCGCCCTGCTGGCAGCATGGGCACCCCAATTAAATTGCGCACAATTTAATTGTGAACAATAATCCAACCCATGCGTTCCGACTCCGACCTCCTCCCCGACAGTGCCCGACTGCTGCAGCTGGACAACCAGGTCTGCTTTGCGCTGTACTCGGCATCGCTGGCCATGACCAAGCTCTACAAGCCCTTGCTGGAAGACATCGGCCTGACCTACCCGCAGTACCTCGTCATGCTGGTGCTCTGGGAAGGCGACCAGCTCATGGTGTCGGAACTGGGCGAACGCCTGTACCTGGACTCCGGCACGCTGACTCCGCTGCTCAAGCGGCTGGAGTCGGCGGGCCTGCTGACACGCCTGCGCGATGCGCAGGACGAGCGCCGCGTGCGCATCGCGCTGACCGAAGCCGGCCGCGCGCTGCGCAGTGCGGCAGAGAAAATCCCCGCCTGCGTGCTGCAGAGCACGCAGTGCACCTTGCCCGAATTGCAGGCGCTCACCGGCCAGCTCCACGCCCTGCGTGCGCAGCTGGTGCCGCGCCGGTAATGAAGAGAGACGATTTCCTCCACCCGTCCGCATTGCCGGACACTCTTGCATAGGAAGACACCATGGCACAGCTCGACAAAGTTCTCTACACCGCCCACGCCCACACCACGGGCGGACGTGATGGCGCTTCGCGCACCGACGATGGCCGCCTGGACATTGCCCTGTCCTCCCCCGGCGGTGCCGGCCAAGGCACCAACCCCGAGCAGCTGTTTGCCGCCGGCTATTCCGCCTGCTTCATCGGCGCGATGAAGGCCGTGGCGGCACGCCAGAAACTGGCGCTGCCCCAGGACCTGGCAGTGGACGCCGAAGTGGACCTGGGCCCGGTGGGCCAGGCCTATGGCATTGCCGTGCGCATGACCATCCACCTGCCGGGCATGGACCCAGCCCAGGCCCAGCAACTGGTGGACACGGCCCACCAGGTCTGCCCCTACTCCAACGCCACGCGCGGCAACATCGACGTGGCGCTGAAGATCGCCTGAAGATCGTCTGCAGCCGCCCCTCTGTGGTCCTGCGCCGCAGAGGCTGTGCGCAGCAAAGGGCGCGGAGTTTCTGCCACTCCACAACCCGACCGGGCCTGGCGCCCGGTTTTTTCATGGCGGCTTCAGCCGGTGGTGCCCCACAGTGCACCGGGCTGCGGCAGGTAGCGCTGCTGCTGCAGATCCCACAACCCCTCCAGTACCAGCGGACCGGCAATGTCATGGCTGGCATAGCGCACCAGCGCCAGTTGCTGCACCTCCAGTGGCAGCAAAGGCTGGCCCACGCCCACGGCGTGCAATTGATCGACGGCCCACAGCAATGGCAGTGACCGTGCGTAGTGTCCCAGCGTCACATGCGGCACGTAGTGCCAGCCCGGCGCCGGCGGCCAGGGCACCAGCGCATCGTGCAAGCGCGCCAGGGTGTCCGCCCCCTGCCCCACGCCCAGGTAGGGCACGGTGGTGAAACTGCCCACGCCCTGCAGCTGCACGGCAAACGGCGGCTGGGCCAGGGCCTGCAAGGCCGCCAGATCGGCCTGCAGCTGGGCAGGGCCGAATTCGGCCGCCACATGGGCCATTTCGTCGCACAGCCCACGATAGGCCACGGTCAGGTGCGGCTGGCGGGCGTAGCGCGACAGCAACGCATCGCCCAGCGCGTGGCGGGCCGCCTGGATGGTGGCATCCACGGCATCGGAGGCAATCCACACCACCCACACGGCGCACCAGGGGCAGTTCTGGTGCCAGTCCGCAAAGTCGCGGTCTTCGCAGGGCTGAGACAAAGGGAAAGCGTCGGACATGCCCGCAGTGTGCCAGTGCTGGCCGGGCCACACACAGGAGCCCCGGTATACGTTGCGTTCCATGCTCCCAGCGGGGCATGGCATGCCCGCAGCAGGCATGGGCCCCCATGCACACCCACCGCTCACCTTTTTGCGCCCCTTCCCCCGCACCCTAGGTCAAACCCGTAGACTGCTTGCAAGCCCGCCGCCAGCTTGGGCGCCCAAGATGGGCGGCATGAAGCTCGCACTGATCTCCGATGTCCATGCCAACCGCCAGGCCCTGGCGGCCTGCCTCGCGCATGCGCGCGCCCAGGGCGCCACACGGGTCGCCTTTCTGGGCGATCTGGTGGGCTATGGCGGCGAACCCGCAGCCGTGCTGGAGCAGGTGATGCAGGAGGTGGCGCAAGGTGCCTGGGCCGTGCAGGGCAACCACGATGCGATTGCCGTGGCCCCCCCCGCACAGATCTCCCATGTGGGCACCCAGGGCGCGCAGTGGACCCACGACCAGCTCAGCCCCGCACAGCGCCAGTTTCTGGAGGACCTGCCGCTGACCTTCCAGGCCGGCCAGGTGCTGCTGGTGCATGCCAGTGCCGATGGTCCGCAGCGCTGGCATTACGTGGACAACAGCGCAGCGGCCGAGCGCAGCATGAGTGCCGCCACCCGGCTGGATCCCAATATCCGCTATGTCTTCAGCGGCCATGTGCACGAGCAAGCGCTGTACTTTCTGACCCCGACGGCCAAGCTGATGCGCTTCACGCCCCAGCCTGGCGTGCCCGTGCCGGTGCCGCCCTACCGCCAGTGGCTGGCCATCGTCGGCTCCTGCGGACAGCCCCGCGATGGGGACACCCGTGCCATGTATGCGCTGTTTGACGAAATGGCCTTCACCCTGACGTTCCACCGCGTGGCCTACGACCACGAGGCCGCCGCCCGCGCGGTGCGTGCCACCCCCCTGCCCGAAGCATTTGCCCAGCGCCTGCAGGAGGGACGATGAAAAAGCTCGCACCCGGCACCGAAGTCGACGGCTTCCGCATCCTCGACTGCATCCACGCAGGCGGCATGGCCCACATCTATGCCGTGGAATACGCCAGTGCGCGCCAGGCCGCCAGCGGCCCCGGCTTTCCGCTGGTGATGAAGATCCCGCGCATGACGGCGGGGGACGGGGCCGAGAACATCGTCAGCTTCGAGGTCGAGCTGCAGATCCACCCGGTGCTGACCGGCCCGCACGTGCCCCGTTTTGTGGCCGCCGGCGATCTGCTGCGCCTGCCCTACATCGTGATGGAGAAGGTGCACGGCCACACGTTGCAGCACTGGCTGGACCAGGCCGAGCGCCCTAGCCTGCACCAGGTGGCCCAGTTGGGGACATCCATGGCCCAGGCCGCCCACAGCCTGCACCAGCAGAACTGCTGCCACCTGGACCTGAAACCCGGTAACGTGCTGATCAAGGAAGACGGATCTGCCGTGCTGCTGGACTTTGGCCTGTCCTGCCACGCCCACTACCCCGACCTGCTGGCCGAGGAGCTGCGCAAGGCCGTGGGTTCGCCCGCCTGGATGGCCCCCGAGCAGATCGTGGGTGTGCGCGGGGATCTGCGCAGTGACATCTTTGCTATCGGCGTGATGCTGTACGAACTGGTCACCGGCGAGCTGCCCTTTGGCAACCCGGCCACCAACGGCGGCCTGCGCCAGCGCATGTGGATGGCGCCGGAGCCACCGCGCGCGCTGCGCCCCGATCTGCCGGAATGGATGCAGGAAATCATCCTGCGCTGCCTGGAGCCCGAAGCCGCCCAGCGCTACCCCACGGCCGCCCAGCTGGCCTTTGACCTGCAGCACCCCGAGCAGGTGCCACTGACCGAACGCAGCCAGCGGCTGCACGGCCTGTCCCTGGCCGCCAAGCTGCGGCGCTGGGTGCGCGCAGCGGGCATGGAATACCGGCCCAGCCCCTTGCCCAGCGAGCAGATCGGCGAACGCCCCATCCTGATGGTGGCCGTCCCCCACCAGGACGTGACGGACGCCACGCTGTATTCGCTGCGCCAGGCCGTGGCCCGCTCCCTGGGCATACGCCCCGGCGCCCGGCTGGCCGTGGTGACGGTGATTTCCCCCTCGGCCAGCAGCAGCACCGATGCCCAGCGCAGCGAAACCACGCTGCACCGGCAGCACCGCTCACGCCTCAAGCAGTGGGCACAGCCACTGGACCTGCACGGCCATGGTGTCAGCTACCACGTGCTGGAAGCCACCGACGTGGCCCAGGCCCTGGTGCGCTATGCCGAAGGCAACAACGTGGGGCTGATGATCCTGGGGGCCGCCACGCACGGCCTGCAGATGCAGCGCCTGGTGGCCACCGTGCCGATGCGCGTGGCCCGCGATGCCCCGTGCACCGTCATCCTGGTGAAACAACATCTGCCATTTGCGGCACTGAACGCACACGACAATGTGGTCGCATGAGCACCTCCGAATCCCTCCATCCGTACGCGCACTTGACACCCGATTGCGTGCTGGACGCCCTGTCCAGCACCGGGTTGTGGCCCGACGGCCGCCTGCAGGCCCTGGGCTCCTACGAAAACCGCGTCTACCAGGCCTGTCTGGACGATGGCAGCAAAGTGGTGGCCAAGTTCTACCGCCCCGGCCGCTGGAGTGCCGCGCAGATCGCCGAGGAGCATGACTTCTCGCGCCAGCTGGTGCAGGCGGAAGTCCCCGTGGTCGCCCCGCTGGAACTGCAGGGCAGCACCGTGCACCAGCATGCGGGCTTTGCCTTCAGCGTCAGCCCCTGGCGCGGGGGGCGCACGCCGGAGCTGGACGACTGGGACACGCTGGAATGGATTGGCCGCTTTCTGGCCCGCCTGCACAGCGTCGGGGCGCAGCAGGACTTTGTCCACCGCCCGACGCTGGATGCCCAGCAGATGGGCTCCGCCCCGCTGCAATGGCTGCTGGCCCATGGCGACATCCCGCCCCATGTGCGCCCGCGCTGGCAGGCGGCCTGCGAGGCGGCCCTGGCCATGGCCCGCGACGCGCTGGCGCAGACCCCGCTGCACACCATCCGCCTGCATGGCGACTGCCACCCCGGCAACATTCTGTGGACACCGGTGGACGATAACGGCCAGGGCGGCCCCCATTTCGTCGACCTGGACGACGCCCGCATGGGCCCGGCCGTGCAGGATCTGTGGATGCTGCTGTCCGGCGACCGGCGCCAGCGCAGCCAGCAGCTGTCCACCCTGGTGGATGGCTATGAGCAGCTGCGCGACTTTGACCGGCGCGAGCTGCGCCTGATCGAGCCGCTGCGCACGCTGCGCCTGATCCACTACAGCGCCTGGCTGGCCCAGCGCTGGCAGGACCCGGCATTTCCCCGCGCCTTCCCCTGGTTTGGAACCGAAGCCTACTGGCTGGAACAAACTTCCATCCTGCTGTCCCAGGTCCTGACCATGGAAGAAGAACCATTGGCGATCTGAACGGCGGATATTGAAACATTTTGTTTCAACGTTCACCAGACAGCGGTACGCTCTGGGCTTTCGATCCGAGGACACCATGCTGATAGCCATAGTGGATGACGACAGCAGCATGCAATGTCTGCTGCAGGCAGCACTGGAACACGCCGGCCACCAGGTGCGCCTTTTCCCCGATGCCCATTCCTTTCTGGACCCCGGCTGCAACCCGGATCTGGGCATGCTGGTGGTGGACTGGCTGCTGCCCGACATGCAGGGGCCGGAGCTGGTCCGGGCGGCGCGGCAGCACTATGGCGCCCAGCTGCCCATCCTGTTTGCCACCCAGCGCCAGCAGGAGCGCGACCTGGTACAGGCCCTGGAAGCCGGTGCCGACGACTTCATGTCCAAGCCCCTGCAGTTGCCGGTCTTCATGGCACGGGTCCAGGCCTTGCTGCGCCGGTCGTACCGCGCGGGCCGCGCGCACACACCGCAATTCGGCCCCTACCGTTTTGACCCGGATGGCCGCCACGTCGAATTCGGCGCCCAGCGCGTCGCCCTCAAGGGGCGGGAATACGCCATCGCCCAGCACCTGTTCAGCCACTCCGGCCAGTTGGTCACCCGCCAGCAACTGCACCAGTTGTTCTGGCAAGGCAAGCCGGCGGTGGAAACCCGCTCGCTGGACACCCACATCTCCCAGCTGCGCAACAAGCTGCAGTTGGGCCTCAGCCATGACCCCCAACACCCCTGCCGGTTCGCCCTGCAAATGGTCTATGGCACCGGCTACCGCCTGGAACGGCTGTAACCACGGCAGAATCGGCCGGCACACTGGCACCGCACCGCGACCAGGCTGCCCCAGCCGCCGCACCCCACCCTTCCCCCCCTCCGCACGGCATGAAAGCACAGGATCCCACGACCTTGCCGGAGCGCACCGCGCGAATGCCGTGGCCGTCCGGCCAGCGCCTGGGCCGGTGGCTGGCCAATCTGCCCCTGGCCACCAAGACGGCGGCCCTGGTCGGCCTGACCGGCACGCTGTCTGCCGTGATTGCCATCAGCGCCATGCTGCTCTGGCAGAAGGTGGACGCACGCTACTACACACGGCTGAACCAGGAGACCCAGAACACCCTGCAGCTGGCCACCATTGCGGTCTACCTCAGCGATGCCACCCGCGAGATCCTGAGCGCCCCTGCCGCGCAGGAGCTGTTCGATCTGTCGCAGATCCGCCAGCAGCTGCTGCAGATCCAGATGGACCTGCGCCACGAGCTCAGCAGCATTGCCCGCCGCTCTCCCGAGCTGACCCTGGAAATCGAGTTTCTGGACCAGCGCTCCCAGCGCCTGTTCCTGCTGGGCCATGCCGTGGTGGATGCCGCATCGGCCGACGACCATGATCTGACCCAGGGACTGATCGAGTACAACTTCACGCCCGCCATGCGCATCCTGCGCCAGGACATCGAGCGGCTGCAGTACCTGACCCAGAAGCTCTACACCGACCTGGGCAAAGCCCAGCGCGTGGCCCGCCAGGAAGCCATCGTGCTGATCATTCTGGCCGTGGTGTCCGCCATCTGCCTGGTCAGCGCCTTGTCCGCAGCCTCCGCCGTGCGCTGGATTTCCCAGCCGATTGCACAGATGACGCGCAGCATGCAGCGGCTGCTGCGGCGGGACTACCACCTCCCCCCCCTGCCCCAGCAGCGCCAGGATGAAGTGGGCACCATGGCCATGACGCTGCAGGGCTTTCGCGACAGCATGCTCCACAACGAGATGCTGTCGGAACAGGTGCTGCAGGCCCAGGCCTCGCAGCTGCTCTCGGAGCAGCTGCTGGAGCTGACCGGCGCGGTGCCGGTGGCCATCTTCCAGCTGCACCTCACGCGGGAGGGACACAGCGACCTGCGCTTTGTCACGCCGCGCTGGGAAGCGGTGGTACGCCACGCACTCACCCCCCACCAGGAGCCAGCGCTGTGGGAGCAGTTCATGCGCAGCGTGCACACGCTGGAATCGGTCACGCACGACCTGCTGGTGACCCCGCCACGGCTGCCCGGCGCCACCTGGTTCAAGATCCTGGCCAGCACCCGGCGGCTGCCCGACGGCAGCGTCCTGTTCAACGGCGGCTGGCTGGACATCACCCAGGAAAAGAACCAGTCCCTGGCGCTGGCCCAGGCCAAGCAGGCCGCAGAAACCGCCGCGCTGGAACAGTCCCGCTTTCTGGCCACCATCAGCCATGAGATCCGCACCCCCCTGAATGCCATGCTGGGCATGACCCAGTTGCTGCAGCGCGCGTCCCTTCCGCAGGCACAGCAGCAGCAGCTGGACAACCTGGACCGCGCCGGCCGGCTGCTGCGCAGCCTGGCCAACGACGTGCTGGACTTCTCCAAGCTCGACGCCCACCGGGTCACGCTGGAGCACACGGTGTTCGCGCTGGACCAGGTGATCGATGATGTGCGCCGCATGTGCCAGGAAGACCTGCATGCCAAAGGCCTGCAGCTGGACTGCAAGGTCGCCCCCCAGGTCCCGCCCTGGCTCGGCGGCGATCCCTACCGCCTCACCCAGGCCCTGCTCAACCTGGTGCACAACGCCATCAAGTTCACAGCCCGGGGGCGCATCCGCATCCGGGTGACCGCCCTGCCGACAACGTCTACCGCCAAGGTGCTGCTGCGCTGGAGCGTGTCCGACACCGGCCCCGGCCTGACCCGTGCCGATGCGGCGCACCTGTTCCGCCCGTTCTTTCAGGTGGATGCCTCCATCTCCCGGCGCTTTGGTGGCACCGGCCTGGGCCTGGCCATCGTGCACCGGCTGGCACAGCTGATGCAGGGGAAGACGGGCCTGCACAGCCGCCCCGGCCAGGGTAGCTGCTTCTGGTTCACCACGGTCTTGGCGGTGGCCACGGCCCCGGGCACAGCTGCTGCGACCTCGGCCTTGCCGTCCATTCCGGCACTGCAGGGGCGGCGCATGCTGCTGGTGGATGACCACGCCCTGAACCTCGAGGTCTTGCAGGGCTTTCTGCGCCCCAGCGGCGCGCAGCTGGACTGCAGCAGCGATGGCGAATTCGCCTGGGAGCGGCTGCTGCAGCACGCCCCGGGCCACTACGACGTGATCCTGATCGACTTGCAGATGCCGCGGCTGGATGGCTGGAGCTTCTGCCGCCGCCTGCGTGCCCACCCGCTCTACCGCCATGTGCCCGTGCTGGCCATGACGGCGCACACCCGCCCGGAAGACCTGCGCCACTGCCAGGACGTCGGCATGAACGGGCTGGTGGCCAAACCCATTGTGGAAGCCACGCTGTGGGAGACCCTGGCACGCACGCTGGGGGAAAGCGCCACGCCCTTGCAGCAGGGCCTCCATGCCCCCGCGCTGGCGCCGCAAGCGCTGCAGCCCTGCGGCGTTGCGCACACCCCCGACTTTGCCGCGGCAGCCGTCGAAGTCCTGCGTCGCCATGTGCCGGGCGCGCGCCTGGCACCCCTGGTGCAACAGTTCAGCGCAGACCTCGAACACCGCCTGGACACGCTGGAGCAGGCCCGTGGCGATCTTGCCCTGCTGCGCCAGCAGGGCCACCTGGTGGCCGGCAGCGTTGCCACCTTCGGGCTGGAGCGCCTGGGCCAACTGGCCGCTCAACTGGCCGATGCGACCGATCTGCCATCGGCCATCGCGCTGCTGCCGGCGCTGCAATCCAGTGCCCGCAGCGGCCTGGCCCAGCTGCACGCCCAGCTGCAGACCGACACCCGCTGACGCAGGCGGCTCAGCAGCGCCCTTCGACGCGGCAGGTGGGCACCACCTGCCCGCTGGCATCGCGCCACTGGATCGGTGCCTGTGCCGGGGCTGGGTTCGGGTGCTCCGCCGTAGCAGCCCCGGCAGGTGTGGCAGCCGCTGGTGTCGGCGCGCGGGCGGGGTCATGCAGCACGGTCGATGTGCCCACCCCGGCCCCCACGCGGGCTCCGCCCACACCTGTGGACAGCCCCACGCCGGCATTGCCGGTGACCTGACCGCGCTGGTTGACCCCCACCCCCACGCCCAATGGGCCCCATCCGGTGCCGACCCCGGCACTCACGCCGCCGCTGCCCATGCCAACCCCGACCGACACCGGCCCCACCGGGATGCCCACACCCACCCCGGCCCCCACCGAGCCACAGCCCGCCAGCAGCGCAGCCGCCGCCAGCCCCAGCACAGTCATCAGGGAACGGGCCGCATGCGGCCGGGCCTTGGCCGTCTGTGCGTCCCGAATGGCAAAGGTGGTGTGGGGTGTCATGGCAGGCTCCGGACAGGCTGGGAGGAGGAAGGCAAGGGTGAGGCAAACAGTAACGCAATCAGCTGTTCCATCAAGGGCGCGATAGCCACGTGCTGCTGCGGGTCGTCCGTCAGCAGGCCGTTGTGCACCATGCCCATCCAGAACGGACTGGCCAGCAGGCGGGCATAGTCCTCCGGGGTCCGGCTCTGCAACTCCCCTTCCTCGCAGGCCAGCTGCAAAATGCCCAGCACATGCTGCTGCCAGGGGTCGAATGCCAGTTCCTTGTACAGCCGCGCCAGTTCGGGGTGCTGCTTGGCTTCGGTCAGTATCAGGCGTGCCAGGCTCCCACGTTCGCTGCGCTCGATGGCCTCCATGGTCGGCAGCAGACTGCGGCGCAGCAAGGCCTGGGCGGTTTCGCCCGGCTGGCGGCACAGCGGCTGGTAGGCAGCCGACTGCGCCAGGGCCTGCAGCACCACGCCGCGCAGCAAGGCCTCCTTGGAGGGGTAGTAGGTGTAGATCGTGCCCTTGGCCACGCCAGCCCGCACCGCGATCTGCGCCATGGTGGCGCGGGTGATGCCCTGCTCCAGAAAAATGGCCAGCGCGGCTTCGGTGATCTGGCGCTGCGTCTGTGCCGTCTTGTCCAGGCTGGGCCCGCGCCGGCGGCACACCGCCTCGGCAACGGGGGCGCCCCCCTTTTCCGGGACGGCATCAGGGCTGCAGGCAGCAGTGCGCGGCACAGACACGGGTTTTCTCCTTAGAATTCACAAAATTGACCGAAAAGTCATTTTTAATTGTATGCAGGCACCGGTCTTTCGCCGACCGACCGCCTCCATACCCGGCGCAGGGCCATGGAAATGCACCTGCCGCCTCCCTTACTCACTGTCCGATCATGCAAATCAAATGGGCCCCCTATCCCTGGGTGTGCTTCTCCATGTGCGTGGGCGTCATGGGCACCGCCCTGGCCAGCCCGCTCTATCCGCTCTACCAAACCCTGTGGCAACTGCAGACCAGTGACATCACGCTGGTCTATGCCATGTACATGGCCGGCGCCATGCTCAGTCTGCTGACCCTGGGCAGCCTGTCGGACCGGCACGGCTTTGTCCGCGTGCTGCGCTGGGGCCTGGTCGTCGTCACGGCCGGTTCGCTGCTCAGTGCCCTGGCCTGGAGCTACGCCAGCTTTGCCGTGGCGCGGGTGCTGGTCGGGCTGGCCTCCGGCATGATCACCACCTCGGCCTCGCTGGGGCTCACCCAGCTCAACAACAAGGGCGATCTGCAGCGCGCCGCCGCCATGGCCAGCCTGACCATTGCCTTCGGCTTTGGCCTGGGCCCGGTGCTGGGCGGTGTGGTGGCGCAGTGGCTGCCACAGCCTTTGCTGACGGCCTATGTGCCTTCGCTGCTGCTGGGGGTGCTGGCCGTGGTGGCGCTGGGCCGCATCCGCCACCAGGTTCCAGTGCCCACACCCAACCCCGACCTTGCGACCCCCAGCTGGATGCCGCAGATCACCCTGCCCGCACCGGAGCACCGCCGCCGCTACCTGCTGGCCAGCATGTGCGTGTTTCTGGCCTTTGGCGCCTTCAGCCTGTTTGCCTCGCTGGCCCCCAGCTTCATGGCCCGCATGGTGCCCTGGCATGGACCTGCCGTTTCCGGCCTGGCACTGGGCATGATCCTGTTTCTGTCCGCCGGGTTTCAGTTCCTGTCCCGTGCCCGCAGCAGCCGCTGGTGCGCACAGGCCGGGCTGGGCGCACTGGCCGCCAGCATGCTGATCCTGCTGGTCAACAACTACCTGGGCTCCAGCCTGCTGTTTGTGCTGTGCGTGCTCACCGTGGCGCTGGGCCACGGCCTGTGCAACATCGGCGGCATGTCGCTGGTCAACCGCGTGGCACAGGCCCACAACCGCTCCGGCCTGATTTCCACCTACCTGGTGATTGGCTACATCGGCTCCATGCTGCCCATCATGGTGCTGGGCAGCATGGCCGACCACATGGGGCTGGAAACCGCGCTGCCGCTGTACTGCGCCGCCATGGGCACGCTCACGCTGTGGGTGCTGTGGCGCATCTACCGCCTGCCCCCCATGGCCGTGGCACCTGCCGCCTGATCCCCCTGCGGGGACTCAGCGGAAATGCGGCCCCGGCCCGGCATGGGCCAGCTGGTCGCTGTCATTGCGCAGCGGGCAGTCCTGCAGTGACAGACAGCCGCAGCCGATACAGCCGTCAAGCTGGTCGCGCAGCTGCGTCAACTGGCGGATGCGGGCATCCAGATCGCCGCGCCAGCGTTCCGACAAGGCCCGCCAATCCTGGGCGGTAGGCGTGCAGCGCGGCAGCGCGTCCAGGGCCGCAGCAATCTCGGCCAGCGGCACGCCCATGCGTTGCGCCACCTTCACCACCGCCACCCGCCGCAGCACCACCCGCGCATAGCGGCGCTGGTTGCCGGCGGTGCGCACACTGTGGATCAGGCCCTTGGATTCGTAGAAATGCAGCGTGGACACCGACAGGCCGCTGCGCCGGGCCACCTCGCCCACGGCCAGCAGCGTGCCATCGGTGCCGCTGTCGTCCGCCTTCTCGCCAGGCACGGCCTGCTGCGCGCAGCTGCGGCGTGCCGCGCCGGTAGATTCCCACATCGCTAACAGCCTTTCGCATGTGTCGATTTCGGTACGTAAAAGCCTTGCAAAGCATGGGCCCAGGCTATTGACCTCAAGTGAACTTGAGGTTGAAGAATGTAACCCGTTTTGGTGCTGCTTTGGTGTGGCACCACGGCACCCTCCCCCCCATCCCGCGCTTCTTGATTCGGAATCTCCTCCATGGCCCAGGCCCTTGCCGCTGTTGCTCCGTCCTCCCCCTCTCCCGCCGCCCTGCCCAAACCCCAAAGCGGCCACCTGCAGCACCTGCAGCCGCCCGGGCTGTATGACGCCGCCCCGAACGGCTACACCCATGTGGTGCGGGTGGAGTCCCCGCTGCGCTGGGTCTTTGTCTCCGGCCAGGGGGGAGAAAACATGGCCGCCGAACTGCCGGACGACTTTGCCGCCCAGGCCCACCAGGCCCTGGCCAATGTGCAGACCGCCCTGCATGCCGCCCATGCCGACATGGCCGATGTGGCCAAGCTCACGGTGCTGATCGTGGACCATTCGCTGGAGCGCTTTCACCTGTGGCAACAGGCGCTGCGCCAGTACTGGGGCGAGGCCCACCAGCCACCATTGCCCTTTCCGGCCTGCACGCTGATCCCCGTCCCCAAGCTGGCCCTGCCGGGCATGCTGATCGAGGTGGAAGCCACGGCCGTGCGCCCTTTGTGAGTGTTGGTGAGCGCCGCCCCGGTGTCTGCCACCACGACCCCCATCCCCCTGTCCACCCGCACCCTGGTGCTGATGGCCGCCACCTGCGGCCTGTGTGCCGGGGCCAATTACTTCAACCAGCCGCTGCTGCACTCCATCGCCCAGAAGCTGGGCGTGCATGACGGCCAGGCCGCCAGCATCGTCACCCTTGCCCAGGTGTCGTATGCCTTCGGCCTGCTGCTGCTCGTTCCCCTGGGCGACATGCTGGAGCGCCGGCGTCTGGTGCTCAGCCTGATGGTGCTGGCCGCCATCGGCATGGCGCTGTCCGGACTCAGCGGCCCCAGCCACAGCTTTGCGCTGCTGGCCCTGGGCACGGGCATGACAGGGCTGTTCTCCGTGGCCGCCCAGGTGCTGGTGCCCATGGCGGCCAGCTTGGCGGCGCCGGGCACCAGCGGCCGTGCCGTGGGCCTGGTCATGAGCGGTTTGCTGATTGGTATTCTGGCGGCGCGCAGTGTGGCCGGTGTGCTGTCGGGCCTGGGCGGCTGGAACGCGGTGTACGGCGTGGGCGCCGTGGCCACGCTGGCCATGGCCGTGCTGCTGGCCCGCGCCCTGCCCACGGCGCCGGTGGCGGTGCGGCTGGGCTATGGCGCCGTGCTGCGTTCACTGGGCCAGCTCTGGCGCCAGTACCCGCGCCTGCGCAGCCGGGCGCTGATTGGCGGACTGGGCTTTGCCACGGTGAGCGTGCTGTTTTCCACCATGGCCCTGCTGCTGGCGGGCCCGGCCTATGGCCTGAATGACACGCAGATCGGTCTGATCGGCATCGTCGGTATTGCCGGCGCCCTGATGGCCAACGTGGCCGGCCGCATGGCCGACCGGGGCCGGGAACAGGCCACCACCCTGGCCGGTGGCCTGCTGATGCTGCTGGGCTGGGCGCTGCTGTGGCAGGGCGGTCACAGCCTGTGGGCCTTTCTGCTGGGCTTTCTGGTGGTGGATGGCGCGCTGCAGGCACTGCACATCAGCAACCAGAACGTGGTCTATGCCCTGGAGCCTCAGGCACGCTCGCGCATCAATGCGGTGTACATGACCACCTACTTCGTGGGCGCGGCCGGTGGTTCGGCGGTGGGCGCCTGGGCCTGGCTGCAGGCCGGCTGGGGCGGCGCCAGCCTGGCTGGGGGCACGCTGGGCCTGCTCACCCTGGCCGTGGTGCTGCGGGACCAGCGGCTGGCGCGGGCGGGTTAGGCCCCGAAAAACAAAACCCCGGCACCCAAGGGGCCGGGGTCGGGGATCCACGGGGCAGACCGGACGGTCTGCCCGCAGGCTCAGACCAGCAGCGCGTTCACACGCTTCACATAGGCGGCGGGGTCTTCCGGCATGCCGCCGTCGGCCAGCACCGCCTGGTCGAACACGATCTGCGCCAGATCGTGGAAATGCACCGATCCGTCCAGCTTCTTGATCAGCGGGTGTTCGGGGTTCACTTCCAGCACTGGCTTGCTCTCCGGCATGGCCTGACCGGCCTGCTTGAACAAACGGGCCATCTGCAGGCTCATGCCGCCGTCCTGCACCACCAGGCAGGCGGGCGAGTCCACCAGACGGCTGGTGGCGCGCACGTCTTCGGCCTTGTCCTTGAGCGCTTCCTTGAGCTTGGCCAGCAGCGGCTTGAAGGCTTCGGCGGCTTCCTCTGCCGCCTTCTTCTCTTCGTCGTTCTGCAGCTTGCCCAGGTCCACGGCGCCCTTGGCCACGGACTGCAGCGGCGTGCCGTCAAAGTCCTGCACGTAGTTCAGTGCCCATTCGTCCACGCGGTCGGTCATCAGGAGCACTTCGATGCCCTTTTTCTTGAAGACTTCCAGCTGCGGGCTGTTCTTGGCGGCCGCCAGGGTGTCGGCGGTGATGTAGTAGATGGCCTCCTGGCCTTCCTTCATGCGCGCCTTGTAGTCGGCCAGCGAAGTGGACAGACCGTCGTGCGTGGTGGAGGCAAAGCGCAGCAGCTTGGCAATGCGGTCCTTGTTGGCATGGTCTTCACCCAGGCCTTCCTTCAGCACGGCGCCGAACTCGGCATAGAACTGGCTGTACTTGCCTTCCTTGGCCTTATCCTCGTCACTGACCACATCGGTCACGTCGGCATCGGCCGCTGCTTCGTGCTTGTCGTGGCGGGCCAGGTCTTCCAGCATGGACAGCACGCGCTTGACCGAGCCGTCGCGGATCAGCTTCACGTCGCGGCTTTCCTGCAGCAGCTCGCGGCTCACGTTCAGGGGCAGGTCGGCCGAGTCGATCACGCCCTTCACAAAGCGCAGGTACTGGGGCATCAGCGCTTCGGCGTCGTCCATGATGAAGACACGCTTCACATACAGCTTGATGCCGGCGTGCTTGTCGCGCTGGTACAGGTCGAACGGGGCCTTGGCCGGGATGTACAGCAGCTGCGTGTACTCGGTATTGCCTTCGACGCGGTTGTGGCTCCAGGTCAGCGGGGCTTCGAAATCGTGGCTGATGGCCTTGTAGAACTCGACATACTGCTCGTCCGTGATGTCCTTCTTGGGACGGGTCCACAGCGCGCTGGCCTTGTTCACGGCCTCCCATTCGCCGGTCTTGACCATGGCGCCGGGTTGGTCGTTCTCGCCGTCCTTCCACTCTTCCTTTTCCATCAGGATGGGCAGGCTGATGTGGTCGGAGTACTTGGTGATCAGCTGCTTGAGCTTCCAGCCGTTCAGGAATTCCCGTGCGTCTTCGCGCAGGTGCAGGATCACGCTGGTGCCGCGCTGCTCGCGGGTGATCTGCTCCACCTCGAAGTCGCCGGTACCGGTGCTGGTCCAGCGCACGCCTTCGCTGGCGGGCAGGCCGGCACGGCGCGATTCCACGCTGATCTTGTCGGCCACGATGAAGCCGGAGTAAAAGCCCACGCCGAACTGACCGATCAGCTGAGAATCGGTCTTCTGGTCGCCCGAGAGCTTGTCCATGAAGGCCTTGGTACCGCTCTTGGCGATGGTGCCCAGGTGCTCGATGGCTTCCTGTGCGCTCATGCCGATGCCGGTATCGGTGATGGTCAGCGTCTTGGCCTTGTCGTCGAAGGCGATGCGCACTTCCAGGTTGGGCTGGTCGCCGTACAGGCTGCTGTCGTTCAGCGCTTCGAAGCGCAGCTTGTCGCAGGCATCCGAGGCGTTGGAGACCAGCTCGCGCACGAAGATCTCGGGGTTGGAATACAGCGAATGCGTGACCAGGTGCAGCAGCTGGGCCACTTCAGCCTGGAAGGAATGGGTTTGCTTGCTCATAGGATTCTGCTGGTGAATGCGAAATCGGGGTGGGGGTCCACCAAACCCTCAAGTGTGGCATGACCGCCACGCCCTGGTGTCGATAGACCACGACGCAACCACATTTAGGGTCTGCCGCCACAGTTTCAAGACGCTGCCCGCTACACGCTGACACCAACATGCGCTAGCCTGGGCTTCCACGATGGGGACGTTTCTTGACAGTTGGCCCCTCCCGCGAAGAGCGGCCACTTCCTATGATCCGCGCCAGTACCGGCAACCATCTGCATGGACCGGCATTTTTGTGGCAACTGCAAATGGAGGATGCGCATGCACAGCAATCTGAAGAAATGGTCGGCCGAGTTCATCGGCACCCTGTGGCTCACGCTGGGTGGCTGCGGCAGTGCCGTACTGGCCGCCGCATTTCCGGAGGTGGGCATCGGCCTGGCCGGCGTGGCGCTGGCCTTCGGTCTGACGGTGGTCACCGGGGCCTATGCGCTGGGCCCCATTTCGGGCGGGCACTTCAACCCGGCCGTCTCCGTGGGTCTGGCCGTGGGCGGGCGCTTCTCCTGGGGTGAACTGCCGGGCTATGTGATTTCGCAGGTGCTGGGCGCCATCGTGGGCGGCGGCATTCTGTATGTGATTGCCACCGGCAAGGCCGGTGCGGCCATTGGCGGCTTTGCCACCAACGGCTATGGCGAACATTCCCCCGGCGGCTACAACCTCACCGCCGCCATCGTGACCGAGGTGGTGATGACCGCCATCTTCCTGATCGTCATCCTGGGCGCTACCGCCAAACGCGCTGCCGCCGGCTTTGCCGGCCTGGCCATCGGCCTGTGCCTGACGCTGATCCACCTGATCTCCATCCCCGTGACCAACACCTCGGTCAACCCCGCCCGCTCCACCGGCGTGGCCGTGTTCGGCCCCGACATCGCCGTCAGCCAGCTGTGGCTGTTCTGGGTGGCCCCCATCGGGGGGGCCATCGTCGGCGCGGTCATCTACAAGGCCCTGCTGAGCAACGGCAAGGACGATTGAACGTCCACCTCCGCGCGGCCTGGCCGCTGCGAGAAAAAAAGGAGCGCACCGCGCTCCTTTTTTGATGGGAGGGCCGGCCGCCAGCTCCCGCCGGCTTGGCCGAGGCACCCGACGCGCTGCAGCCGGCCGCAGTGCTGGTGCACTCAGAAGTTATAGCGTGCCGTCACCAGCACATTGCGGGGATCGCCATACACCCCCGTTCCATAGGATCCCAGGCCCGGCATATAGGTCTTGTCGAACAGGTTGTTGACGTTGACCGACATCGACCAGTGCTTGTCCAGCTCATAGCGCGCCATCAGGCCCACCACCGCATACGAAGGCTGGATGGCACGCCAGTACGGTGCGGCAGGCTGCTGGTAATAGGTTTCGCTCTGCCAGGTGACATTGCCGCCCACGGTCCAGCGCGACCAGTCGCCGCGCAGGCGGTAGGTGGTGCCCAGCTTCAGCAGGTGGCGCGGCTGGTTGGTGTTCACCGCAGGCGTCACCACATCCGGCTGTGTCGGCGCCTTGGAAGTGCGGTAGGTATAGCCCCCGAACACATTCCAGCCCGGCACGATGCTGCCGGACAGCTCGGCCTCCAGGCCCTGGCTGGTGATGCCGTCGATGGCGGTGTAGATCTCCTCGCCGGTGCTGCCGTTCACGCCCTCGTACTGCGCCGCATTCTTTTGCTTGATGTGGAACAGTGCCAGGCTGGTGTTGAGCCTGCCGTCCAGCAGCTCGCCCTTCACACCCACCTCTTTGCTCAGCCCCGTCAGCGGCGACAGCGGATTGCCGCCCGCATCCTTGTAGTAGGTCTGCGGGTTGAAGATGTTGGTCACGCTGCCATAGACCGACCAGGTCGGGTTCAGGTCGTACACCAGGCCAGCATAGGGCGTGATCTTGCGGTTCACACGCAGGTCGTTGCCCACGGTGCGATTGCCGGTGGCCAGGACGGTGGTGGTGTCCAGCATGTCGTACCAGCTGGCGCGGGCGCCCAGAATGACCGACAGATCGTCCGTGGGCCGCAGCCGGGTGGCCGCCGACAGGCCTTTTTCCACCACCACGATCTCGCGGTCCGAGGTGCGGGTGAACGCGGGCTGGGCAATATTGCCATCCCAGGCAAAGTAGTTGGGGATGGTGGTCCAGACCGTGTTCGACAGCTGGGCGTCCCGGTGCTGGCGCGAAGTGCCCGCGCCCAGCATCACATCGTGCGTGCGGCCCAGCAGCTGGAACTTGCCGCTCAGCGCGGCATTGAAGGTGTTGGCATCGGTCTGCGTGGGAATGGTGCCTGCGATCATGCGCACGCCCGCGCCCGTAACCGGGTTCACGGTGCCGTTGTAGGCCGCGCCATAGACCACATCGCGCGACTGCGTAAGGTGGCTGGCCGAGGCATCCAGCACCCAGCCGCCACCGAAGTCATGCTTCAGGCTGGCAAACAGGTTGCGGCTGGTGTTGTCCCAGTAGGACCAGCGTGCCGCCGGGTTGCGCGAGCGGCTGAAATCGGTGCGCGAGCCATCGCTGTAGAACAGCGGCAAGTGACCGAAGGTGGAGCCATCGGCCTTGGACTGCATGTAGTCAAAACCCAGGCTCAGCAGGGTGTTGGGCGTGAGATCCGCCTCGACGATGGCGTAGAAGTTGCGCGTATCCCGGCTGTAGTAGTCCACGTTGGACTCGGCATTCTGGCCAGCCACCACGACACGTCCGCGCACCGTCCCGGCGGCGTTGAGCGAGCCTGACACATCGGCGGTTGAACGGTAGCGGTTCCACGAACCGGCTCCCACCTCCACCGACGCGGCGAAGTCCTTGGTGGGCTTTTTGCGCACCAGGTTGACCACGGCCGAGGGGTTGCCCGCCCCGGTCAGCAGGCCGGTGGCACCTTTGACGATCTCCACCCGCTCATAGATGGCGCTGTCGGCCAGCGAGGTGGTGTACTGGTTGGCCGAGTCCATGGTGTTGGGCACACCGTCAAACTGGAAGTTCTCGATGGTGAAGCCGCGCGAGTAGAAGGTGTAGCGCTCGCTGTCGTTGCGGCCCACGGTAATGCCCGGCGTTTTCTCCAGCACATCAGGCATGGCGGTCAACGCCATGTCGTCCATCAGCTGGCGTGTCACCACGCTTACCGACTGCGGCGTCTCGCGCAGCGTCAGGCCCATGCGCGTGGCGGTGGATACCGCCCCGGTAGGGGTATAGGCCTGTTCGGCCACCGGGCCGTTCAGCGCAGCCGCGGTGACGGTCACCGGGGCCAGTGCCTCGGCACCGGCGGCCGGACGGGCTTGTTCCACCCGGCGCAAGGCCCAGCCCCCGTTGCTCTGGCGCACCGCCTGCCAGTCGGTGCCTGCCAGCAGGGCACCCAGGGCGCCGTCCACCGTGTAGCGGCCACGCAGGCCGGGGCTGTTACGGCCTGCGGTCTGCTCAGGGGTGAAGGTGAGCGCCACACCCGCCTGGGCAGCGGCACTGCGCAAGGCCGTATCGAGCGGGCCGGCAGGAATGTCGTAGCTGCGCTGGTCCGCCACCTGGGCATGGACGGCCGTGGCGGCCAGCGGCAGCGCGGCAACGAAGCCTGCGCACAAGGCCCAGTGCACGGCACGGGCGATCACGGTCGGCGCGAGAGAATGGCGCACGGGGCGCGGGAAGGAATGAGGGTGCATGGCGTGAAACAGTCTGTGGAATCCGATGGCAATCAATGAAAGCTCTCAGAAACCAGGACGCCTGGAACGCGCAATCGGGTCACCCTGTGCCGCATTTTTTCAAAAAAAGTCCACAGGGGTTGGTGATGGCGGCGACAGCGGCGAAAGTCCGCCCCCGGGATGCACCGGGAACAGTGACGCGCCCTCCGCAGGCCGCATCACCGCCCGGTCGCGGCCTCCACCACGACCCACCAGCGCGTACGCCAGCGCACCTGCACCGGCAGCGAATTGGGCAGCATGGACAAAATGGCGTCGGCATCGGCCTGCCCATCGACCGCGCCCACAGGGAACACCCCTGAAAAGCGCAGCCCCGCCACTGCGGGGTCAACGCGCAGCCAGCCGCTGCGGTAACGCCCCAGCTCGGCCAGAAAATCGTCCAGCCGCTGGTTGTCCACCCACAGCTGTCCCCGGCTCCAGGCGACCTCGCGTTCCCCGGCTGCCGAAGGGGGCAAGGCCCGCATGCGTTCGAAAGACGTGGCCTGACCGGCATCCAGCCGCAGCGGGAGCGTGCCCGGGGGCGCATCGGCAGCATGGACTTCCACCGCACCCTCCAGCACCGCCACCTGGGTCAAGCCGTCGTGCTGGTGCACGGTAAAGCGGGTGCCCAGCGCCCGGACATGGCCTTCAGCGGTCTCGACCACAAACGGCAGAGCGCCCAGCGCCCCTTGCGGATGCCCGGTGGTGAACAGGGCTTGGCCCTGCAGCAGCCGCACACGGCGCTCGGTGGCCGTGAAATGCAGGGCCACGGCGCTGCGGGTGCCCAGCAACAGGAACGTGCCATCGGGCAGCTGGAACTGCCGGCGCTCGCCCGGGCCGCTGCGGTAGTCGGCCGCGATCTGCTGCCACTGCGGCGTGCGCGCCGCCATCCAGCCGGCGCCGACCGCCGTCCCCACACCGGCAGCCACGCCCAGCAGGCGACGGCGGGCGGCCGACGCAGGCGCGCCGTGCAGCACCCGGTAGCCCAGCCCGCCGGCATTCAAGCCCGGCAGCACACCGGTAATGGACTGCAGGTGCTGCCAGGCCCGTGCATGGTCAGCATGCGCATCGTGCCACCGGCGCCAGCGTGCCTGTTCGGCAGTGGTGAACCCGCCGGCATGCCAGCGCGTGAACCAGTCCGCAGCCGCTTCGGCCACGGCGGCATCGATGGCCACGCCGCCTGCACGCGGCAGTGCCTCGGTACCAGGCGCGGAGGTGCTCAAAGGAGCTGGTGTGCGGGATCGCATGGCAAGCGGGTGTGTGCAGCCGGTCAGGCCAGCGCCAGCAGAAAGCACTGGCGGTGCGCCTGCATCAGATAGCGCTTGACCGAAGTCATCGACACCCCTAGCCGTTCGGCGATGGCGGCGTAGCTCAGCCCCTCCAGGTGCGCCAGCAGAAAGGCCTCGCGGGCCTTGGGGGCCAGGGCGTCCAGCACCTGGTCCACCGCCTGCAGGGATTCGATGGCGATCACGCGTTCCTCCGGGGAAGGCGCCAGGTCTTCGGGCAGCAAGGCCAGCGCATCCAGGTAGGCGCGCTCCAGCACACGGCGGCGGTAATGACCGATGACCAGACGTTTGGCCACCGTGGCCAGGAAAGGCCGCGGCTGTTCGATGCGTGCGGCCATGCCCGAGCTGATGACATTGACAAAGGTGTCGTGCGCAATGTCCGCCGCTTCAAAGGTATTTCCCAGCTTGCCGCGCAGCCATGTCTGCAACCAGCTGTGGTGTTCAACGTACAGGGTGCGGACCGGATCGGCAGGGGGAGAGGGAGAAGCAGTCACGGACGAGAGACCGCAGCCAGGCGGTGGACATGTTGTATTTGAGAATAATTCGCATTCTATACACGACGACCTTCCCCTGCCAGCCACACCCCACACCGGCACACAGGGCATCCCTGCCGTCGGCCCCTGCGCACTGGTCACGCCCGGCTCGCAGCAGACACGGCCATGAAAAAGGAGCGCACAAGGCGCTCCTTTTGGATATCGGGCCGGGGATTTCCCCAACCGGCTCTGCAAGCGCCCAGGGCGCTCATTTTTTATGGGTCAGAACTGCTCGTTGGCACCCAGGTAGCGCCACTGGCCCACCGGCAGATTGCCCAGCACCACCTTGCCGATGCGGATGCGCTTCAGGCCCACCACGTGCAGGCCCACCTGTTCGCACATGCGGCGAATCTGTCGCTTCTTGCCTTCGGTCAGCACAAAACGCAGCTGCTCGGGGTTCTGCCAGTCCACTTGCGCAGGCTGCAGCGGCTCGCCGTCCAGTTCCAGTCCGTGGCGCAGACGGGCCAGTTGGTCGAGCGGGAAGACAGACTGGATGTCCACTTCCCGGTCGCCATAGGTCACGCGCACCAGGTACTCCTTGTCCATGGTCGAGTCCTCGCCAATGATCTGGCGGGCCACGCGGCCATCCTGGGTCAGCACCAGCAGGCCCACGGAATCGATGTCCAGACGGCCGCAAGGCGCCAGGCCCTTGAGCTGGCTGAAATTGAAGTGGGTCTTGCTGGTGTCGTGGTTCCAGCGTGTCTGGGGATTGATCAGCACCACGGCAGGCTCATGGCCGTCTTCGGCTTGGCCGCTGACATAGCCCATGGGCTTGTGCAGCAGGATGGTGACCTGCTGCTCCTGGCGGTCCTGGGCGGCACGGTCGATCTCGATGCGATCGCTGGGCACCACCAACTGGCCCATCACAGCCACCACGCCGTTGACCTTGACCCAGCCGTTTTCCACCCACTCGTCGGCCTCGCGGCGCGAGCACATGCCCAGTTCGGCCATGCGCTTGTTGATGCGGGCGTCGCCGGGACGCGCATCTTCGCGCGGCGCGACGGGCTCGGGACGGATGATCTTCACCGGGGCGGCCTTGCCACCCAACGCCTCGGGCGCACGGTAGGTGCGGATGCCACCGTAGGAACGCTCTTCGCCCGGCTTGGGGCCGGCACGGCGTTCGGCACGGAAATCGTCGCGGGTGCGATGGTCGGGGCGGGCAGCGCGGTCGTCACCCTGGGGGCGGCGCTCGCGGTCGCCGCGCTCCGGACGGTCGCCACGGGGAGCGAAGCCTTCACGGCCTCCGCCCTGCCCGTCGCGCGGGGCGTAGGGACGGCTGGGGCGGTCCGAGCGTTCGACACGCTCACCGCCGCGGTCACCACGGTCACCACGGTCACCACGGGGGGCGTAACCTTCACGGTCGCCACGGAAACCTTCGCTGCGCTCACCGCGGGGCTGGTACGGACGGTCCGGACGGCCAAAGCCGCCTTCGCCACGGCTGTCACGGCCACCGCCTTGCCCGTCGCGCGGGGCGTAGGGGCGGCTGGGGCGGTCCGAGCGTTCGAAACGCTCACCGCCACGGTCACCCCGGGGCGCATGGCCCTCGCGGTCGCCGCGGAAACCTTCGCTGCGCTCGCCACGCGGCTGATAGGGGCGGTCCGGGCGGCCAAAGCCGCCTTCACCACGGTTGTCGCGGCCGCCGCCTTGCCCGTCACGCAGGGCATAGGGGCGGCTGGGTCGGTCGTTGCGCTCGAAACGGTCGCCATGGTCTGCACGGGGCGCGTGGCCCTCGCGGTCGCCACGGAAGCCTTCGCTGCGCTCGCCGCGCGGCTGGTAGGGTCGGTCCGGGCGGCCAAAACCGCCTTCGCCACGGCTGTCGCGGCCACCACCTTGCCCGTCACGCGGGGCATAGGGGCGGCTGGGTCGGTCCGAACGCTCGAAACGGTCACCACGGTCACCGCCGCGATCCCCCCGGTCACCGCGGGGCGCATAGCCCTCGCGGTCGCCACGGAAACCTTCGCTGCGCTCTCCGCGCGGCTGGTAGGGACGGTCCGGGCGGCCAAAGCCGCCTTCGCCACGGCTGTCGCGGCCGCCACCCTGCCCGTCACGCGGGGCGTAGGGACGGCTGGGGCGGTCGGTACGTTCAAAACGGTCGCCACGGTCTGCACGGGGCGCATAGCCCTCGCGGTCGCCACGGCTGTCATCCCGACGGGGACGGTCGTCACGGCGGCCGGCACCGCCACGGGGCGCACCGGAGTCTTTGCCGCCGGCACGGGGACCGGGCTTGCGGGCAGCGGGCGCCGCGGCAGGCGCGGCGGCAGGGGCTTTCACGCGCAGCGTGGCCCGGGATGCGGAATGGTCCGCATCGTTGGATTTGGGTGGTGTCGAGGACATGGGGGCGCTATTGTCGCGCCACTGCCGATTCCCCGCCGTTCGACTGGCTCTTGTGCACCTCGGCAGCACGGGGCTTTGCCGCGCAGCCGGGCTCGAACACCCGGCTGCGCAGGCCCGTCAGGTCCAGCACCCGCAGCCCGCCGTACTCTACCTGGATCACGCCTTCGGCCTCCAGCGCCGCCAGCGCCTCGTTGACACGCTGGCGCGACAGGCCCACCAGATAGGCCAGTTCCTGCTGGGTGATGCGCAGCACCACCCCCACGCCCGGGTACAGCACAGGGTTGAACAGCGCGGCCAGACTGCGCGCCACCCGCACCTCGGGGTTGTTCAGGCGATCGATCTCCCGCGCCGCAATGAACTGACCCAGCCGCTCGTTGAGCTGGTTCATCACAAAGCGGTTGAAACCGATGGAGTGGTCCAGCAGCCAGTGGAAGGTGTCCACGGGCAGGCCCGCCACCACGCTTTTGCGCAGGGCCTGGATGTTGTACCGGTAGGGTTCGCGCTTGAGGGCCGTGCCTTCGCCGAACCAGCCACCGGGGGGGACGCCGGTGAACGTCATGGTCATGCCTTGTGCGTTGTCGGCGCTCATCTTCAGCAGGCCTTCGACCAGGCCGAACCAGTAGGTGACCGGGCGACCGACGGCGCAGATCAGCTCGCCGGCCTCTGCCTCGCCCACCTGCAGATCGGCAATGGCCCGCTCGCGCTCGGGCGACTGGAGCAGGCGCAACCAGGGGATCTCGTCCAGTTCATGGGGCAAGGGGGGGCGGCGGCGTTGGTGGAGGGACGGTGGCGAACTCATGGCTGCAAGCATCTCCCGATCTGTGCTTACAAAAATATTGGGTTTTCCCCAGGCTTGTAAGCAGGCTTTGCCCCATGGCAGACAAATGTGCAAAAGCAGCCTTCCGGGCGACAAATTTACGCCCCTGGCCCAGACTCTGTGACGTGGCGCAAGGCGGTATGCCTGCACTTCAGCGATCGTCCGACAGACGGCGCGTGTTTTCCCGATAAGGAGTTTCCCCCGGAAAGTCGTTGCAAAGACAACCCGGCGTCAAACCGCTTCCTACCATCGCTGCAACACCACCACTCCATGGGGCTTGCGCCCGGTGGAACGGCCTGAAACCAGCATCCTGTGAGGACCCGGAATGAGCAACACATTCCCGCATCTGCTCCTGAAGCACGCCGCCGAGCGCCCCGACGCGCCCGCCCTGCGTGAGAAAGAGTACGGCATCTGGCAAACCTGGACCTGGGGCGAAGTCGCTCGCGATGTGCGCGCCCTGGCCTGCGGTCTGGCCGACCTGGGCCTGGCCAAGGGCCAGAACCTGGCGTTCATCAGCGACAACCGCCCCCACCTGTACATGGGCTTTGTGGCCGTGCAAAGCATCGGCGGCGTCCCCATTCCGCTCTACCAGGACGCGGTCGCCCAGGAAATGTCCTTCGTCATGCAGGATGCGGAAGTGGCATTCGCCTTTGCCGAGAACCAGGAACAGGTGGACAAGCTGCTGGAAGTGCGCGAGACCGTACCCAGCATCCGCCACATCATCTATGACGACCCCCGCGGTCTGCGCAAGTACGACCAGCCCGGCCTGATCAGCACCGCACAGCTGATGGAGCGGGGCCGCGCCTGGGACCAGGCCCATCCCGGGGTCTGGGACAGCATGGTGCAGCAGGTGAAGGCCTCCGACGTCTCGGTGATCCTCTACACCTCGGGCACCACCGGCAAACCCAAGGGCGTGTGCCAGACGCACAGCAGCTTCATCGGCTCGGCCCGCGGCGCGGTGGAAGTCGACGGTCTGAACCCTGCGGACAATGTGATGTCCTACCTGCCTCCGGCCTGGGTGGGCGACCACCTGTTCTCGCTGGCGCAGTGGATGGTGGCGGGCTTCACCATCAACTGCCCGGAGTCCGGCAGCACGGTGAATATCGACCTGCGCGAGGTGGGCCCCACCTATTACTTTGCCCCGCCCCGGGTGTTCGAAGGCATGCTGACCTCGGTCTCCATCCGCATGGAAGATGCTGCCAAGAGCAAGCAGTGGCTGTATGAAAAATGCATGCAGCTGGCCAAGCGGGTGGGCGCCGACATCCTGGACGGCAAGCCCGTGAGCGCGCTGGACCGCATCAAGTACAAGCTGGGCGATCTGCTGATCTACGGGCCGCTGCGCAATGTGATGGGCCTGTCGCGCATCCGCGTGGCGTACACGGCCGGCGCGGCCATCGGGCCGGACCTGTTCCGCTTCTTCCGCTCCATCGGCATCAACCTCAAGCAGCTGTATGGCCAGACCGAGACCTGCGCCTATGTCTGCATCCAGAAGAACGGCCATGTCAAGCTGAACACCGTCGGCCAGGCCGCTCCCGGCATCGAGCTGAAGATCGCCGACAACGGCGAGGTGCTGGTCAAGGGCGTGTCGGTGCTCAAGGAGTACTACAAGCGCCCCGATGCCACCGCCGAGGTGATCGATGACAACGGCTACTTCCACACCGGCGACGCCGGCGTGCTGGATGCCGACGGCCACCTGCGCATCATCGACCGCGCCAAGGATGTGGGCAAGATGAACAGCGGTGCCATGTTTGCGCCCAACTACATCGAGAACAAGCTCAAGTTCTTCTCGCACATCAAGGAAGCCGTGTGCTTCGGCAATGCCCGCGACGAAGTCTGTGCCTTCATCAACATCGACTACGAGGCCGTGGGCAACTGGGCCGAGCGCCAGAACATCCCCTACGGCGGCTATGTGGACCTCGCTTCCAAGCCCAAGGTGCTGGAGCTGGTGGCCGAATGCCTGGGCCAGGTCAATGCCGATCTGGCCACCGAGCCCGGCATGGCCGACACCCAGATCGCGCGCTTCCTGGTGCTGCACAAGGAGCTGGACCCGGACGATGACGAACTGACCCGCACCCGCAAGGTCCGCCGCAACTTCATCGCCGACAAATACGGCGTGCTGGTGGATGCGCTGTATGGCGGCAAGAAGGAGCAGTTCATCGAGACCCTGGTCAAGTTCGAGGACGGGCGCACCGGCAGCGTCAGCGCCACGCTCCAGATCCTGGATGTCAAGACCTACCCGGCCGCACGCGCCGCCGCCTGACCCGCAACGAGGCAAGCAGCCATGACAGACAAAAAGATCGGCGATGTCATCCTGGACATCCAAAACATCAGCCTGCGCTTCGGTGGCGTGAAGGCCCTGACGGACATCTCGTTCAACGTGCGCGAGCACGAGATCCGCTCCATCATCGGCCCCAACGGCGCCGGCAAGAGCTCCATGCTCAACTGCATCAACGGCGTCTACACCCCGTCGGAAGGCTCCATCACCTTCCGGGGCCAGAAGTTCGACCACATGAACAGCCGCCAGGTCGCCGAAATGGGCGTGGCCCGCACCTTCCAGAACCTGGCACTGTTCAAGGGCATGAGCGTGATCGACAACATCATGACCGGCCGCAACCTGAAGATCAAAAGCAATCTGCTGATGCAGGCGCTGCGCATCGGCCCGGCCGAGAAGGAAGAAATCGCCCACCGCGAATTCGTCGAACACATCATCGACTTCCTGGAAATCCAGGCCTACCGCAAGACACCGGTGGGCCAGCTTCCCTACGGCCTGCAAAAGCGCGTGGACCTGGGACGCGCCCTGGCCATGGAGCCGCAGGTGCTGCTGCTGGACGAGCCCATGGCCGGCATGAACGTGGAAGAGAAGCAGGACATGTGCCGCTTCATCCTGGACGTGAACGACGAGTTCGGTACCACCATCGTTCTGATCGAGCACGACATGGGGGTGGTGATGGACATCTCCGACCGCGTGGTGGTGCTGGACTACGGCAAGAAGATCGGTGACGGCGCCCCCGACGAAGTGCGCAGCAACGAAGACGTGATCCGTGCCTATCTGGGCACCAGCCACTGACACCACGGAACACGGGAGACCCGCAATGGCATTCTTTCTGGAAACCCTGTTTGGCGGCCTGATGGCCGGCATGCTCTACGCCCTGGTGGCACTCGGCTTCGTGCTGATCTTCAAGGCCTCGGGCGTCTTCAACTTCGCCCAGGGCGCGATGGTGCTGTTCGCCGCGCTGGCGATGGCGCGCTTTGCGGAATGGATTCCGCAGTGGACCGGCATCGAGAACAAGATCGTCTCCAACGTCGCCGCCTTCATCATCGCCGCCGCGATCATGTTCGTCTGCGCCTGGGTCATCGAACGCCTGGTACTGCGCCACCTGGTGAACCAGGATGCCGCCACCCTGCTGATGGCGACGCTGGGCATCACCTACTTCATGGAAGGGGTGGGCCAGACGCTGTTTGGCAGCGAGATCTACAAAATCGACATCGGCATGCCGAAGGACCCGGTGTTCCTGCTGGATTCGGTGTTCGACGGCGGCGTGATGGTCAACCAGGAAGACGTGATCGCTGCCGTGATCGCCGCCTGTCTGGTGGCTGCCCTGTCGGTCTTTTTCCAGAAAACCAGCACCGGCCGGGCCCTGCGCGCCGTGGCCGACGACCACCAGGCCGCCCAGTCCATCGGCATTCCGCTGAACCGCATCTGGGTGATCGTGTGGTGTGTGGCCGGCATCGTGGCCCTGGTGGCCGGGATGATCTGGGGCTCCAAGCTGGGAGTGCAGTTCACGCTGACCACGGTGGCGCTGCGTGCGCTGCCCGTGGTCATCCTGGGCGGCCTGACCTCGGTCCCCGGCGCCATCATCGGCGGCCTGATCATCGGCGTGGGCGAAAAGCTGTCCGAGGTCTACCTGGGCCCCTATGTGGGCGGCGGTATCGAAATCTGGTTTGCCTATGTGCTGGCCCTGGTGTTCCTGCTGTTCCGTCCGCAGGGATTGTTCGGCGAGAAGATCATCGACCGCGTCTGACCGGTCCATCCCAAGAACAATTAGGAGACACACATGTTCTATCGTGAGAACGGTCAGTTCAAGACCAGCTACCGGGCGGACCAGCAGATCTTCACCATCCGCCAGGACAAGGTGGCGATTCTGCTGCTGATCGCCGCAGCCTTCCTGGTGGTGCCGATGTTTGCATCGGACTACTTCTACCGCGCCATCCTGATTCCCCTGGTCATCATGTCGCTGGCCGCACTGGGCGTGAACATCCTGGTGGGCTACTGCGGCCAGATCTCGCTGGGATCGGGCGCCTTCATGGCCGTGGGTGCCTACGGCGCCTACAACTTCATCGTACGCATTCCCGGCATGCCGCTGATTCCGGCGCTGATCCTGGGCGGCCTGTGCGCGACCTTCTTCGGCATCCTGTTCGGCCTGCCCAGCCTGCGGGTCAAGGGCCTGTACCTGGCCGTGGCCACGCTGGCGGCGCAGTTCTTCAGCGACTGGATGTTCCTGCGCATCAAGTGGTTCACCAACGATTCGCCATCGGGTTCGGTGTCGGTGAGCAATCTGCAGGTGTTCGGCATGCCCATCGAATCGGCCACCTCCAAGTACATCTTCTGCCTGGCGGTGCTGGTGGTGATCGCGCTGCTGGCCAAGAACCTGGTGCGCGGCGCCATCGGGCGCGAATGGATGGCTATTCGCGACATGGACGTGGCCGCCAGCGTGATCGGCATCCGCCCCATGTACGCCAAGCTCAGCGCCTTTGCCGTCAGCTCCTTCATCATCGGCGTGGCCGGCGCGCTGTGGGCCTTTGTGCACCTGGGTGCCTGGGAGCCTGCGGCCTTCTCGGTGGACGTGTCCTTCAAGCTGCTGTTCATGGTGATCATCGGCGGCCTGGGCTCCATCATGGGCAGCTTCTTCGGTGCGGCCTTCATCGTGGTGCTGCCCATCTTCCTGAGCCTGCTGCTGCCCGCCGTGGCCGGTCTGCTCGGCTTCGAAATCTCCACGGCCGGTGTGTCGCATGCGGAATTCATCATCTTCGGCGGCCTGATCGTGTGGTTCCTGATCGTGGAACCCCATGGTCTGGCCAAGCTGTGGTCGATTGGCAAGCAAAAGATGCGTGTCTGGCCTTTCCCGCATTGATGCGGATTGAGTTTGCAAGGTGTGTGTGCGCGCACAGCGCGCTTTCGGTGACGTTAGATCGATTCCAATCAAGGAGACAAACCATGAAGTTCACCCGTCTGGCCCTGGCGGCCACCCTGGTTGCAGCAGGCGCCGGTTTTGCCGGCAGCGCATCGGCCCAGGCCAATGAGCAGTTCATCCCCCTGCTGTCCTACCGCACCGGCGCCTACGCCCCCAACGGCATTCCATGGGCCAACGGCAAGCAGGACTACCTGAAGCTGATCAACGAGCGCGATGGCGGCATCAATGGCGTGAAGCTCACCTACGAAGAATGCGAAACCGGCTACGCCACCGACCGCGGCGTGGAATGCTACGAACGCCTGAAGAGCAAGCCCAATGTCGCGGCCTTCGACCCCCAGGCCACCGGCATCACTTTTGCGCTGACCGAAAAAGCGCCCGTGGACAAGATCCCGCTGATCACGCTGGGCTACGGTCTGTCCATCGCCAAGGACGGCAATGCCTTCCAGTGGAACTTCCCCTTCATGGGCAGCTACTGGACCGGCGCCGACATCCTGATCCAGCATATCGGCAAGAAGGCCGGCGGACTGGATAAGCTCAAGGGCAAGAAGATCGCGCTGATCTACCACGACAGCCCCTTCGGCAAGGAACCCATCCCCGTGCTGCAGCAGCGCGCCAAGATGCATGGTTTCGAGCTGCAGCTGCTGCCCGTGACCGCCCCGGGCGTGGAACAGAAGGCCACCTGGCTGCAACTGCGCCAGAGCCGTCCGGACTATGCCCTGCTGTGGGGCTGGGGCGTGATGAACTCCACCGCGCTGAAGGAAGCCCAGGCCACCGGTTTCCCGCGTGACAAGCTGTATGGCGTGTGGTGGGCCGGTGCCGAACCCGATGTCCGCGACGTGGGCGAAGGCGCCAAGGGCTACCAGACCCTGGCTCTGAACGGCTACGGCCAAGGCACCAAGGTGGCCCAGGACGTGCTCAAGCATGTGCACGACAAGAAGGCCGGCACCGGCCCGCGCGACGAAGTCGGCTCCGTGCTCTACACCCGCGGCATGATCATTTCCATGCTGACGGTGGAAGCCATCCGCACGGCACAGGAGAAGTTCGGCAAGGGCAAGCCCATGACCGGCGAGCAGGTGCGCTGGGGTTATGAGAACCTGAACCTGACCGAAGCCCGCCTGAAGGAACTGGGCTTTGACCAGGTGATGCGCCCGCTGAAGACCAGTTGCGCCGACCACATGGGTTCCACCTCGGCCCGCATCCACACCTGGGACGGCAAGAAGTGGAACATGGGCTCCGACTGGTACCAGTCCGACGACGCAGTGATCGAGCCGCTGATCAAGGAACAGGGCGACAAGTACCTGGCCGAGAAGAAGCACACCCGCCGCGCCGCGGCTGACTGCAAGTAAGGGCATCCGGCCCGGCATGTGGCCCCGTGCTGCATGCCGCTGCCGCCCGCGCTTGCGCACCGGCACTGCCCGCCTCCGCACGGCAGTGCCCAGCCGACAGTCCTGCACGCTCCACACATTCCGGCGGCATGCAGGCCTGCCGATTGGTTGAAAGGCACGCACATGGAACCCAAGAACATCGTCCTCAATGTCAACGGCATTGAAGTCATCTACAACCACGTCATCCTGGTGCTCAAAGGCGTCTCGCTGCAGCTGCCGGAAAAGGGCATCGTCGCCCTGCTCGGCGGCAACGGCGCAGGCAAGACCACCACGCTGCGGGCGATCTCCAACCTGCTCAAGGGGGAACGTGGCGAGGTCACCAAGGGCTCCATCGAGCTGCGTGGCGAACAGATCCAGAACCTGTCGCCCGCCGATCTGGTCCAGCGCGGTGTGGTGCAGGTGATGGAAGGCCGCCACTGCTTTGCCCACCTGACAATCGAAGAAAACCTGATGACGGGCAGCTACACCCGCACCGACAAGGGCGAGATCGCGGCCAACCTGGAGAAGGTCTACAACTACTTCCCGCGCCTCAAGACGCGCCGCACCAGCCAGGCGGCCTACACCTCGGGAGGGGAGCAGCAAATGTGCGCCATTGGCCGCGCCATCATGAGCAACCCCAACATCGTGCTGCTGGATGAGCCCTCCATGGGCCTGGCGCCGCAGATCGTGGAAGAGGTGTTCAACATCGTCAAGGACCTGAACACCAAGGAAGGCACAACCTTCCTGCTGGCCGAACAGAACACCAACATGGCGCTGAAGTACGCCGACTACGGCTACATCATGGAAAGCGGCCGCATCGTCATGGACGGCTCGGCCAGCGACCTGGCCAGCAACGAAGACGTCAAGGAGTTCTACCTGGGCGTGGGCGGCGACCAGCGCAAGAGCTTCAAGGACGCCAAGAGCTACAAGCGCCGCAAGCGCTGGCTGGCCTGATCCGCAGCGG
The DNA here is from genome assembly GCF_002479375.1 of Comamonas sp. UBA7528. NCBI lineage: Bacteria > Pseudomonadati > Pseudomonadota > Betaproteobacteria > Burkholderiales > Comamonadaceae > Comamonas > Comamonas sp. UBA7528. The sequence continues at coordinate 207,959 of NZ_DLMU01000010.1, forward strand.
TGCCTGGCACCGCGGCTGCATCCACCGCTGCTACCGCGCCTGCTGTCGGCGGTAGAGCCTGTTTTTTTCTGAAAACTTCTTTCCGCATGCAGGAGCCCTGACATGAGTTCGTTCTACGACGCCCTGGAAACCCGCAGCCCCGCCGAGCGCGAGGCCGATCTGCTGGCCCGGCTGCCCACGCAGATTGCCCAGGCCCAGCAGCATTCCCCGGCCTTTGCGCAGATCCTGGCCGGCGTGGATGCCAGCCGCATCACCAGCCGCACAGCGCTGGCCCAGCTGCCCGTGACCCGCAAGTACGAGCTGCTGCAGCGGCAACGCGACCACCTCGCCCACAGCCCTTTCGGCGGCTTTGCCACGCACGGCTTCGGTCGGCAGATGCCCCGCGTGTTCAGCAGCCCCGGCCCCATCTATGAGCCCGAAGGTACGCGTGGCGACTACTGGCGCATGGCCCGCGCCATCTACGCGGCGGGCTTTCGCCCCGGTGAGCTGATCCACAACTGCTTCTCCTACCACTTCGTGCCCGCCGGCTCGATGATGGAGACCGGTGCCCATGCCCTGGGCTGCACCGTCTTCCCCGGCGGTACCGGCCAGACCGAGCAGCAGGTGCAGGCCATGGCCGAGCTGCGTCCGGCCGGCTACATCGGCACGCCCAGCTTTCTGAAGATCATCCTGGAAAAAGCTGCCGAACAGGCGGTGCCGCTGCCCACGCTGACCAAGGCCCTGGTCAGCGGCGAGGCCTTCCCGCCCTCGCTGCGCGACTGGCTGGCCGAGCGGGGTGTGGCCGCCTACCAGGCCTATGCCACGGCCGATCTGGGGCTGATCGCCTATGAAACCAGCGCCCGCGAAGGCCTGGTGCTGGACGAAGGGGTGATCGTGGAAATCGTGCGCCCCGGCACCGGCGACCCGGTGGCCGAAGGCGAAGTGGGCGAGCTGGTGATCACCACGCTGAACACCGATTACCCGCTGATCCGCTTCGGCACGGGCGACCTGTCGGCCGTGCTGCCCGGCCACTGCCCCACCGGCCGCACCGCCACCCGCATCAAGGGCTGGCTGGGCCGTGCCGACCAGACCACCAAGGTGCGCGGCATGTTCGTGCACCCCGCCCAGGTGGCCGAGGTGGCCAAGCGCTTCCCGCAGATTCTGAAAGCGCGCCTGGTGGTCAGCGGCGAGATGGCCAACGACCAGATGGCGCTGCAGGTGGAGACCACCGAAACCGCCGAAGGCCTGGCCCGGCTGATTGGCGACGCCATCCGTGACGTAACCAAGCTGCGCGGCGATGTGCAGCTGCTGCCGCCCGGCAGCCTGCCCAATGACGGCAAAGTGATCGAGGACGCGCGCAGCTACCGCTGAGCCCCAGTCCGCCCGGCAGCATGGAAACCGCCCGCAGGCGGGCTCCATGCTGTTTTTTTATGCCTATCCCTGGCCCCCAAGGCCATACAGGCCGTGCTCTGCCCCCAATCCGTGCGCCGCGACGGCCACCGCGCAATGCCCCAGATCAACACCCGGCCACCGCTGACGCAAATGCGACAGTTGTTGACAACTTGCTGACGCACGGTGGTGCTCCCCCCTGGTTTCTTCCAATTTCTTGACTTCAAAAAAAGGAGCATCCAAGGCTTGCACCGCAATGTGTAACGGCTTGTAGTTCTTCAAACTGGGCCCCCAACCGCTCGGGTTAGTACTAGGCCGATTACGGCAGATGTTAGACACCATGGCGCCCTTGTTTTCGTAGGAGTTGAGTCAATGAAAAACACCATCCGTCTGGCCACTTTGGCCGTTGCCGCCGCTGCCGCTTGCGGTGCCCACGCCCAAGCCTTCCCTGCCGCTGGCAAGAACATCACCATCGTGGTGCCCTTTGCGGCCGGTGGCCCGACCGACCGTGTCGCCCGCGATCTGGCCGAAGCCCTGCGCAAGCCCCTGGGTGGCGCCACGGTGGTGATCGAGAACGCTGCCGGCGCCGGCAGCACCATCGGCGCCGCCAAGGTGGCCCGTGCCCAGCCCGATGGCTACACCCTGCTGCTGAACCACATCGGCATGGCCACCATCCCCTCGCTGTACCGCAAGCTGTCGTTCAACGTGCTCAACGACTTCGAGTACCTGGGTATCGTCAACGACGTGCCCATGACCGTGGTGGGTCGTCCCACGCTGGAAGCCTCCAACTACGCCGAACTGAGCAAGTGGATCAATGCCAACAAGGAAAAGGTCAATCTGGGCCACTCCGGTCTGGGTTCGGCAGGCCACCTGTGCGGCCTGATGTTCCAGAGCGCCGTGAACGTGCAGATGACCACCGTGGCCTACAAGGGCGCGGCGCCTGCCATCACCGACCTGATGGGCGGCACCATCGACCTGATGTGCGACCAGACGACCAACACCAGCTCGCAGATCGAAGCCAAGAAGGTCAAGGGCTACGCCGTCACCACCAAGGAACGCCTGAAGACCCCGGCTCTGAAGCACCTGCCCACCCTGAACGAATCGGGTGTGAAGGGCTTCAACGTCACCGTCTGGCACGGTCTGTACGCTCCCAAGGGCACGCCTGAGGCGGTCATGGCCCAGATCAACACGGCGCTGAAGGCCGCCCTGAAGGACCCCACCTTCATCCAGAAGCAAGAAGGCCTGGGAGCCATCGTGGCGACCGACAACCGCGTGGAGCGTACCGGCCACAAGGAATTCGTGAAGTCGGAAATCGACGCCTGGGGCAAGGTCATCAAGGCCGCCGGCCAGTTCGCAGACTGAGCCGGGCCTAGCAGGCCTGCCTTCGCAGGCTTGTGACCCCTTCCCCCATAAAAAACGGTGCCTCTGGCACCGTTTTTTATGGCCTGCGCATACGGGTGCACAGGCGGGGCAGACCCGGATCAACGCTCCCAGGTCACATCCTTGCCCTCCTGGGCACTGGCACGGAACATGTCCACCAGCGGCTTGACACGCTGTCGCAGGCTGACGGCCCCCAGCTCATCACTGAGCTTGGCCAGGGCTTCGCCGGCCTTGGGGTTGCCGTTCTGAACCTCTTCCTCCAGGGCCTTGCGGCGTTTTTCATCTTCCACCACCGCAGTTTCCAGTGCGGTGATGGCGCCGGGGATCTGTTCCACGGTCACGATGCCTGGCTCGCCGGGCGTCTTGCCCAGGACCAGCAGAATCTGTTTGCCGGGGGCATCCAGCATGGTGAGGTCGGCGGTTGCGCGGGATTTGAATTTATAGGCCATGGTGCTTGCTCCTTTTATCGGTACATATAGTCTCGCTGGAAAGGGTAAGCCGATTGTGCGCCAGGCAGCTTGCCTTGACGCAAATCACCATCCGGATGGATGACCAGCATCTGGTACAGAGCCATCCAGCCACGCTCGAACCCCATGGCGCACCCCGCCAGATACAGGCGGTAGGCACGCAAGGCCTTGTCCGCACGCTCGGGCGCCACCTGCTGCTGCAGGATCTGCGCGGCCTGCGCCAGCTGCGCTTCGAGCGCGTCCGACCAGGACCAGAGCGTGCGCGCATAGTGCGGCCGCAGGTTTTCGGTGTCCACCATCTCCAGGCCGCTGCCGGCCATGTCGTGCAGCACGGTGCTCACATGCAGCAGCTCCCCGCCGGGAAAGATGTAGCGGCTGATGAACTCGCCCATGCCGGCGCCCAGTTCGTGGTTGTCCACCCCGCCGGCCGTGATCCCGTGGATCAGGGCCATGCCGCCGGGCCGCAGCAGTTTTTTCACGGTCTGGAAATACTCCGGCATGTTGGCCCGGCCCACATGCTCGAACATGCCCACCGACGCCACCTTGTCGAACGGGTCCGCAGCGGACTTCTGGCGGTAATCGCACAGCTCCACGTGCACCCGGCCCTGCAGGCCTTTCTGCGCAATCAGCTGCTGCACATGGTTGTACTGGTTGCGCGACAGCGTGATGCCATGCGCCTCCACCCCGTAATGCTCGGCAGCCCACAGCAGCAGCCCGCCCCAGCCCGCGCCGATGTCCAGAAAGCGCTCGCCCGGCTGCAGCTGCAGCTTGCGGCAGATATGGTCCAGCTTGGCCTCCTGGGCCTGGGCCAGCGTCATCCCGGGTTCGCGGTAGTAGGCGCAGGAATAGACCCGGCGCGGGTCCAGCCACAGCGCGTAGAAGTCATCCGACAGGTCGTAGTGGAACTCGATCTGCTGTGCATCCCGCACCAGCGTGTGCATGGCCATGGAGCGCATCTTGCCGACCGCACTGGTCCAGCGCCCGGGCTGCGGCTTGAGGGGGTCCTCCCCGTCCAGCAGGCCGGCTGCTGCATCCATCACGTCGCGCATGGTGCCCTCCACGTCGACCTGGCCTTCCACGATCGCCGTGCCCAGCGAACCGATCTGCCCATCGGTCAGGAACGGCAGGGCCAGGGCCGAGCGCACCCGCAGGCGCACGGGAGCATCTTCCGGTCCGATCCACTGCCCGGCAGGCAGCTGTACAAGGACAGGGGTGGAGAGTGAGGCCAGACGCGCCTCCAGCTGGGAGAGCATGACTTTCATGGCGCTCCATTCTTCGCACGCCTTGCAGTGCGTCAATGGCAAATGTCCGACCCGGCCGTGCTGCGCAGGCGCACATTTCCGGGCGCGCAGCCTTGGCGGGTGCGGGCGCAGCACAGGCCGCACCCATTCTGCAGTTTATGCAGTTTTAAGCAACTTTTTGTAAGCGTACAAGGTTTGGGGTGCCACAGACTGCAACACCTGTTCGTAGCTGCTCTTGTGGCGGGCCATCAGCCGCACCGACGCCACGGTGCGCGACTTGCAGAACCAGTGGCAGGTGTGCTGCATCAGCATCAGCTCGGCCGTCATGGTGAAGGCGCGTTCCTTGCGCTGCTGCGGCGTCATGCTCTCGTCGCCACAGGCGGCGCGGATGGCCTGGGCGTGCAGTTGCAGCGCCTCGCGCATGTCAAAGGACGCCGCCGGCACAATGCGGTCGAAATAGGGCAAGGCCAGCGGCAGGGTGCTGACCCGGGCCCGGTTGTCCGGCACCTGGGCAAAATCGTCGGCAAAGCGCTGGAACTGGCCCACCAGCTTCTCTTCGTTCTGCGCCAGGACGGCCCAGACCTGGGCCTGGCGCTGCGGATCCTGCTCTCCGGCGGCACGCAGATAGCCGTCCATCAAGGTGCCCAGCAGCTTCTCAATCTGCGTGCCGCCCAGAAACGAGGCCAGCAGCAAAACCCGCTGCCTTTGCTCCTGCACCTTGAGCAGGTACAAAGCTACCGAAACCACCAAAAACAGCGTGAACCAATCCATCAGAGTGCGCCATACGCAAAGCAACAAAGCTGAGAGTGTAGTCAGCCCGGACCGACCCTGCCGCACGATGCCCTGGCGGCGCAGTGGCGCCAGCCTGGCTGCGGCACTGCTGCTGACAGGCTGTGCCGCCCAGAGCCCGCTGGGCTACTACTGGCAGGCAGCGGCCGGCCAGGTGCGGATGCTGGCCGCTGCCCGCCCGGTGGCCGAGGCCGCGCAAGACCCGCAGTTGCCCGATGCCCTGCGCCAGCGCCTGCTGCGCACACAGCAGATCCGCAGCTTTGCCAGCCAGCAACTGGCCCTGCCCGACAATGCCAGCTACCGCCGCTACGCCGATCTGGGCCGCAACAGCGCGGTGTGGAACGTGGTGGCCGCACCCGTCGATGCGCTGGAACTGCACCGCTGGTGCTACCCGGTGCTGGGCTGCGTGGGCTACCGCGGCTACTTTGCCGAAGCCGATGCCCAGCAACACGCCGCCCGGCTGCGCCAGCAGGGGCTGGAAGTGCATGTCTATGGCGTGCCCGCCTATTCCACGCTGGGCTGGTTCAACTGGCTGGGCGGGGATCCGCTGCTGAACACCTTCATCCGCTGGAGCGAGCCCGAGCTGGCCGGACTGGTCTTCCACGAGCTGGCCCACCAGCTGCTGTATGTGCAGAACGACACGGCCTTCAACGAATCCTTCGCCACCGCCGTGCAGCGCCTGGGCACGCAGCAGTGGCTGACCACGCAGGCCTCTCCGGCGCTCCAGGCCGCCTTTGCGGCGGCCGAACTGCGCCGCCAGGAGTGGCGCGAACTGACGCGCAGCACCCGTGCCGCCCTGGCGGAACTCTATGCCGAACACGCCCGCTCCCCCTGGTCGGCCGGCACACTTGCGGCACGCAAGCAGGCGGTGCTGGCGGACTTTCACCAACGCTACGCCCGGCTGCGTGCGGGCTGGCAACAGGAATGGCAGGCCGTGCTGGCCCAGCGCGCCGCTGCGGCACCGGCCGTGACCACGCCCACCGATCCCTGGGCACTGACCGATGCCTGGGTGGCCCAGGCCAACAATGCCAGCTTTGCCGCACTGGGCGCCTACGAAGACTGGGTGCCGGCCTTCGTATCCATGCACCAGCAGGCCGGCGGGGATTGGCCGCGCTTTTATGATGCCGTGCGCGCGCTTGCCCGGCTGCCGGCGGCGCAACGCCAGGCGGCGCTGTGCGCCGCGCTTCCCCCCACTTCACCGCATCCCGACTGTGTCCGACATCCAGATTGACCGCACCCACACCCTGGGCCTGCCCACCGCCCGCCAGCACGCCCGTCTGTGGGCCGACAAGGCCCAGGCCAAGTTCGGCGTGGAATGCCGCTACGAGGAAGGGGCCGAGCACGATGTGCTGCATTTCAGCGGCAACGGCATTGACGGCCAGCTGCAGGTGAGCGCCGATGCGCTGCAGCTGCGCGCCTCGCTGGGCTTTCTGGCCGCCATGTTCAAGGACCAGATCGAAGCCAAGCTCCGCGCCCAGTTCGACGACATGGCCGCCGCGGCCTGAGCGATGCCGGGGCCACTGCCGCCGTGCCGCCATACCACGCGGCGGCTGGCCGGACACCCGCACCATGGCCTGCACCGCAGGCCCTTTCAACGCCGCAGGGGCTCTGGGGTCATCCAGGCTTGCCGGTCCTCGCTGCCCGCATGCAGTGAGGCCTGGGTCACCGATGCCGGTGCAGCCACCCGCACACCACCCCGCCGCCCCCCCTTGTGGCGGCCATAAAAAAAGCGGCCCGGGCGGGCCGCCTACCTTGAAGCTGTGTGTGCGGTGCAGAAACGCAGAGGCTCAGCGCAGCGATTCGATCAGATCGATGTACTGCTGCTTGGCATCGTCCAGCGAAGTGTCCTTGAGCTTTTCCCAGGCATCCCACTTGGCGCGGCCCACCATGTCGGAGAAGCTGGGCTTCTTGGCCTCGTTGTCGCCTTCGGTGGCCTGCTTGTACAGCGCGTAGATCTTCAGCAGCGTGGCGTTGTCGGGACGCTCGCTCAGGGTCTTGGAATTGGCAACGGCGGCTTCGAACGTGGCGTTCAGATCGGACATGGAAGGCATCTCCTCGCGGGTCATGGAATACCTGCAGTGTAGCGACAAACTGGCTTAAAAAGCACGATCGTTCGCATCCAGCATATCCGGCTTTACCCTAGGAGGCATACGCCGCCGCCCCGCAGGGCCGCCCACCGCCAGGGCGGATGGGCAGCCTGCGCCTGCGGGCAACGCAAGCGCTCAGCGTGTGGGCTGCTCCAGCCACTGCTGGGCCAGCAGCACCCAGAACGCCGCACCGCGCGGGATCAGCGCATCGTTGAAGTCGTAGCTGGGGTTGTGCAGGGTGCACGGGCCGCCGCCATGGCCCAGGGCGCGGTGGTCGCCGTCGCCATTGGCAATGAAGCAGTAGGCGCCGGGCTTTTCCAGCAGCATGAAGGCAAAGTCCTCCGCGCCCATGGAAGGCTCCTGGGGCAGGGCATTGGCCTCGCCCACCACCTGGGCCATGACACGGCGGGCGAAGTCGGCCTCGGGTGCGGTGTTGATGGTCGGCGGGTAGTTGCGCACAAACTCGAACGTGCACTGCACGCCATGGGCAGCGCAGGTGCCGCGCACCACCTCTTCCATGCGGCGCTCGATCAGGTCCAGCACCTCCAGCGTGAAAGTGCGCACCGTGCCCTGCAGTTCCACGCTGTCGGGCACCACATTGGTGGCCTCGCCGGCGTGCACCATGGTGACCGACACCACGCCCGCCTCGATGGGCTTGACGTTGCGGCTGACGATGGTCTGCAGCGCGGTGATGATCTGCGCCGCCACCGGCACCGGGTCCAGCACCATGTGCGGCATGGCGGCATGCCCGCCCTTGCCGCGCACCACGATCTTGAATTCATTGCTGGACGCCATGGCCGGGCCGGGGCCCACCGCCATCGTGCCTTCGCGCATGCCGGGCCAGTTGTGCATGCCGAACACGGCCTGCATCGGGAACTGGGTGAACAGCCCGTCCTTGACCATCTCGCGCGCGCCGCCACCGCCCTCTTCGGCCGGCTGGAAGATCAGGTACACCGTGCCGTCCAGGCTGTCGCGGTGGGCTGCCAGGTATTGGGCCGCCGCCAGCAGCATGGCGGTGTGGCCGTCATGGCCGCAGGCGTGCATCTTGCCGGCATGCTGGCTGGCGTGGGCAAAGGTGTTGAACTCCTGCATGGGCAGGGCATCCATGTCGGCGCGCAGGCCAATCGCCTTGCCGTTGGTGCCTCCGTCCTTGCCGTGCAGGATGCCAACCACCCCGGTCGTGCCCAGGCCGCGGTGCACGGGAATGCCCCACTCCGTCAGCGTGGCCGCCACCACATCGGCGGTACGCACTTCTTCGAAGCACAGCTCGGGGTGGGCGTGGAGGTCACGGCGGATGGCGGTGATCTGGGGGGCCTGGTCGGCCAGGAATGCGGTCAGGGACATACAGCGGTCTTTCCAAAAATCCAGGGCGGGCAGCACTGGCACACAGCCAGGGCCTGCCACCCGCACAGCGGGCAGGGCCTGCGACAAAAAGCATAGCAGCACCCATTCACCCTGCGCGCGCTGCGTGCATATTTCATGCCATCGTGCACCGTGCAACCGTCAGCGCACGCCGTAGCGGTACGCGAAATAGGCCGCCGCCAGCACGCCCAGCAGCGCCAGAATGCGCATGGCCTTGCCCATGGTCTCGCTCCCCTGCGGAGGAACAGCCTCCGCTGCTGCACAGTATCACCCTCTTCCGACCCGGCCGGTGCCCATGCCTGCACCGATGGCCCTGCACCATCGATGGCGAGCACCGGCGGATCGCAGCCCAGGCCGAAACCAAGGGCCGGGACCTGCTGCCGGCAGCCGGCCACGACGGGAACCGCCGAGCACCGCGCCAACCTGCTGCACCGCAGCAGATATGCATATGCACTGCGGCCGGCGCAGGACGTGGTGAAATGCGCAAAACCGTGTGCATGCCAAGCCCGCACTGGCCTGCCGAGCCTCCTCCCCCACGACTTCAGCCACCGCCATGTCTGCTCTCCCCGACTCCGCTGTCACTACCGTCACCGGCGCCTGCCCCCACGACTGCCCGGACACCTGCTCGCTGCGCACCACCGTGATCGACGGTGTGGCCACGCGCGTGCAGGGCAACGCGGACCATCCGCACACCGGCGGCGTGCTCTGCGCCAAGGTCAGCAAGTACACGGAGCGCACCTACCACGCGGACCGGGTCCTCCAGCCGCTCAAGCGCAGCGGCCCCAAAGGCAGCGGCCAGTTCACCCCGGTCAGTTGGGACGAGGCCCTGGGCGACATCGCCCGGCGCCTGCACACGATTGCGCAGCACAACCCCGAAGCCATCCTGCCGTACAGCTACGCCGGCACCATGGGCCAGGTACAAGGCGAAAGCATGGACCGGCGTTTCTTCCACCAGCTGGGCGCCAGTCTGCTGGACCGCACCATCTGCGCCAGCGCCGGCAGCGAGGCCCTGACCGCCACCTACGGCGGCAAGCTGGGCATGCGGGTGGAGTTCTTTGCCGAAAGCCAACTGATCCTGATCTGGGGCAGCAACGCCATCACCAGCAGCCTGCACTTCTGGCGCTATGCCCAGGAGGCCAAGCGCAACGGCGCCAGGCTGGTCTGCATCGACCCGCGCAAGAGCGAGACGGCCGACAAATGCCATGAGCACCTCCAGCTGCTGCCCGGCACCGATGCCGCGCTGGCCCTGGCGCTGATGCACGAGCTGATCCGCAACGACTGGCTGGACCACGACTACATCGCCCGGCACACCCTGGGCTGGGATGCGCTGAAGGCCCGGGCCCTGGAATGGCCGCCCGCACGCGCTGCCGCCGTCTGCGGCCTGCAGGAAGCGCAGATCACGGAACTGGCCCGCGCCTACGGTACCACCCGGCCCGCCGCCATCCGTCTGAACTACGGCATGCAGCGCGCGCGCGGGGGTGGCAACGCCGTGCGCGCCATCGCCTGCCTGCCGGCCCTGGTCGGCGCCTGGCGCCACCGTGCCGGTGGCCTGCTGCTGTCCAGCTCGGGCGTGTCCCCCTTCAACAAGGCGGCGCTGCAGCTGCCGCAGCTGCTGGGTGACCGCCGTCCGCGCACGCTGAACATGAGCACCATCGGCGATGTGCTGCTGCACACCGGAGACGCACACTGGGGGCCCCAGGTCGAGGCCGTGGTGGTCTACAACAGCAACCCCGTGGCCGTGGCCCCGGAGTCGGCCAAGGTAGCCGCCGGTTTTGCCCGCGAGGACCTGTTCACCGTGGTGCTGGAGCATTTCCTGACCGACACCGCCGACCATGCCGACTATGTGCTGCCCGCCACCACGCAGCTGGAGCACTGGGACATCCACGGCAGCTACGGCCACACCGATGTGCTGCTGAACCGTCCGGCCATTGCCCCCGAAGGCCAGGCACGCAGCAATGCGCAGATTTTCAGCGCCCTGGCCGCGCACATGGCCGCGCTCGACCCGGCCTTTTCGGCCCCGCACTTCCAGGCATCCGACGAAGCGCTGTGCCGTGCTGCCGTCGCCCAGACCACGGTGGATTTTGACGCCCTGCTGCAGCACGGCTTTGCCCGCATTCCGCTGGCCGATGCACCGTTTGCCGAAGGCGGCTTTGCCACGCCGTCCGGCAAGTGCGAGTTCGACAACCCGCTGCTGGCCCAGCGGGGCATCAACACCCTGCCGGACTACCTGCCCAACTACGAGACACCGACCGCCGCCTACCCGCTGGCCATGATCTCGCCCCCGGCACGCAATTTTCTGAACAGCAGCTTTGCGAACGTGGCCAGCCTGCAGCGCATGGAAGAACGCCCGCTGCTGGAGCTGCATCCGGAGGATGCCGCCACGCGCGGCATTGCCGACGGCGATGCCCTGCGCGTCTTCAACGCCAGGGGCGAACATGTCTGCCATGCCAGCCTGAACGGCCGCGCCCGTGCCGGCGTGGTGGTGGGGTTGGGCCTGTGGTGGCGCAAGCACGGCGCCAACGGCACGAATGTGAACGAGCTGACGCACCAGCAACTGACCGACATCGGCCGCGCGCCCTGCTTCTACGACTGTGCCGTGCAGGTCGAGCGGCTGGCGTAACGCACCGCAGCGGGCACGGGTGCTTCGGGGCATTCACGTTGCCAAAGCGCCTGCGGGCTGGGGCAGCGGCCTCAGTCCTCTCCCATCGTCTGGAACTGCTGCACCAGAAAATCCAGCAGTGCCCGCACCGCCGGCAACTGACCCCGGCGCGAGGCATAGACAGCGTGGATGATTTCCACACGCGGGGCCCAGCCCGGCAGCACCTGCACCAGGGCGCCGCTGTCCAGCTCGGCCTGGATGAACATGCGGGGCAGCTGCACCACGCCCGCGCCCTGCAAGGCCGCATCGCGCAGCGCCAGCATGGACTGGGTCACCAGCCGGGGCTGGTGGCGCACCTCGGCGCGCTCTCCCCCCGGCCCCAACAGCACCCAGCGGTGGGTCTCCTGGGGCAGCCCCATCTCCAGGCTGGGCCAGTGCGATAAGTCCATGGGGCCTGCGGCCTGGCCGCACTGCGCCAGCAGTGCCGGGCTGGCCACCAGGCACTGGCGCCGCTCGGCCAGGGTGCGCAGCACCAGATCGCTGTCCTGCAGCGGGGGCGGGCGCACGCGGATGGCCAGGTCCAGCCCTTCGGCCACCACATCCACGCGGCGGTTGGTTTCGTCCACCTGCAGCTGCACGCGTGGATGCAGCGCCATGAACGCCCCCAGCATCTTGCCCACCTGGGCCGCCAGCAGGGCCACCGGGCAACTCATGCGCACCACGCCGCAGGGCTCGGCATGGGTGATGGCCACGGACTCCTCGGCCGCCTCGGCCTCGGTCAGCATGGCGCGGCAGTGCTCGTGGTAGCGCTTGCCCACCTCGGTCACCGCAAAGCTGCGGGTGGAGCGCAGCAGCAACTGGGCGCCCAGGCGTTCTTCCAGCTGGGCAATGCGGCGGCTGAGCTTGGATTTGGGGATGCCCAGGGCGCGGCTGGCGGGCGCAAAGCCGCCGTGCTCGACCACCAGGGCGAAGTAGTACAGATCGTTGAGGTCGGGCAGTTTCATCGTTTCAAAAATAGAACGCTGCAGTGATTTTTTGCAGTCTACCGCGAACATCGTTCTGATTCCATACTTCACCCATGTTCAACGCACCGCTGGCAGACCCAAGCTGCCGCGGTCCAGACCAAGGAGAGAGCGCCATGCTGAAGAAGATTCTGGGTGTATACGACGGCCCCCGTCCCCACTGGGTGGGCAATGGCTTCCCGGTGCGCTCGCTGTTCAGCTACGGCGACCACGGCCGCGCCCTCAGCCCGTTTCTGCTGCTGGACCATGCCGGCCCGCACCAGTTCACGCCCACCACCGGCCGCCGCGGCGTCGGCACCCACCCGCACCGGGGCTTCGAGACCGTGACCATCGTCTACGACGGTGAAGTCGCCCACCGCGACTCCACCGGCGCCGGCGGCACCATCGGCCCGGGTGATGTGCAGTGGATGACGGCCGCCTCGGGCATCCTGCACGAGGAGTACCACTCCGAAGCCTATGCCGCACAGGGCGGCGCCTTCGAGATGGTGCAGCTGTGGGTCAATCTGCCGGCCAGGGACAAGCTGTCCGCCCCCGGCTACCAGACCCTGCTGAACGCCGACATTCCCCGCGTGGCACTGCCCGACGGTGCCGGCTCGGTGCGCGTGATTGCCGGTGACTTTGCCGCCGCCCACGGACCGGCCCGCACGTTCACCCCCATCAATGTGTGGGATGTGCGCCTGAACGCCGGTGCCAGCACGCAGCTGCATGCCCAGCCCGGCCACACGCTGGCTTTGGTGGTGCTGCACGGCACGGTGATGGTCAATGGCCAGGACGTGGTGCGTGCCGGCCAGTTGGTGCACATGGACCGTGCCGACGATATGGTCCAGCTGGAGGCCAACAACGAAGTCACGCTGCTGTGGCTGTCGGGTGAGCCCATTGACGAGCCCGTGGTCGGCCATGGCCCGTTCGTGATGAACACCGAGGCCGAGATTGACCAGGCCTTGGACGACTTCCGCAACGGCCGCTTCGGGCGCATGCCTGCGGCCGAACGCAGCCCTGGCGCCACCCTGGCCCACTGACCATCCATTTTTCCTCCGGCGGGCCCGCCCGCCGGATTCTTTCCCCTCCCCCCGCTCCCAAGGAGACTCCCATGAGCAAAAAGCCTTACGTTCGCCTCGACAAAGACAATGCCGCCGTGCTGCTGGTGGACCACCAGACCGGCCTGCTGTCCCTGGTGCGCGACATCGACCCGGACAAGTTCAAGAACAATGTCCTGGCCCTGGCTGACATGGCGGAATACTTCAAGCTGCCCACCATCCTGACCACCAGCTTTGAAACCGGCCCCAATGGCCCGCTGGTGCCCGAGCTGAAGGAAAAATTCCCCACCGCTCCTTATATTGCCCGCCCTGGCCAGATCAACGCCTGGGACAACGAAGATTTCGTCAAGGCCGTCAAGGCCACCGGCAAGAAGCAGCTGATCATCGCCGGCGTGGTGACCGAAGTCTGCGTGGCCTTCCCGGTGCTGTCGGCCCTGGAAGAAGGTTTCGAGGTGTTCGTCATCGCCGATGCCTCGGGCACCTTCAACAGCATGACCCAGCAGGCCGCCTGGAGCCGCATGGAGCAGGCCGGTGCCCAGCTGATGACCTGGTTCGGCGCGGCCTGCGAACTGCACCGCGACTGGCGCAATGACATCGAGGGTCTGGGCCAGCTGTTCAGCAACCACATCCCCGACTACCGTAACCTGATCCACAGCTACACCACGCTGACCGCCGGCAAGTAAGCCACGGCCACACCCGAGGCGGCCTTCCCCCTCCACCCAGCGCGCAGGAGCCAGCGTTACTGCGCGCTGGGTCCTGTTCCGCTGGCCGCAGGCCCTCTGGTGCCTATGCCGCGCGCTGCAGCGGCACGGCGGCCTCGGTGTCCATGGTGCAGTGCGCAGGGGTGGCCTCTTCCTGCAGGTGCTCGCGCGCATAGCTCTCGCCCCAGTGGCGCATGGCCAGCAGCACCGGTTGCAGCGTCTGGCCCAGCGCGGTCAGCGCGTAGTCCACGCGCGGCGGCACTTCGGCGTGCACGGTGCGCTCCACAATGCCGGCCTCTTCCAGCTCGCGCAGCTGCAGCGTCAGCATGCGCTGGGTGATGCCGCCGATCTGGCGGCCCAGCTCGCTGAAGCGTTTTTTGCCATGCAGCAGATGGAACAGGATGATGGGCTTCCAGGTGCCCCCCATCACGGACAGCGTCACCTCCACGGCGCAGCCGCTCTTGCGATTCAAACGTTTCATCACGGTCCTCCTGGGTGGTGCGGGACAGGCATGCCGCAGCCCGGCAGCGTAGCGCCAGGCCCGCACCGGCGCATTACTTACATTTTTAATACTACCCCACAAATATGTCGGTTCTGGCGCCTGCAGCCGCTGCATTGCACCATACACCCCATCGTATTTCTCACCCAAGGATTGCCATGAAAGCCATGCACATTGCCGCCCCCGGCGGCCTCGACCACCTGGTCCCCGTGGAACTGCCCGCTGCCGCCGCGCCTGCCGCTGGCGAAATCCAGGTGCGCGTGCACGCCAGCTCGCTCAACTACCACGACCTGCTGGTCGCCAGCCGCCCCGGCGCCACGGCCGACGGCCGCATTCCCATGGCCGACGGCGCGGGCGTGGTCACCGCCGTGGGCGCGGGCGTGACGGAGTTCGCTGTGGGAGATGCCGTGGTCTCCACCTTCTTCCCACAATGGCTGGCCGGCCGCCATGTCCCGTCCGACTTCAAGCTGGTGCCCGGCGACGGCGTGGACGGCTTTGCGCGTGAATCCATCACCCTGCCGGCCACCGCCTTCACCCACGCCCCCCAGGGCTGGAGCCATGAAGAAGCCTCCACCCTCACCACGGCCGGCCTGACGGCCTGGCGCGCCCTGGTGGTGGACGGCCGCCTGCAGGCCGGCCAGACCGTGCTGGTGCTGGGCACAGGTGGGGTCTCCATTTTTGCGCTGCAAATGGCCAAGAGCATGGGCGCGCGCGTGATTGCCACCACCTCCAGCAGCGCCAAGGCCGAACAGCTCAAGGCCCTGGGCGCCGACGTGGTCATCAACTACCGGGAACAGCCCGAATGGGGCAATGCCGTGCTGGCCGCCACCGGCGGGCGCGGTGCGGACATCGTGGTGGAAGTGGGCGGCCCCGGCACGCTGCCGCAGTCCATCCGCGCCTGCGCGCCCGGCGGCCACATTGCGCTGATCGGGGTGCTCACCGGTTTTGCCGGTGCCGTGCCCACGGCGGAGATGATGGGCAAGCAGCAAACCCTCAAAGGCCTGATCGTGGGCAGCCGCGAACACCAGCAGGACATGGTGCGTGCGCTGGAACAGTTTGCCTGGAAGCCGGTCATCGACAGCCGCTACCCGCTGGAGCAATTGCCCGCCGCCTTTGCCCACCAGCAATCCGGCCAGCACTTCGGCAAGATCGTGGTGCACTGCTGATCTGCCACTCCACCCCGGCCGCCTGCGGGCACGCTGCCGGGGTGGGCTGCGGGCGACGGGGGTGCCCTCGGCGGCAGGGCATGTCCCGTGCGCGTGACCATACCTGCATCCGCGCTGCGCACCCGGCTGCAGCCCAATGCCGCACCGGCGTGGCGGCAAGCCGACACCGCTCGTCGCCAGTCCCCCGCATAATCCGTTCATCGGCGGGGACTCTGTTCCGCAGACACGGCCCAGGTCGCTCCGCCCCCGCACACGCTGCCTGCCGCAGCCTCCGCCGGGCTACCGTGTAGCCGCTTTTTGACGGGCAGGACCTCCGCACTGCCCCTGCGCCATGGACTTACGCCGCCTCATCCTGGGCCTGACACTGTGCAGCGCCCTTCTGCCGTTTGCCAACACCTTCTACGCGGGCTATACGGTGCAGCGCCAGCAGCTGATCGACACCACCCAGGACAGCAATGCCGCCTACGCCCGCAAGCTCGCCAAGAGCACCGACGATTTTCTGCAGTCCGCGCTGCAGCAGCTGGCATATACGGCCAAGCTGCTGGCCGAGCACATGGACGACGAGCACCAGCTGATCGACGAAGCCACCCGCCTGCGCCTGCAGACCCAAAGCTTCAATTCCATCACCATCTACAACCCGCTGGGCACGGTGCTGGCCACCTCGCCAGAGACGTTGCAGATCAAGGGCAAGACACTGACCAGCACCGCTGTGCAGGACTCGCTGCGCACGCAGGGCCCGGTGATCAGCCAGGCTTTTATGTCCACGGCAGGCAATCTGATCATCTTTCTATCCCAGCCGATTTTTTCCGCCCAGGGCGACTACCTGGGTGCCGTGGGCGGCAGCATCTACCTGAAGCAGGAAAGCATGCTGGACAAGCTGCTAGGCGAGCATTTCTACGAAGACGGCTCCTACCTGTACGTGGTGGACAAGGCCAAGCGCATCATCTACCACCCCCAGAGCCAGCGCGTGGGCGACACGGTCACCGGCAACGCAGCCATCGACCAGGTGCTCAGCGGCCATTCGGGTCGCATTGCCGTCACCAACAGCCAGGGCGTACCCATGCTGGCCGGCTACGCGCCCGTGCCGTCCGCGGGCTGGGGCATCGTGGCCCAGCGCCCGCAAAGCGCCACCCTGGCACCGCTGGATGCGCTGATGCGCACCATGCTCTACAAGACACTGCCGCTGACCGTGCTGCTGCTGCTGCTGATCTGGTGGGGCGCACGCCGCATCGCCCAGCCGCTGCGCCAGCTGGCCAATGGCGCCCACACCATGGACCGCCCGGAGACAGCACAGACCATCCAGTCCGTCCAGTCCTGGTATTACGAGGCGCAGGAGCTGAAGAAGGCCTTGCTGGTCGGCCTGGGCCTGCTGCACAAGAACATCACCAAGCTGCGCCAGGATGTGCACACCGACCCGCTGACCGGCTTGGGCAACCGCCGTCACCTGGATGCGGCCCTGGTCAGCTTTGCCGCCAACCGCACGCCGTTTGCGGTGCTGGCCATCGACATCGACCATTTCAAGAAGGTGAACGACAGCTTCGGCCACCAGGTGGGCGACACCGTGCTCAAGCACCTGGCCCTGCAGATGCGCGATGTCTCCCGCATTGACGACCTGCCCTGCCGCGTGGGCGGTGAAGAGTTCGTGATCCTGCTGCCCGGTGCGCCCCGCCACATTGCCGCCCAGGTGGCCGAACGCCTGCGCCTGCTGGTGGAAACCACCGAGCTGCCCAATGTGGGCCACATCACCATTTCGCAAGGCGTCTCCAGCTGGCCCGATGGCAGCACCGACATGCCCACGGTCTTCAAGCAGGCCGACGACATGCTCTACGCCGCCAAGCGTGCCGGTCGCAATCGGGTGGAAGTCTTCATGCCGG
Source organism: Comamonas sp. UBA7528 (assembly GCF_002479375.1). Lineage (NCBI taxonomy): Bacteria > Pseudomonadati > Pseudomonadota > Betaproteobacteria > Burkholderiales > Comamonadaceae > Comamonas > Comamonas sp. UBA7528. The sequence continues at coordinate 225,551 of NZ_DLMU01000010.1, forward strand.
GCAAGAAAGTGGCGGAGACCGTCTAGGTCGCGCGTCCTGGGCGCTGCGGGCTTTCGTGCGCAGCGCCTGCGTCCCTGCGGCGGTGCGCCCATTGAAAAACGCTTTGCAGCCCCGCCAGATCGGAGCATGCACACCCTGGCGCCACCGCACCTCCCAGGCCTGCGGCTGCAAAGAATTTTTCAAACGTGCCACCACACGGCTGCGCGCTCCAGCGCCCATGGCATCAGGCCTTGCCCCTCAATCCAGCTGCACACCCGCCCGCTGGATGATCTCGCCCCAGCGCCGCGCCTCTTCCCGTGCCTGGGCGTAGAACTGGGTGGGGCTGCCAGCCAGCGCATCCATGCCCAGTTCCTTGAGCCGCAGCGCCACGGCAGGACTGGCCAGGGCGCGGTTCAGCTCGGCATTGAGCCGCTCGACCACCGCCGTGGGAATGCCGGCCGGGCCCAACACGCCCTGGAAGGCATAGACCTCGGCACCGCTCACCCCCGCTTCGGCCAGCGTGGGCACGTTGGGCAGCGCGGCCAGCCGCTGGGCCGAGCCGCTGGCCAGCGGCCGCACCTTGCCGGTCTGCATCAGCGGCAGGCCGGCAGCCAGGTCCAGAAACATGCACGGCACCTGCCCGCCCATCACATCCGCCACGGCAGGGGCCGCGCCCTTGTAGGGCACATGGGTCAGCTGTGCCCCGGTGCGCTGCTTGAACAGCTCCATGGCCAGGTGGTGGGGGGAGCCATTGCCCGGTGAGGCGTAATGGATGCCGCCCGGCTGGGCCTGGGCCCGCTCCAGCAGCTGGGCCACGGTCTGCACCGGAAACGCCGGGTTCACCACCAGCACCAGCGGAAAGCGGCTGATACCGCCGATGTAGCTGAAGTCGCGGGCCGGCTCGAACGGCAGCTTGCGAAACAGGTGTTCGTTGAAGGCCAGCACCGCGTTGTCGGCGGACATCAGGGTGTAGCCGTCCGCCCGCGCCGTGGCCACCTGGTGGGCCGCGATGTTGGTGGAGGCTCCGGGCTTGTTCTCGATCACGATGGGCTGGCCCAGCACGGGGCGCATGGCCTCGGCCACGGTGCGGGCCAGCACATCGGTGCCGCCGCCCGGCGGGTAGGGCACCAGCCACCGGATGCTCTGGCGCGGCCAGCCGGAGGGGCCGGGTGCAGCGGTCTGCGCCAGCGCCCGTGTACCCCAAAGTCCGCTGGCCGCCACCGCTGCGGTGCCGGCCAGCCACTGTCTGCGATCCATGTTCTGCCTCCTGTGGGCGGCGGAAGCCGCCCTGACCTCCATGCTGCCGCAATCCGCGCGGGCCCGTCGCCCGCGCTTGCCGCTATTGCGCGGGCGTCTTTTTTGCGCCAGAAGCGCCCGCAGCGCCGCCCGGCGTCCTGCTCCCCCATGCCACCGGCTGTACGTCAAAGCCCTGTGCCGCCAGCAACGCAGGCAGGCCTTGGGGACCGACCAGGTGCATGGCGCCCACGGCCACAAACAGGGTGTGGCCGGCACGCAGCTGCTCGGCAATGGCACTGGCCATGCCCGGGTTTCGGCCGTCGATCAGGCGGGCGTAATCGGCGCGCTCCTGCGCCGTGTTCAGGCAGTTGCACCACTGCGGGTAGCGTTCGAGCTGGCGCACATCGCCATCGGCCCAGGCCTGTACCAGGCGCGCAAGTTGCTGTGACGCATCCGCGCGCTCCAGCTGGCGCAAGCCGCTGTCCACACTGCGCTGCACCTCGGCCGGGTCGTCGGACACCAGCTCACGCAGTTGGGTTTCCGGGGTTTCCAGCCCGATCACCGGCTTGCCCTGGGCATGGGCCGCACCGGCCAGCACCAGATCCACTCCCAGCTGCGGATCCAGCCCCTGGTGGCGACCCACCATGGTCAGCAGCGTGACCAACTGGGCCTCGGGCCGCAGCGGTGCCAGGGCCTCGGGCATGCAGGCCGCCTGCAGCTGGCGGTCCAGTCGTTGCTGCAGCGCCGGCGGCAGCGGCGGTGCCCCCTTGCGGGCGCGCAGACCTTCGGTCAAGGCCTGGAGCACGGCCGGGTCCAGCAGATTCAGCTCCAGCGCCAGGCGGTCCACGCCCATCAGCGCCCGGATGGTGCGGGGACCGGGCATCATCCATTCGAGCTTGTTGACGTGGATAGTGCCGTACAGCCAGCTGGTGCGGCCGCCATGCTCCAGCTTCCAGAGCATGCCGCGGTCGCGCGCATGGCGCTGCAACAGCACCAGCTCCTGCTGGCTGGGCGCCACCAGCGTGGGCGGGCAGCCCTGCGCAGCAGGGGCCGGTTTGCCGGACGGAGGCGCTGCAGCCTGTGCCAGCCCCCAGCCTGCGCCCCATGCCAGCAGCGCGGCCGCCAAGCGGCTTTTCCAGGGAGACCGCATCGGGTGGCCGTGCTGCATGCGCTGACGGTCCCTTTCTGGCTTATTCGTCATCGGCACCATCACCCCGATCGGCACCGGGCGGCACCACGTTCTGGTCGATGGCACCAAACAGGCTGGCCCCGTCCTTGCCCTTCATCTCGATGCGGATGGTGTCGCCGAACTTCATGAATTCGGTCTGCGGCGCCCCGTCCTGGATGGTTTCGATGCAGCGCTTCTCGGCAATGCAGCTGTAGCCCTTGGGCCATTCCATGCGCTTGGCCTTGCCCTTGCCGGTTTCCACCCCGGGGTTGCTGACCGTGCCGCTGCCAATGATAGAGCCGGCACGCACATTGCGCGTCTTGCAGATGTGGGCAATCAGCTGGCCGAAGTGGAAGGTCATGTCCTCACCGGCATCGCACATGCCCACCTTGCGGCCGTTCCAGGTGGATTGCAGCGTCAGGTGCAGGCGGCCGTTCTTCCAGCTGTCGCCCAGCTCGTCCAGCGTCACCGCCACCGGGCTGAAGGCCGTGGCCGGCTTGGCCTGGAAAAAACCGAAGCCCTTGGCCAGCTCGTTGGGAATGAGGTTGCGCAGGCTCACATCGTTGGCCAGCATCACCAGGCGAATACCGTCCAGCGCCTGGGCCGGCGTGCTGCCCATGGGCACATCGGTGGTGACCACGGCGATTTCGGCCTCGAAGTCGATGCCCATGGCCTCGCTGGGCACCACGATGTCATCGCACGGCCCGATGAAATCATCGCTGCCGCCCTGGTACATCAGCGGGTCGGTGTAGAAGTTGGCCGGCACCTCCGCATTGCGCGCCTTGCGCACCAGCTCCACATGGTTGATGTAGGCCGAGCCGTCGGCCCACTGGTAGGCGCGCGGCAGCGGCGCCATGCACTGCTGGGGATCGAACGGGAAGGCATGCGGGGCCTTGCCGTGGTTGAGCTGGTGGTAGAGGTCCTGCAGCTGCGGGGCCAGAAAAGCCCAGTCATCGAGCACCTGCTGCATCCGGCTGGCGATGCCAGTCGCATAATGGGCCAGCCGCAGATCGCGCGAGACGACGACCAGTTGGCCGTCACGGGAACCATCTTTGTAGGTGGCGAGTTTCATTGGCCTGTGCCTCCATGCCGCAGACCGCTGCGGTCTGCCAGAATTACGTTCAGTGAAATGGATTTAACTAAACAAAAATTCTAGTGCAATGGACAAGGAACGCGCGGGCATCCAATCGGTGGAAGTGGGCTTCACCCTGCTGCAGGCACTGGCCGGCGCAGGGCGCGCGCTGATGCTCAAGGACCTGGCAGGCACCGCTGGTATGAGTGCCGCCAAAGCCCACCGCTACCTGGTGAGCTTTTTGCGCCTGGACCTGGTGGTGCAGGACGCACGCGGCCGCTACGACCTGGGCCCGGCCGCCCTCCACCTGGGCCTGGCTACGCTGCAGCGCCAGGACCCGGTGCGCCTGGCCCGCGAACGCCTGCCGGCACTGCAGGCGCAGATTCCGCACACGCTGGCCCTGGCCGTCTGGGGCAACCGCGGCCCCACCCTGGTGCACTGGGAACCCAGCCCCCAGGCTGCGGTGGCCCATCTGCGCCTGGGCGATGTGATGCCCTTGCTCAGCTCTGCCACCGGCCGCTGCTTTGCCGCCTGGATGCCGCCCGCCCTCACCGCACCGCTGCTGGCCGCCGAACTGCAGCAGGCCTGCAGCAGCGCACGCAACGACCTCCCCCGCACCGATGCCGCACTGCAGCAACTGCTGGCCGGCATACGCCAGCAGGGCTGCGCCCGTGTGATCGACACCCTGCTGCCGGGCACAGCGGCATTCTGCGCCCCGGTGTTCAACGCCAGCGGCCACCTGGCACTGGGCATCCTCAGCCTGGGAGCGACGGCCGCTTTCGACACCGCCTGGGGCGGCAGCGTGCACACCCCGCTGCAGTCCATGGCGCAGCAGCTGTCGCACGACCTCGGCCACCGCGCCACGGCGTTACCCGCACACCCCACGCCCACGGCGGCCGGTTGAAAGGTCCGACCATGCGCCGCCGCATCCTGGTGATTCTGCTGCTGACCGTGGCGGTGGGCGCGGCCCACTGGTGGCTGCTGAACGATCTCCCCTGGGGGCAGACCACCGCCCAAGCGCCCGCCCCTGACGCTGCGCCGGTGTTCGACACCCGCAGCATTGCGCCGCCCCCGCCCCCACCACCTCCGCCCCCCAAGCCCGCCCCGGCACCCAAGCCACGCCCTCCGGCGCCAGCCCCCCAGCCGGCTCCACCGCCTGCGCCGGAACCCGTATCGGAGCCCGTGGCAGCGCCCGAGCCGGCGCCGGACGCCATGCCGGAGCCTGCGGTGAACAATGCCGCCGCCGGAGCCGCGCCGGTGCCTGCCGAAGCCGCACCGTCCACCACGACCGCGCCGGCGGACGACGAAGACGACGAGGACAGCGCCAGCCCACAGCCGGGCAACGCCAATGCCCCGCCACAAGGCATCAGCCTGCGCGCCGCCCCCGGTCAGCCACGGCAGACCGATCTGGCCTACCAGACGCCACCGGCCCAACAGCTGGTGTTCCAGGTACAGGGCCAGGTCAAGGGCTTCAGCTACAGCGCCAGCGCCAGGCTGCGGTGGCAGCCCCAAGGCCCGTCCTACCAGGCCAGCCAGGAGATCAGTGCCTTCCTGCTGGGCACACGCTCCCAGGCCAGCCGCGGGCAGATCACCGCCAGCGGCCTGCAACCCGACCGCTTCGAAGACCGGGCGCGCAAGAAGCTGCGTGCTGCCAGCATGGACTGGGTCGCCGGCTTGGCACGTTTCGAGCCCGAAGCTCCGCTGGCCCGCATCGCCCCCGGCACGCAGGACCGGCTCAGCGTGTTCCTGCAGCTGGCCGGCCTGCTGGCCGCCGCGCCGCAGCGCTACCCCGCCGGCGCTGAAATCACCCTGCCCACGGCCAGCACCAAGGCCGTGGAGCCCTGGACCTTCCAGATGCACGGCGCCGAGCCACTGGAGCTGCCAGGCGGCGCGCTGGACACGCTGCGCCTTGAACGCCTGCCGCGCAACGGCCGCGACCAGAAAGCCGAGCTCTGGCTGGCGCCGGCACTGGGCTATCTGCCGGTGCGCATCCGGTTGAGCGAAAGCAATGGCGACTACGCCGACCTGCGGCTGCAATCCCACAGCAGCCCTTGAATACCGCCCACAAGGGTGTTGTCCAAGCATCCTGCGCGCCGGGGCATTTCCATGGAATACTGGGCCTGTGACGACCGGACCAAGGGACTCCCCCTTGAAACCGCCGCCACGGCGGCCATCTAGAGCCTGCAACAGGCAACAGGAGGTGCTATTTATGCAAATGCTTTACGACTCGGATTCCTTTGTGGTCCTGCACATGCAGCCCGAGCTGGAGACACCCTCCGCCATCACCCTCGCCGACGGCAAGACCCCGGCACCTCCCATGCCCCGCCACGGCTTCGAAATCGTGGACAAACGCTCGGGCAAGGAGGTCTACCTGGACGGCTCCTGGGCCGAGATGTTTCAGAAAGTCATCCTGGAGTGGCAGCGTGAATCGCCCACCCAGGAAGAAGTCGAGGACACGCTGGAGCTGTATTCCGGCCTGGCCCAGAACCCGGTGCTGGTGCACTGACCCCTGATTCCACCTCCCCCCAAGGCCGCACCAGCGGCCTTTTTTGCGCCCGGCACCCGGCCTGCGGCGAAGGCACCGACCCTGTCCGCAACGCGTTTATCGTGGGCAACGCCTGCACACAGGACTCAGGGTTACTACCATGACGGGAGCGGCAAGCGGCCCGCCTGGGGTTCGCAGGCATGGCGCGGTGCCCACCCTGACTCCCCCATGCACCTCACCACGTCCCCCTCCCTGATTGCGGCAGCCTGCGCCCTGTGCTGCGCCGCTGCCTCCGCCCAGACCCCGACCGCAGACGCGGTCATGGCCACCACCGAAGTGCGCTCTGCGGCCGGCAGCCCCAGCCTGCAGGCCCTGCCCACCTCCGCCACCGTGCTCGACGGCGAAGCCCTGCGCGACCGCCAGCTGCAGGTCAACCTGTCCGAAAGCCTGGCCAGTGTGCCCGGCCTGCAGATCAAGAACCGCCAGAACTACGCCCAGGATCTGCAGCTGTCCGTGCGCGGCTACGGTGCGCGCTCCACCTTCGGCCTGCGCGGCGTGCGCCTGTATGTGGACGGCATTCCCGCCACCATGCCAGACGGCCAGGGTTCGCTCTCGCACATCGACATTGCCAGCCTGGAGCGCGTGGAAGTGCTGCGCGGCCCGTACTCGGCGCTGTATGGCAACTCAGCCGGCGGCGTGGTCAGCATGTACACCGAAACCCCGACCGGCGCCCCCAGCGTCGAAGGCGGTTTCGCCGTGGGCAGCAACGGCCAGAAGCGCCTGTCGGCCAAGGCCAGCGGCCAGACGGCCCAGGGCCTGAGCTATGTGCTCAGCGCCAGCCGCTTTCTCACCGATGGCTACCGCGACCACAGCGCCGCCGACCGCAACATCGCCAATGCCAAGCTGAGCACCGCCATCGGTGACGATGCACAGCTGACCATCGTCGCCAACACCATGGAATCGGATGCACAGGACCCCCAGGGCCTGACCTGGAAGCAGTACCAGGCCGATCCACGCCGCGCCTCCTACCGCGCCGACAACGGCCAGGCCGTGGCCGAGCTGTACAACACCCGCAAATCGCTGAAGCAGACCCAGGTGGGAGCCACCTACGAACGCCGCCTGGACGCCGTCAACAGCTTCGCGCTGACCACCTATGCCGGCCACCGCTCCATGGTGCAGTACCAGTCCACTCCAGTTAACAACCAAAGACCTGCTCGTCAGGCTGGCGCCGTCATTGACATGGCCCGTGACTATGCAGGTATGGATGCCCGCTGGACGGGGAAATTCAGCGAGGCTCCCGTACCTGTCACAGTGACTGCGGGGTTGGCGGTGGACTACACGCAGGAAGACCGTCAAGGATATGAAAACTTTATTGGCAGTCAGCTAGGTGTCAAAGGCGCTCTGCGCCGTGACGAAAAAAACACCTTCTACAACATCGACCCTTATGTCCAAGCCACTTGGAAGCTAGCCCCCCAACTCGCGTTGGATACAGGTTTGCGATTCAGCTCCGTCAAATACAAAATTGACGACCGCTACACAGCGCCAGCTAACTCTGCCGTGCCTGGCGATGAACCCAACGTGGACGACTCCGGCAGCTCATCCCAACACAAGGCATTGCCTGTCGCGGCACTGTCCTATCTGATTACCCCCGATCAAACCTTGTATGCAAGCGTTGGCCGCGGCTTTGAAACACCGACCTTTGCCGAACTGTCCTACCGCAACGACGGCAGTGGCATGAATAGCGCGCTGCAGCCCAGCGTCAGCACCCAGTACGAAGTGGGCTACCGCCAGCGCCTGAACGGCGCGCTGAAGGGCAGCTGGAGCGCCGCGCTGTTCCAGTCCCGCACCAGCGACGAAATCGTCAGCGACCGCAACGACAATGGCCGCACCACCTACCGCAATGCCGGTGACACCCGCCGCCAGGGCGTGGAGCTGCAGGCCGACCTGCGCCTGACGCCGCAGCTGCAGCTGCAAGCCGCCTACACCTACCTGGACGCCACGTTCCGCCAGGCATCGGGCGCTGCCGCGGCCGGCAATTTCCTGCCCGGCCTGGCCAAGCAGCACCTGTGGCTGGGGCTGGACTACCGCATCACCCCCGAGTGGACGGCGGGCGTGTCCGCCGAGCACATGGGCAAGGTGTTTGTGAACGACGCCAACAGCGAAGCCGCCCCCAGCTACACCATGGCCGCCGCCAGCGTGGGCTACCGCAAGGTCATGGGCCCCTGGACCCTGCGTGCATTCGCCCGCGTGGACAACCTGTTTGACCGCCAGTATGTGGGCTCGGTCATCGTCAACGACGGCAATAGCCGCTACTACGAAGCCGCTCCCGGCCGCAACTGGAGCACCGGAGTGAACCTGGCCTACAGCTTCTGAGCCTGCACCACCGCCCAACCACAGCACATGGCCACAGTCCCGATCTCGGGGCTGTGGCTTTTTTCATGGCGCCCGTATTTATCAGGATGCCGGTCGGCATGCCAGTGCCAAATAATCATTCAGATATTCAGGCAGGCATTCTTTCATTCCTTAAATCAGAATAATTAACCAAACATTAAGCATGCTATTTTTCTGAGAATATCGCTGCGCCAATCGATTTATTCTCGCGCCCATTGCCGATAATCGGGTGCGACACGCCTTCACTCTTCATAGCACGCCAAGCACAACCCTGCTGGATCCTCACTGAATCCGGCGCCTCCATCGCGCCCTCCGCAGCCACCCGCGACACACCCCGCCATTTGCACGGCGAGGTGTTGATGTCCTGGGTGGCTGATTTTCATGGCAATGAAAAATGCATTATTTGGCTGATGCACATCAACGCGGCAGCGCATGATTTTATTTTTATGACATGCAGTGAAGGCAATATCACCCCACCACCTTATCCCGCGTGGAGAAAATGGCATGAAAATCACCTACAAATATGGCCTTATCCCCCTGGCAGCCGTGCTGGGCGTGTGCTGGCACCTGGCCACCGCCGCCGTGCAGGAACACGCCCCCGCCCCTGCACCCCAGGTCATTGACGACCTGCCCGCCGATTACGCCGCCGATCTGACGGCCGAGCAGCGCACCCTGGTGGAGCGTGGCCGCTATGTGGCCCGTCTGGGCGACTGCGTGGCCTGCCACACCGGCAGCAAGACCGCCCCCATGGCCGGCGGCCTGGCGCTGGAGACGCCTTTCGGCAAGCTCTATTCCACCAACATCACACCCGACAAGACCACCGGCATGGGCGGCTACAGCTTTGCGCAGTTCGACCGCGCCATGCGCAAGGGCGTGGCGGCCGACGGCCGCAACCTCTACCCGGCCATGCCCTACCCCTCCTACGCCAAGATGACGGAGGACGACATGCAGGCCCTGTATGCCTACCTGATGCAGGGTGTGACGCCGGTGCAGGCAGCGAACCAGCCGTCGGAGATGGGCTTCCCCTTCAACCAACGCTGGGGCCTGTCGTTGTGGAACTGGCTGTTCCTGGACGACACCCCCTTCCAGCCCCAGGCTGGCCAGAGCGCCGAATGGAACCGCGGCGCCTACCTGGTCCAGGGCCTGGGCCACTGCGGCGCCTGCCACACCCCGCGCGGCATCGCTTTCCAGGAAAAGACCATGACCGGCGAAGGCCAGAATGGCCCGCTGTTCCTGGCCGGCGAAACCGTGGAAGGCTGGCGCGCACTGAGCCTGCGCGACCTGTGGACGCCGCAGGAAACCGCCGAGCTGCTGAAGACCGGGCGCAACCGCCATGGCTCGGTCTCCGGCAACATGGTGGACGTGGTGCAGCACAGCACCCAGTACATGAGCGACGGCGATCTGCTGGCCATCGGCACCTACCTCAAGGCCCTGCCGGCCGGCAAGAACGACCTGCCCATGCAGGTGGCCCAGGGCCCGGCGCCGGTGATCGCCATTCCCGCACGCAGCGTGGGCAGCACCGAGGCGCTGGCCACCACGGCCTCCGCGCACTACAACGTGCCGGCCGACCTGTACCGCACACGCGGCGGCCTGGGCTATCTGCAGTTCTGCGCGGACTGCCACCGCTCGGACGGCGCGGGCGTGGACGGCATCTTCCCGCCGCTGGCCGGCAACCGCTCGCTGCAGTCGGACAACGCCAGCACGCTGATCCACATCATGCTGACCGGCTGGACCACCCCCGTGACCCAGGCCCACAGCCGCCCGCTGACCATGCCGGCCTTCGCCCAGCTGGGCAACCAGGAGATTGCCGATATCCTGAACTTCACCCGCCGCAACTGGGGCCGCAAGGATGCGCCCGAGGTCCAGGCCAAGGACGTGCAGTCGCTGCGCAAGACGCTGGACGCCAAGGGCGAGAACAGCCGCCCCTTCGAAACCCCGCGCCTGGCCAGCATGCTGGACGAGAAGAACGCCGACCAGCTGGTCTATGGCGCGCGCCTGAACATCGAAACGCGGGACCTGCTGCCCAAGAACGTGGGCAATGCGCTGAACTGCGCCAGCTGCCACCTGAACGCAGGCACCGTGGCCGACGGCTCGCCCTACATCGGCATCTCGGCCTTCTTCCCCAGCTACGCGCCGCGCGCCGGCCGGGTGATCACGCTGGAAGACCGCATCAACGGTTGCTTCCTGCGTTCCATGAACGGCAAGCCGCTGCCGCTGGACTCGGACGAGATGAAGGCCATGGTCGCGCTGTTTGACTGGATGCGCAACGAGACCAAGCCCGAAGACAAGGTCGAAGGCCGGGGCGTGGGCAAGATCAGCCAGCAGATCATTCCGAATGCGGAAAACGGCAAGCAGATCTACACCCAGCAGTGCGCGCTGTGCCACGGCGCCGACGGCGAAGGCATCAAGAACGCCAAGGGCCAGTGGGTCTATCCGCCGCTGTGGGGCGATGAGTCCTTCAACATCGGCGCCGGTCTGGCCCGCACCTATACCGCCGCCGCCTTTGTGAAGCGCAACATGCCCATCGCCTTCCACGGCAACTTCCCGCTGGGCCAGGGCGGCCTCTCCGACCAGGACGCCGTGGACGTGGCCGAGTACTTCAGCCACCAGCCGCGCCCGGACTTTGCACCCAAGCTCAAGGACTGGCCCAACGGCAAGAAACCTGCCGATGCACGGTACTGATTAGCACATCGGATCCATCCGGTACCGCCCATGTCCGCATGGGCTTCCCGCCGCACAGCCTTCGGGCTGCTGCGGCTTTTTTGCGCCGCGGGCGACGCCATGTCTCACCGTGCAGCGTGGTATTCAGCCCCGCGGAGCTGACAACGCCTCAATGCGACGGATACAGGCGCCGGTACATCGGCGCCACCAGCAGCAGCACGGCAATCAGGCGGCACACCTGGAAGGCGGTGACCACCGGCACCCCCAGCTGCAGCACCTTGGCGGTGATGGCCATCTCGGCAATGCCGCCAGGGGAAGTCCCCAGCACCAGCGTGACCCAAGGCAGGCCTGTGGCCCAGTGCAGCAGCCAGGCAAAACCGGCACACACGACCATCAGGCCCACCGTGCCCACGGCCACCGAACCCAGCCACTGCGGTGCGGCACGCAGGAATTCCCGCCGAAAGCGCACGCCCAGGCTGACCCCGATCACCAGCTGCGCCGCATTCACCCAGCTGACCGGCAGCGCCGACAGCTGCACATCGGCCACCGTCAGCCCGACGGATACGCCCAGCGCCCCCAGGAACCAGGGGTTGGGCCGGCCGGTGCGCTGCATCAGCGCCACCCCGCACAGCGTCAATCCCGCCAGCAGCGCCAGGCCCAGAGGCTGCACGGTGCGGATGGCGGCCGGCATCAGGTCGGGCAGTGGCTGCGCCCCCAGCCACTGCAGCGCAAACGGAATGCTGACCGTGACGATCACCAGCCGCAGACTGTGGCTGGCGGCCACCAGGTCGGTGCGAGCATGTTCGCGCTCGGCCAGCAAGGTCATCTCGGATGCCGCGCCAATGGCCCCGGCAAAGTAGGCCGTGGCGCGCAGCTGCGGCGCCGGCACCTGGGGCATGCGGGCGGCATTGTGCCGGTACAGCCAGGCGCTGAAAGCCCAGCCCAGCAGCAGCGCCCAGACAATGCCCAGGCCGATGGCCCACCACAGGCTGCCCACCATGCGCGCCACCTGAGGCGTGAAGTACAGACCCAGCGCCGTGCCCATGGTCCACTGGCCCAGGTTGCGCAGCACGTTCCAGCTGACCGTGGGGGCGCCGGTCATGGAGCACAGGGCCGTGGCCAGCAGCGGCCCGATCATCCAGGGCAGCGGGGTGTGCAGCGCCGTACACAGCAGTGCGGCGGCCCAGGCCAGGGCCAGGGTCAGCGCCGCGCGGGTCGCAAAATTCAGTCGGGGCATGGAAGGTAGGCGGGGCGAAAAGCAGCCCCGGCGCAGGGCGTGCATGCCCAGGCATGCAGCGCGCGGGGTGGCGAAAGCAACAAAGCGCCCAGTATCACCGGCTTGTGCGCTGCAGCAAATTTTCCGCCGAATTGTTCTCTAGCGCCCGCACCTTGGCTACAGGCAGCTATCAAAACCCAAGTACGCCGTCCCTTCGCTGTCGCACGTGCAGCAGGGCGGGCCCTGCACGGCGGGGCTCAGCCCCCGCGCCGCGCCGCCATTTCACGCCCCATGGCCTGCTGGCCCGCCGCGTCCACCAGTTGCCGGGCCGCGGGGTAGACCTGCCCTTCCTCGTGCCGGATGTGGTCGGCATACAGACCCGCAAAGCGCTGCAACAGCGCCTGGTCCGCCGCCGAAAAAGCCTGCTGCACCCCGCCGGCCAGTGCCTGCAGCGGCATACGGGCCTGGGCCCAGCAGGCGGCCATGGCCACGTGGTCACGCTGCAGCTGGCGCACCACGGCCTGGGTGCCGGCGTCGGTGCCGGGCTGCAGCAAGGGCGGGAAGATGTGCAGCTCCTCGTCCTCATGGTGCAGGGGCGCGGCCACATCGAAATAGCGCAGCACATCGCGCGCGGCCTGGCGGGCGCTGTCGTCCACGCCCTGTTCGGCCAGGTAGGTCTGCAGGCGCTGCAGCAGATCCAGGGTGCGCTGCACCCGCTCATGGCAGGCGCCCAGCATCTCGAACGGCTGGTCAAAGCCCGCACCGGGGGAGCGCAGGCCGGGCAGGGCCACACGGCTGGTCATGGTTTCATCCTTCGGGGCGGATGCAATCCGCCGCTGTCCGCCATGGTGCACAAAAAAACGGCGGCTACATTGATGCAAGCCGCCGTTCGTGTCGACAAGCCCACTGCATGCAGGGGCTTCACCGCGGGCCTGGGCTTAGCCGCAGCTGCCCAGGTGACCGCAGGAGGTGCAGTACTCGCAGCCATCCTTGCGGATCATGGCATGGGCACCGCATTCGGGGCACTTCTTGCCGGCCATCAGCTGGGCGCCGGCCTTGTCACTGTGCTGCTCGTGCACGCTGGGGGTCACGGCTTCCTGCGCATCGGTCAGCGCCAGTTGCAGCTGCTCGGGCGAGCGGGCGCGCTCGGCCAGGATCTGCTGGATGGCGTAGGCGATGGCCGCCACTTCCGAGTCGTGCCACATGGGCACGCGGGCACCGTCGGGGCGCTCGAACGTGCCCAGACGCACCGGGCCGCGGTCCCAGACCACCTTGCGCATGTCTTCCAGCGCACGCTCCAGGAAGCCGCCGCGTGCAGCCAGCGACAGCAGGCGCATGCTGGAGGTGATCCATTGCTGCGATTCTCCGTTCTGGCCCACGGGCATGAAGAACTCGATGGCACGGTCCACGGTACCGCCTTCGGGGCGCTCCACGGGCAGGAAGGAGACGATCAGGTACAGGCGCTTCTGGCCTTCCTGGGTCCAGTACTCGATCTTGTCGGTCACGGCCGACAGCGAACCCTTGGGACGGCTTTCGATCACCGTGCGCATGGGATCGACCAAGGCCTGCACTTCTTCCTTGGCGGGAGCGGCAGCAGGCTTGGCCTCTTCCTTGGGCTTGGTGGTTTCCAGCACCGCACCCAGGATGGAGTTGGGACGGTAGGTGGCACAGCCCTTGAGGCCGGCCTTCCAGGCGCCCAGGTACAGGTTCTTGAAGTCCTCGAAGGGGTAGTCTTCGGGGATGTTCACAGTCTTGGAGATCGAGGTGTCGATGAAGGGCTGCACCACCTGCATCATGGCGATGTGGTCGGCCGCGCTCATCTCCAGGGCCGAGACGAAGTACTCGGGCAGCTGGTTCACGTCACCGCCCATGGCGTTGTACAGGCGCCAGGCGTGGTCTTCCACCGTGTACTCGCTGGTGGAGCCGTCGGCCTCGCGCTTGCGGCGGGTGTAGGTCCAGGAGAACGGCGGCTCGATACCGTTGGAGGCATTGTCGGCAAAGGCCAGCGACACCGTGCCCGTGGGCGCGATGGACAGCAGGTGGCTGTTGCGGATGCCGTGCTTCTTGATGGCATCCTGCAGGGCCTTGGGCAGGCGGCTGGCGAACGTACCTGCCTTCAGATAGCCCTTGGCGTCGAACTTGGGGAACGCGCCCTTTTCCTTGGCCAGCTCCACCGAAGCGGCGTAGGCGGCGTTGCGCATCACTTCGGTGATGCGGGCGCCCATGTCGCGGCCTTCGGGGCTGTCATAGCGCAGCTTCAGCATGCACAGGGTGTTGCCCATGCCGGTGAAGCCCACGCCGATGCGGCGCTTGGCCATGGCTTCGTCGCGCTGCTGGGGCAGCGGCCAGAAGGTGGCATCCAGCACGTTGTCCAGCATGCGCACTTCCGTCGCCACCACTTCTTCAAAGGCGGCGAAGTCGAACTCGGCCGTGCCGTGGATGCCGAAGGGGTTCTTGACGAAGCGCGTCAGGATGATGGGGCCCAGATCGCAGCAGCCGTAGGACGGCAGGGGCTGCTCGCCACAGGGGTTGGTGGCGTTGATGGTTTCGCAATACGACAGGTTGTTGTCGGTATTGATGTTGTCGATGAACAGAATGCCGGGTTCGGCGAAGTCGTAGGCCGACTTCATGATGCTGTCCCACATGGCGCGGGCCTTGACGGTCTTGTAGACCCACTGGCCGTCGGCACGCTGGTGGGCGCCCTTGGCGATCAGGCCGGCACCGGGCTTGGCGCCATGCACCAGTTCCCAGTCGGCGTCCTGTTCGACGGCCTGCATGAAGCCGCCGGTCACGCCCACGGACACGTTGAAGTTGTTCCAGCGGCCCGGGGTGCGCTTGGCCGTGATGAATTCCTGCACATCGGGGTGGTCGATGCGCAGCACGCCCATCTGGGCTCCACGGCGGGCACCGGCCGACTCCACGGTGGAGCAGGACTGGTCGAACACATTGATGTAGCTGCAGGGGCCGGAAGCCATGGAGGCCGTGCCCTTCACCTCGGCACCACGGGGGCGGATGCGCGAGAAGTCATAGCCCACACCACCGCCGCGGCGCATGGTTTCGGCCGCTTCGCGCAGCGCTTCGTAGATGCCGGGGAAACCTTCGTCGTCCACACCCTGGATGCAATCGCCCACGGGCTGCACGAAGCAGTTGATCAGCGTGGCCTGGATGTTGGTGCCCGCGGCACTCATGATGCGGCCGGCGCCGATGCCGCCGGCACGCAGGTTCTGCAGGAAACGGGCTTCCTGCGCGGCGCGCTGGTCTTCGTTCTCGACCGAGGCCAGCGAACGGGCCACACGGCGGAACAGGTCTTCCATGCCGGATTCACCGGCCTTGAGGTACTTTTCCTTCAGCACGTCCAGGCTGATGGGTTGTTCCGTCAAACCGTTTTGTGCAGCCACGTTCATGTCTTCGCGCTTCATTGTTTTCCACACCCTTTAGGGGATCTGCAAGCCGGGGGGCCGCAGCCATTGCCAATCCAAAATAACCGTCAAATTCTGTCCATCATGCCCCAAGTTTTGGGCTCCTACATCTGCGAATCCATACAGGGCGCAGGGGCCGCTTCCGGTCGCCACGTACCATTTTTGCAACGCAGCGGCGCAGCCTGCTCACAGCGGAGCACGCGGGGCAAACAAGGGGGAATGAACGAGAAAAAGCCCTGCATCCGGCCAGCTGAAGGCAGCAGGGGGCAAGGCTTGAAATGAAGACGCTATTGTGCCGCTGTTTGACCTGCCGCGGGCCAGTGCCCCGGCATGTCCCGTGGAATGCGCGCGCATGTCGGCCGTCACATACGCGCGCCTTTTTTTCTGGTATTTACAGGCTGTCGGTGCCGGGATCATCGGCCGTCAGCGCCACCGGCTGGACGGCATGGCCGGCCATCCGCGCCGTGCCCCCGCTACCGGCCAGCAGCGCCGCAAACTCGGCCGCAGGCAGGGGTTTGCTGCACAGATAGCCCTGGAAGGCATCGCAGCCGTTGCTGCGCAAAAAGTCCAGCTGCTGCACGGTTTCCACCCCTTCGGCCAGCACCTGCAGGTCCAGGCTGCGGCCCATGGCGATGATGGCCCGGCTGATGGCCATGTCGTCGCCGTTGTGCGGGATGTCGCGGATGAAGCCCTGGTCGATCTTGAGCACATCGATGGGAAAGCGCTTGAGGTGGGCCAGCGACGAGTAGCCGGTGCCGAAGTCATCGATCGCCAGGCGCACCCCCAGCTCGCGCAACTTGCGCAGCACGGCCAGGGCTTCGTCCGGACGCTCGGCCAGCGCACTTTCGGTGATCTCCAGTTCCAGCGCCTGGGCGCTGTAGCCCGAGCTTTGCAGGGCCCGGGCAGTGCAGCCGGCCACATCGGTCAGCAGAAACTGGTGCGGCGACACGTTCACCGCCACCGACACCTCCGGCAGGCCCTGCAGGCGCCAGGCCTGCGCCTGGCGGCAGGCTTCGTGGATCACCCACTCGCCCAGCGGACCGATCAGGCCCGAGCTTTCCGCCACCGGAATGAAGCGCGCCGGGGAGATGAAGCCTTCCTGCGGATCGTTCCAGCGCAGCAGGGCTTCAGCGCCCACAATGCGGCCGCTGGCAATGTCCACCTGCGGCTGGTAGTACAGCTGCATCTGCCCCAGGCCCATGGCCCGGCGCAGCTTGGCTTCCAGCGCAATGCGTTCGCGCGCGGAAGCGGTCATGCCTTCGTCGTAGAAGCACCAGGCGCTGCTTTCGCCCCGCCCTTCCTTGGCGCCGTACACGGCGGCATGCGCCCCCTGCAGCAGGGAGGCCGTGGTGTCGGCATGTTCGGGGAACATGCAGATGCCGGCGCTGACGCTGACCACCACCGCAAAGCCGTCCGGGGAATGCCAGGGCTGGGCGGCGGCACGGATCAGGCGCTCGGCAATTTCCTCCGCGTCGCCATGGCCATGCAGCTCGCGGGCCAGCACGATGATTTCATCGCCCGCCATGCGGCCGATCATGTCGCCGGGGCGCAGTGCACCCTGCACCTGACGGGCAATGTGCTTGAGCACTTCGTCCCCCACCAGATGGCCGTAGCTGTCGTTCACATCCTTGAAACGGTCCAGGTTCAGCAGCAGCACCGCCATCTGCTCGCTGCCCTGGCGGGCCTGCTGCACCGCACGCTCCAGCTCCTGGCCGAACCAGGAGCGGTTGGACAGGCCGGTCAGCGGGTCCTTGTGGGCCAGGAACTCCAGCCGCTGCTGCTGTGCCTTCTCCTCGGAGATGTCGGTGAACATGCAGACATAGTGGGTGACGGCGCCCTGGGCATCGTACACGGCGCTCAGCGACATGCGCTCCGGGAAGATGTCACCGTTCTTGCGGCGGTTCCAGATCTCGCCCCGCCAGTGGCCCGTCTGGTTGAGCGCCTGCCACATGCCCTGGTAGAACGCCTGGCCGTGGCGCCCGGACTTGAACGCGCGCGGCGTCCGTCCCAGCAGCTCTTGCTCCGTATAGCCCAGCAGGCGGGTGAACGCGGGGTTCACCGACAGGATGAGGCTTTGCGAGTCCGTCACCACCACGCCTTCCATGGTGTTGTCCACCACGGTGGCGGCCAGGCGCAGCCGGTCCTGCTCCCGGCGGTGCTCGGTCTGGTCGGTGAAGATGCCGGAGAACCGCAGCACCCGGCCCTGGGCATCCAGGTGGCGCGTGCCGCGCGCCTGGAACCAGCGGTATTCGCCATCGAAGCAGCGCACCCGCGCCGTTACTTCGAACAGGGCGCCGGTCTGCAGCGCCTGGGCCACGGCACGGTGCACCTGTTCGCGGTCCTCCGGGTGCAGCAGTTCCTTGAAGCGCACGTCATGCGCCAGGTCCTTGCCGGTGTAGCGCAGCATGGCCGCGACCCCGTCGGAGAAGGTGTAGCGGCGGCGTTCCATGTCCCAGTCCCACATGCCGCTGCCGCTGCCGTCCAGCGCTAGCCGCAGCTGCTGGGTGCTGTAGTCCATGGCCTGGCGGGCGGCCTCGATCTCGCTCAGGTCCTGCAGCACATGCACCAGCATGGGCGTACCGTGGTTGTTGCGCACCACGGCCACCGTGCACAGCACCGTGGCACTGCGGCCGTTTTCGGCGTTGCGCACCGTGCGCTGGTTCTGGTAGTGGTCGATCTCGCCGTTCAGCAGGCGGCGCATCTGTTCCTGCGCTTCGCCTTCATCGCGGGACGGCGCCAGGGCACGGAAGTCCCGCAGTGCCAGCTCCTGCAGTGTCAGGCCCAGCATGCGGCACAGCCGGCCGTTGGCCCACTGCACATGGCCGGTGCCGGGCTCCACGCGGGCAATGCCGACCGGCGCATGGCGCACGATGTGGAAAAACTCCTGCATGGTGGCCACGCGCGCGGCTTCGGCACGCATCATGCGCCGCACCTGCCAGGCGGCAAGCAAACCGGTGATGAAGACAAAGATATAGGTCTTCCAGCGCAGCAGCCCCGGCAAAGCCACCGGGTCGTCCACCCAATGCGGAGCCAGCACCTCGGCCGCCCCGAACCAGAGCAGGCCGAATGCCACATAAAAAGCCATGGCCCGCCACGGGGCCAATTGCGGGACAGAGCCCTCTTGCTGCATGTATTACCTCAATCCCTGGCTTGCCCCAGCTTGCTGCGACAATTGCAGGGCTATGACCCAAGCCTATATTCTTACTCTCTCGTGCCCCGACCGCCGCGGCCTGGTGCATGCTGTCTCCGGCTTTCTGCTGGAACAGGGCGCCAACATCGAAGAGGCTGCCCAGTACAACGACAACGCCACCGGGCTGTTTTTCATGCGCGTGCAATTCGCATGCGACAGCCAGGACATGCAGACGCTGAAGACCGCCACCGCCGAAATGGCCGAGCCCTTCCAGATGCAATGGAGCCTGCACGCCCGCTCTGAAGCCATGAAAACCGTGATCATGGTCAGCAAGGAAGGCCACTGCCTCAACGACCTGCTGTTCCGCTGGAAGTCCGGCCTGCTGCCCGTGGACATCCGCGCCATCATCAGCAACCACCGCGAGTTCTACCAACTTGCAGCCAGTTACAACATTCCCTTCCACTACATCCCCGTGAACGCGGCCACCAAAGCCCAGGCCGAAGCACGCCAGATGGAAATTATCGAGGCGGAAGGCGCAGAACTGGTGGTGCTGGCACGATACATGCAAGTCCTGTCGGATAATTTGTGTCAAAAGTTGTCTGGCCGTGCTATCAACATCCACCACAGCTTCCTGCCCAGCTTCAAGGGAGCCAAGCCCTACTACCAGGCCCATGACCGGGGCGTGAAGCTGATCGGAGCCACCGCTCACTACGTGACGGCGCACCTGGATGAAGGCCCCATCATCGAGCAGGACGTGGCCCGTGCCGACCACACCGACACCGTGGAAGACCTGACCGCCCGCGGCCGCGACACCGAAAGCCAGGTGCTGGCCCGTGCCGTGAAGTGGCACAGCGAACACCGCGTGATCCTCAACGGCACCAAGACCGTCGTTTTCCGCTGACACCCGGCCCATGGTCTCGCCCGCCTCGAAACCGCCGCAGCTGCCGGTGACCACGCCGCCGCAGGCCTTCTTCAACAGCAGTGCGGCGCGGCGGATTCCGCCCATCCAGTGCCTGCTGACCTTCGAGGCCCTGGCGCGCCTGCGCAGCGTGACCCAGACGGCCGAGGAGCTGTGCGTCACGCCCAGCGCCGTCAGCCACCGCGTCAAGCAGCTGGAGCAGACCCTGGGCACCCGCCTGTTCGGGCGGGCCGACTTTTCCCTGACCACCGACGGCAGCGCCTACCTGGCCCAGGTGCGCGAAGGCCTGGGCGCGCTGCAGCGCTTTCCCGGCGCCAGCATGCCCACGGGGCGGCGGCGGCTCAAGCTGGCTGTCACGCCCACGTTTGCACGCTGCATCCTGATTCCCCGGCTGAGCCAGTTCACCGCGGCCTACCCCGAGATCGATCTGACCTTGCAGGTGGCCATCCCGCTGCTGGACGTGGTGGCCGAAGACGCCGATCTGATGGTGCGCTACGGTCCCGGCCACTACGCTGACGTGGAGCACATGGAAATCGCCCGCGATGTGCTGACCCCGCTGGCCTCGCCCGCCTTCGTGCGCGATTACGGCCCCTTCGACACCCCGGCCGACCTGGAAAACGTGCCCCTGCTGCGCAGCCCGCTGGAGCCCTGGCGCACCTGGCTGGACGCCGCCGGCCTGGCCTGGCCCGAACCCTCCGAAGGCTCTCAGTTCAACGACATCGGCCTGCTGTGCGACGCTGCGGCGGCCGGCATGGGCGTGGCACCGGTACGACTCAAGCTGGGCGCCCCCTGGCTGGACAACGGCGCGCTGGTGCGCCTCTTCGATCTGGAAGTGCCCAGTCCCCATGCCCACTACCTGTGCTGGCGCACCGGCACCATGGACCGCTGGGAATGTGCGGCCTTTGCCGAATGGGTCAGCAAGGCCATCTGAAAAGCTGCGCCACGCGGTGAAGCCGGCCTGCGGCCAGGCAGGCGCGGGGCGCTGCCCTGGCGTGCTGCCCGCACGGACGCCCCCGCAGAAACGGTCGTCCTTGCCGCTCCGCACCATTTCACACGGGGCTGCAAGAAAACTCACGCACGGGCGGGCCGCCTTCCTCTACAGTGGCAGGCTATGAGCTTAGCCAGCCCCACCCACACCCCGAGCGCGTCCGAGCGCGCCGCCCGCCAGGCCGAAGTGGTCGCCGCCCTGCGCGCCCATGTGCCCGAGCATGCCCTGCTCTACCAGAGCGAAGACACCACTCCCTACGAGTGCGACGGCCTGACCGCCTACCGCCAGCGTCCGCTGGTGGTCTGCCTGCCCGAGACCTATGCCCAGGTCCAGGCCGTGCTCAAGGCCTGCCACGCCGTGCAGGTGCCCGTGGTGGCACGCGGTGCGGGCACGGGACTGTCCGGCGGCGCCATGCCCCACGCCATGGGCGTGACCCTGTCGCTGGCCAAGTTCAACAAGATTCTGAAGGTGGACGCTTTCAGCCGTACGGCCCTGGTGCAGTGCGGCGTGCGCAACCTGGCCATCAGCGAGGCGGCCGCGCCCTTCAACCTGTACTACGCCCCCGATCCCAGCAGCCAGATCGCCTGCACCATCGGCGGCAATGTGGCCGAGAACTCCGGCGGCGTGCACTGCCTGAAATACGGACTGACCGTGCACAACGTGCTGAAGGTCAAGGGCTTTACCATCGAAGGCGAGCCGGTCGAGTTCGGCTCCGATGCGCTGGACGCCCCCGGCTACGACCTGCTGGCCGCCATGATCGGCAGCGAAGGCATGCTGGCCGTGGTGACGGAAGTGACCGTCAAGCTGGTGCCCAAGCCGCAACTGGCGCGCTGCATCATGGCCAGCTTCGACGATGTGCGCAAAGCCGGCGACGCCGTGGCCGCCGTGATTGCGGCGGGCATCATCCCGGCCGGGCTGGAAATGATGGACAAGCCCATGACGGCCGCCGTGGAAGACTTCGTCAAGGCCGGCTACGACCTGACGGCCGAGGCCATCCTGCTGTGCGAATCCGACGGCACGCCCGAAGAGGTGGAAGAGGAAATCGGCCGCATGAGTGCCGTGCTGCGCCATGCCGGCGCCACCGCCATCACCGTGAGCAACAGCGAAGAGGAGCGCATGCGCTTCTGGAGCGGCCGCAAGAATGCCTTCCCGGCATCGGGCCGCATCAGCCCCGACTACATGTGCATGGACTCCACCATCCCGCGCAAGCGCCTGGCCGACATCCTGCTGTCGATCCAGGAGATGGAAAAGAAATACCAGCTGCGCTGCGCCAACGTGTTCCACGCCGGCGACGGCAATCTGCACCCGCTGATTCTGTTCGATGCGAACAATCCGGACGAGCTGCACCGCTGCGAGCTGTTTGGTGCCGACATCCTGGAAACCAGCGTCGCCATGGGCGGCACGGTCACGGGCGAACATGGCGTGGGCGTGGAAAAGCTCAACAGCATGTGCACCCAGTTCACCACCGAGGAGAACCTGCAGATGTTCGCGCTAAAAGCCGCGTTCGATCCGGCCGGTCTACTGAATCCCGGCAAGGTGATTCCCACCCACAACCGCTGCGCCGAATACGGCAAGATGCTGGTGCGTGGCGGGCAGATCAGCCACCCCGATCTGCCCCGATTCTGACGACGGTCAGCCGCCTTGGGCCGCCCATGGCCTCATGGCCGCGGCGGGGGCCTTGGCGCAGCAGCCTGCCCTCCCGCCCGGCCTGACATCCGGGTACAAAGCGTGGCCCGCGCCGCTGCGCCGAAGGCATCACCGCCAGGCACACCTGGCAAAGGTTGCGCCAGCGCAGGCAAACTCTTTCGGGCCTGGTGCAAGATGGCGCTCAACCGCCTGCCGCCACCGGTGTGATCACCGGCTGCGGCGATTCCACCTGCGCACGCACCATGCCCACCGCACCCCGCCGCCAACGCCTGCCGGCCGCTGTCCGCATTCAGCAGATCCTGGACGCCGCCCTTGCCGAGTTCTCGCGCCAGGGCTACACCGCGGCCCGCATGGAGGACATTGCCCAGGCGGCCCAGCTGTCCAAGGGCGGGCTGTACGCCCATTTCCCCAGCAAGGAGGCCCTGCTGCAGACCCTGCTGGAACGGCTGCTGGAGCGCCCCCTGGTGGAGCAGCCAGACGGGTGGCCCGATGGTGTGCAGACCCTGGAAGAGTTGGTGGGCGCATTCGTGGACCACACACTGCAGCGCCTGGCGGAACCCGCCACCCTGCCCGTGCTGCGCCTGCTGCTGGCCGAAAGCCCGCGCCTGCCCGCAGCCATGCAAGGCTGGCAGCAGCGCATGCTGCAGCTGCATGCCCAGACCCATACACGCCTGATCCAGCGCGCCGTCGACCAGGGCCTGTTGCCCACCGACCCGGCACCGCCGGACTGCAGCCTGCTGCTGGTGCCGCTGCTGCACAGCGTATTCATGATCCTTGCCAGCGGCCAACCACTGAGCACCTCCCAGCTGCAAGCGCTGCGCCCCCAGCACCAGGCCCTGCTGCTGCGCCTGCTGCGCCCCTGACCGCACAGCAACCGAACCTTCCATGCAGCCCGCAATCGATGTGTCGCTAAAAACCGACCAGTCGGTAGCGCACTTGACTTAACTCAAGGCACCCGCGAGGCTTGAGAATGAAACTGTCAAGTAACAAGGGCCATGGTCCCATGGCCCATGTGCCGGTCTTGAACTGGCCATACCGAGTGCCTTGCCATGCAACCACCTGTATTTACGCCTCCTGTGGGTCGTCCAACCTGGCTTGCCGCCGTGCTGTGCACTGCCTTGCTCAGCGGCTGTGCCCCGGGTGCCAGGCCGCTGGCCCAGCCCGATACCGCGCTGCCCGGCCAGTGGCCGGACGACAGCCCTGTCGGCAGCACCGCCGCTGCGGATGCCGTCCTGCCGGACTGGCGCGCCATGGTGCAGGATCCCACGCTGGCCCAGCTGCTGGAGCAGAGTCTGGCCCACAACCACGATCTGCGCCTGGCCCTGCTGCGCGTGGAAGAGGCCCGTGCCGCCCATGGCATCCAGCGGGCCGACCGCTTCCCCTCCCTGGCAGTGGGCAGCAACCACGCCCGCGCCCGCGTGCCGGGCGACCTGAATGTCAGCGGCCGCCCGGTCACAGGCAGCGACCACGAGGTGTTCGTGGGCCTCAACAGCTGGGAGCTGGACCTGTGGGGCCGCGTGCGCAGCCTGGACGAAGCCGCGCTGCAGCAGTACCTGGCCACCGCCGCGGGCGCCCGGGCCACCCAGCTCAGCCTGCTGGGCCAGGTGGCCCGTAGCTACCTGGCGCTGCGCGAGCTGGATGAACGCCTGCGCCTGGCGCGCAGCACCGTCGAGAGCCGGGCAGAAACGCTGCGCATCTTCACCCGGCGCTATGAAGTGGGCAGCATTTCCAGGTACGCGCTGACCCAGGTGCAAAGCCTGCACAACCAGGCGCTGTCGCTGGCCGTCTCGCTGGAGCAGGAACGCGCACAGATCGCCCACAGCCTGGCGCAGCTGACCGGCCAGCCCGTGGCCCAGCTGGCCGAACTGCCGGCCTTGCCTGCGGGGGCCTCCGTGTTCCGCGCCGTGCCGGTGGGCCTGCCCTCGGCCCTGCTGCAAGCCCGGCCGGACATCGTCGCGGCCGAGTACCAGTTGCAGGCCGCACACGCCCAGGTGGCCGCCGCGCGGGCCGCGTTCTTTCCGCGCATTGCACTGACCGGCAGCTTTGGCACGGCCAGCGCCCAGCTCGATGGGCTGTTCGGCTCTGGCAGCCAGGCCTGGACGTTTTCCCCCAGCATCTCGCTGCCGATCTTTGATGGCGGCCGCCGCAGCGCCAACCTGGACCTGGCCGCCGTGCGCCAGCACAGCGCCGTGGCCAGCTACGAGCGCAGCGTGCAGACCGCCTTCCGCGAAGTCTCCGATGCCCTGTCCGCCCGCCACCACCTGGCCCGCCAGACCCAGGTGCAGCGCGACAACCTGCAGGTGCTGCAGGAACGCGCCCGCCTGGCCCAGCTGCGCTACGACAACGGCGCCTCGCCCTATCTGGATGTGCTGGATGCCCAGCGCGACCTGCTCACCGCCGCCCAGCAGGCGGTGCAGGCCCATTACGCGCTGCAGACCGCCCAGGTCAGCCTGTACACGGCCCTGGGTGGCGCACCGGCCCCTGTGAACCCTTAACCGAAGTCCACCGCCATGTCCCTGTCCCCCCGTACCCAGAAATCCCTGACCCTGGTGGCCATGGCCGCCGCACTGGTGCTGGCCGGCGGCTACGCCTGGAAGCAATGGCAGGCCAGCCATGCCGATGCCGGACTGGCCAGCGGCAACGGCCGCATCGAGGCCACCGAGATCGACGTGGCCACCAAGCTCGGCGGCCGGGTCGAAGAGATCCTGGTCACCGAAGGCGCGTTTGTGAAGGCCGGCGAACTGCTGGCACGCATGCAGATCCACACCCTGCAGGCCCAGCGCGCCGAAGCCGTGGCCGGCAAGGACCGTGCCGTGCACACCGTGGCCGCCGCCAAGGCCCAGGTGGCGCTGCGCGAAAGCGACCACGCCGCTGCGCTGGCCATGGTGAGCCAGCGTGAAGCTGAGCTGGACGCAGCCCGCCGCCGCCTGGCCCGGTCCGAAACCCTGGCCAAGGAAGGCGCCAGCGCCGTGCAGGAGCTGGACGATGACCGTGCCCGCGTGCGCGGCGCCGAAGCCGCACTCAAGGCCACCCAGGCCCAGGCCGCCGCCGCCAAGGCCGCCATCGAGGCGGCCCGTGCCGACGTCACCGGCTCGGACTCTGCCGTCAAGGCCGCGGCCGCCACCGTGCAGCGCGTCGATGCCGAACTGGACGACAGCCAGCTCACCGCACCGCGCGATGCACGCGTACAGTTCCGTCTGGCCCAGCCCGGCGAGGTGCTGGGTGCCGGCGGCAAGGTGCTGAACCTGGTGGACCTGTCGGACGTCTACATGGGCTTTTTCCTGCCCGAAACCGTGGCCGGCCGCGTGGCACTGGGCTCGGAGGTGCGCATCGTGCTGGACGCCGCGCCGCAATGGGTAATTCCTGCCACCGTGAGCTTTGTGGCCAGCACGGCCCAGTTCACCCCCAAGACCGTGGAAACTGCCAGCGAACGCCAGAAACTGATGTTCCGCGTCAGAGCCCAGATCGACCCCGAGCTGCTGCAGAAACACCTCAAGCAGGTCAAGACCGGCCTGCCCGGCCAGGCCTGGGTGCTGGCCGAACCCGGCGCCCAGTGGCCCGCCCACCTGCAGGTGAAGCTGCCGGAGTAAGCGCGCATGGCCATCTCCCTCACCGCCCCGCCTGCGGCCCGGCTGCAGGACGTGCACCTGCGCTATGGCGCCACCGAAGCCCTGCGCGGCATCACGCTGGACATTCCTGCGGGTGGCATGGTGGGCCTGATCGGCCCGGACGGCGTGGGCAAGTCCAGCCTGCTGTCGCTGCTGTCGGGCGCCCGCGCGGTGCAACAGGGCGAAGTCTGGGCACTGGGCGGCGACATGCGCAGCAAAGCACACCGCGACCGCGTCTGTCCCCGCATCGCCTACATGCCCCAGGGCCTGGGCAAGAACCTGTACCCCACGCTGTCGGTGGAAGAGAACCTGCAGTTCTTCGGCCGCCTGTTCGGCCACGATGCAGCCGAGCGCCGCGCCCGCATCGACGATCTGACGCAGAGCACCGGCCTGAAGAAATTCCTGCAGCGCCCGGCCGGCAAGCTCTCGGGCGGCATGAAGCAGAAGCTGGGGCTGTGCTGCGCGCTGATCCACGACCCGGACCTGCTGATCCTGGACGAGCCCACCACCGGCGTCGACCCGCTGGCCCGCGCCCAGTTCTGGGATCTGATCCAGCGCATCCGCACCACCCGCCCGCAGATGAGCGTGCTGGTGGCCACGGCCTATATGGACGAGGCCCAGCGCTTTGACTGGCTGGTAGCCATGGACGACGGTCTGGTGCTGGACACCGGCACACCGGCCGAGCTGCTGGCGCGCACCGCCACGCAATCGCTGGAAGCGGCCTTCATCGCCCTGCTGCCCGAAGCCAAGAAGCGCGGCCACGCCGAGGTGGTGATTCCGCCGCTGCCCGCCGGCACCGGCGGCGCGGAAGACATCGCCATCGAGGCCCAGGACCTGACCATGCGCTTTGGCGACTTTGTCGCCGTGGACCATGTGAACTTCCGCATCCGCCGGGGCGAGATCTTTGGCTTCCTCGGCTCCAACGGCTGCGGCAAATCCACCACCATGAAGATGCTGACCGGCCTGATGCCGGCCAGCGAAGGCCAGGCCTGGCTGTTCGGCAAGGCCGTGAATCCCAACGACATCGCCACGCGCAAGCGCGTGGGCTATATGTCGCAGGCGTTTTCGCTCTATGGCGAGCTGACGGTGGAACAGAACCTGGTGCTGCACGCCCGGCTGTTCCATGTGCCCGAAGCCGAGGTGCCGGCGCGCGTGCAGGAGATGCTGGAGCGCTTCGGCCTGACCGGGGAACGCCAGGACCTGCCCGACAAGCTGCCCCTGGGCCTGCGCCAGCGCCTGTCGCTGGCCGTGGCCATGGTGCACCGGCCCGAGCTGCTGATCCTGGACGAACCCACCTCGGGCGTGGACCCGGTGGCGCGCGACCAGTTCTGGCGCCTGCTGGTGGAGCTGTCGCGCCGCGACCGGGTGACCATCTTCATCTCCACCCACTTCATGAACGAGGCCGCACGCTGCGACCGCATGTCCATGATGCACGCCGGCAAGGTGCTGGACAGCGACACGCCCGCCGCGCTGACCGCCAAGCGCGGCGCGGCCACCCTGGAAGAAGCTTTCATCGGCTATCTGGTCGAAGCCTCGGGCGAGGCGGCACCGCAGCTCGACGCCCCCCAGGCAGCCGCCCCCTCGACAGCCGCCCCTGCCATCACGGCGCCGGATGCCGGCAAGGCCCCTGCCCGCTTCAGCCTGCAGCGCCTGTGGAGCTATCTATGGCGCGAATCGCTGGAGCTGCAGCGCGACCCGGTGCGCGCCACGCTGGCCCTGGTCGGGTCGCTGGTGCTGATGGTGGTGATCGGCTTTGGCATCAGCATGGACGTGGAGGACCTGAAATTCGCCGTACTGGACCGCGACCAGAGCACGCTGAGCCAGAGCTACACGCAAAGCCTGTCAGGTTCACGCTACTTCATCGAGCAGCCTCCGCTGACCTCCTACGAGGACCTGGACCAACGCATGCGCAGCGGCGCCATCGCACTGGCCATCGAGATCCCGCCGGGCTTTGGCCGCGATGTGCTGCGCGGCAGCCCGGTGGCAGTGGGCGCCTGGTTCGACGGCGCCATGCCCCAGCGCGGCGAGACCGTCAAAGGCTATGTGCAGGGCATGCACCAGCACTGGCTGGTCCAGCAGGTGCGTGAGCGCACGGGGATCAGCATGGGCAGCCAGGTTTCCATCGAGACCCGCTTTCGCTACAACCCGGACGTGAAGAGCCTGCCGGCCATGGTGCCCGCCGTGATTCCCATGCTGCTGCTGATGTTCCCCGCCATGCTCACTGCCCTGGCCGTGGTGCGGGAAAAAGAGCTGGGCTCCATCGTCAACCTGTACGTGACGCCTGTCACGCGCACGGAGTTTCTGCTGGGCAAACAGCTGCCCTATGTGGCCCTGGCGCTGCTGAACTACCTGCTGATGTGCGCCATGGCGGTGTTTGCCTTTGGCGTGCCCATGACCGGCAGCTTTGTGGCACTGACGCTGGCCGCCGTGCTGTTTGCCATCATCGCCACCGGCATGGGGCTGCTGGCCTCGGCCGTCACGCGCAGCCAGATCGCAGCCCTGTTCTTCGCCATGCTGGGCACCCTGATTCCGGCCACGCAGTTCTCGGGCCTCACCGACCCGGTCAGCTCGCTGGAAGGCGCGGGCCGCTGGATTGGCGAGATCTACCCCGCCACCCACATGTTCGCCATCAGCCGCGGCGTGTTCAGCAAGGCCCTGGGCCTGCAGGACCTGGGCAGCGCCTATGTGCCACTGCTGCTGGCCATCCCTGTGATCATGGGCATTGCCATCTGGGCGCTGCCCAAGCAGGAAAAATGATGGAGCACCGCACTGCGTCGCTGCGCGAGGGCGGTGCGACGGCCGCCTCTCGGCGGGGCGGCGCCGGCGCGCTGCCGGTGGCGAACAGAGTCCGGGCATGCGACCGGGGCCGCCCCAGGTATCCCGCCTGCGGGCCGGGCGCCCCGCACGAACCACCCAACCATGCAGGGGGAGCCATGCCATGCTGCATAGCCTGAAGAACATCTGGCGCCTGGGCGTCAAGGAACTGTGGAGCCTGTGGCGCGACCCGGTGATGCTGGTGCTCATCGCCTACACCTTCACCGCATCGGTCTACACCTCCGCCTCGGCCATGCCCGAGACCTTGCACCACGCGCCCATCGCCATCGTGGACCAGGACCAGTCTCCGCTGTCGGCCCGCATCAGCTCGGCCTTCTATCCGCCGCAGTTCATGCCCCCGCAGATGCTGGAATGGCAGCAGGTCGACCCCGGCATGGATGCCGGCCGCTTCACCTTTGCCCTGACCATTCCCCCCGGCTTTCAGCGCGACGTGCTGGCCGGCAAGAAGGCCGAGCTGCAGCTGAATGTGGACGCCACCCGCATGAGCCAGGCGTTTTCGGGCAGCGGCTATATCCAGCAGATCGTCACGGCCGAAATCACTGAATTCACCCAGCGCCACCGCTCGGCCAGCACGCTGCCGGTGGACCTGGAGTTGCGCGCGCGCTTCAACCCGTCGCTGAACAAGGTCTGGTTCGGCGGGCTGATGCAGATCATCAACAACGTGACCATGCTGTCCATCATCCTGACCGGCGCGGCCCTGATCCGCGAGCGCGAGCACGGCACCATCGAACACCTGCTGGTGATGCCCGTCACCCCCACCGAGATCATGCTGGCCAAGGTCTGGTCCATGGGGGCGGTGGTGCTGGTGGCGGCCGGAGTGTCGCTCAATCTGGTGGTGCGCGGCTTTCTGCAGGTGCCGATCGAGGGCAGCATTCCGCTGTTCATGGCCGGTGCGGCCCTGTGCCTGTTTGCCACCACGGCCATGGGCATCTTCATGGCCACGGTGGCGCGCTCCATGCCCCAGTTCGGCCTGCTGATGGTGCTGACCCTGCTGCCGCTGCAGCTGCTGTCCGGCGGCATGACCCCGCGCGAATCCATGCCCCAGCTGGTGCAGGACATCATGCTGCTGGCGCCCACCACGCACTTTGTGGAACTGGGCCAGGCCATCCTCTACCGTGGCGCAGGCCTGGACGTGGTGTGGAAGCCGTTTGCCGCACTGGCCGTGATCGGCGCGGCGCTGTTCGCCCTGTCCCTGGCACGTTTCCGCAAGACCATCAGCCAGATGGCCTGATCCCCGCCATGGCGCCCTGCGGCACCTTAGGGCGCCTTGCCGGAGCGCATCAGGTGCAGCGCCAGGGCATGGTAGGCCGGCAACGAGGTGGCGTCGTTGGCCGCATTGCCGGCCACCGGGTGTGATGCAAAACGGGCGATCACCATCTCGGCCTGGGGGTCGATGTAGATCGTCTGTCCGTGCACGCCGCGCGCAGCAAAGGCCCCGTGGGCGTTGTGCGTCACCCACCACATGTTCCGGTACGACCAGCCGGGCAGCTGGCGGTAGCCGGCCTGCGCAAAATCGGCCGGATTGCCGCCGCGGCGGATGTCGGCCACGGCCGCCGCCGGCAGAATGCGCCGGCCCTGGAACACCCCGCCATTGCGCAGCATCTCACCGAACCGGGCCATGTCGCGCAGGCCCAGGTTCAGGCCACCGCCGGCAAAGGGCGTACCGCTGGCGTCCACGGTCATATAGGCATCCTGCTCGGTGCCCAGCCGGCTCCAGATGCGGTCGGACAGCAGCTCGGCCACCGACTGCCCGGAAACCCTCGCCAGCACCCAGCCCAGGGCATCGGTATTGGCCGTGCGGTAGCCAAAGGCCGCCCCATGCGTGCCCAGCGGCTGCACCGTCTGCAGAAACTCGTAATAGCTGCGCGGGCCGGTGTAGTCCGCCGGCTTGGGCAGCGGGTTGCCTGCGGCCGCATGGGCCCAGACCTCGGCCTTGGGATCGGCATAGTCTTCGCTGAAGCGGATGCCGGTGGTCATGTCCATCACCTGGCGCACGGTGGCGCTGCCGAATGCGGAAGCCGCCAGCTCCGGCACATAGTCGGCCACGCGGCGTGCCGGGTCCAGCCTCCCTTCGGCCACCAGCATGGCGGCCAGGGTCCCCACGAACGACTTGGTCACCGACATGGCCGCATGCTGGCCCTGGGGCTGCAGCGCACCAAAGTAACGCTCGTACACCACGCGGCCGCGGTGCAGCACCACCATCCCGTCGGTGTAATTGGCGGCCAGCGACTGCTCCCAGGTCATGGGCTGGTCGGACCCCAGGGGCAGGAACTGCAGCGCATCGATATCACTGCGCAGCGCGCGCGGCAACGCCGCAGGGGCTCCCAGCCCGCGCGACACATTCACCGTGGGCATCAGCTGGCGAAAATGGGCCACGCTCCAGCGCAGTGCCGGAAAGCGGAAGTACGAACCATCGTCAAAACGCAGCACGCGGTCGGCAGGCGGCGGCGACCCCACCATCCACCCCATGCGGACCGGGTCACTGGCCGCGGCGTCGGGGTAGGCGGTCTGGACCTGGGCCTGCACCCCGGCCGATGCCAGAAGCAGCCATGCACAGGCGATGGAGGAAACACGGTGTGGCAATGTCATGGCAGCAGGCTTTCAGAAGGCGGTGCCCCACAGCACCTCCCTGCATGCTGCCAGAACCTGCCGTCTACTGCCCCGGCAACACCCTTCGGCGCCGCACCCAGGCGAACCGCGAGACCGGCGCCCAGGCAGTGCTCAGCGCTGCACGCCCCATTTACGCACCGTCAGGCGCTCCAGCGTGTGGAAGCCCAGGGTCTCCACCAGCAGGCCGATGGCAATCACGGTGAGCAGGCCGGCGAACACCTTGTCGGTGTAGAGCTCGTTGCGGTTCTGGAAGATGTACCAGCCCAGCCCGCCTTTGCCGGAGGAGGCACCGAACACCAGCTCGGCCGCAATCAGCGTGCGCCAGGCAAAGGCCCAGGCGATCTTCAGGCCCGACAGAATCGACGGCAGCGCGGCCGGAATCAGGATCTGCAGCACATAGCGCACACCGGACAGGCCGTAGTTGCGCCCCGCCATGCGCAGCGTCTCGGGCACGGCCTGGAAGCCGGCATAGGTGTTCAACGCCAGCGGCCACAGCACCGAATGCACCAGCACGAACAGCAGGCTGCCCTGGCCCAGGCCGAACCACAGCAGCGCCAGCGGCAGCAGCGCAATCGCGGGCAGCGGGTTGAACATGCTGGTCAGCGTGGTCAGCAGATCGCGCCCCAGCTGGGTGGACACCGCCAGCGTGGTCAGCACCAGCGCACCGGCAATGCCCAGCGCATAGCCCTGCACCAGCACCGCCAGCGAAGCCACGGCCTTGACCAGCAGTTCACCGCTGGCCCAGCCGTCCACCAGGGCGCGCACCGTGGCGGTGAAGGTGGGCAGCAGCAGATCGTTGTCCTGCCACAGCGCCAACACCTGCCACAGCGCCGCCAGCACGGCCAGAATCAGCCCCCGGCGCACGGCGGCCAGTCCCCACAGCCGGGCGAACCAGGGCAAGGGCTCAGTGGGCGCGACCGTCCCCAAAGGCTCCAGCGCACGTTCGTATTCAGGGCGGACCGGCGGCTGTGTCCCGCCCTGGGTGGCCAGATCCGGAGGAATGGTGATCGTGCTCATGGCGTACTCACAGGCTGACGGGCATGGTGGCCCAGGTGGGTGGCAGGCCGTCCGCCAGATGGCGCGCCTCCTGCACGGGCGGGTCTGCCGACGGCGGTTGCGCACCGGGTGCGGTGGGTGAGGCAGCCACAGGCGGCGCTTCAAACAGCAGGCGGTGGATGCGCTGGGCCGTGGCCTGGAACGCTTCGCTGCCCTGGCTGGCCAGGTCGAAGGCATGGCTGTTGACCTCGGCCCGCACCCGGCCCGGATGGGGCGAGAGAATGGCAATCCGGTTGCCCACCACCAGCGCCTCTTCGATCGAGTGGGTGACAAACACCAGCGTGAAGCGGAACTCCTCCCACAGCGCCAGCAACTCCTCCTGCATGCGGCGGCGGGTCAGCGCATCCAGCGCGGCAAAGGGCTCGTCCATCAGCAGCACGCGCGGCTGCATAGCCAGCGCGCGGGCAATGGCCACGCGTTGCTTCATGCCACCGGACAGCTGGTGCGGGTGCGCATCGGCAAACTGCGCCAGGCCCACCTTGGCGATCACGGCATCGGCGCGTTCGCGTGCGGCTGCGCGTGGTAACTGGCCGGAGGCCAGCAGCGGGAACATCACGTTCTCGCGCACCGTCTTCCAGGGCGGCAGCTGGTCAAACTCCTGGAACACCACCACCCGGTCCGGACCGGGGCCGTGCACCGGCTGGCCGTCCAGCAGGATCTGCCCCTCGGCCGGGGTGATGAAGCCGCCCAGCGCCTTGAGCAGGCTGCTCTTGCCGCAGCCCGAAGCACCCAGCAGCACAAAGCGGTCGCCTTTGAACACATCCAGGCTGACCCGGTGCGTGGCCCGCACCTGCTGCCGCGCCGTGGCGTAGACCAGGCTCACGTCCTGCACCTGCAGCAGCGGCTGGGGACTGCGCTCTGCGTGCGCGGACGCTTCGCCTGCAGCCGCAGCGGGTGCCGCCGCCTCCTGCCCCACCGCCGTTCTGTGCACCGGCGCCGCGTGGGTCGGCCACGGCATGACGGCGGCGGGCACGGCCGCGGCTTCGGCCAAATCGGTGTGCCAGTGGCCCCCAGCCATCAGCCCGGCAGGGCCTTCCCATTCGGCTGCCAGTTGCTGCCAGAAGCGCTGGCGCACCGCTGCAAAGCGTGTCATCGTCATTTCTCCCAACCCGGAAGCCGGCGCAGCGTCAGTTGCCGCCCGCCACGCGGGGATCGTCAAAGAAGTAATCCGACAGCTGTGCCGGCGTGGCCTTGATGGCCCCCACACGCTGCAGGAACTGGCCCAGCGCCAGCGTGCGCTGCGGCTGCACGGTGAACTGCACCTGCGGGCTGCGGATGACATCCAGCACCAGCTTGCGGTCCTGCTTGCCGCCGGTGACCTTCAGGTAAATGTCGGCCGCCTGCTCCGGGTTCTTCTGCACGAATTGCGCCGCCTCGTGCAGCGCATCCAGGAAGGCGCGGTAGGTCTTGGGGCTGTCGTTGCGGAACTTCTCGGTGGCGTAGAGCACGGTGGACGAAGCCGGTCCGCCCTGCACGTCGTACGAGTTCAGCACCACGCGTGCCTGCGGGTTGGCGGCCAGCTCCTGCTCCTGGAACGGCGGGTTGCCGAAGTGGGCGGTGATTTCCGTGCCGCCCTTGATGATGGCCGCGGCCGCCTCGGGGTGGGGAATGGCCACTTGCAGCCGGTCCAGCCTGTTGTACTGCGCGTCGCCCCATTGCTTGGCCGATGCCAGCTGCAGAATGCGCGACTGCACCGACACGCCCACCGCCGGCAGGGCAATGCGGTCCTTGTCGCTGAAATCGGCAATGGTCTTGACGGCCGGGTTGTTGCTCACCAGCAGGTAGGGGAAGTTGCCCAGCGAGGCCACGCCCTTGACGTTCTGCTTGCCCTTGGTGCGGTCCCACAACGTGAACAGCGGGCCCACGCCGGCTCCGCCAATGTCCACATTGCCGGACAGCAGGGCATCGTTGATGGCCGAGCCGCCGGAGAGCTGCAGAAAGTCCACCTTGATGTCCACACCCCGGCTCTTGCCGTGCTTCTCGATCAGCTTTTGCTCCTGCGCCACGTTCAGCAGCAGGTAGACGATGCCGAACTGCTGGGCAATGCGCAGCTGGCCTTCCTTGGCATGGGCTGCAGGTGCGGCCATGGCGGCGGCCAGCACCGCAGTGGCGGCCAAGGTGCCGGTCACGGAACGGCGCAGCGCGGGGAGGTGAAAGATTTTGTTCATGATGAAGGTGAAGTCCAGACGGAGGCTGCGGAGCAGTAGCAGTAGCTGCAACACCAGCTCCTGCAGCATCAAAGCCAACCCTTGCGCCGCACACCGGCGCAACATGGGGAGTGAAATCCAGAGCGGGCCTCCCTGCGGCGCACGGCATCCGAGCACTGCTGGGCGGCACCTGCCTGCGCGGCATCAGGCCACGGGCGTATCGCCTTCCACCGTGGTGCGGTAGAGCTTGCGGCGCAGGTGTTCCGGCGTGCCGCTGGCCAGGTGCAGCACCGAACGGTTGTCCCAGAACACCAGGTCGTGCGGCTGCCACTGGTGGCGGTAGACAAACTGCGGCTGCACGCTGTGGGCAAACAGCTGGTTCAGCAGGTCGCGGCTTTCGTCATCCGTCAGGCCCAGCACGCGGCTGGTGAAATGCTCGCTGACAAACAGCGCCTTGCGGCCGTTGCCGGGGTGGGTGTGAACCACGGGGTGGACGGCCGGCTTGACCTCATCGATCTGCGCCTGCGTCAGCGCCGGGCGCCAGGGGCTCTTGGCGCGCAGCGTTTCGTAGTGCAGCAGGTAGCTGTGTTCGGCCTGCAGACCCTGCAGGCGCTTTTTGACGATGTCCGGCAACGCGTCGTAAGCGGCATGCTGGTCCGCAAACAGGGTGTCCCCCCCTTCGCTGGGCAGCTCCTGCGCATGCAGCAGGCTGCCCAGCGAAGGCTTTTCCTTGTACGACAGATCGGAATGCCACAGCTGCCCGGCATCGCCCAGCCCCTCCGGCTGACCCTGGGCATCACGGATGTTGGAGACCTGCAGGATTTCCGGGTGGCCCGCCAGCTGGAACTGGCGCAGCACATGGATTTGCAGCGGGCCCCAGCGGCGGCTGAACGCCACCTGCTGGGCCGGGGTGATGCGCTGGTCGCGGAACACCAGCACATGGTGCTGCCAGTGCGCCTGCTGCAGGCGCTCAAAATCGGCATCCGACAGCGGACGGGACAGGTCCAGCCCGACCACCTCCGCCCCCAGATTGCCTGCGGCACCCGGGGCCGGACGGATCACAAAGTCCTGCGGCGGCACCGCAGCGTCCTGCAGGCGGGAGGGTCGGGAGAAATCGTAGGTGGCGAGGACGGCAGACATGGTGGGCTTCCTTTTTCTGGCAGTCGAATGACGTTGGAAGCCAGTCTAGAAAGCCCTCTTCATTCTGAAAACGAATAAATTTCGACTTGCTTATGAACAAATCATCTTTATCTGCCGCAGCGCCCGTCACCCGCAAACACGGGCGGCCTCAGCCCAGCGTGACCTGGGTCGCCCCGGCATCGGACAGCCGCCACAGCAGCGCTTCCAGCGCCTCGGCCGGGGCAGAGCCCAGGTCGACCGCACTGCGCCAGCCTTCGCCGGCTGGCTGCAGGTCCGACAGAAAATGCAGCACGCCATACAGGCCATCGGTCGCCAGGGCGTTCTGGTCTTCGGCGTCGAACCCCTGCCAGAACCACTCCTGGAGCGTATGCGCCACCCGGTCCCGGCCCAGGCCCTGTACCTCCAGCTGCAGCCAGTCCCAGGAGAACGGCACCATGGTCACGGCCGTGCCCGCCAGCTGCAGCTGCACCGGATCGAACTGCAGACGGCTGCGTGCATCCACGGTCAGGCTGCTGCCGTCCTGCTGCACGATGGCGTCCACCCTGCAAGGCAGGCCCAGCTCCCCTTCGGTGGCCAGCGCACCATCCGCCGTGCGCAAGGCCGGCTCCACATGGCAAGCCTGCTGCTGCACGGCCTGGGACAGGGTGTCGGTATAGGCGCCGCGCACGGCCTCCAGAAGTTCGCTGAATGTCATGGTGAAAGTTGCACACAGCCCCGCCCCATGGCCGGGGGCTGTCAGAGAGAAGGACGGCCGATCGTAACCCCGTGCAGCGCTGCCACCGCGGCCACCGCGCGCACGCGGGGACCGCCTGGTGCCGTCCCTGCAGGCGGTGTCAGAACTTCATGTCGGCGCGCAACCACCAGGTGCGGCCGGTCTCGTTGATGCGCGTGTTGCCGGGCAGACCGAAGCCGGCGTTGCCCGCCAGGTTCAGGTGCTCGGCATAGGCCTTGTCGAACAGGTTGTCCACGCCCAGCAGCAGCTTGAGCTTCGGGTTCACGCGATAGCTGGTGTTGAGCGACAGCACGCCGAACCCGGCGCTGGCCCCCAGATCCTGCCCCACCACATTGCCCTGGCCCCGGGCCACACGGTGCTGGGCCGCCACCAGACGCCACAGCGCTCCGGCCGTCCAGGGCCCTTGGGCATAGTCCAGCCCCAGGCGCAGTTCCACCGGCGGTGTCTGCGGCAGCGGCCGGCCATCGCTGCGGTTCTGCGCCCAGGTGCCGGCCAGCGTGGCCTGCGCCGCCCATGCGGTGCTGAGCTGGTGGCTGCCCCCCAGCTCCAGACCGGCGCGGCGTGCGTCGACGTTGCGCACATTGGAGGCCATGCCCACATAGTCGAACAGGATGTAGTCCTGCACCACGGCGGCGTAGCCCGATGCCCAGGCCTGCCAGCCCTCGCCCTTCCACTGCCCGCCCACATCCAGCTGGGTGGTTTTTTCCGGCTTCAGGCTGGCAAAGGCATTGCCTGCCGTGGCGGCGCTGTTGCTGGGTGAGATCAGTTCCCAGTAATCCGGAAAGCGCTGCACATGGCCCAGGCCGGCATAGACCGTGGCGCCGGACGCCAGCTGCTGTTCCCAGCGCACAAACCCGCTGGGCATGGCACTGCGGTCGCGGTCGTTGTCGGCCGTGGCGGCAGCCATGCCGCCCATGCCTCCCATTCCCCCCATGCCGCCGCTGCTGGCGGGATAGCGCCGGGCCTCGGACTGGTCCAGCCGCAGACCGCCCACCCAGCGCGTGCGCTCGCTGGCCTGCCAGCCCAGCTCGGCAAACCAGCCCCAGCTGGCGAACTTGGCATCCCGCGTCCATGCCTGGCTGTCGTAGGACAGGCTGGGCGTGCCGCTGCGCTTGTCGTGCGGGCTGCGCAGGGCGTCAAAGCCCGTGACCAGCTGCCAGCCCTCGACGGGCAGCAGCGTCGCCGCCACCCTGCCACCAGTGGTGGTGCGGCGCACATTGCTGGCCATGCCGCCCGCCATCATGCCGGTGGTAGGGGGCGTGCGCAGCGTGTAGTTGTCCATCACATGGTCGGCCTGGTTGCGGTAGACCTGCGCCTCCAGCTTGGCCAGCCAGGGCGTGAGGTGCTGCTTTTCAAAGCGCAGGCCCCAGCTGTCGCGGCGGAACTGCGTCCCGTCCATGCTGCGGCCGCCATAGCGTGCTTCGCCGTCACCCGCGCCGGCGCTCAACTCCAGCAGGGTATGGGCGTCGGGGGTGAAACCCACGGCCACATCGGTATTCCATTTGTCCCAGCCGGAAGGCACACGGCGGCCATTGCCGTCCTTGTAATCCTGCCCATGGGAATGGTTGGCGGTGGCACGCAAATAGACCTGGGCGTTGCCGGCCTCCAGGTCCACGGTCTGGTCGTTGCGGCCGCCGCTGGCGCCCAGCAGGCTGGCGGACAGGCGGGCGCCGGCTTCGGAGAATTCGGGCGGCAGCCGGTCAAAGCGCACCACCCCGGCCGAGGCACCCGGCCCCCACACCACCGTCTGCGGGCCCTTGACCACAGTGAGCTGGTCATAAGTTTCCGGCGAAATATAAGAGCTGGGCGCATCCATGCGCGCCGGGCAGGCGCCGATCAGGTTCGTGCCGTTGGTCAGCAGCGGCAGGCGCGATCCGAACTGGCCACGGAACACCGGGTCGCTGTTCGACCCACCGCTGCGCACGGCCGAAAACCCGGGAATGGTCTTGAGGTAGTCGGCCGCATCGCTGGCCGGAATCGGCTGGCGCGGCTGCTTGGGGTCAGCCACCACCTGCACAGGGGAATGGTCGTGCACCGCAGTGACCACCACTTCACCCAGTGCGCGGCCAGGAGCCTCCTGGGTCTCTTGCACCACGTCACGGGTGTTCGCCGCTTGCGCGGCACCGGACATACCGATGGCGGGCAACCCGGCCAGCACACAGGCCAGCGCGCAGGGCGACCAGCGGAAACGGAACTGCGGGGCGCGCGCAACGGCGACCCGGGAAAAAACGGAATAAGTTGGCATGCGACATCCACGCCGCCGCCCACCGGCGCAGACAGGCACAGGCCATGCGGCCTGCACCCACCGGGCACGGTCGGCAGGGCTTCAAAACAGGGAAATTCACGGCATGCGCACCGGCATGCCGCACTCAGGCGTGGAGAGGTGCCGGCGGACCGCGTGCCGGCAGGGGCGCAGCGGCCAGGCGCGAAAGCGGCGGCCGTGCCGGGGCGTGCCACCCCAGTCCCTGGCGCGGCGCGGGCGGACGGTAGACGACCACGGCCACCGTGGCCGGCGGACTGAGGGCGATGCACAGCACGCAATCCGGGCCATGCGGACCGTGACCGCTGTGCTCATGGGCAGGCTCGGGCGCAGCCCCCCCATCCGGAATCGCCGCATGGGGGCTGTCATGGGCGGCATGCGTGCCGTGGACATGGGCTGCCGCGTGGGATTGAACGGCGCTGGCAGGCGCCATGGCCGCCACCACCGGTGCCGGCCCGGACACGGCGCGCACGCGCACCCCGGCCCACAGCGCCACCAGCCAGAGCGCGATGCACAGCAGGAGCACCGTGGTGCCCAGGCGTCGGTTGCGTCGAATCTGCTCCAGCATGCGGGCGATTATCTGGTTCCCGGCCTGCGGTGGAGGACGTTTGCGCACACATGCTGCCTATCGCCCACACCCGGTGTCGCCTACATGCCAGATATCTGTGCTACATCAAGTGCGCATCATCTCCCACTGCATGCCAAGGCAGGCGACAATGCCCACCATGTCTCAAGACAGTTACCGCCCCCATATGGAAGCAGGCAACGCGCTGGTGCGCGAAGCCCAGCGCATTGCCACCGCCGATTTCACCCAGGCACGTGCCCTGTGGCAGGCCGCCGGCAAGGAGTTCTACCGCGCCCACCAGGCCGACCCCGAGCAGGCCGAAGCAGGCTTCCGCCTGGCCCAGGCCTGGATGGCCGAGGCCCATGCCCTGCAAAAGGAAGAATCACCCAACGCACCCGTGATGTGGGCCAATGCCGCCGCCCAGTGCGAAAAGGCGTTCGACCTGGAACCCAGCAACGGCCGCATCGCCATGACGGCCGCCAGCTGCCACCACTTTGCCGGCCAGCACGATGCCGCCAAGGCCTGGCGCCAGATCGGCGAGCACCTGCTGCACGACGATGCGGCCGATGCCGGCCAGGGTCCGCACGGCAGCGGCGGCACTGCAAAAGGCCGCGGCGGCTGACACGCCGGGGCGCCTTGGCCGCCCCTGGCGACCTCCGGCTTAGCGGGCTGCCGCCTGGTAGACCTGCTTCAGCTGGGCCACATTGCCCAGCAAGGCCGTGGGGCCGGTGCTGCCCATCAGATACCAGCCCTTGGGATCCAGAAACACCACCTGCCCTTTCTGGCCGGCCGCCGAGCCCTTGACCTGGGCGTTGTCGAACACCTGCTGCGACGGGATGATGGCGCCGCCGCCGGCCGCCTGCCCGGTGGCGGTGTTGCGGTCGATCACGTACAGCCACTGCGGGTTGAGCCTGGCCACATCGTCAAAGGTGTAGGCCGTGCCGCGCGCCGGCACCTGCTGCGCGGTGATGGCCGACTTGGCGCCCAGCACATCGAACAGGAAGCCAAAACGCGTCCCCGGCGCCTGCGGCATGATCTTGTCGTTCACCGCCATCAGCAGCAGTCCAGGGGCAGCCTGGCTGGAGAGCTGGCGCAGCGCCGCCACCTCCTGCTGCATCCGGTCGACCAGTGCCTGGCCCTGGGCCTGCTTGCCATACAGGCTGGCAATGGCCGCCACATTGCGCGCCATGTCCTGCAGCATCTGCTGGCCGTTGACCGAGAAATCCACCGTGGGCGCGATCTTGCGCAGCAGGTCGTACTTGGCTGCGGAGCGGCCACCCACAATGATCAGATCCGGCCGGATCCGGCTCAGTGCCTCGTAATCCGGCTCGAACAGGCTGCCCGCCACGGGATAGCGGGCTGCGGCATAGCCCTTCAGATAGTCCGGAAACTGCGCCTTGGGCACCCCTGCCACCGGCAGACCCAGGGTGTGCATGGTGTCCAGCGCCCCCAGATCGAACACCACCACGCGCTGTGGTGCCGCAGGCACCGGGGTCACGCCCTTGGCATGGGTGATAGCGATGGGTGCGCGCGCCGCAGAGGGGCTGGCCGCCCAGACCCCTGCGGTCATTCCCGAGCAGCAGACCCCCGCCAGGGCAGAGGCCAACCAACGGCGGCGCGACGGGGTCAGAGGGGTTCCAAGCATGGCATTCCTTTCAATGAAGTTGACTATTCACAACTTTTTGCAGCATCCATCGCCATTTCGCACGCTTTTTTGAGCAAAAAACAACAACATGCAAACAAGAACAATTCTCGATCGTACAGCATGTAACTACAATGTAATGAGAACGATTCCTGTTAACGAATTCTTTACTGCAGCTTCATGTCCCGCTCACTGAATTTCCGCCTTTTTGCCCTTTCCGCCATCGCGATGGCCGCCCATCTGACCGCCGCCCACGCCGCCACCGACACCGTGCTGGGTGAGACCACGGTCCGCGCCACTGCCGAAGAAGAACTGAAGCAGGCCCTGGGGGTGTCCGTCATCACCCAGGAAGAGCTGACCGAACGCGCTCCGGCCAATGACATTTCCGAGCTGGTGCGCACCATGCCGGGCGTCAACCTGACCGGCAACTCCGCTTCCGGCCAGTACGGCAACAACCGCCAGATCGACCTGCGCGGCATGGGCCCGGAAAACACGCTGATCCTGATCGACGGCAAGCCCGTGCAATCGCGCAACGGTGCCAAGATGGGCCGAAGCGGCGAGCGCGACACCCGTGGCGACTCCAACTGGGTGCCGGTGGAAGCCATCGAGCGCATCGAAGTCATCCGTGGCCCTGCGGCAGCGCGCTACGGTTCGGGTGCCGCCGGTGGTGTGGTGAACATCATCACCAAGAAGCCCACCGACAAGCTGCAAGGCTCGGTCACTGTCTACGGCAAGTTCCAGGAAGACTCCAAGGAAGGCGATACCAAGCGCAGCAGCTTCAACCTGTCCGGCCCGCTGGCAGAGAACCTGTCCTTCCGCCTGTTCGGCAACATGGCCCACAGCGATGCGGACAGCCCCGACCTGAACCGCACCGCATCCACCACCACCGCCATGGCCCCCGCCGGCCGCGAAGGTGTGAAGAACAAGGACATCAACGCCCTGCTGCGTTGGGACCTGACCCCCCAGCAGGTGCTGGAGTTCGAGATGGGCGCCAGCCGCCAGACCAATGAATACGCCGGTGAAACCGCCGTCAGCATCGACGCCAATGCGCCCATCCGCGAATCGCTGCTGGGCCAGGAAACCAACCGCACCAACCGCAACACCCTGGGGGTGACCCACCGCGGCAAATGGGACTGGGGCACCTCGCGCCTGATCTTCCAGTACGAAAACACCCGCCGCTGGCAAAACCCCGTGGCGCTGGCCGGTGGCCCCGAAGGCTCCATCAGCAGCACTACAGACAAAATCACTTCCAAGCTGGGCAACTACTTCCTGTCCGGGGAAGTGAACACCCCGCTGAAGCTGGGCGGCACCACCCACATGCTGACCACGGGCTTCGAGTACCGCAACGAGAAGCTGGACGATGCCGCAGCCATGAGCCAGACGACGGGCACGGGCGCCAACAACGTCGGTGGCCTGGTGGGCAGCGCAGGCACCCGCAGCGGCAAGTCCGATGCACAGAACTTCGCGCTGTTCGTGGAAGACAACTTCGAGCCCATCCAGAACCTGATCCTGACCCCGGGTGTGCGCTTTGACCACCACAGCCAGTCGGGCAACAACTGGAGCCCCAGCCTGAATGCCACCTACCAGCTGAACGACAGCTGGCAGGTCAAGGGGGGTATTGCCCGTGCCTTCAAG
This sequence comes from Comamonas sp. UBA7528, assembly GCF_002479375.1. Lineage (NCBI taxonomy): Bacteria > Pseudomonadati > Pseudomonadota > Betaproteobacteria > Burkholderiales > Comamonadaceae > Comamonas > Comamonas sp. UBA7528. Next base: position 268,093 of record NZ_DLMU01000010.1, read on the forward strand.
GCGCCCAATCTGTACCAGACCAACAACAACTACCTGTACTTCACCATGGGCAATGGCTGCCCGGTGAGTTCGCCCAGCCTGGGCGGTGGTTGCTACGTCGTGGGTAACCCCGATCTGCAGGCCGAAACCAGCATCAACAAGGAACTGGGGGTTGCGTACACCAACCACAACGGTCTGGACGCCAGCCTGAGCTACTTCCAGAACGACTACAAGGACAAGATCTACGCCGAAATGAACGACGGCACGCCGGTCGTGGTCGGCACCTCCCAGGTCTACCAGTGGATGAATGCCAGCAAGGCCATCGTCAAGGGCTTCGAAGGCAATCTGACCGTGCCGCTGGATGGCAAGAACGGCAACACGCTGAAGCTGGTGAACAACTTCACCTACATGCTGAAGAACCACAACAAGGACAGCAACCAACCGCTGTCCGTGATTCCCAAGTACACCGTGAACTCCACACTGGACTGGACCATCAACGCCAACTGGTCGACCCAGCTGAACGCCACGTTCTACGGCCGCCAGGAACCCCGTACCGTCCAGACCGGCGGTGCTGCCTCCACCGGTGCACAGCTGCAGGAAGTGAGCTCCTACGCCCTGTACGGCATTGGCGCACAGTACAAGATCAACAAGTCGTATGCGCTGAACTTCGGCATCACCAACCTGGCGGACAAGCGCCTGTACCGCGAGTCCAACAACTCCGCCGCAGGCGCCTCCACCTACAACGAACTGGGACGCGCCTACTACGTGTCGCTGACCGGCCGCTTCTAAGCCGCCCGCCCCTGCCGGTTGCAGCCCCCACGCTGCAGCAGGCAGGGACGCTTCCGGCACTGGTCGCAGACTGCTGCACACGCGGACCTGCCCACCCGGGCAGCCCGTGCATCCGCAGCTGTGACACCATCAAGCCTGCAGCCTTGGCTGCGGGCTTTTGCATTGCTTCTTTCCCCTGCCGCCCATGACACCCCCTGCCGCGCACCTGGATGGCTACGTCACCGACGTCGCCTACCCCGACTACTTCCACCGCGAAATCATGCCCGTCTGGCTGTGCAGCACCCTGCAGGCACTGGGGCGCCGCACACCCGATCTGCAGCAGCCCTACACCTGGCTGGAACTGGGCTGCGGCACGGGCATCAGCACGGTCATCGCTGCCGCCACCAACCCACAGGGGCAATTCATCGGCCTGGACCTCAACCCGGACGCCATTGCCCAGGCACAGGCGCTGGCACAGGCGGTGGGTGTGCCCAATGTGCGATTTGTGTGCCAGAGCTTTGAAGCCGCACTGGCCGCAGACGCCGAAGCACTGCCCCCCTGCGATTTCATCGTCAGCCACGGGGTGTACTCCTGGATCAGCACCAGCAACCGCGCCGCCCTGCGCCAGCTGCTGGAACGCCACCTCCGCCCCGGCGGCGTGCTGTACCTGGCCTATATGAGCCAGCCCGGCTCTGCCGCCATGGCCGCCGCGCAAAAACTGGTGCACCTGGCCACGCAAGACATGGCAGGCAGTTCCACGGACAAGACCGACGCCGGCCTGGCACTGCTGCAGCAGATGGCCGAAGCCGGCACCGGCTACTGCACCGAACACCCGCGCATCGCGACGGAACTGGGCCAGCTGCGCGGCATGGACCGCCGCTATATCGCCCATGAATTTCTGAACGCGCACTGGGAATCCCTGCACGTGGCCGATGTCATGGCCGATCTCGCACCGGCCGGCTGTGACTACGCCGGCAGTGCCACGCTGCTGGAAAACATCGACGGTGCATCCCTGCCCGAACAGTCGCTGCCGCTGCTGAACCGCCTGCGCCAGCAAGGCCGCAGCGTGGCCGCCCAGGAAACCTTCAAGGACATTGCCCGCAACCAGAACCAGCGCCGCGATATCTACCAGCGCCACCACCCCCAGGGCAATGGGCTATCTACCGACGCACACCGCCACGCCTTGCTGGCACAGCGCATTGCCCTGCTGCCTGCCGCACCCTCGCTGCAGGCGCCCTTGCCGGCAGCCTTCACGCTCGACACCCGCATCGGCCCGGTGCAGATGCCCATGGCCCATGTGGCACCACTGCTGGCCGCCCTGCAAAACGGCCCGCAAAGCTATGCCCAGCTGGTGCAGCTGCCGCTGTATGCCCAGCAGCCCGGCGCGGTCAGCCAGTTGCTGCAGCTGCTGGCCTGGGTGGGCTGGGTGCAATTCGTGCGGCCGGACTGGCAGACCGACGCATCCCCGGCCCCAGCCACATCCGCCATGCTGGAACGCTTGAATGCGGCGCTGGCCCTGCGCCCCTGCGGCCAGCCGGCCGTGCATTACCAGGCCCATGCGGCCGCGGGCAGCGCCATTCCGATGCCATAAGCGTGTGCCCCGCACCGCGCACCGCGTCGCGGGCTGGGGGCCGAAAACGGGAACAAAAAAAGGGGCGATAGTGCCCCTTTTTTTACGCTGCACTGCAGTGCGGCAGCGGCGTCACGAACGGCACGTGGCCAGCATGTCCAGTTCCGGCTTGTAGAGCGGGCTGCGCACATCCAGCATGCCCAGCACGGTGTGGAAGTAGTTGTCGTGGGTGATGCGCTGCTCCACCCCGGAACGGGCGCAGGCCTCTTTCATGCCGGTGCGCGCCTGCAGGGTACCGGGCCACAGCACCCAGGGCACATGCTTTTGCGTGTCGGGGGCAATCGCATAGGGCAGGCCATGCAGATACAAGCCGTTCTCGCCCAGGGATTCTCCGTGGTCGGACACGTACATCAGCGCCGTCGCGTACTGGTCCTGCTTCTTTTGCAGCCAGTCGATGGTCCTGGCCAGAAACAGATCGGTTTCGCGCATGCTGTTGTCATACACATTGACCAGTTCGGCATGGCTGCAGTCCGAGGTCACATGCGTGGTGCACTCGGGCTTGAACTGCTTGGTCTGCGCACTGGAGCGGCGGTAGTAGGCCGGGCCGTGGCTGCCCATCTGGTGCAGCACCAGCACCGCGCCCTTGCTGCGTGCGGCTTCGGGCAGCGCCTGCAGGCGCTGGTCCAGCAGGCCCACCATCAGCTGGTCCAGGCACTCCCCGTCCTTGCACCATTGCTTGACCTCGGCCGGCGTGGCCACCTGGTCGGCCTGGGCGTGGGGAATGCGGTCGCACACGCCTTTGCAGCCGGCCTGGTTGTCCAGCCAGTCCACACCCAGACCGGCGGCCTGCAGCACGTCCATCAGATTGCCGTACTCGAACTTGCGCCCTTCATAGCCCGACTTGCCCAGGTGCGAGAACATGCAGGGCACCGACGCCAGCGTGTTGGTGCCGCAGGACCAGGCCTGGCGCCAGTTGATGACCTGGCGCGCCGCCAGTTCGGGCGTGGTGTCACGCGGGTAGCCGTTCAGGCCGAAGTGGTCGGCGCGCGTGGTCTCTCCCACCACCAGCACCAGCAGCGGCGGCTTGTGCGTGGCGGCAGCGACGGCCGAGGCAGCGCCATAGCTGCTGCCCAGGGCAGCGCCCTCCGTGATGGCGCGGAACGGCCGGTTCGGCTTGAAAATGGGTTTGAGCGTGACCTGCGCAAACGACACCACCGTGGCCAGGGGGTTGATCAGAAAGCGGATCTCCGTGTGGTTGCGGATCAGCGGCGCCAGCTGGCGGTACATGGCCACGCTGCCCCCCAGCAGGGTGCCCAGCGCCAGCAGCACCGCCAGGGCCGACAGGCCCCAGGCACGCCGCCCCCGGCTTTCCTGCCAGCGCACACCACGGTAGAGCCACAGCACCGGCAGTCCGGCAAACACTGCCACATGTACCAGCATGAGCGGACTGAACAGCGCCATGCCCTCGGTGAAGTTGGTCTGCATCACATTGCGTACCATGCTGCTGTCCATCACCATGCCGTAGTGCAGCATGTAGTACTGCACCACCGCGGACAGCACCAGGATGGCGCTCCAGGCGACCCGGCGCAGGCGCGGCCATGACCACAGCATGAACCACAGGTAGGTGGCACAGCCCACCAGCACCGCCATCACCGCCCGGCGCAGCATCCAGGGGTCCGAGAAGTCGTCCAGACCCGCGAGCTTCTGCCACAGCGCCTGGTTCAGCAGCAAGGTGCACCACAGCACCAGCACGCCGGCCACGGTGCGGGGCGACAGCTGCAGCGCGGGCCAGCGCCAGCGGCGGCCGACATGCGGCGGCGCAGCATCGGCGGCAGAAACGGAATCGGACGTGGGGAGTGCCACCGCAGCGATGGCATCGCCGCGGCCGGGAAACATGTTGTGCATGGGCCCGTACAGTAGGGACCCAAGCTGAACCTGCAGTGAACCCTCTGTTCAGACTCCATTCAGCTCTCGTGCAAAGCCGCCTTTTTCAACACGGACTGCCAGCGTCTCTACACTGGTGTTTTCCGTTCATGATCCTGCACCATGCGAATACTGTTGGTGGAAGACGATGCAGCCCTGGCCCAGGCGGTGCTGGGCTATCTGCACAGCAAGCAATTCAAGGTGGATCTGGCCCCCGACCTGACGACCGCACGCGCCCTGGTGGCCGTGACCCACTACGCCACCATCCTGCTGGACCTGAACCTGCCTGACGGCGATGGACTGGAATTGCTGCAGCACCTGCCCAGGCGGGACGATGCCCCCACCGTGGTGGTGGTGACCGCCCGCGACCAGGTCAGCGACCGCATCCGCGGCCTGGACACCGGCGCGGACGACTACCTGGTCAAACCCTATGACCCCGAGGAGCTGCTGGCCCGGTTGCGCGCCATCGAACGCCGTCGCAGTGCCCAGGCCAGCCCGGTGCTGCAGCGGGGCCCCGTCAGCATCGACCTGGCGCGCGAGGTGGTCAAGGTCGACAGCCTGCCGGTGGTGCTCACGCCCAAGGAATGGGCCCTGCTGCGGGTGCTGGCCAGCCGGCCGGAGCAGACCTTCACCCGCGAGCGGCTGCTGGAGGCGCTCTACCAATGGGACAGCACCTCGGACAGCAACACCCTGGAAGTATTCATCAGCCGGCTGCGCCGCAAACTGGGCAGCCCCCTGATCCAGACCGTGCGCGGCACAGGCTACCGGCTGGCGGTGGCATGAAGTCCGCCCCCGTCAGCCTGGCCCGCCGCCTGACCCGCCCGCTGGTGGTGGCGGTGATCACCGTCTGGGCACTGGGCACGGCCCTGGTCGCCTGGTATGTCGATGCCCAGATCCAGCACAACTTCGACACCGAACTGGTGGAGAGTGCCCACCGCCAGCTCTACCCGGCCCTGCTGGACGTGCGCCAGTCGCGCATCGACTCGGACACGCCGGGCCAGGAGATCCTGACCATGGGGGAGGTGCCCGGTGACGACCATCCGGAACCCTTGCTGCTGCAAGTGCGCACCCCCGACGGCAAGGTGCTGCTGCGCTCGCGCGGCGCCCCCATCACACCGTTCGACGCCCCCTTGAAGCCGGGGTTTCACAACTCCATCGAACACCGCATCTACACGCTGTACACGCCGCAGGACGACCTGTGGCTGCAGCTGGCAGACCCGCTGGGCGAACGTGCCGAAATCCGCAGCGGCACACTGACCGGGCTGATCACCGTGCTGCTGCTGATGCTGCCAGTGCTGACCGGATTGATCCGCCACATTGCCCGCAAGGAACTGCGCAGCGTGCAATGGCTGCAGCAGCAAATCACTGAGCGCAGCAGCAGCAATCTGCAGCCCCTGGTGCTGCAGGACCTGCCGCTGGAACTGCGCCAGGTGGGCGAAGGCGTGAACCAGCTGATGGACCGCCTGCACCAGGCCCTGGATGTGGAACGTGCTCTGGCCGCCAATGCCGCGCACGAGCTGCGCACCCCGCTGGCCTCCGTGCGGCTGCGGCTGCACACGGCGGTGGAGCAGGCCCAGCTGCAAGGCAGCACCCAGATTGCCGTGGGCGAGGCGCAAACCGCCCTCACCGCCCTGGAAACCCTGAGCCACCGGACCGAGCGGCTGCTGCAGCTGTCACGTGCCGAAGCGGGGAACACCGCGCGCTTTCACACCATCGATCTGCTGCAGCTGGCCACCACCATGGCCCAGGAGTTCTGGCAGCACCCCCGCGCCCAGCGGCGACTGGACTGGGAGCCACCCGAGGATGCGGCACCGGTCTGGGTGCAGGGCGATATGGACACGCTGGCCATTGCGCTGCGCAACCTGATCGACAACGCCCTCACCTATTCCGGCGGCGAGGTGGTGCTGACCGTGCTGCGCCAGCCACCGGCCCTGGTCGTACGCGACGACGGTCCCGGCCTGGATGCGACACAGCGCCTGCAGATCCAGGAGCGCCATGTGCGCGGTGACACCCGCCACATCGGCTACGGGCTGGGCATGTCGATTGTGCGCAGCATTGCCGACCGGCACAGCGCCCAGCTGGAGCTGCTGTCGCCTCCGCCCGGCAAGGCACAGGGGCTGGAAGTGCGGCTGGTGTTTGCCACCATCACCGAAGAGGATCTGGCATCAGCCCCCCAGCCGCTGACGTGATGACCGTTCAGCGCGGTACGCTGCGCAGCAGCTCGGGCAGGTGGCTGAAGGCAAACAGCAGCAGACCGATGGCACCGCCCACCAGGGTGCCGTTGATGCGGATGAACTGCAGGTCCTTTCCGATGTGCTGCTCCACCAGGGCCGACAGCTCGCGCGCGTCCCAGCGCTGCACGGTTTCGCGGATGTGGCGGGCAATGAACTCCGACACCTCGGGCGCCAGCGCCTGCGCCCAGCGCTCCAGCCGTTCGTTCATGGAGCGGCGCAGCGCCGCATCCTGCGCCAGCGACAGGCCCAGCCAGCGCCCCAGACCGCCCAGCTTGCGCGCGATATGGGATTTCGGGTTGTCCAGATCCGCCTCCAGGCGCTGGCGCATGCCGCTCCACAGGTCGCGCAGATAGGCGGCCAGCTTCTCGTCGTGCAGCAGATAGTGGCGCACCTGCTCGGCGCGCGCGGCGTAGTCCGGGTCGTTCTGCAGCCGCACGATCAGCCGCTGCACGGCCGCATCGAAGGCCTCGCGCATGCGGTGCTGGGGGTTGTGGGCAATGTCGTCCAGCAGGCTTTCCAGCGCCTGGGCCACCAATTCGGCGCCCTTGTCGCCCAGCCAGTCGGTGGGCAGCATTTTTTCCTTCAACGGGTGCTCGCGCTTGAGCCACTGCACGATGGCCTCGGCAATGAAATGGTGCGTATCGGCCTGCTGCAGCACGCCGCCGATGCGGCGCAGCACATCGTCCAGCACCGCCTGGTGGCGCCCGCCTTGCGTCAATGCCCCCAGCACCGTGGCCAGCGAGCGTGACAGGTCCACCTGTGCCAGCACGCCACGCAGCGTCTGGGTCAACAGCCGCTCCACCTGGCGGTCCTGCACCATCTCCAGCCCGGCCTGGGCCAGGCGGGCCAGCTGGCGGCCCAGCAGCTGGCTGTTGCCGGGCGCGCCCAGCCAGTCGGCCAGCGACTGGGCGGCATCGTGGCGGCGCAGCAGTGCCACCAGCGAGGGCGCATCCAGGAATTTGTCGCGCACGAACACGGCCAGGTTCTCACCGATACGGTCCTTGTTGCGCGGGATGATGGCCGTGTGCCGCTGCACCCAGGGAATGGGGATGTGGCGAAACAGGGCCGACACCGCAAACCAGTCGGCCAGCGCGCCCACCATGGCGGCTTCGGCCACGGATTGCAGGCAGCGCACCAGCAGCGTCTGGTGCAGAAAATGCGTGGCCACAAACACGGCCGTCACCAGAAGCAGCAAACCCAGCGCCAGGCGCTTGGCGCGTTGCAGTGCGGATGCAGTCGAAGTCATAGGCGTGCGGTTCACTCCGGCGCGCTGCAGCAGCCCATCTGCCCCAGCAGCGGTTTCAGCCTAGCACGCGTTGGTGGCTACCCGGTGTAGGGCGCTCCCGCAGCCGCAGCACGGCAGCGGGCGCCAGGGCCAAGGCAAATCCCGGACAATCCGGGCATTCACAACTTTCTGACCGACCTGCACCATGAGCGACAACCGCCCCGAACTGCCCGACCACCTGTCCATCGACCCGCGCAGCCCCCACTATGTGGCCGCGATTTTTGAGCACGACATCGGCATCCGCTTCAACGGCAAGGAGCGCTTCGACGTGGAGGAATACTGCATCAGCGAAGGCTGGGTGCGTGTGCCTGCAGGCAAGACCGTGGACCGCAAGGGCTACCCGCTGCTGATCAAGCTCAAGGGCCCGGTCGAGGTGTTCTACAAGTAAGCCCGCTGGCAGGGCCCGCCGCAAGGCTGCCCTGCCCCCGGGCAGATGGGCGTGGCCGTGCTGTGCATGCCACTCTCCGGCCTGTACCGCCTTGCAACAGGCCATACCCAAGCACCCGATGCGCCCCGCAGCGCGGCATCGGGCGGGAGCGGCCGCCGACCGGCGGCACGCCGCAGCATTTACTTGCCGTTGATGCCCAGCAGCTCGACTTCAAACATCAGCGTGGCATTGGGCGGAATCACCCGGCCCGCACCACGGCTGCCGTAGGCAATGCCGGGTGGGCAGGTCAGGCGTGCTTTGCCCCCCACCTTCATCTTCTGCACGCCTTCGGTCCAGCAGGGAATCACGCCGTTGAGCGGAAACTCGATCGGCTCGCCCCGGGTGATGGAGCTGTCGAAATCCGCACCGGTCTGCGGAAAGTAGCCGCGGTAATGCACCTTCACCTTGTCCGTGGCCTTGGGGCTTGCGCCCGTGCCGTCCTTCAGGCTTTCATAGACCAGGCCGCTGGCCGAGGTCACCGGTTGCGACTGTGCCAGTGCGTGACCGGCCAGCATCGCGCCCATCAGGCAGGCAGCGCCTGCAATGCGTGCAAACATGAAAACATCCTTTCAATGGGGCTGTTCCAGCGCATGCCGTGCGCTGGAACAGCCATTCAAACCATAGGGAATCGGTCAATGCGCCGCGCAGGGGTAGCCCCTGCGCGCTGCGGTCTCTCACCTCCGGCGCAGCCAGAGTGGGGAAAAGCACACACCGGCCGGCGGGCGTCAGACCCCGATGCGGTCCAGCGCATCGCGCAGATGGCCCACGGTGCGGTCCACGTTGTGCCACTTCTCCAGGCCGAACAGGCCGATGCGGAAGGTCTTGAAGTCCGCGCCTTCGTCGCACATCAGCGGCACACCCGAAGCGGTCTGCAGGCCCACATTCAGGAAGGCCTTGCCGCTCTGGATATCGGGGTGGGTGGTGTAGCTCACCACCACGCCCGGGGCCTTGAAACCACCGGCCGCCACGCTGGGGAAACCGCGCGACTCCAGCAGCTTGCGCACCTGGTCACCCAGGGCGATCTGTTCCTCGCGCACCTTCTCAAAGCCGTAGGCACAGGTTTCCAGCATCACATCGCGCAGGCGCACCAGGGCGTCGGTGGGCATGGTGGTGTGGTAGGCGTGCTGGCCTTTTTCGTAGCCTTCGGCAATCTGCATCCACTTCTTCAGATCGCAGGAGAAGCTGGAGCTTTGCGTGTGTTCGATGGCTTCGCGCGCACGGGCCGAGAGCATCACCATGGCGCAGCAGGGCGAGCTGCTCCAGCCCTTTTGCGGCGCACTGATCAGCACGTCCACGCCCGTCTTTTCCATGTTGACCCACATGGCGCCGGAGGCCACGCAATCCAGCACCATCAGCGCACCCACGTCATGGGCGGCGTCGGCGATGGTGCGGATGTAGTCATCGGGCAGCATGATGCCGCTGGCCGTCTCGACATGGGGGGCGAACACCACCTTGGGGCACTCGGCGCGGATGGTGTCGGCCACGTCCTGTGCCGGGCATGGCGTCCAGGGATCCTGGCTGCCTTCGCCCTGCTTGCGCGCCTTGCAGACCACGGCACCGCCGCCCAGGCCGAAGTTGCCGGTGTCGAAGATCTGCGTCCAGCGGTAGCTGAACCAGCCGTTGCGCACGATCAGCACCTTCTCGCCATTGGCGAACTGGCGCGCCACGGCTTCCATGCCAAAGGTGCCGCTGCCAGGCACCAGCACGGCAGTGTGGGCGTGGTAGACCTCTTTGAGCGTCCCCAGAATGTCCTGCATCACGCCGGCAAAGCGCTTGGACATGTGGTTCAGGGCGCGGTCGGTGTAGACCACCGAGAATTCCAGCAGTCCATCGGGATCGATATCGGGCAACAGTCCGGGCATGAAGAGGTATCTCCTTGGGCTATGGATCAGGTCCGGCGGGTGGTTCTGTGGCCACCGGGTCGGACAGGTATGTCCCCATCTTAATATGCCGCCTGCCCCTCTCCGGCTGATCTGGCGCAGGCCACCACGGTGGCGCGCATTCAGGCGACAGGCGCCGCCGGATAGCTGCGGCGGCCAAAGATGCCGCTGCCCACGCGCACCAGGGTGCTGCCGGCCTGTACGGCCAGTTCCAGATCGTCGGTCATGCCCAGGCTCAGGGTGTCGAAGGCCTCCAGCCCCGGCAGGCCGCTGGCGCGGATCTGCGCAAACACGGCCGCCACCCGCTGGTGCACGGTCAGCATGGCCTCGGGGGTTGGCTGGGGGTCGGGAATGCTCATCACCCCGCGCAGCTGCAGCTGCGGCAAGGCGGCAATGGCCTGGGCCAGTGCCGGCGCGTCCTGCGGGCTGCAACCGGATTTGGTCTCACCTCCGTCCACATTCACCTGCAGACAGATCTGCAGCGGTGGCAGGCCGGCAGGCCGCTGGTCGGACAGGCGCTGGGCAATCTTCAGCCGGTCCACCGTGTGCACCCAGTCAAAGTGCTCGGCCACCAGCCGGGTCTTGTTGCTCTGGATCGGGCCTATGCAGTGCCAGGTGAGCGGCGGTACATCGGCCATGGCGCGCACCTGGGCGATCTTGTCCACCGCTTCCTGGATGTAGTTCTCCCCAAAGGCGCGCTGGCCGGCCAGCGCCGCCTCGCGCACGGCATCGGCACCAAAGGTTTTGGACACGGCCAGCAGGCCCACGCTGGCGTGGGGGCGCTGCGCGCCATCACAGGCGCGTGCCATGCGGTGGTGTATCTGCTCAAGGTTCTCGGCTATGGTCGTCATAAGCCGTGGAGCGTACCAAACCCTTGTGCCACATGGAGACAGCCCGCACAAGCCGCCTGCAGGATCGGACCAGGCCGCCTGCCTGCGTCCACTTCGCCGGTGTCTGATCTGTCGCAAGAAGGGGCGACAAGCGGGGCCGCCTGTGTCACCATGGGGGCTTCGCCGCAGCGTCTGCGCGCTGCTTTCTGCCTTTCTGATCCACCGACATGTCGAGCATCCACCCCCGCGATTACGCTGCTACTCCTTCCCGCAAAGTTGCCTTCCTGGGCCTGGGCGTCATGGGCTACCCCATGGCCGGCCACCTGACCAAGGCAGGCCACCAGGTCACCGTGTACAACCGCAGTGCCGCCAAGCGCCAGGCCTGGGTGGCCGAATTCGGCGGCGCCGAAGCCGCCACGCCGCGTGCGGCGGCCCAGGGCGCCGACGTCGTGTTCTGCTGCGTGGGCAATGACGACGACCTGCGTTCCGTGGTACTGGGCGCCGACGGCGCACTGGCCGGCATGCAGGCGGGGGCCATTTTTGTCGACCACACCACCGCTTCGGCCGAGGTGGCCCGCGAGCTGTATGCCGCGGCACAGGCACAGGGGCTGCATTTCATCGACGCACCGGTCTCCGGCGGTCAGGCGGGCGCCCAGAATGGTGCGCTGACGGTGATGTGCGGCGGTGACCAGAGCGTGTTCGACACCGTGGCACCGGTGGCCCAGTGCTTCTCGCGCGCCTTCACGCTGATGGGTGCCAGCGGCGCGGGCCAGCTGACCAAGATGGTCAACCAGATCTGCATTGCCGGCGTGGTGCAAGGCCTGTCCGAAGCCATTGCCTTCGGCGAAAAAGCCGGGCTGGATGTGCACAAGGTGCTGGACGTGGTCAGCAAGGGCGCGGCCCAGAGCTGGCAGATGGAAAACCGCGGCAAGACCATGGTGGAAGGCAAGTTCGACTTCGGCTTTGCCGTGGACTGGATGCGCAAGGATCTGGGTCTGGTGCTGGACGAAGCCAAGCGCAATGGCGCCCGCCTGCCGCTGACCGCCCTGGTGGACCAGTTCTACGCCGATGTGCAGGCCATGGACGGCGGTCGCAACGACACCTCCAGCCTGATCCGCCGCCTGCGCTGATCCGCGCAGCTTCGGCGGCCCACCAAAACAAACGGCAGCCTCGCGGCTGCCGTTTTGCGTTTGGCGTAGCAACGCCTGGCGGTCAGTTTTCTGCCGCGGGGTCGCGCGTCACCGGTGCGCTGCCGGGCATGTAGTTGGCCAGGGCATCTTCGGTGGTCAGCTCGAACACCCGGACCACCTTGCGCACATCGTTCACACCGCGGGCAATTTCCGCGGCGCGCCGGGACTCACGCTCGGTCACGATGCCCAGCAGGTAGACCACGTTCATCTCGGTCACCACCTTGATGGCCGAGGCCTGCAGATCCCGCGCATTGATCAGGCTGCCCTTGACCTGGCTGGTGATCATGGTGTCCTTGCTGCGCTGGCCCAGCGAAGAGGAAAACGGCGTCACTTCCAGCTCGTTGTGGATGCCGTCCACATTGTTCACATCGCGCACGATGCGGGCCACTTCCTGCTTGTCCTGCTCGTTGCGCACTTCGCCGGTGATCAGCACCTTGCGGTTGAAACTGGTGATGTTGACGCGGCTGCGCTCGTTCAGCGGAGACTGGCGGATGCGGTCCTGTGCCCGCAGCTCGATCCCCTGGTCTTCCACCTGCGTACCGGTCGTGCGGCGGTCGGCCGCCGACAGTGCGGCGGTGGCCATGCCGCCACCGACCACCAGGGGGACGCAACCCGACAGGCCTGCAGTGATGGCTGCCGCAGCCAAGACTGCGCGTACCAGAGGGGAACCCATTCGCTTCATAACATCTCCTGTTCGCCAAGCAACTGTGTGTCCACGCCGTCGCACAGGCAATGGACCACCAATTCATGGGCTTCGCGCACGCGCGCAGCCCGCTCATGCGGTACGCAGATCAGCACATCGGTCTCGCGCACCCGGGAAGCCAGGGCGCCGCCAGTATGGCCGCTGAGCACCACCACCATCATTTCGCGCTCGTGCGCCGCATCCACGGCTTCCAGCAGGCTGTGGTCGTTGCCGCTGACCGAGATCACCAGCAGCAGATCGCCCGCCTGACCCAGCGCACGCACCTGGCGCGCCAGGTACTGCGAGCCCGGCGCCGTACCGGCCGAGCCGCCCAGCAGCCCGCCATCGCTGCCCAGGGCCATGGCGGCCAGCTCGGGGCGTTCGCGCTCGAAGCCGGTCACGCACAGGGTGGCAAAGGTCTGGGCCTGGCTGGCGGACACACCGCTGCCGCAGGCCAGTACCTTGCCGCCACTGGTCACGCTGGCCAGAATGGCCTGCACGGCCAGGGCAATGGGTTGGCTCAGCGCCTGGGCGGCCTGGTATTTCAGGTCGGCGCTGTCGATGAAATGCTGTTGGATACGTAGCTCTAGCATGGGCTGCGATGATACCTGTGCTGCGTTATACCTTTGGTAGCAGAAAGTTTGTGCTGACACTGTGTGCAACGCCCCTGGGGCTGCAACGGCCTGGCAGCGGCGGGCGACAGGCGCGGGCACCCGGCCTCATTCTGCGTCGAAGGCCGCTTCCAGCCACTGCAGCTGGTCCTGCTGTACCAACGCCGCATCAAAACGGCAGGCCGGCACCGACGGCTGGCGCGCCAGCCAGTGGCGGGCGGCCAGCACGATGCGCTGCCGCTTGGCCGCATGGATGCTGGCATCGGCCCCTCCAAACTGGCTGCTGGCGCGGCTGCGCACCTCCACGAACACCACCGTGTCATCCGCGGCACGCAAGATAAGGTCTATCTCGCCCCCGCCGCGCCCAGGCGTCCGATAATTGCGCTCTATCAGCCGCCAGCCCCGCGCCAGCGCATGACGCAGCGCCCGGTCTTCGGCCTGCTGGCCCGGCGTGCGGCCTGTGGCCGCCTCCAGCGGCGGCTTTTTTGCCTCCAGCGGCGGCTTTTTTCCAAGGAAACCCATTGAGCACCTCTTTCGCTCCGGCCCTGCATGCTGCCCGCGAGGCAGCGGCTGCCCAGAATTATCCGCAGGGCACGCTGTATGTGATGGCCACGCCCATCGGCAACCTGGCCGACATCTCGCTGCGCGCCCTGCATGTGCTGCAGCTGGTCGATGCCGTGGCCTGCGAGGACACACGCCACACCCAGGGCATGCTGCGCAGCTACGGCCTGGAGCGCCCCGGCAGCCAGCTGCTGGCCGTGCACCAGCACAACGAGGCCGAAGCCGCCGCCGGTGTGATCGCACGCCTGCAGCAGGGCCAGCGCATTGCCTACGTCAGCGATGCCGGCACCCCCGGCGTCAGTGACCCCGGCGCGCGCCTGTGCGCCGCCGTGCAGGCGGCCGGGCTGCGCTGCATGCCGCTGCCGGGTGCCAGCAGCATCACCAGCGCCATCAGCGTGGCCGGCTGCGTGCCGCCGGGGCAGACCGATGGCGGCTTTGTGTTTGCCGGTTTTCTGCCCACCAAGAATGCCGAGCGCCAGGCAGCCGTCCAGCGGCTGTCGGCCGAGCCGCGCTGCACCGTGCTGCTGGAAGCCCCGCACCGCATCCACGAGCTGGCCAAGGCCCTGGCCGTGCTGGGCGAGCGCCCGGTGACGCTGGCGCGCGAAATCACCAAGCAGTTCGAACAGATCAGCACCCACGCCGCCCAGGACCTGCCCGCCTGGCTGAATGGCGACGCCACCCGTGCCAAGGGCGAGTTTGTGGTGGTGCTGCACCCGGTGGCGGTGCACCAGGACGACGGCGATGCCGAGCGGGTGCTGCGCATGCTGCTGGCCGAATTGCCGACCAAGACCGCCGTCAAGCTGGCGGCCGACATCACTGGCGGCAACCGCAACCAGCTGTATGACCTGGCGCTGCAGCTCAAGCGCGCGGACCAGGACGGCGACGAAGCCGAATAAAGCGGCAAAGCGCGCCTGGGAAGGCGCAGCGGACCCGGCATGCCTGCCCACTGCCGGTGAGAACGCGGCGCGCGCCGACTGCGCCGCATGTCCCCAGCGCTGCCGCCACCCCGCAGTGCGCACCGCGCCATCTGTCGGGGTGTTCCGCACTTGAGCGCAGCACGCAGCCAGCGCTCCTCGGCGCAGCGGAGGCCCGCGGACTCAGGCGTAAGCCAGGCCCGTGGCCACCCCGCCAAACAGATCGCCTTCCACCTGGGGCACAGCCGGGAAGGCCTGGGCCAGCGCATCGCGCAGCGTACGCAGCGCCGACGAACCACCGGTCAGGTAGATGGCATCCACACCTCCCGCGGGCAAGCCCGCCAGCTGCACGCAGTCCTGGGCACATTCCACCACCTGCACCAGTGGTGCCTGCAGCGAACGGTGCAACCCGTCCTGGGTGATGCCTGTCTGCAAACCCGTCTCCAGCCAGCCCAGGTCCAGCATGGCATCGCCACCGGTGCTGGAGGCCTGGATCTTGCCCTGCTCCACGGCATCGGCCAGCCGGTGGCCCAGGCGCTCTTCCAGCACCGCCATCAGGCGCTGGTGCAGCTGCGGGTCCCGGTAGTCGGTACGCAGTGCCTGCGCATCGCGCAGCGCCTTGGGGCTGTATTGCCACTGGATCAGGTGCCAGGTGGCCAGGTCGTAAAACACGCGGCTAGGCACTTCGCGGCCGCTGGGCCCGGTGTGGCGCAGGCCCAGCAGCGGCATCGCCGTATCCACGCTCAGGCGGTGGTCAAAGTCGGTACCGCCGATGTGCACGCCGCTGGTGGCCAGGATGTCGGCCGTGCGGTCGGGCTTGCCCGCATGCTGCGGCCCCAGGCGCACCACGGTAAAGTCCGAGGTGCCGCCGCCGATGTCCACCACCAGCACCACGGTCTCACGCTCCAGGCGCTGTTCGTAGTCCAGCGCGGCGGCAATGGGCTCCAGCTGGAACTCCACCTGCGCAAAACCGGCGGCCTGCGCGGCTTGTTCCAGCGCATCCTGTGCCTGGCGGTCACGCTCGGGGTGGGCATCGACAAAATGCACCGGCCGGCCCAGCACCACCCGTTCGGGCAAACCGCCCAGTTCCTGCTGGGCACGCTGGGCCAGCTGCTTCAGAAACAGCGCAATGATGTCCTGGTAGCTGACCATCTGGCCATGCACGGCCGTCTTGTCCTGCAGCAGGCTGCTGCCCAGCAGGCTTTTGAGCGAGCGCATCAGCCGGCCGTCTTCTCCCGCCAGGTACTGGCGCATGGCGTCGCGGCCAAAGTGCGTACCCTGGGTTTCCGTGTTGAAGAACAGCGCCGTGGGCATGCCGGTGGCGCCACCTTCCAGCGCAAGCAACTGTGCCGCACGCGCGCCCTGGCGCCAGGCCATGGCGGAGTTGGAGGTGCCAAAATCGATGCCAAGGGTGGTGCCAGTGAGGGTCTGCATAGCGAATTCCGGGGGCAGCCGCTGCCGAAAGCGGGCTGCATTTCTTCCAAAGAGGCGCGGTCGCTACCGCAACCGCTTCACATTCAAGACAAAGGCATGCGCCTGGTAGCGAGGCGCATGCGGCGCATATTTTCAAAGCAAGCCGCTGCAGACCGCTGCGTGGATCCTGCACGGCACTGACCCGCACCACCGGTGCACGGTGAACGCCTGGGCGCGCACTCTCCAGTGCTGCACAGATCGTGCCGGCGGGCCTCCAGGCCCAGTCGCCCCAGGTGGGGCCTGGGGCACCGACCTTGCACGGGAGATGCAAAAACAAAAACGCCTGCTGTTTCCAGCAGGCGTTGATGAATTTGGTTGCGAGGGCTGGATTTGAACCAACGACCTTTGGGTTATGAGCCCAACGAGCTACCAGACTGCTCCACCTCGCGATATGTCCAAATTATAGCACAGAATTATTCTGCAGCTTGGGTTTGAGCCACTTCTTCTTGCTCAACCAGTTCCACATAGGCCATGGGAGCGTTGTCGCCCACGCGGAAGCCCATCTTCAGGATACGGGTGTAGCCGCCAGGACGCTTGGCGTTGCGGGGACCCAGCACGTTGAACAGCTTGGTCACGCTGTCGCGGTCGCGCAGACGGTCGAAAGCCAGACGGCGGTTGGCAACGGAGTCAACCTTGGCCAGGGTGATCATGGGCTCGATCACGCGGCGCAGTTCCTTGGCCTTGGGGACGGTGGTCTTGATGGCTTCGTGCTCGATGAGCGAATTCATCATGTTTTGCAGCATCGCCTTGCGGTGAGACGAAGTGCGGTTCAGTTTGCGGAGGCCGTGACCGTGACGCATGGTGCTTTCCTTTGATTTGATGTTTGCGGGCAAGCCGTATCAGGTACTGCCCGGTGCACTGTATAAATGTTGCGGCCCACCACCCTCTCGGGTGGGGAGCCGCAGATTATAGCGTGATGCTGAAAAAAGCGTCTGATTAACGCTTTTCCAGGCCAGCGGGCGGCCAGTTTTCCAGCTTCATGCCCAAGGTCAGGCCGCGCGAAGCGAGGACTTCCTTGATTTCGTTGAGCGACTTGCGACCCAGGTTAGGCGTCTTGAGCAGCTCGTTTTCGGTGCGCTGAATCAGATCACCGATGTAGTAGATGTTTTCTGCCTTCAGGCAGTTGGCCGAGCGAACGGTCAGTTCCAGCTCATCCACAGGGCGCAGCAGGATCGGATCGAACGTTGCGTTGGCACGTTGGTTGCCGCCGGCTTGCAGGATGCCGCCTTCACCGAACTCGCCTTCCAGCTGTGCAAACACAGCCAGTTGTTCCACCAGGATCTTGGCAGATGCGCGCACGGCGTCTTCGGCATTGATGGCGCCGTTGGTTTCGATTTCAACGACCAGCTTGTCCAGATCGGTACGCTGCTCCACGCGGGCGGATTCCACGTTGTAGCTCACGCGGCGCACAGGCGAGAACGATGCGTCCAGCACGATACGGCCGATCGACTTGGTCGACTCGTCACCATAGCGGCGCACGTTACCGGGCACATAGCCACGGCCCTTTTCCACCTTGATCTGCATGTCCAGCTTGCCGCCTTGCGACAGGGTGGCGATGACGTGATCAGGGTTGATGATTTCCACATCGTGCGGAGTCTGGATGTCACCAGCGGTGACCACACCTTCGCCGTCTTTGCGCAGGCTCAGGGTGACTTCATCACGGTTGTGCAGCTTGAACACCACGCCCTTGAGGTTCAGGAGGATGCTCACCACATCTTCTTGCACACCGTCGATGGACGAGTACTCGTGCAACACGCCAGCAATCGTGACTTCCGTCGCTGCATAACCCACCATGGACGACAGCAACACGCGACGCAGGGCGTTGCCCAGCGTATGGCCGTAGCCGCGCTCGAAAGGCTCCAGGGTCACTTTGGCACGGTTGTGGCCCAGCTGCTCTACATTGATCGTCTTGGGTTTCAGCAGATTTGTTTGCATGCAGACTTCCTCTCAATACCCCCGGCTCGTTACACCGGTAAGGCTGGTGAAGCACCTACGGCGCGATGCCTCGCGCCGTAGGGACGGGTTGCTAAAAACCGGGAAAATTAACGCGAGTACAGTTCAACGATCAGAGATTCGTTGATGTCGGCGCCGAATTCGTCGCGGTCAGGAGCCTTCTTAAAGGTACCTTCAGCCTTGTCCAGGCTCACTTCCACCCAAGCGGGGAAGCCAACTTGCGAAGCCAGTTGCAGGGCTTCGACCACGCGGGCTTGCTTCTTGGACTTTTCGCGCAGAGCGACCACGTCGCCTTCCTTGACCATGAAGGAAGGAATGTTCACGGACTTGCCGTTCACGGTGATGGCCTTGTGCGACACCAGTTGGCGTGCTTCAGCGCGGGTGGAGCCGAAGCCCATGCGGTACACCACGTTGTCCAGACGGCTTTCCAGCAGGGTCAGCAGCATGGCGCCGGTGTTGCCACGGCGGCGATCGGCTTCAGCGAAGTAGCGGCGGAATTGCTTTTCCAGCACGCCGTACATGCGCTTGACCTTCTGCTTTTCACGCAGTTGCAGACCGAAGTCAGACGTACGCTGACCCGAGGTGCGACCGTGTTGGCCGGGCTTGGAGTCGAACTTGGCCTTGTCCGCGATGGAGCGGCGAGCGCTCTTCAGGAACAGGTCGGTGCCTTCACGGCGGGCGAGTTTGGCCTTGGGGCCGGTATAACGTGCCACTTGATTTCCTTTGTTTCATCTACCGTGCCAATAACGCACGGGAGCCGCCAGGGGTGAAACACCCCGGGCGGCGGTGGTCTTCAGTACAGATTAGATACGACGACGCTTTTGAGGGCGGCAGCCGTTGTGGGGAACCGGGGTCACGTCCGAGATGGAAGTGATACGGATACCCAGAGCACCCAGGGCGCGGACCGAAGATTCGCGGCCAGGACCGGGACCCTTGATTTCCACGTCCACGTTCTTGATGCCTTGTTCGATAGCAGCACGGCCGGCCACTTCCGAAGCGACCTGAGCAGCGAAGGGAGTCGACTTGCGCGAACCCTTGAAGCCCTGGCCACCCGACGAGGCCCACGACAGAGCGTTGCCTTGGCGGTCGGTGATGGTGATGATCGTGTTGTTGAACGAAGCGTGCACGTGAGCGATACCGTCAGAAATGTTCTTGCGAACTTTCTTGCGCACGCGTTGAGCTGCGTTGTTAGAAGGAGACTTTGCCATAGTGATCTCTCAATCCTTACTTCTTCAGAGCCGCTGCGCCCTTGCGCGGACCCTTGCGGGTGCGAGCGTTGGTGCGGGTACGTTGACCACGCATGGGCAGGCCACGACGATGACGGAAACCACGGTAGCAACCGATGTCCATCAAACGCTTGATGTTCATCGTGGTCTCGCGACGCAGGTCACCTTCCAGGGTCATGGGAGTCAGCTGGTCGCGGATCTTTTCCAGATCAGCGTCAGTCAGATCCTTGACCTTCTTGGAGTAATCGATGCCGCATGCTTCGCAGATCTTGCGTGCAGTGGTACGACCAATGCCAAAGATGGCGGTCAGGCCGATTTCAGCATGCTTGTGCGGCGGGATGTTAATGCCGGCGATACGTGCCATATTAGTAGTCCTCTAATACTTTCAATCAACCTTGGCGCTGCTTGTGGCGCTGGTCGGTACAGATCACGCGCACCACACCCTTGCGGCGGATGATCTTGCAGTTGCGGCAGATTTTCTTGACCGAAGCCGAAACTCTCATTTCATTCTCCTAAAACTTTTCATCCGAGCTCTTTCTTGTCCTGGGCACTGCCTGTGACCGACAAGAATTGCGCAGGGCTCTTCACGAGGTTGGGGCACCTTACGGGCGAACCCGCAAGGATAGACCATTTCTTGCTTAATTGCCAGATGTCTTGAAGTTGGCCTTCTTCAGCAGTGACTCGTACTGCTGAGACATCATGTAGTTTTGCACCTGTGCCATGAAGTCCATGGTCACCACCACAATAATCAGCAGCGATGTACCACCGAAGTAGAACGGAACGTTGTACTTCAGGATCATGAACTCGGGCAGCAAGCACACAAAGGTGATGTAGACAGCACCAGCCAGTGTCAAACGCACCAGGATCTTGTCAATGTAGCGAGCCGTCTGGTCACCAGGACGAATCCCGGGGATGAAGGCGCCGCTCTTCTTCAGGTTGTCCGCAGTTTCCCGGCTGTTGAAAACCAGGGCGGTGTAGAAGAAGCAGAAGAAGATGATGGCGGCTGCGTAGAGCATCACGTAGATGGGCTGACCGGGGGTCAGAGCACCTGCGATGTCCTTCAGCCAGCGCATGGACTCCCCTGCACTGAACCAGTTCACCACCGTTGCGGGCAGCAGGATGATGGACGAAGCGAAGATGGGAGGAATCACACCTGCCATGTTCAGCTTCAGCGGCAAGTGCGAAGACTGGCCACCATACACCTTGTTGCCGACTTGACGGCGTGCGTAATTCACCAGGATCTTTCGTTGGCCTCGCTCGACAAACACGACGAAATACGTCACGCCTGCCACCACGAGAACAATGATGATCGCGGCCAGAATGCTCATGGCACCGGTGCGCACCAGCTCCAGCAATCCACCGATCGAGCTGGGCAGGCCTGCGGCGATACCAGCAAAGATCAGAATGGAGATGCCGTTGCCCAGACCACGTTCAGTGATCTGCTCACCCAACCACATCAGGAACATGGTGCCGGCTGTCAGGCTGGCCACCGCCGTGAGGCGGAAACCGATGCCTGGCGCAAACACCAGACCTGCTTGGCTTTCCAGAGCGACTGCAATACCCAGGGATTGAAAGATTGCCAGGCCCAAAGTGCCATAGCGGGTGTATTGGGTAATCTTGCGACGACCCGCCTCACCTTCCTTCTTCATCTGTTCGAATGTCGGGATGACATAAGACATCAGCTGCATGATGATCGATGCCGAGATGTACGGCATGATCCCCAGAGCGAACACCGAGAAGCGCGACAAGGCGCCGCCCGAGAACATGTTGAACAGATTGAGGATACCGCCTTGCTGGCCATTGAACAGCTGTTGCAGCTGCGCAGGGTCGATTCCCGGCACCGGGATGTGAGTCCCGATGCGGTACACGACCAACGCGAGCAGCAGAAAAACCAGTCGGCGACGCAAGTCACCGAACTTGCCAGTTTTTGCAATTTGCGCTGCGCTAGTAGCCACGGATGTCTTCTTTCAGATCTTATTCAGCGAAGCTGCCACCGGCAGCTTCAACGGCAGCCTTGGCACCAGCAGTAGCGCCGATACCGCTCAGCTTCACAGCCTTGCTGATTTCGCCGCTCTTGATGACCTTCACCACCTGAGCAATAGCGGGCACCAGGCCAGCTTGCTTCAGTGCGGCGAGATCAACTTCAGCCAGACCCAGTTGCTCCAGAGCGGACAGGGTCACTTCTGCATTGAACTTCAGCAGATGCGACTTGAAGCCACGCTTGGGCAGGCGACGCTGCAGAGGCATTTGACCGCCTTCGAAGCCCACCTTGTGGTAGCCGCCCGAACGCGATTTCTGACCCTTGTGACCACGGCCGGCGGTCTTACCCAGACCAGAACCGATACCGCGACCCACGCGACGCTTGGCGTGCTTGGCGCCGTCTGCAGGCTTGATGCTATTGAGTTCCATCATCAATCCTTTCAGAGAACCTTCACCAAGTAGGCGATCTTGTTAATCATGCCGCGCACTTCAGGGGTGTCCTTCAGTTCGCTGATGCTATTCAGCTTGCGCAGACCCAGACCGCGCACGGTAGCGCGGTGATCTTGCTTGGTGCCAATGGGGCTGCGCACCAATTGCACCTTCACGGTTTGTTGCGTTGTCATGTGCTAACTCCGATCAGGCGGTGAAGATGTCTTCAACCGACTTGCCACGCTTTGCAGCCACTTCCGAAGGGGTCGTAGCGTTTTGCAGAGCGTCGAACGTGGCGCGAACCATGTTGTAGGGGTTCGAAGAGCCGTGGCTCTTGGCCACGATGTCGGTGATACCGACCACTTCGAAAACAGCGCGCATCGGGCCGCCAGCGATGATGCCGGTACCCTTGGGTGCGGGGTGCAGCTCAACGCGAGCAGCACCGTGGTGACCCATCACAGAGTGGTGGATGGTGCCGCTCTTCAGCGAAACCTTCACCAGATTGCGACGGCACTCTTCCATTGCCTTTTGCACGGCTGCGGGCACTTCCTTGGACTTGCCCTTACCCATACCCACGCGGCCATCACCGTCGCCAACCACGGTCAGTGCAGCGAAGCCGAGGATACGACCGCCCTTCACAACCTTGGTGACGCGGTTCACCGCGATCATTTTTTCGCGCAGACCGTCGTCACGACCTTCGTCTTGCACCTTGGGGGAAAACTTTGCCATTTTCTATCCGCTCCGCTTAGAACTGCAGGCCCGCTTCGCGAGCGGCTTCAGCCAAGGCCTTCACGCGGCCGTGGTATGCGAAACCAGCGCGATCGAAAGCCACCTTCTCAACGCCAGCAGCCTTTGCCTTTTCAGCAATGCGCTTGCCGATCAGCGTGGCGGCAGCCACGTTGCCGCCCTTGCCTGCGGCGCCGATTTGCGAACGCACTTCGACTTCTGCAGTGGAGGCCGAAGCCAGCACCTTGGTGCCGTCTTCCGAAACCACGGAGGCGTAGATGTGGAGGTTGGTGCGGTTCACGCTCAGACGCGCCACGCCTTGCTGTGCAATGCGAATGCGGGTTTGACGTGCACGACGCAGACGCTGCTCTTTCTTGGTCAACATATTGCAGCTCCTTACTTCTTCTTGGTCTCTTTGATCACGACCTTCTCACCCACATAGCGGATGCCCTTGCCCTTGTAAGGCTCGGGAGGACGAACGGCGCGGATCTCAGCAGCCAGCTGACCCACCACTTGGCGGTCAGCACCCTTGATCACGATTTCGGTCGGAGTGGGGGTAGCAACGGTGATGCCGGCAGGCATCTCGAAGTTGACGGGGTGCGAGAAGCCCACAGCCAGGTTCAGCTTGGAACCTTGTGCAGCGGCCTTGTAGCCCACGCCGATCAGCGACAGCTTCTTTTCGAAGCCTTCGGTCACGCCCTTGACCATGTTGTTGACCAGCTGGCGGAAAGTACCGGCCAGAGCGTCAGCTTCACGGGAGTCATTAGCGGGTGCGAACGACAGCTTGCCGTCGTTATTGCTGATAGCCACCAGAGCGTTCATGGCCAGGGACAGATCGCCGCCCTTGCCCTTGACTTTGATGGAGTCAGCATTCAAAGACACATCCACGCCAGCGGGGATGGTCACAATAGCTTTTGCTACGCGAGACATTTCAGTATTTCTCCTTAATGTCCGTTAGGCCACATAGCACAGCACTTCGCCGCCGACACCGGTAGCACGTGCTTTGCGATCGGTCATCACGCCCTTGGGAGTGGTGACGATGGCCACGCCCAGACCGTTCTGGACCTGGGGGATTGCGTTGCTGCCCTTGTACACGCGCAGGCCAGGACGGCTCACACGTTCGATACGCTCGATCACAGGGCGACCAGCGTAGTACTTCAGGGTAATAACGAGTTCAGACTTGCCGTCTTCGGTCTTGACTTCGAAACCGTCAACATAGCCCTCGTCCTTCAGCACTTGTGCAATGGCAACCTTCACTTTGGAGGAAGGAGCCGACACGGTGGCCTTGGACACCATTTGGGCGTTGCGGATGCGGGTCAGCAAGTCGGCGATAGGATCACTCATGCTCATCTTGTATCTCTCCTGCTTGCTTACCAGCTGGCCTTGGTCACGCCGGGGATATCACCAGCAAAGGCCATTTCACGCACCTTGGCGCGGCCCAGACCGAATTGACGGAATGTGCCACGGGGACGGCCCGTGATTTCGCAACGGTTACGTTGGCGAGTGGGGTTCGAGTTACGGGGCAGCTTTTGCAGACCCAGACGGGCTGCATCACGCTCTTCGTCGGAACGCTTGGCGTCGCCGGCGATGGCCTTCAATTCTGCGTACTTGGCAGCGTACTTGGCGGCCAGTTTTTCGCGCTTCAGTTCGCGCTCGATCAAAGCTTTCTTAGCCATGCGCTGCCTCAGTTCTTGAAGGGGAATTTGAACGCAGCGAGCAGTGCCTTGCACTCTTCGTCGTTCTTCGCCGAAGTCGTGATGCTGATGTTCAGACCACGCAGAGCATCCACTTTGTCGTATTCGATTTCAGGGAAGATGATCTGTTCTTTGACGCCAACGTTGTAGTTGCCGCGACCGTCGAACGAACGGCCCGAAATACCACGAAAGTCACGCACGCGGGGCAGAGCCACGGTGACGAAACGGTCCAGGAATTCGTACATTTGGACGCCACGCAGGGTCACCATGCAGCCGATAGCCTGGCCTTCGCGGATCTTGAAACCAGCGATAGCCTTCTTGGCCTTGGTCACCACAGGCTTCTGACCAGCAATCTTGGTCAGGTCAGCCACGGCGTTGTCCATCACCTTCTTGTCGGCCACGGCTTCGCTCACACCCATGTTCAGGGTGATTTTGGTCAGACGGGGCACTTCCATAGCGGAGGTGTAGCCGAACTTTTCTTTCAGTTCAGCCGCGATCTTTTCGCGATAGAGTTTTTGCAGTCGTGCCATGTGTTACTCCTCAGGCAGCCTTGATTTCGGCGCCGCTGGACTTGAACACGCGAGCACGCGTGCCGTCGGCGTTCACCTTGATGCCCACGCGATCGGCCTTGCCGGTCGCAGCATTGAAGATAGCCACGTTGGACTGGTGGATAGGCATGGCCTTTTCCACGATGCCGCCAGTGGTGCCCTTCATGGGGTTCGGCTTGACATGCTTCTTCACCAGGTTGATGCCATCGATCACCAGGTGGGAGTCATCCTTGCGCAGCGAAACGACGCCACGCTTGCCCTTGTCACGGCCAGTCAACACGATGACTTCGTCGCCCTTGCGAATCTTGTTCATGTGCTATTCCTTTAGAGAACTTCAGGGGCCAGGGACACGATCTTCATGAACTTCTCATTGCGCAGTTCACGGGTCACGGGGCCAAAGATGCGGGTGCCGATAGGCTCCAGCTTGGCATTCAGAAGCACGGCGGCATTGCCGTCGAACTTCACGAGCGAACCGTCAGCACGACGGATGCCCTTGGCAGTGCGCACCACCACAGCGCTGTAGACCTCGCCTTTTTTGACGCGGCCACGCGGAGCGGCTTCTTTGATGCTCACCTTGATGATGTCGCCAACACTTGCGTAGCGACGATGAGAACCGCCCAGCACCTTGATGCACTGGACAGACTTCGCGCCGGTGTTGTCGGCAACCTCTAAACGAGATTCTGTTTGGATCATTTCAATATTCCCAACTTGCTCCAGCAATCTCGACAGCCCCAGAGAACTTCTCAAGGGCTGAACAAAACAGCCGGTCAGTCTTGGGCCCGTCGTCCACCTCTCGGACCATTCCGAAAGGCTTCCCGCTGGGCAGAAAGCTCACACTTTTACATGTGAAGCCTGGGATTGTCGCAGAAATTCCTTTATGCGTCAAGCGTTTAGCCAGGCACTCCCCTGTTGCGCAAATGCCTCCCGCACCGGCGCCGAAACACCCCAAAAACCATAGCTGTCGCGACCGTTGCAACAAAGCGCTTGCGCTAAAAGAGGCGCGAAACAGCCAGCCAGAAACGCACAAGCCGCTCCATTCCGAAGCGGCTTGCGGGGTACGGCTTGGACGGAGAACGCCGCAGCAACGGCCACCCGGGACCGCCGCCGCGGGCGCCCTGCCCTCAGGCGCCGGCAGGCAGGTACTGCTGCGCCAGTGCCAGGAAATCTTCCAGGCGAGGATCCTGCCCCAGCTCTTCTTGCAGGATCTCGGCCACGCGCGGCGCCACGGCAGCGGCCTGGCGGGCGTCCAGGAACAGCAGGCGGCTGCGGCGCGCCAGCATGTCTTCCACCGTGCGCGCGTATTCAAAGCGCACGGCAAAGCGCACCATGGCCTCGGTCAGACCGGGCACCAGCTCCACACCGGCACCGGGCAGCGCCTGCACGACCTCCCCCTCGGTGCCATAGCTGTGCAGCCCCTGGGCGGCATTCATGCCGTGGCGCACGGCGCCTGCGGCGGGCGCCCCCACCAACGGCAGGTGCACGGTCACGCCACCGGCACGCGGATCCAGCAGGTGCTGGCTGAAGCATTCGGCCAGCACATCCTCGGCCATGGCCCGGTAGGTGGTCCATTTGCCGCCGGTCACAGTCACCAGTCCGGACTTGCTGGTCAGCACCGTGTGCTCGCGGCTGATCTTCTTGGTGTTCTCGCCGTCATCGTCCTGCGGCTTCACCAGCGGGCGCAGACCCACCCAGATGCTGCGGATGTCGGCCCGCGTGGGTCGGCGGCTCAGGTAGTTGCCCGCTTCACGCAGGATGAATTCGATTTCTTCGGCAAAGGCCTGCGGCTCCCGCGCCAGGTCGTTGCGGGGCGTGTCGGTGGTTCCCAGGATGACCTTGCCCAGCCAGGGCACGGCAAACAGCACACGGCCGTCGGCCGTCTTGGGCACCAGCAGCGCATGGTCCGAGGGCAGGAAATCGCGGTCCACCACCACGTGCACGCCCTGGCTGGGCGCCACCATGGGCTTGACCGGCTTGCCCAGCAGCTCGGCGTCCTGCTGACGGAACAAATCCACCCAGGGGCCGGTGGCGTTGACCACGCAACGCGCCTTGACGGTAAAGCGGCGGCCGGTTTCGGCGTCTTCGCAGACCACCCCGGCCACCTTGCCGGCTTCGTGCACCAGTTCCTTGGCCGGGCAGTAGTTCACCAGCAACGCCCCCTTGGCGACGGCCGTGCGGGCCAGCGCCAGCGCCAGACGTGCATCGTCAAACTGGCCATCCCAGTACTTCACGCCGCCCTTGAGGCTTTCGCCGCGCACCGTAGGCAGGAAGCGCAAGGTCTTGTCGCGGCTGAGGAATTCGGTGCGGCCCAGGCCGTCCTTGCCGGCCAGCGCGTCGTACATCTTCAGGCCGGCGCCGTAGAACGGCGTGTCCAGCAGGCGGTAGGACGGCATCACGAACGCCAGCGGCTGCGCCAGGTGGGGCGCGTTGCGCAACAGCGTGGTGCGCTCGTGCAGCGCCTCACGCACCAGGGCGATATTGCCCTGGGCCAGATAGCGCACACCGCCGTGCACCAGCTTGGTGGCGCGCGAGGAAGTGCCCTTGGCAAAGTCATGGGACTCCAGCAGCACCACCTTGAAGCCGCGTGCGGCGGCATCCAGCGCCGTGCCCAGGCCGGTGGCACCGCCGCCGATGATGGCCAGATCATAGGTTTCGGGCTGTGCCAGCCGCTCCAGCAGGGCGGCGCGGTCGGTAGACTGGGGGGCGGTGGTGTTCATGGGCAAAAATCTGGTGAAGGCCTTCCCGCAGGGGCACAACTGCTGCGCCACGGAAAAACCCAGGGGGGCAGACAGAATTTTCGCTCTTTTTCGTTTTTAGTGCGCGTTTTGCGCGAAATTTTGTTTCGCTTCTGCTCGTTACACAGAAAAAATTCACAATACGAAAAAGAAACGGCGTCGCCGCGCCGTACTGCAGACAGGGCTGCACCATGGCACACGCCCAGCCAGCCTGGCGCTGCTGCCTGCCACTGGTGTGCAGGCAGCAGGCCCACTCAACGCACCTTGCCGTTCTTCCAGGCGTTCAGCAGGCTGTCGTAGGCAATGGTTTCGCCCTTCGGTTTTTCATTGGCCAGTTTCTTCCACGGTGCATGCTGGTCGCTGAGCCACTTGGCCGGGTCCCCCTTGGGGTTGAGCTTGGGCGCGCACTGGGCCATGCCGGCGCGCTGCAGGCGGGCCATCACCTGGTCCATTTCCTCTGCAAGCGTGTCCATGGCGGCCTGGGGCGTCTTTTCCCCCGTCACGGCCTGGGCCACATTCTTCCACCACAGCTGGGCCAGCTTGGGATAGTCGGGTACGTTGTTGCCGGTGGGCGTCCAGGCCACACGGGCCGGGCTGCGGTAGAACTCCACCAGCCCGCCCAGCTTGGGCGCCATATCGGTCATGGCCTTGGAGCGGATGTCGGACTCCCGGATCGGCGTCAGTCCCACAATGGTTTTCTTCAGGCTCG
Organism: Comamonas sp. UBA7528; assembly: GCF_002479375.1. NCBI lineage: Bacteria > Pseudomonadati > Pseudomonadota > Betaproteobacteria > Burkholderiales > Comamonadaceae > Comamonas > Comamonas sp. UBA7528. The sequence continues at coordinate 296,417 of NZ_DLMU01000010.1, forward strand.
TGGTCTTGGCCGTCACAAACTGCGCATACAGCCATGCGGCCGCCGTGCGGTTGGCATCATGGTTCTTGAAGAAGGTCCAGCTGCCCACGTCCTGGTAGCCGTTCTGCATGCCCTGCTTCCAGTACGGACCGTTGGGACCGGGGGCCATGCGCCACTTGGGCGAGCCATCGGCGTTCACCACCGGCAGGCCTGGCTTGGTCATGTCGGCCGTGAATCCGGTGTACCAGAAAATCTGCTGCGCAATATGCCCCTGGGCCGGCACGGGACCGGATTCGCCAAAGGTCATGCCCATGGCCTCCTTGGGTGCGTACTTCTTCATCCAGTCCACATACTTGGTCAGCGCATAGACCGCGGCCGGCGAATTGGTGGCCCCGCCCCGCGAGACCGAGGCCCCCACCGGCGTGCACTTGTCATCCGCCACGCGAATGCCCCATTCGTCCACGGGCATGCCGTTGGGAATGCCCTTGTCGGCCGCGCCGGCCATGGACAGCCAGGCATCGGTGAAGCGCCAGCCCAGCGACGGGTCCTTCTTGCCATAGTCCATGTGGCCGTAGATGGGCTTGCCATCGATGTTCTTCACATCGTTGGTGAAGAACTCGGCAATGTCTTCATAGGCGCTCCAGTTCAGCGGCACGCCCAGGTCGTAGCCGTACTTGGCCTTGAACTTGTCCTTCAGGTCCTTGCGCTCGAACAGATCGGCGCGGAACCAGTACAGATTGGCGAACTGCTGATCGGGCAGCTGGTAGACCTTGCCGTCCGGGGCGGTGGTGAAGCTGATGCCGATGAAGTCCTTCAGGTCCAGGCCGGGATTGGTCCACTCCTTGCCGGCGCCGCCCATGTAGTCGGTCAGGTTCATGATCTTGCCGTAGCGGTAGTGGGTACCGATCAGGTCGGAGTCCGAGATCCAGCCGTCGTAGATGCTCTTGCCCGACTGCATGGAGGTTTGCAGCTTCTCCACCACATCGCCTTCCTGGATCAGGTCGTGCGTCACCTTGATGCCGGTGATTTCGGTGAAGGCCTTGGCCAGCGTCTTGCTTTCGTATTCGTGCGTGGTGATGGTTTCGGACACCACGGCAATCTCTTTCACCCCTTTGGCCTGCAGCTTCTTGGCCGCGTCGATGAACCATTTCATCTCGGCCATCTGCTGGTCCTTGCTCAAGGTGCTGGGCTGGAATTCGCTGTCCACCCATTTCTTGGCCTCGGCTTCACCGGCCCAGGCGGAATGGCCTGCTACCAGTGCCGCAGCGGCAAAGGCAATGGCCCGAAATTGCACGTTCATAGCTGTCTCCTGTTGGTGTGTTTGCAAGCGCTCCCCGCCGTCACATGGATCCCGGCCACGGGGGAGGATCGGGCCAGACCTGTTCGCTGGGCAGCGGCGCTGCACCCGCAGCGCCTCCACCACCATTCCGTCAGCCTTTGCGCATCACCAGCGCCAGCGCCAGCATGGACAGCACAAAGCTGATCCACACCGAAGGCTCCTGCTCCAGCGCAAACCACTGCACCATCTTCTCGCCCAGACCCACCCACGCCAGGTTGATGTAGGCCGCCAGCAGCAGACCGATGAAGAGGCGATCCCCGCGCGTGGTTTCGATCGGTAGCCAGCCTTTGCGCTGCACCGTGGGGCTGCTGATTTCCCACACCGTCATGCCCACCAGCATCAGTGCGATGCAGCTAAAAAATACGGCCACCGGGGTGGTCCAGACCATCCAACTGAACATAGGGGTCTCCTGCCGCGTTACACGCGGCCCATGGCAAAGCCTTTGGCGATGTAGTGGCGCACAAACCAGATCACCACCGCCCCCGGCAGGATGGTCAGCACCCCCGCCGCCGCCAGCGTGGCCCAGTCCATGCCCGATGCGCTCACGGTGCGCGTCATCGTGGCCACGATGGGCTTGGCATTCACGCTGGTCAGGGTGCGTGCCAGCAGCAGCTCCACCCAGCTGAACATGAAGCAGAAGAATGCGGCCACGCCCACACCGGCCTTGATCAGCGGCAGAAAGATGGTGAGGAAAAAGCGCGGAAAGCTGTAGCCGTCGATGTAGGCCGTCTCGTCGATCTCGCGCGGAATGCCGCTCATGAAACCTTCCAGAATCCACACCGCCAGTGGCACGTTGAACAGCAGGTGCGCCAGCGCCACGGCCATGTGCGTGTCCATCAGGCCCATGGTGGTGTAGAGCTGAAAGAACGGCAGCAGGAACACCGCCGGCGGCGTCATGCGGTTGGTCAGCAGCCAGAAGAACACATGCTTGTCGCCCAGAAAACGGTAGCGCGAAAAGGCATAGGCAGCTGGCAGTGCCACCGTCAGCGCGATCACCGTGTTGATGGCCACATAGATCATGCTGTTGATGTAGCCCGAGTACCAGGAAGGGTCGGTGAAGATGGTGCGGTAATTGCCCCAGGTGAAGTGCTGCGGCCACAGCGTGAAGCTGGCAACGATCTCCTCATTGGTCTTGAAGCTCATGTTGACCATCCAGTAGATGGGCAGCACCGCAAACACCAGGTACAGGACCAGAAAGATGCTGCGCTTGTGGAAACGGCGTTCATTCATGGCCCACCTCCGCATTGCCGGTGCCCACGCGCTGCATCCAGTTGTAGAGGACGAAGCACAGCAGCAGGATGATCAGAAAGTAAATCAGCGAGAACGCAGCCGCCGGTCCCAGGTCGAACTGGCCCACGGCCTTCTGCGTCAGGTACTGGCTCAGGAACGTGGTGGCATTGCCCGGCCCGCCACCGGTCAGCACGAAGGGTTCGGTGTAGATCATGAAGCTGTCCATGAAGCGCAACAGCACAGCAATCATCAGCACCCCGCGCATCTTGGGCAGTTGGATGAAGCGGAACACCGCCCATTTGCTGGCCCCGTCGATGCGTGCCGCCTGGTAGTAGGCATCGGGTATGGAGCGCAAACCGGCATAGCACAGCAGCGCCACCAACGGCGTCCAGTGCCACACATCCATCACCAGCACCGTCAGCCAGGCGTCCACCGCATTGCCGGTGTAGCTGTAATCAATGCCCAGGCCGTTGAGCGTGGCGCCCAGCAGGCCGATGTCGGCGCGGCCATAGATCTGCCAGATGGTGCCCACCACGTTCCACGGAATCAGCAGCGACAGCGCCACCACCACCAGCACGGCCGAAGCCTTCCAGCCCTGGGCCGGCATGGACAGCGCCAGCGCAATGCCCAGCGGAATCTCCACCAGCAGCACGGCCAGCGAAAAGGTGATCTGTCGCCACAGCGCGGCGTGCAGCTCTTCATCGCGCAGCACGGCAGCAAACCATTCCGTGCCCACGAACACGCGGCGCTCGGGATCGATGATGTCCTGTACCGAGTAGTTCACCACCGTCATCAACGGCAGCACGGCCGAAAACGCCACGCAGACGATCACCGGCAGGATCAGCAACCACGCCCGCTGGTTGACCGGTTTGTTGGATGTGCTCATGCCAGCAGCTCCTCATTGCGGTAGTAGCAGGTGTGTGGACCCACCAGCTGCAGCCAGACCCCCTGCCCCACGGCCGGCAGCGGTGTGCCAATGGCAAAGCGGGCTTTCAGCGTGTGGCCATCGATGCCGGCGGTCAGCATCAGGTGGGTGCCCACGTCCTGCACCCGCTGGACCTGGGCCGGCACCGCACCGGCCGCGTCCGGCAAGGCCAGGCGCAGGTATTCCGGCCGCACGCCCAGCTGCAGTGGCTCTCCATCGGCCAGCTGCGCCTGCAGCGCTGGCGCCACCGGTATGCGGCGCTCTCCCACCCACAGCCCACCCTCCCGGCACTGCACGGGCAGAAAATTCATGCCCGGCGAACCGATGAAGTGCCCCACAAAGGCATGGCGCGGATGTTCAAACAGCGCGTCGGGCGCACCCACCTGCATGACCCGGCCGCGCGACATCACCACCACCTGCTCGGCAAAGGTCAGCGCCTCGACCTGGTCGTGGGTCACATAGATCAGCGTGAGCTTGAGCTCCTGGTGGATCTGCTTGAGCTTGCGCCGCAGCTGCCATTTGAGGTGCGGATCGATCACCGTCAGCGGCTCGTCAAACAGCACGGCGGCCACATCGGCACGCACCAGCCCCCGGCCCAGCGAGATCTTCTGCTTGGCATCGGCCGACAGATTGGCGGCACGCTGGTTCAGCTGGCCGCTCATCTCCAGCATCTCGGCGATGACGCCCACGCGCTGGCGGATCTCGGCCTCGGGCACCTTGCGGTTGCGCAGCGGGAACGCCAGGTTCTCGGCCACCGTCATGGTGTCGTAGATCACCGGAAACTGGAACACCTGGGCGATGTTGCGCTGCTGCGGGCTGTCCTGCGTGACATCGCGGCCATCGAACAGCACCTTGCCATGCGAAGGCGTCAGCAAGCCCGACATGATGTTCAGCAACGTGGTCTTGCCGCAGCCCGACGGGCCCAGCAACGCGTAGGCCCCGCCATCGGAAAAATCCATCTGCAGCGGCAGCAAGGCGTAGTCGCTGTCCTGCTGCGGATGGGGACGGTAGGCATGGGCCAGATCCAGGGTGATGCGGGCCATGGTTCAGCCCCCCGCCTCGGACACCGGCAATTGCAGCAAGGCGCCGCCTTTGCCACCGGGCAACTCACGCTCGAAGATATAGCAATCCGCCGGCGACAGATAGACGCTGACAGGCTGATTGAGCCCGACCTTGTGCACCCCGGTCAGCTGCGCCACCCAGTCCCCCCAGGGCAGTTGCACATGCACAAACGTGTCGGAACCCGAAATTTCCGCCAGGTGCACCACCCCCTGCAGCGCTACATCGCCGGGCCGGGCGCGCAAGGCCAGGGCACTGGCACGCACCCCCAGCATGGCCGTCCCTGCGGGCTGGCGCAGCGGCTGGGGCAGCGCCAGCCGGGTCCCGTCCGGCAAGGCGACCTGCTGCCCGCCACCTTCCACCTCCACGGCCACCAGATTCATCGGCGGATCGCTGAAGGCCCGCGCCACCCGCAGCGACTGCGGCGCATGGAAGACCTGGGCCGTGGGCCCATACTGCAGCAGCTCGCCGGCATCCAGCACCGCGGTGTAGCCGCCCAGCAGCAGGGCCTCTCCCGGCTCGGTGGTGGCATAGACCACGGTGGAACGGCCAGCGTCAAACAGCTGGGTCAGCTCGTCGCGCAGGCCTTCGCGCAGCTTGTAGTCCAGGTTCACCAGGGGCTCGTCCAGCAGCATCAGCGGTGCGTCCTTGGCCAGGGCGCGGGCCAGCGCCACACGCTGCTGCTGGCCGCCCGACAATTCGGCCGGCAGTCGGTCCAAGAACATGTCGATGTGCAGGCGCTGGGCCAGCGCACGCACCTTGCGGTCAATCTCCTTGTCCCCACGCAGCTTCAGCGGGGAGGCGATGTTGTCCGCCACCGTCATCGACGGGTAGTTGATGAACTGCTGGTAGACCATGGCCACGTTGCGCTGGCGCACCGGCATGCCGGTCACATCCCGGCCATCCACCCGCACGCGACCGCTGGTCGGCGCATCCAGCCCGGCCATGATGCGCATCAGGCTGGTCTTGCCGGCCTGGGTGGCCCCCAGCAGCACGGTCACGGCGGCGCTTTGCAACGTCAGGTTCAGCGGGTAGAGCCATGTCTGCCCCCCGACACGTTGCGCCACGTTCTCCAGCTCCAGCTGCATCGCCACCTCTCTGCTCCGGCTGCGGAGCAAATGTGTACTTCCGTGTGATTGAAAGCCCTTGCTTGCTTTCGGATGGATGCATTTTTGTTCTTTTGCCTGCCGAACCCATAGAAAAATACCCTAGGCATGGTTCGTTTGACTTCGATGACCATAACGAAACAAGCCGCAACACCCTGCTGCCTGCGCTATAAAGTGCTGCATACGCCCGTTTCCCAACCTTTGCCCCTTTGCGCCGTGAACTCCAACCCCCGCCAACTGCAGCTGCTCGAAGAAGTCCGACAACGCCAATCCGCCACGGTGGAGCAACTCGCCGACATCCTGGGGGTCACGCTGCAGACCGTGCGCCGGGATGTGCAGAAGATGGCCGACATGGGCCTGCTGGTGCGCTTTCACGGCGGCGTGCGCATGCCCAGCGCCACGGTGGAGAACATCGCCCACCCGCAGCGCCAGACCATGCATGCCGAAGGCAAGGCCCGCATCGCCCAGGCCATTGCCCAGGCCATTCCCAATGGCTGCTCGCTGATCCTGAACATCGGCACCACCACGGAGGCGGTGGCCAAGGCCCTGCTGCGCCACCAGGGACTGCGCGTCATCACCAACAACCTGAACGTGGCGGCCATCCTCAGCAGCAATGCGGACTGTGAAGTCATCGTCGCCGGCGGCGTGGTGCGCACGCGCGACCGCGGCATCGTGGGCGAGGCGGCGGTGGATTTCATCCGCCAGTTCAAGGTGGACATTGCGGTGATCGGCATCTCCGCCATCGAGGCCGACGGCTCGCTGCGCGACTTCGACCTGCGCGAGGTGAAGGTGGCGCAGACCATCATCCAGCAATCGCGCGAACTGTGGCTGGCGGCCGACCACAGCAAGTTCGACCGCCAGGCCATGGTGCAGATGGCCACGCTGCAGCAGGTAGACCGCCTGTTCACGGACGCCCCCCCGCCCCCGCACTTCATTCCGCTGCTGGAGCAGGCCGAGGTGGAATACACCGTCGCCGACCAGACCTGAACAGGTTCGGCTCCCCGCCCTGGCAGCGCCTTGCGCGCCAGCGGCATTCCTGCGGGCGGCACCTATCCGCCGGCCGCAGTTTCTGACCTATCCTTCCCCCATGACGACCTATCTGCTTGCCTTGGACCAGGGCACCTCCAGTTCCCGCTCCATCGTGTTCGATGCGCAAGGCCGCATCGTGGCTTCCGCCCAGCTGGAGCTGCCCCAGATCTACCCGCGTCCGGGCTGGGTGGAACATGACCCGCGCGAGATCTGGCGCACCCAGCTTGCCACCGCCCGGGAAGCACTGACCAAGGCCGGCCTCACCGCCCGCGACATCCGCGCCGTGGGCATCACCAACCAGCGTGAAACCACCGTGGTGTGGAACCGCAAGACCGGCGCCCCTATCCACCATGCCATCGTCTGGCAGGACCGCCGCGCCGAGCCCATCTGCGCCGCGCTGCGCGAAGCCGGCATGGCCGACGCCATCCAGCAAAAGACCGGTCTGCTGATCGATGCCTACTTCTCCGGCAGCAAGCTGCAATGGCTGCTGGACAACGTGCCCGGCGCCCGCGCGGCGGCCGACGCCGGCGACCTGGCCTTCGGCACCGTGGACAGCTGGCTGATCTGGCAGCTCACTGGCGGCCGGCGCCATGTGACCGATGTCAGCAACGCCAGCCGCACCATGCTCTTCAACGTCCACACCAACCAGTGGGACACCGATCTGCTGGCCGCGCTGCGCATTCCCCGCAGCCTGCTGCCCGAAGTGCTGCCCTCCGCAGCCGACTTTGGCAAAACGGCCTCTGACATCCTGGGCGGCGAGATTGCCATCGGCGGCGTGGCCGGCGACCAGCAAAGCGCCCTCTTCGGCCAGGCCTGCTTCACGGCCGGCATGGCCAAGAACACCTATGGCACCGGCTGCTTCATGCTGATGCACACCGGCAGCCAGTTCCAGACCTCGGCCAACGGCCTGCTGACCACCTCGGCCGCGCAGGCCAGCCCCCGGCCGCAGTTTGCGCTGGAAGGCAGCGTGTTCGTGGGCGGCGCCGTGGTGCAGTGGCTGCGCGACGGCCTGCGCGCCATCGAGCACAGCGGCCAGGTGCAGCAACTGGCCGAAAGCGTGCCTGACAGCGGCGGCGTGATGATGGTGCCCGCCTTCACCGGCCTGGGTGCCCCGTACTGGAAGCCCGACGCCCGTGGCACCATCACCGGCCTGACGCGCGGCAGCACCATCGCACATATTGCCCGTGCAGCACTGGAATCCATTGCCTACCAGAGCGCGGCCCTGCTGCAGGCCATGAGCCGCGACGCGGTGGCCAACGGCGGCGCTGCGGTGAGCGAGCTGCGCGTGGACGGCGGTGCCTGCGTGAACAACCTGCTGATGCAGTTCCAGGCCGATCTGCTGGGCATTCCCGTGGTGCGGCCCGCCTGCGTGGAAACCACCGCGCTGGGTGCGGCCTACCTGGCCGGCCTGTCCACCGGCGTGTACCAGAGCACCGAAGAACTGTCGGCCCTGTGGAAGGCCGAGCGCCGCTTTGTGCCCACCCTGGAGCATGACCGCGCCCAGGAACTGATGGCACGCTGGGAGCATGCCGTGGCGCAGACGGCACTGCCGCACCCGGCCTGATTCATTTCCCCACAGGCGCTGTCTGCAGCCTGCAACGGGCATCCGCAATGGACGGCATGGCCAAGCCATTAAAGCCATTGCGTGAATAGCGCCTGTTTTGACCACACGCGCCGCGCGACAATAGCGGATTAGGGCAAGCCCTCAGTCGGGGCGCTGCCCCTCGCTTTCCGGAGCCTTCCATGACATCCCCCGCAAACCAACCTTCCTCCATCGCCTTCATCGGCGGCGGCAACATGGCCAGCGCCTTCATTGGCGGCCTGATGGCCCAGGGCCTGTCCGCCGCCAGCATCACCGTGGTCGAACCGCTCGAGGCGGCCCGCGATGCGCTGAAAGCCAAATTCGGTATCGACGCGCTGCCTGCCGCGACCGCCGCGCTGCAAGCCGCTGAGCTGGTGGTCTGGGCCGTCAAGCCCCAGACCTTCAAGGACGCGGCCGCTGCCACCAGCCCCTACACCCGCCACGCCCTGCACCTGAGCGTGGCCGCCGGCATCACCACTGACAGCATCGCCCAATGGCTGGGCACCGGCCGCATCGTGCGCGCCATGCCCAACACGCCCGCCCTGGTAGGCAAGGGCATGACTGGCCTGTTCGCACGCGCCGATGTGGATGCTGCCGGCTGCGCGCAGGTGGAAGCCGTGATCGGCACCACCGGCCAGTTCATGTGGGTGGAACAGGAAAGCCACCTGGACGCCGTGACCGCACTGTCCGGCTCCGGCCCGGCCTATGTGTTCTTCTTCCTGGAAGCCATGACCCGGGCCGGTCAGGACATGGGCCTGAGCGAAGCCCAGGCCTACCAGATGGCCGTGGCCACCTTCCAGGGCGCCTCCGAGCTGGCCGCCCGCTCCGACGAGCCCGCTGCCGTGCTGCGCGAGCGTGTGACCAGCAAGGGCGGCACCACCTTCGCGGCTATCACCCACATGCAGGACACGCAGGTGGCCGCGCACTTTGTGCAGGCCATGCGCAAGGCCGAGGCCCGCGCCCAGGAACTGGCGGCCGAATTCGGCCGTTGAGTCTGCGCGGTGGTCCGCACTGTGCGGTGGCCGCGGTCACCGTGCAGCGCCGCTGGCGCGCACGGCGCTATGCGCCCCAGACCATGGAGCGCATGGAAATGGCCGCCATCTGGTAGTCGGTATTGAAGCTGCGCACGGCCTCCCCGCCCTCCACTGCACCGGCGGCATACAGCAGCGGCAGGTAATGGTCATGGCTGGGGTGCGCCATCTGCGCCACCGGCCCCAGTTGCTGGAAGTCCACCAGACCCGCCAGGTCCCCCTGATCCACATGGCGCGCCACCATCTGGTCAAAGTCCATAGCCCAGCCATAGGCCTGTTGGGGTGACGGGGTGCGCTGCAGTGCGCGCAGGTTGTGCACCACGTTGCCGCTGCCGACAATAAGCACGCCCCGCTCGCGCAAGGCACGCAGCTGCTGGCCCAGCGCGTAATGCTCGGCCGGCGGGCGGCTATAGTCCATGCTCAGTTGCACCACCGGGATGGAGGCGTCGGGAAACATGGGCTGGAGCACGCTCCAGGCACCGTGGTCCAGTCCCCATGCGTTCGGGTCCACGCCCAGGGGCTGCCGGGTGTGCGGCATGTGCAGCTGGGCCGCCAGCTGCGTGGCTACCTGGGGGGCCCCCGGTGCCGGGTACTGCTGGGCAAACAGCTCCTGCGGGAATCCGCCGAAGTCATGGATGGTCCTGGGCTGGGCCATGCCGGTCAGAAACGATCCGCCCTGGGTGAGCCAGTGCGCGGAGATGCACAGCACCAACTGCGGCCGCTCCACCTGCGCCAGCAGCTCCTGCCCCAGCTGCTGCCAGCTGCGGCGGTAGGCATTGTCTTCGATGGCATTCATGGGGCTGCCATGCCCCAGGAACAGCACCGGCATGCGGGGCGAAGGCTTGAGCTCGGCAATGCCCGCCTGCACGGCGGCCTGCGCCACATCGTTGGTACGGGTCATGCGCACTCCTGCTGCGGCCAGCGCCGCCGCGCCTGCGGAGGCTCCCAGCCACTGTCTGCGTTGCATCTTCCCACTTTCGCACGGTGCCCGCAGCACTGCAGGCATGAAAAAAGGGTGCCCACAGGCACCCTGGCTGGAAGGTGGGAGCCAGGCCGGCCCCGGCAAGTTCCGTTCAGCGCAGCGCGAACCCCAGCGCCACACCGGCAAACATGCAGGCACCGATCCAATGGCTTTTGCTGAAGGCCACAAAACAGCCTTCCCGCGTACGGTGCCGTATCAGCGTGTAGTGCCACACGATCTGCACGGCTGCCGCGCCCATGCCCAGCCAGAACGGCCAGCCCAGCTGGTACGGAGCCAGCACCCAGGCCGTCAGGCCCCAGCACAGCACGAAGAAGGCCATGATGCCGGCCACATCGAAACGGCCCAGCGTGATGGCCGACGTCTTCATGCCGATCTTCAGATCGTCGTCACGGTCCACCATGGCGTACTCGGTGTCGTACGCCAGCACCAGAAACATATTGGCCAGCCACAGCACCCAGGCGGCCAGCGGTACGCCCCCGGTCACCGCTGCAAAGGCAATCACGATGCCGAAATTGAAGGCAATGCCCAGAAAGGCCTGGGGCATGGCAAAGAAACGCTTGGTGAACGGGTAGAGGATGGTGAACAGCACGGCCGGCACCGACCAGGCCACCGCCTCCCAGCGCGTCGACAGCACCAGACCAAATGACACCAGGGCGAGCACCACACCGACCATGACCGCCTCTTGCACCGAAACCTGGCCGCTGGTGATGGGCCGCTGCGTGGTGCGTTTCACATGCTTGTCGAAGTCGCGGTCGGCAATGTCGTTGATGGTGCAGCCGGCGCTGCGCATCAGCACCGTGCCCAGCACAAAGACGATCAACAAATGCCAGCCCGGAAACCCGTCTGCCGCCACCCACAACGCTGCCAGCGTGGGCCAGACCAGCACCAGCCAGCCCGCAGGGCGGTTCCAGCGGATCAGGTCCAGATACAGCGACAGTTTGCTGCGCGCCGGTGCAGCAGGGGAAGCAACAGGGGAAGTCATAGCCGGGAATTGTCGCGCCAAATGCGCAACGCCCGCTGGCAGCGGGCGTTGCGACTGAGCAGTCTGTGCGGGAAGCGGTCAGTCTTCCAGCAGCGAGCGCAGCATCCAGGCGGTCTGCTCATGCACCGTCAGGCGCTGGGTCAGCAGGTCGGCCGTGGGCTCGTCGCTGGCCTTGTCCGCCAGGGGAAACAGTTCGCGTGCAGTGCGGGCCACGGCCTCGTTGCCCTGCACCAGGATGCGGATCATCTCCACAGCCTTGGGCGGGGTAACGGGCACATCGGGCAGGCTGGTCAGCTTGCCGAACTGGGCGTAGGAGCCGGGGGCGAAGTGGCCCAACGAGCGGATGCGCTCGGCAATCGGGTCCACCGCATTCCACAGCTCGGTGTACTGGCCCATGAACATGGTGTGCAGGGTGTTGAACATCGGCCCCGTCACATTCCAGTGGAAATTGTGCGTGGTCAGGTACAGCGTGTAGGTGTCGGCCAGCAGGCGCGACAGGCCTTTGGCAATCGCTTCGCGGTCCTTGTCGCTGATACCGATATTGATAGCAGGCACTGCTACTACAGCCTCGGTCTTGCTGTCTTTCTTAACGCTTGTCTTGCTCGAATCTTTGGCCATGAATCTGGACTCCTTTCATGCAAGCCCCGTAGGGCGTTCCGAAAACTGTAGCGCACAACGCGCGCGCTGTCATGCGCGCGGCTGTGACAAAGCTCAAGAAAGGCGTGTGACGCCCGGAAGCGCGCAGGCATAGACGGCGTTGCGCAGCGCGGCAATGGCTTCGTAACGGGTGAAGCTGCGGCGCCAGACCAGCACCACACGGCGGCTGGGAGGCGGCACACCGTCTTCCTCGACGATGGGCAGGTAGCGGATGTGCGGCTCGTCCGACTTGCGGCGGCGCGGCGTGTCCAGCGCATCCTTGGGCACGGACAGGCGCGGCACCAGGGTCACGCCCATGCCGGCGGCCACCATGTGCTTGATGGTTTCCAGCGACGAGCCTTCGAAGGTGCGGCGAATGCCTTCGGCGTTGCTGGCGTAACGGGCGAACTCGGGACAGACCTCGAGCACATGGTCGCGGAAGCAGTGGCCTGCACCCAGCAGCAGCATGGTCTCGTTCTTCAGGTCCATGGTGGAGACGGTGGACTTCTGTGCCAGCGGGTGGCTGCTGGGCACGGCGGCCATAAAAGGTTCGTCGTACAGCGGTGCGATGGCCAGGCCGGTGTCGGGGAAGGGCTCGGCCACGATGGCGCAGTCGATCTCGCCAGTGCGCAGCATTTCCAGCAGCTTGACGGTGAAGTTCTCCTGCAGCATCAGCGGCATCTGCGGCGTGCGCTCGATGGAGTTGCGCACCAGATCGGGCAACAGATAGGGACCGATGGTGTAGATCACCCCCAGCGTCAGCACGCCGGACAGCGGGTCCTTGCCGCGCTTGGCGATCTCCTTGATCGCCGCCGCCTGTTCCAGCACGCTCTGCGCCTGGCGCACGATTTCCTCACCCAGCGGCGTCACCGTCACTTCCCCCGCACTGCGCTCGAACAGCTTGACGTCCAGTTCGTCCTCGAGCTTCTTGATCGCCACAGACAGCGTGGGCTGCGACACATAGCAGGCATCGGCCGCGCGGCCAAAGTGCTTTTCTCGGGCAACCGCAACGATGTACTTCAGTTCTGTGAGCGTCATGGCGTGTGTGGATCTTTTCTATGCAGGGAGAGGGGACTCAACATTTTGCATGCCCTCGCTTGTTTCGCAGTCAGGGTGCAGCGATTTTTTCAGAAAAATGTCAGCTGAACACCAGATATCGGCCGCATATCGTGCGCTGATCCGGAAGTTCACGCCTTGAGGTATTCGGCCTTGCCGCCCAGCCAGCGCGAAATATGCATCTCTGCCAGCAGCGGATGCTGCTCCAGCATGGACGGTGCCAGCTCGCGCGCCCATTCCAGCAGCGCAATGTCCTGCTCCAGATCGGCAAAGCGCAGCATGGCCGCGCCCGACTGGCGCGCACCCAGGAATTCGCCCGGGCCGCGGATTTCCAGGTCGCGCCGCGCAATCTCGAAACCATCGTTGGTTTCGGCCATGGCGCGCAGCCGCTCCTTGCCCGTATCGGACAAGCGCCCGTTGTCGTTGACCGCATACAGCAGCACGCAGGCCGAAGCCGCGGCGCCCCGCCCCACACGGCCGCGCAACTGGTGCAGCTGGCTCAGGCCAAACCGCTCGGCATGTTCGATCACCATCAGGCTGGCGTTGGGCACGTCCACCCCCACTTCGATCACCGTGGTGGACACCAGCACGCCCATGATGCCGGCCGTGAACAGCTCCATCACGGCCTTCTTCTCCGCCGTGGGCATGCGCGAGTGCAGCAGGCCCACCATCACGCCGGGCAGGGCTTCGCTCAGATCGGTGTGGGTGGCCGTGGCATTGGACAGGTCCAGCGCCTCGCTTTCCTCGATCAGCGGGCACACCCAGTAGACCTGCCGCCCGGCAGCCACCTGGGCGCCGATACGGGCGATGACCTCGTCCTTGCGGCTGTCCGAGATGACCTTGGTCACGATGGGCGTGCGCCCCGGTGGCAGCTCGTCGATGACGGACACATCCAGATCCGCGTAATAGCTCATCGCCAGGGTACGGGGAATGGGCGTGGCGCTCATCATCAGCAGGTGCGGCTCCAAACCGGCATGGGCCAGCTTTTGCCGCAATGCCAGGCGCTGGGCCACACCAAAGCGGTGCTGCTCATCAATCACGGCCAGCGCCAGGTTGTGGAACTGCACCTGCTCCTGGATCACCGCATGCGTGCCGACCACCAGCGCGGCTTCGCCGCTGGCCACCAGCGCCAGCATGGCAGCACGCTCCTTTTTTTTCTGCGCCCCGGACAGCCAGGCCACTTTTTTGCCCAGCGGCTCCAGAATGGGCTCCAGCCAGCCCACCAGCTTGCCAAAGTGCTGTTCGGCCAGGATTTCGGTGGGCGCCATCAGCGCGCACTGCCAGCCTGCGGCAATGCAGACCATGGCCGACAGCGCGGCCACCACGGTCTTGCCCGAGCCCACGTCGCCCTGCAGCAGGCGGTGCATGGGCATGGTGCGCGCCATGTCATCGGCGATTTCGCGGCATACACGCTGCTGGGCGCCGGTCAGGCCAAAAGGCAGGACCGCCAGAAACTGCTCCACCAAGGTCTGTTCCCCGGCAGCAGGCTGCGGCACGCGCAGGGCCGGCGCCCTGAGCCGCGCGCGCTCGCGCTTGGCCTGGTACTGCGACAGCTGCTGGGCCAGCAGCTCTTCAGCCTTCAGGCGCTGCCAGGCGGGGTGGGAATGGTCTTCCAGCGTGGCCAGCGCCACATCGGGCGTGGGGTTGTGCAGGAAATAAAGCGCTTCCCGCAAGCCCAGCAGGCCATGCAGCCCCGCTTCGCTCCAATACGGCAGCACCGGTGGTGGCGTGCCCGGCGGCAGCGTCTCGGGCAGCTGCACACGCTGCAGCGCACTGGCAATGGCACGGCGCAAATAGGGCTGCGGCAGGCCGGCGGTGGTCGGGTAGATGGGGGTCAGCGCCTGGGGCAGCTCGCCACCGGCCAGCTTGAAGGCCGGGTGCAGCATCTGCCGCCCCCAGAAACCGCCTTTGACTTCGCCCCGGATGCGCAGCACCGCCCCCGGCGACAGGGTTTTCTGGTGCGAGGGGTAGAAGCTGAAGAAGGTGAGCACGCAGGTGCCGGTGCCGTCGTCCACCGTGACCTTGAGCATGCGGCGGGGGCGCAGCTGGACTTCGCTCTGGATGACCGTGGCTTCGATCTGCACCGTCTCGCCATCGCGCGCGTTCTTCAGCGGGATGATGCGGGTTTCGTCCTCGTAACGCAGCGGCAGATGCAAAGCCAGGTCGATGTCACGCACCAGGCCCAGCTTGTGCATGGCCTGTTGGGCAGCACTGGCGGCAGGTTTTTTGGCGGGAACAGAAGCGGGCATGAGCAGAATCAAACAGCAGGCAGGCGATGGCGACAAGCAGCGGGGGACAGGCTACCATGGACCACTCCTGACCAGCGCCAAAGTGCCGCCCCATTCGCATGTTCAAGCGCATCTCCGTTCAGCACCTGACCACCGGCATGTACATCTACGAGATGTGCGGCCCCTGGATCTCCCACCCTTTCTGGCGCAGTGCCTTCCTGCTGACCGATGCATCCGACCTGCAGCGGCTGCGCAAAAGCAAGGTCACGGAGGTCTGGATCGATCCGGCCCGCGGCAAGGACATTGCCCCCGGCGTGCCCTGCGTGGTCTGGGACCCCCAGCAGACATCCGACCCGGACCGCACACCGCCCACGGCCAAACCGCAGCTGCGCCCGCTGGCGGCCATCGACACGGCACCGACCTCCCTGGGCAAGGAACTGCACACGGCCATGGCGCTGTGCGAGCAATCGCGCGATGCCATGCTGGACATGTTCAGCGAGGCCCGCATGGGGCGCGCCATCGGCATGGACATGGCCGAAAACCTGGTCAACGAAATCACCGGCTCCGTGCTGCGCAGCCCGGATGCGCTGCTGAGCGTGGCGCGCCTGAAAACGGCCGACAACTACACCTATATGCACTCGGTGGCGGTCAGCGGTCTGATGGTGGCGCTGGCGCGCAAGCTGGGTCATGACGAGGCCGCGGTCCGACGCGCCGGCATGGCCGGCCTGCTGCACGACCTGGGCAAGGCCCACATGGACCCGGCCATTCTGAACAAACCCGGACGGCTGACGGACGCAGAGTTTGCGCACATCAAGGGCCACCCCCGCGCCGCCTATGACCTGCTGTGCGGCAGCAGCGACATGGATGCCACCGTGCTGGACGCCTGCCTGCACCACCACGAGCGGCTGGATGGCGGCGGCTACCCCGACGGACTGGGGGGCGATGACATCAGCCTGCTGGCACGCATGACCGCCATCTGCGATGTGTACGACGCCATCACCTCCGACCGTCCCTACAAGAAAGGCTGGCCTCCGTCCGAATCGCTGCGCCGCATGGCCGAATGGACGGGCACCCACCTGGACAAGCGCCTGTTCGAAACCTTTGTCAAAACCGTGGGCATCTACCCGGTGGGATCGCTGGTGCGCCTGCAATCCGAACGCTTGGCCGTGGTCAGCGAGCCGTCGGTCAAAAGCCTGACCGCCCCCCGCGTGGTGGTGTTTTACTGCACGCAAAGCCAGCGCAACCTCAGCCCCCAGCTAGTTGATCTGTCCCAGCCCGGCCAGGACCGCATCGTCTGCCAGGAAGACCCGGGCGAATGGCCGTTCACCCACCTGGAAACGCTGTGGCGCAAGGGTGCTGCCGCCACTGCCTGACAGGACGGTCATCGCGCAGCAGATGGACGCCCGGCGGCAAGAGGGCGCGTGCTGGCTTCAGGCCGGCTGCTGGGTGGCGTCTTCCGCCGGCACCTGCGGCGCGGCCGCCAGCTGGCAACCGTTGCGCCCCAGGGATTTGGCGCCGTAAAGTGCCGCATCGGCCATGTCCACCAGCTGGGTGCGTCCATAGCGCCCGTCCTTGCTGGCGGGCGGCACCATGCTGGCCGCACCCGCGCTGACGGTGACGCAAGGCCAGACCGGCGAGTTGCCGTGCGCCAGCTCCAGCAGGCGCACATTGCGCACGATCTGCCTGGCCACGGCCAGCGCGCCTTCGGCGTCGGTGTCCGGCAGGATCACGGCAAACTCTTCGCCGCCGTAGCGCGCCACCACATCGCTGACGCGGTGCACGCTGGTGCGCAGCGCCTGGGCGACGGCCTGCAGACAGCGGTCGCCCTGCTGGTGGCCGTGGTGGTCGTTGTAGCGCTTGAAATGGTCCACATCGACCATCACCAGCCCCACGGGCCGGCCGCTGCGGCCCGCCTGGGCACAGGCCTGCACCAGGCGTTCCTCAAAGTAGGCGCGGTTGGCAATCTGCAGCAGGCCATCGGTGCGCGACATGGCTTCCAGCCGCACATTGGCCTGGGCCAGCTCCTGGGTGCGTTCGGCCACACGTTCTTCCAGCAGCAGATTGGATTCGGCCAGCTGCATGTTCTGCAGCGACAGCGCGGTGTAGAGCTTGCCGATCATCTTCAGCAGCGCCTGGGTGCCGTTGTCGTTGTTGCGGCGCTCCTGGTCGAAGGCCTGGGCCGGCGACAGGCCGCCGCGGATGGAGCAGATCTGCCGCGCCATCGACTGGTCCACGCCCAGGATGTGCAGGCCCAGCCACGAGGTCAGAAAACCCACCAGCGTGGTGCCCGGGTCGGCCATGCTCTTGCGCTGGCGCCACAGCAACGCCACCTGCTCCACAAACTGCTGGTGCAGATGGCGGTGCGGCTGCATGTGGCGTTCGTCCAGGCCGTGCTGCTGCATCAGCTCTTCTTCTTCGGCAAAGTGGTATTCGGTATAGGCCAGCAGACGGCGGTAGATGTCTTCCAGCAGGGCGTCGTTGTCCTGGCCCTGCCCCTGGCGAAACAGCGCACCGCTCAATTCGTTGAACAGATCCACCAGCGCATGGTGTTGCCCATCCACGCCTTCCAGATCGGTAATGAAGTTGTCGTCCCAGACAAATGTCGTGTCCATGCCCACACCACTTGTTGCAGTAAGTAACTGGCCAGTCTAGGGCGTGCGCTTTGTACGTGTACTGATACGGCGCAAACATTCCCATGCGCCCCGGGGACATATGCGAAGCGATCAGGGGAATTACCCGTATGCTTTTGCGCCCCGTCGCCTGGATTTGCGACAATTCGTTTTTCGGTTTCGACCTTGGAACGGGCTTGTCAGGCCCTCAAGAACACGCATGTCTTTCAGTCCCCGCCCGCACACCCTCAGTGATTTCGACTTTGCTCTGCCCGAGCATCTGATTGCCCAACACCCTGCCGCCGAACGCAGCGCCTCGCGCCTGCTGGACGGCCGCCAGAGCCCTCCGGTGGACCGCGTGTTCAAAGAGCTGCCCGATCTGCTGCACGAAGGCGATCTGCTGGTCTTCAACGACACCAAGGTGGTCAAGGCCCGCGTGTTCGGCGAGAAAGCCAGCGGCGGCAAGCTGGAGCTGCTGATCGAGCGTGTGCTGGAAGGCAACGAGGTCGTGGCCCATATGAAGGTCAGCAAAAAGCCGCTGCCTGGCGCCAAGATCCATCTGCACGGCGGTCTGGGCAAGGGCGGCTTCGATGCCACGCTGCTGGGCCGCTGGCCCGATGAAAGCGGCCCGCTGTTCCGCTTTGGGCTGCAGGGCGCCCACAACGCCACCCCCTGGGAGCTGATGGAGCAGTTCGGCCACCTGCCGCTGCCGCCTTACATCGCCCGCAACCAGAACAGCGACGAAGACCCGGACGAAGCCGAGGACACCGAGCGCTACCAGACCGTGTTCGCCAGCCATCCCGGCGCCGTCGCAGCGCCCACGGCGGCCCTGCACTTCGACCAGGGCGTGCTGGACGCGCTGAAGGAGCGCGGCGTGGAGACCGCCTCGGTCACGCTGCACGTGGGCGCCGGCACCTTCCAGCCGGTGAAGGTGGAGAACCTCGCCGAACACCAGATGCACAGCGAGTGGTACAACATTCCGCTGGGCACGCTGGCGGCGCTGGAGCGCTGCCGCCAGCGCCGCGGCCGCATCATCGCCGTGGGCACCACCAGCGTGCGCACGCTGGAATCCTGGGCGCGCACCGGACAGATCAGCGGCGACACCAACATCTTCATCACCCCGGGCTTCGAGTTCCGCGTGGTGGACTGCCTGATCACCAACTTCCACCTGCCCAAGAGCACGCTGATGATGCTGGTCAGCGCCTTGGCCGGCTACAAGCACGTGATGGAGCTGTACCAGCATGCGGTGCAGAACGAGTACCGCTTCTTCAGCTACGGCGATTCGATGTTGCTGGAGCGCAAGCGCTGAGCCGCTGCGGCGCTTGCCGATCAACCCAGGGCTTCAAGACCCCCTTGTCGCCCTGCATGCCCCCCGCTGCAGGCAAACTGCCCGGAACGGGGGCTCCAGGAGACGGAGACACGGCCGTGCCTACTGCGGCACGCCCTTGCAGCCCTGCACGCGCGACAGCGGCATATGCTGGGGGGCCAGCAACGCCACCAAGCCGCAGCCCAGCGATGCCTGCCACTGCACATAGTCGTGGCCGCTGACGAAGCGGCGCTGCATCACCCACAGACCGCGTGCGCGCAGCACGTCGCCCAGCTCGGCTGTGGTTTCCAGAATACCGTCGCGCGCGCCCCGGCCGCTTTCGAACGTGCCTGCATCGATGTAAAAGCGCACGTTCGGCATGGGTGCGGGCAGCGCCCGCCAGGCCCGCTGCATCCAGCCCGGCGCTTCGCCCTCAGGCGCCCACCAGTAGGAGCCTGACATGCTCAGCACATTGCCAAACAGCTCCGGGTGCGCCAGCCCCAGGTAGCTGGACACCAGTCCCCCATAGCTGCTGCCCGCCACCACGGTGCGGCGCGCCATCTGCCCCAGGCCCTGGGCCTGCACCCAGGGCATCAGTTCCTCGGCCATGAAACGGGCGAATTGCGGGTTGGGCGGCAACTCGTCCCCCCGTGCCTCGGGACTGGCATTGCCCACGATCACCGCCGCCACCGGCGGCAGCAGGCCATCGGCCACCAGGTTGTCCAAGATGCGCGGCGTGGCCACGTCGTGCACATAGGCATGGGCGTCGAACAGCACCAGCAGCCCCTGCACACTCTGCGCGCCCGCGCCCGCAGGCACATAGGTCCAGACATCGCGGTCGTTGCCCAGGATGGCGCTGTGCACCACATGGCGTGTCAGCGTGCCGCGCGGCACCCCGGCACGTGCGGCCACCCAGGGCTGGGCAGGCGCCTGCGGCAGGCTCAGCACCGAGCGCCCCTGGTGGATGTCGTCCAGCCCACCCCACGGGGCGGTGGGAAAGACCGCCGGGTTCAGCGGATCGCGCTGCAGCGTGGCCAGGATCATGCGCCGCTGCTGCCGCGCATCGGCAATCTGCGGCACATCCGGCGCCAGCCCATAGCTCAGGCGCGCGCGCGGATCCATCACCACGCTGGTCCACCAGACATCGCTGCCGGCCAGCTTCTGCAGCGGGTTGTGGTCGCCGCTGGGGCTGCCGAACAGGCGCACATTGGTGTTGCCCCGGTCGCGCCACACAAAGGTCACCAGCAGCTGCCCGTCCTGCCACGGCTCCACCAGCGGCGCGCCCTGCTGCTGCACGGTCTGCCAGAACGCCTCGGTGCCAGCGCCGCTGGCCACCGCCTGCTGCAGAGCCTGCAACTGCGGGCCCATCGGCGTGTCTGCGGCAGGCAGGGGCGCGGGCCCGTCGCTGGCCCAGGTCTGCAGCACCTGCAGGCCCGCCGTGGCCGGCAGGCCGGCCTGCGCGGGCGTGGCCCACAGCCGTTCATGCTGCGCGCCCTGCGTGCGCCACATGGCTGTCTGCACGCCCCGGCCGTTCTCGGCCAGGCGGCGCAGATGCCGACCCTGGGCATCGCGCAGATCGACATGCACGTTCTCCCCGGTGATGCGCAACTGCACCACCTGCCCGGCGGGCACGGCCAGCGGCAGCCGCTGCCCTGTGGCGGCGACGGCGGTCTGCTCCGTTTTTTTCAGCATTGGCTCCGTGGCGCTTTCTTGCGCGCCCGCCGCGCCGGCTAGCAGCGCGCACAGGACGCCGGCCATGGCGAAGGGGGTTGATTTCTGCAAAATTCTTTTCAAGGTCATGTCTGCTTCGGTGCCCTCGGCGTAGCGCGCTCATACACCACAGCGCCTGCGCTGCGTATGCGCACCGGGGCTGCGGTCATTGCAATGCGCCGGTGGGATGCACGCGGCGCAGTATCCGGTTCAGAAGTCCACCGTGGCCGACAGCCGCAGCGTGCGCGGTGCGCCCACGGTCATGAAGTTGTCGGCAAATGCACCTGCCCAGTATTTGCGGTCAAACAGATTCTGCAGGTTGGCACGCAGGGTGACGGGCTTGCCGGCCATGCGGGTGGCATAGCGCACCCCGGCGTCAAAACGCGTCCAGCTGGGCGCCTGGATGGTGTTGCTGGAATTGACCCACTGCGTACCGGTGTAGACCATGCGACCGCTGACCGCCAGCCCCGGCACGGCGGCCACGGCGTAGTCGGCGCCCAGGTTGGCCGTCCAGCGTGGCACGCCATACATGTCCAGCCCGTTCTTGCTGCCGCCCTGGGTCTTAGTCTGCTTGGCCTGGGTGTAGGCCACGCCGCCCAGCAGCGTCCAGGCGGATGCGAGCTTGCCCGACACGGTCCACTCCGCCCCGCGGTTGCGCTGCTCGCCATCATCCACCAGCGTGGGCAGCGTATCCCCCGCCCGGGTGACCGAAATGGCGGAGGGCTTGCTGATCTGGAACAGCGAGAAGGTGTGTGTCAGCCCGGCGTTCTGCCATTTGACCCCGGCCTCCATCTGCTGGGTCTGGTAGGGCTTGAGGGTCTCGCCGGCATTCGCGTACCCGGCCGCCACGGTGGTGCCTGCGCTCAGGCCTTCGATGTAGTTGGCATACAGCGACAGATGCTCCCCCCAGGGCTTGGCCACAATGCCCAGCATGGGCGTGCTGGCATGGGCGTCGTAGCCGGCCATCTTCTGCTCCACCTGCTGCAGACGCAGGCCGACAGTGACGGCCAGTTTGCCATCGAGCATGCTCAGCGTGTCGGCCACGGCGTAGCTGGTGATGACGTTGTCCTTTTCCTGCTTGTAGGCGGTGGCATCGCTGCTGAACACCACCTTGTCGCTGGGCGCGTACAGATCGCTCACATAGCTGGCCGACGGCACGCCGCCCTTGGCATTCAGGCCACGCCCGCCTTCCTGGCGCAGCTGGTTCATGGACAGCACCAGTTCATGCGCCACCGCGCCGGTACGGAACTTGCCGCGCACGCCTACATCCCCTGTGAGGTTCTTGGTGTAGCCATACTGGTTATAGGTCTGGGTGTTCAGCGTGTGGCCGTCTTTTTGCAGAATGCCGCGCGTGCCGTTGAGCATGCCGGTGTATTCGTGCTCGGCCCAGCCCAGGCTGCCGTACACGCTCCACGCGTCGTTCAGCTCGGCCGTACCGCGCAGCATCACGCCATCACTTTGCTGTTCCGCCTGCATGCCACGGAACTGGTTCAGCGTGGCATCCGGCGCGGACACCATATGGCCCACTGTGGCAAAACCCACCATCAGCGGGCTGCCATTGGCGATGGTGGAGCGGTAGCTGTAGGCGTCCAGCCCCAGCGTCCAGCGATCGCCCTGGTAGTCCATCGCCAGCGCACCCAGGCGCTTGCGGCGCTTCTGGTCGTCGACATCGGTCTCGCCGCTGGCCATGCTACCGTTGACACGGATGCCCAGTCGGCGTTCTTCCCCAAAGCGTCTGGACACGTCGGCGTGGACGCCGAACTGCGATCCCGTGGCGAATGAGGTGGTCAGCTGCGTGCGGTCATCGGCCGTGGGACGCTTGGTCACCACGTTCACGACACCGCCCACGGCGCCCCCCGGCGCCATGCCGTTGAGCAACGCGCCCGGGCCCTTGAGGACCTCCACACGCTCCAGCATTTCGGTGGGAATGTGCCCGTCGGGCGCCATCCCGTACAGACCGTTGAGGGACACATCGCTGGAATTCACCTCCAGCCCGCGGATGGTGTAGTTTTCGTAGGCGTGACCGGCATTGGTGGTGAAGCGCACCGAAGGGTCGTTTTCCAGCACGGCCGCCACCGTGGCGCTCTGCTGGTCGGCCATCACCTGCTGGGTATAGCTGGTAATGTTGAAGGGCGCATCCATCACATCGCGGTTGCCCAGCACACCCAGGCCGGCGCCCTTGGCCACCTGGCCCCCCGCCGCCGGGGCCGGCAGCGCCTGCACATCCTGTGCCGAACGCACGGTGACTTCCTTGAGCGTGGCGGTGGATTCTTCCTGGGCCCGTGCGACGGAGGCACTCAGGCCCAGCACACCGGCCAAGGCCAGGACATGGGGAGACAGCAAGCCGCGGCGCGCAGCGGGGAACAGGGTGCGATGCGAAGGAGACATGAACAAAAAAAGGCCCGCACGGGCCATGGAGTGATTTTTAATGAGAATTATTATCACTCACGTTTTGTATCGGTGCGTACATCCTGACCCAAACTTGAGAGGCGCACGCAGTCTTGCGCCGACAAGGCCATCGTGCAGCGCTTTCCCCGCTATGCATCCCTGCCGGTGGTGAGCGGCTTGAAACCGGCCGCGCCCGCTACCAAAACACAAGCACCGGCATGGCTGCTGGCGGCAGCCACCGTGCCAGCATCGCTACCAATCGCAGACACACTGGCTACACAGGCGCAGCCGGGCAGCCCTCCCCGATGGTGCCTCCATCACGCAAAGTAGTGGCACAAGCGCTGGCCCTGGATCTCGTGCACCGAGACGGGAATGCCGTAAAGCTGGCTCAGCACCTCGTTGCGCACCACGGTGGCGGGCGTGCCGATATAAGCCAGCCGGCCGTCTTTCATGGCCACGATGTGATCGGCATAGCAACTGGCAAAGTTGATGTCGTGCAACACCACGACCACGGTCTTGCCGCGCTCGTCCACCATGCGGCGCAGCAGCTTCATCATGGTCACGGCATGTGCCATGTCCAGGTTGTTCAGCGGCTCGTCCAGCAGGATGTAGGGGGTGTCCTGGCACAGCACCATGGCGATGTAAGCGCGCTGGCGCTGGCCGCCAGAAAGCTCGTCCAGAAAGCGCTCGGCCAGGTCCTGCAGGTGCAGGTACTCCAGTGCTTCGTCCACATGGCGCAGGTCCTCAGGCGTCATGCGCCCCTTGCTGTGCGGAAAGCGGCCAAAACCCACCAGGTCGCGCACCGTCAGGCGCAGCGTGCTCTGGTTGTCCTGGCGCAGGATGGCCATCACACGGGCCAGCGCATCGCTGGCCGTGGAGGCCACATCCAGCCCGGCCACGCTGGCGCTGCCGCTGCTGATCGGCATCAGGCGACTGACCAGCGACAGCAGCGTGCTCTTGCCTGCCCCATTGGGGCCGATGATGGCCGTGAACTGCCGCTCCGGAATCTGCACCGTCACACCGTGCAGCACGGTGGTGCTGCCATGGCGCTTGACGATGTCGCGCGTCTCGATCATTGCTTTCCCCTGCGCATCAGCAGCGCAATAAACACCAGTCCACCGACGAATTCCACCACCACCGACAGCGCAGAATTGAAGCCCAGCACCCGCTCCAGCACCACCTGGCCGCCCAGCAGCAGGACCGTTCCCCACAGCAGCACGGCCGGCAACACCCAGGCGTGGCGGCGCGTCCCCATCCACTGGTAGGCCATATTGGCCACCAGCAGGCCGAAGAAGGTCACCGGCCCCACCAGCGCGGTCGATACCGCCACCATGGTGCAGACCACCAGCAGCAGTTGCAGCACCTGGCGGCGATAGTCCAGCCCCAGGTTGATGGCGGCATCCCGCCCCAGCGCCAGCACATCCAGCACATGGCGGCGGCGCCAGAAGAATCCACCGCCCAGCAGCAGCAGGATGCCGGCAGGCAGCAGCAGCGGCGTCTGGATGGTGTTGAAATTGGCGAACATGCGGTCCTGCAGCGAGGCGAACTCGTTGGGATCGATCATGCGCATGGCAAAGCTGGTCAGGCTGCGAAACAGGATGCCCGCCACCATGCCCACCAGCAGCATCAGGTGCAGACTGCTGGCCGGGCCCGCAAACAGCCAGCGCACCAGCAGCACGCTGAGCACCACCATGCAGACAATCTCCAGCCCGAACTTGGGCACCATGCCCAGTGCCACCACGCCCACGGATCCCAGCAACAGCACCAGCACCGCCTGCAGCAACTGGTAGAGCGCATCCAGCCCCATCACCGCCGGCGTCAGGATGGTGTTGTGCGTCACGGTCTGGAACACCACGGTGGACATGCCCAGCGCACAGGCCACCACCACCATGGCCGCCAGCTTGGTACCACGGTGCTGCAGCACAAAGGCCCAGTCGGCCTCCACGCCCACGGTCATGAACGCGGTCATGGCCACCAGCGCCAGCACGGCCAGCAGCCCCAGCCGCGCACCCGGGCGCTGCCAGCGCACCGGTGCCACACGCGCGGGCTTGGCATCCGCCACGGCAGCAGGATTCAAGGTCGGCATGCTTCAGCCCTCCCGCTTCCGCTGGCGCAGCAGGATGGCCAGGAACAGCGCACTGCCCACCACGCCCATCACCGTGCCCACCGGGATTTCATAGGGCGCAATCACCAGGCGCCCCACCAGATCGCAAGCCAGTGTCAGCCCCGCGCCCGCCGCCGCCACCCACAGCACACTGCGGCGCACGTTGTCACCCACCAGCAGGCGCACCACATTCGGCACGATCAGCCCCACAAAGGGAATGCTGCCCACCGTGACCACGATGCAGGCCGTGACCAGCGCCACCACGATCAGCCCCTGCCAGACCAGCGCCTTGTAGTTCAACCCCAGGTTGGTGGCAAAGGATTCGCCCAGGCCCGCCACCGTGAAACGGTCCGCCGCCAGGCAGGCCACCACGGTGACGGCCAGTGACAGGTAGAGCATCTCGTAGCGCCCTTCGACGACGGCCGAAAAATCGCCGTTCGACCAGGCACGCAGCGACTGGATCATGTCGTGCTGGTAGGCCAGGAAGGTGGTGCCGGCCTCGATCACGCCTGCCAGAATCAAGCCCACCAGCGGCACGATCCACGCCGTGCGCAAGCGGATGCGCGACAGTGCGCCAATGAACAGGCCGGTGCCCGCCAGCGCAAACAGCGCCGCCACACCCATCTTGGCCATCACCGGCCAGTCCGGCGCCCACAGAATGCACACCAGCATGCCCAGCGTGGCCGACTCCACCGTGCCCACGGTGGATGGCTCCACAAAATGGTTGCGTGCCAGCATCTGCATCAGCAAGCCGGCCACCGCCATGGCCGAACCGGCCAGCACCAGGGCCAGCGTGCGCGGCACGCGCGAGTACATCAGCACCTGGGCCACCAGATCGTCCTCGCTGCGGCTCCACAGCGTATTCCACGACACATCGCTGACGCCCACGGCCAAGCTGGCCATGGCCAGCGCCATCAGGGCAACGGCGGCGGCGATGACCTTGGCACTGCTCCCGGCCCATCCGGACGCGGGTGGCGGTGATGGACGGGTGCTGGGGGCCTTACTTGCCGAAAGCATCGGACAGCTGCTTCAGGTTCTCCCTGAGTGCGCCCGGTCCGGCGTTGGACAGCAGATACCAGTTCGCTGCGTTCAGGTAGACGATGTGCTGGTTGCGCCAGGCCTTGGTGGCATGCACCAGCTTGTTGTCCAGCAGCTTCTGGGCCGAAGCGCCTTCGCGGCTGATGGCCGCGTCGCGGTCCAGCACCAGCATCCAGTCGGGGTTGGTCTTGAGCAGGTACTCGAAGGACACGGCCTGGCCATGCTTGGAGACCTCGATCTTGTCCTTGATGGGCTGCACGCCAAACACCGTGTACAGCATGTCAAAGCGCGAGCCCGGGCCGTACACGCTCATCTTGCCGCCATTGGTCATCAGCATCAGTGCCGGGCCCTGCTTCTGCGCCTTGGACTTCACATCGGCGATTTCGGACTCGATCTGCTTGATCTCGGCCGCTCCCTTCTGCGGCACGCCATACACGGCAGAGATGGCGCGGATGTTGCGGTAGATCTGCGTCAGCTGGTCGCCGTCGGCGATCGTCACATCCAGCACGGGCGCGAACTTCTTCAGCTCATCGATCTTGGGCAGCGTGCGGTTGCCGGCAATGATCAGGTCGGGTTTGAGGGCCTTGATCTTCTCGTAATCGGGCTCGAACAGACTGCCAATCTGCGGGTACTTGGCGGCGTCCTTGTAGCCCGCCAGCAATGGCGGCAGCGCCTGGTTGGGCACACCGTGCACTGCGCCACCCAGGGTCTGGATGATGTCCAGCGCGCCCAGGTCATAGACCAGCACGGTCTTGGGTTGCAGCGGCAGAGACACCTCGCCGGTGTTGTCCTGCACCTTGACATTTGCCGCCTGCGCCGCCGACCACGACAGGGTCAACACCACACCCAAGCCCGCCAACGTCTGGCGGCGCGTCCACAAACCTTGCATATCCATTCCTTTGCGATGCTTTCAGGGGACCAAAGGCCCATCGAATTCATTTTATGAGAATCATTCTCAGTAAAAGTTCCGAAAGAACTGCTACCACTTCCTAACGAGGACATTGCAAGGTTTCCCAGGTAAGCCCTGAAGCGGTTTTCTCCGCGCGCACGACACAATGAAACACATGCACTGTGCGTCGGGCGGGCCACAGTGTGGAGTCTGTGACAAACATGCTAGATTCAAAGGCTATCCATAGCCATGCCAGATATCTAATGCAGTCGCCAGAAACCTCTATGCCTCCTGATAATGAGATTGATCTTCTGGATCTGCTCGTGGTGCTTGCCGAAAATCTGCGGCTGCTTATCGCAGGTACTGTGCTGGCAGGCCTTGTTGGACTGGTCATTGCTTTTTCGCTGCCCAAAACCTACGAAAGCACCTCGATACTGTCGCCCAGCAAAAATGGGCTGAATGTCTCCGGGCAGGTGATCGCAAGCTATATCCAATCAGCCGATATTCTGGAGCAGGTCGCCAAAGATCTGCAGTTTGAGCAAGATGCAAGCAGCGCCCAGCGGCTGAAAAAATTGGGAGCGTTGATTCAAGTCTCTGTGGGCAAACAGGAAGCCCCCTTGGTCACGCTGACCACCCAAGGTCCCAGTCCAGAAAAGGCCCAGGCACTCAACGCCACCATCTGGAAAAAGCTTTTGCCCCATACCGCACCTCGCGGGAAAGAGCAGGAACGTCTGCAACAGCAGTTGGAGGCAGAAAGCGCACGCCTGGCCTCGGCAGAGACGCTGGAAGCCGCGGCCCTCAAACAGTTGCAAAGCGGCGCCAGCAGCGAAGGGCTTTCCCGTCTGTATGGCGAGCTGCAGGCAGCGAACAGCAAAAGGCAAGAACTCATTTCCAAGCTGGAGTCCCAGATGGAAGGCCTGACCGAAGAGAATCTGGCCCAGCAACCCACCCTGACAGAGCTGCCAGCCAAGCCCCAGAAGTCGCTGATTGTGCTCGGCTGCTCCGCCGCTGGCGGCATGCTGCTGCTGCTGTTCGTTCTGATCCGCCATGCTTTGCACGGTGCCAATCAGAATCCCGCGCAAGCGGGAAAAGTCGCACGGTTGCGTGCAGCGCTGGGCCTGAAGCCATAAACACCCGACTCCCAACCTCCTCCAAGGCATGCTCTGCGCATGCCTTTTTTATGGAATGAACGTCAGAACAGCCGGCACTTCATACCAAAATCCGAAGCCCAGCCCAGCCCAGCACAACCGAGTCTCAATACCCATGTGTTTCCCGAAACCGCTTGGCCTGCCCAAAGTGCCCGTTGCCGATGAAAGGCACGGGCGGGCGCAAAGCGGACAGCGGTGAGGGGTGGTTGCTCATCAGCACCAGGTGACCGCGGTCCTGCGGGATCAAGAAGCGCTTGGACTGGGCATGGCTGCCCCAGAGCATGAAGACCGTGGGCCGCCCCTGCTCGGCCACCTGGCGGATGATGGCATCGGTCAGCAATTCCCAACCGCGCTTGCTGTGGCTGGCGGCCTGGCCTTCTTCCACGGTCAGGCAGGTGTTGAGCAGCAACACACCGTTCTGCGCCCACTTCACCAGGCTGCCGCCAGGTTGCGGGAACGGTGGAAACGGCGCCCCCAGGTCGCGCTGGATTTCCTTGAAGATGTTCTGCAGCGAAGGCGGCAGCCGCACACCGCTGGCCACGGAAAACGCCAGCCCTTCGGCCTGTCCTCTCCCGTGGTAGGGATCCTGCCCGAGAATGACCACCCGCACATCTTCGGGCGCAGTCAACTCCAGCGCACGCAGCGGCTGCGGTGGAAACACCACCGCCCCCGCATCCAGGCGCTCCTGCAGATAGTCCAGCAACTGCTGGCCGGAGGGCGAGAAGAAGAACGCATCCACGGCCGCCTGCCAGCCTGGCGCCACGGCCCAGTCACTGGGATTGGCGCTTTCCAGTTGCGTCGCTGTTCCAGCACTTGTATCGGACATTTCAGACCACTTTCCTACTCAAAAACACGAATGGCCAGCGTGTGCAGCGCACTGATTCTGGCGCGCTCCCTGCACTTGCCAGCCCGGCCGCGTGCACCAGCCATCCCCTGCACACCATCCGACACCGCACAGCGTGCCGCTGCGTGCAGAGACGCCGTGCCGTGCAATGGCCTTACTTCTTGGAATGGGCAAACAAGGCTGCCAGCGCTTCGCCTGGTTCATCCGCACGCATGAAGGCTTCACCCACCAGGAAGGCGTTGATGCCCGCATCGCGCATGGTCTTCACATCGTCACGGGTCATGATGCCGGACTCGGTCACCAACAGGCGGTCGGCCGGCACCTGCTTTTGCAGGTCCAGCGTGGTCTGGATATTGACTTCGAAGGTGCGCAGATTGCGGTTGTTGATGCCCACCAATTCGGTCTTGAGCTTGAGCGCCCGCTCCAGCTCCACGCCATCGTGCACCTCCACCAGCACCGCCATGTCCAGGCTCCGGGCGATCTGCTCCATCTCGGCCATCTGGCTGTCTTCCAGGCAGGCGGCGATCAGCAAAATGCAGTCGGCACCCATGGCCCGCGATTCGTAGATCTGGTAGGGGTCCACCATGAAGTCCTTGCGCAGCACCGGAAGCAGCGTGCTGGCACGGGCCTGCTTCAGAAAATCAGGCTCGCCCTGGAAAAACTGGCGGTCGGTCAGCACCGACAGGCAGGCTGCCGTGGCGTTGCCGTGGATCTTGGCCTTGGTGTTGCTGTTGCCCACCATGTAGCTTTGGGCAATATCGGCCGGATCGAAGTCCGGACGGATCACGCCCTTGCTGGGGCTGGCCTTCTTGATCTCTGCAATCACACCGGCCTGGCCGGCTGCGATCTTGGCGCGCAGCGCACCCACAAAGTCGCGTGTGCTGACACGGCTTTCGGCATCGCGGCGCATGGCCTCGAGTGGCATGCGCTGCTTGGCTTCCGCCACTTCCTGCACTTTGACGTCGCAGATTTTTTTCAGAATGTCGGACATATGGATTCCCTTGTTCGTCGCAGCCCCTGGCGGGGCTTTCTATACATTCGATTGTCGCGCCTTGCCTGCCGCCAACCACGGCACACCATCGATAAGCCCTCCTAGCGGCCGCGCTGGCGCAGGCAATGCAACAGCACGCCGGGAGGTCCTGCTGCTTCAATCCGCTGGCGGCGCTGGCTTGTCAGGCGCCGGCGTGCGGGCGATCTGCAAGATGATGCGGTGCATCACCACCCCGACCACCAGGAACAGCAGCGAAATGCCCAGTACGATCCACGTGCCGGCATCGTTCCAGATCGGGGCATCGAGCAGGCTCATGCAGACAGTTTTCCCGTGTAGGCAACCAGTTGCTGCAGCTTCTGCAGCGCGGCACCACTGTCCAGTGCCTGCTGGGCACGCAGCAGGCCGTCCTCGATGCTGTTGGCCACATTGGCCGCGTACAAGGCAGCACCAGCATTCAGGCAGACGATGTCACGCGCCGGCCCCTGGTCGCCTTGCAATACCCCCAGCAGCATGGCCTTGGATTCCTCGGGATTCTCGACCTTCAGTGCACGCGTACCCGCCATGCGCAGGCCGAAGTCTTCGGGGTGGACTTCATATTCGCGCACCACACCGTCCTTGAGCTCGCCCACCAGCGTCCCGGCACCCAGGCTGATTTCGTCCAGACCGTCGCGGCCATAGACCACCAGTGCGTGCTCCGCTCCCAGGCGCTGCAGCGCACGCACCTGGATGCCTACCAGATCCTCATGGAACACCCCCATCAGGATGTTGGGCGCACCGGCCGGGTTGGTCAGCGGCCCCAGGATGTTGAAGATGGTGCGCACGCCCAGTTCCTTGCGCACCGGAGCCACATTCTTCATGGCCGGGTGGTGGTTGGGTGCGAACATGAAGCCGATGCCCACATCGCGGATGCAGTCTGCAATCTGCGTGGGCTGCAGGTTGATGTTGATGCCCAGCGCTTCCATGGCATCGGCACTGCCGCTTTTGCTGCTGACGCTGCGCCCGCCGTGCTTGCTGACCTTGCCACCGGCCGCCGCGATCACAAAGGTCGAGCAGGTCGAGATGTTGAAGGTGTTGGCGCCGTCGCCCCCCGTGCCGACGATGTCCACCAGGTGGGACTTGTCGTGCACCTGCACCTTGTTGGAGAACTCGCGCATCACCTCCGCTGCGGCGGAAATTTCGCCAATGGTTTCCTTCTTCACGCGCAGACCGGTGACGATGGCGGCAGTCATCACCGGCGAGAGCTCGCCGCGCATGATCATGCGCATCAGGTGCAGCATCTCGTCGTGGAAGATTTCGCGGTGTTCGATGGTGCGCTGCAGCGCTTCCTGGGGGGTGATGGCGTTGATGGTGGCCATGGTCCGTATTCCTTTGCGGTGGCTGGTGCTGCGTGGCATGCGGGAGGCGCCGGGTTTCAGGTTGTTTTTGCTTGGAAACCGAAGCGGCCTGCACACAGCAGCGGTGCAAAATGAAAGGGCCGGCTGCTGGTGGCAGCGCGGCCCGGGGTTTATTTCTGTTCCAGAAAATTCTTCAGCATGGCATGCCCATGCTCCGTGAGGATGCTTTCCGGGTGGAACTGCACGCCCTCCACAGCCAGCGTCTTGTGCCGCACGCCCTGGATCTCGCCGTCTTCGCTGGTGGCGGTGATTTCCAGGCAGTCCGGAATCGTGGCCCGGTCAATGGCCAGCGAGTGATAGCGGTTGACGGTGAACTGCTTCGGCAGATCGGCGAACACGCCCCGCTGGTCGGTGGTGATGACACTGGTCTTGCCATGCATCTGCTGGCCCGCGCGAACGATGTCGCCACCGAATGCCGCACCAATACCCTGGTGGCCCAGGCACACACCCAGCACCGGCAGCTTGCCGGCAAAGTGCTGGATGGCGGCCACCGAAATGCCCGCTTCCGCCGGAGAACAGGGACCGGGCGAGATCACGATGCGCTCGATGCCCTGCTCCGCCACCAGCTGGATCACCGCATCCAGCGTGGTTTCGTCGTTGCGCACCACGGTCACATCCGCCCCCAGCTCGCCCAGATACTGGACGATGTTGTAGGTGAAGCTGTCGTAGTTGTCGATCATCAAGAGCTTCATGGCTGCTCCCCCTTGGGCTGCAGGCCGGCAGCGCGCAGGCGTGCCAGCTCCTGGTGTTCGTAGTCGATGTAGCACTCCATCATGGCGCGGTACAGGCGTTCGATCAGGTCGGGATTACCGCCCTGGGCCATGGCCTGGGGCCGCACCCTGTCGATGATGGTCTGGATGCGGGCTTCATCGCGCACCAGGGCTTCATCGTTCTTCACCGTGGCGGCCTGGGTCATGTAGCCGCTGCGCTCCACCAGCAACGGCACCAGGATGTCGTCCAGCGCATTCACGCCGGCACGCACTTCAGCCATGGTGCTGCAGGTTTTCACTTTGTCGATCGCGCGCGTCATTACTCGAGTCCTTCTTCTACCAGCTCTGCCGCGCGCAGCATGGCGCGCGCCTTGTGTTCGGTTTCTTTCCACTCCATCTCGGGGATGGAGTCGGCCACCACACCGGCCGCCGCCTGCACGTACAGCATGCCGTCCTTGATGACGCCGGTGCGAATGGCAATCGCCATGTCCATGTGGCCGGCAAAGCTCAGGTACCCCACGGCGCCGCCGTAGATGCCACGCTTGGTGGGTTCCAGCCTGTCGATGATTTCCATGGCGTGCACCTTGGGTGCACCCGACAGCGTACCTGCCGGGAACGTGGCCTTGAGCACGTCCATGCTGGTCATGCCGTCCTGCAAAATGCCTTCGACGTTGCTGACGATGTGCATCACATGGCTGTAGCGTTCCACCACAAAGGCCTCGGTCACCTTCACGCTGCCGGTCTTGGCAATGCGACCGATGTCGTTGCGCGCCAGATCAATCAGCATCACATGCTCGGCACGTTCCTTGGGGTCGTTCACCAGTTCCAGCTCGGCTGCCTTGTCCTTCTCGGGGGTTGCGCCACGCGGGCGTGTGCCGGCCAGAGGGCGGATGGTGATCTTCTCGCCCTCCTCCACTTTCTCCTGGCGCACCAGGATCTCGGGGCTGGCCCCCACCACCTGGAAGTTGCCGAAGTGGTAGTAGTACATATAGGGGCTGGGATTGAGCGAGCGCAGCGCGCGGTACAGCGCCAGCGGCGATTCGGTGTAGCGCTTGTGGATGCGCTGACCGACCTGCACCTGCATGAAGTCGCCGGCCGCAATCAGCTCCTTGGCCTCGCCCACCGCCTTCAGGTAATCAGCCTTGGCAAAGCTGCGCTCGGCCGGGTGGCTGTCACCGCCCTTGATCTGGGGCGCGCTGACCGAGTAGCGCAGCTGGTCCTTCAGCTGGCGCATGCGGCGCTTGGCCTTGGAATACGCCTCGGCCTCGGCTGGGTTGGCATAGACGATGAAGTACAGGCGCCCCGACAGATTGTCGATGACGGCCACTTCCTCGCACTGCAGCAGCATGATGTCGGGCGTGCCCAGCGTGTCGGGAGGGCAGCTGGCTTCGAGCTTCTTCTCGATGTAGCGCACCGCGTCATAGCCGAAGTAGCCGGCCAGACCTCCACAGAAGCGCGGCAGTCCGGGCACCAGGGCCACTTTGAAGCGCTTCTGGTAATCGGCAATGAAGTCCAGCGGATTGCCGACATGCGTTTCCACCACGGCACCGCTGGTCACCACCTCGGTCTTGGCCGCCGCGCCAAAACCGCTGGCACGCACATGGGTGTGGCTGGGCAGGCCAATAAAACTGTAGCGGCCGAAGCGCTCCCCGCCGACGACGGACTCCAGCAGAAAGCTGTATTTACCGTCGCCGTTGGCATGCGCCAGCTTGAGGTAGAGGGACAGCGGCGTTTCGAGGTCGGCAAACGCCTCGGTCACCAGGGGGATGCGGTTATAACCTTCGCTGGCCAGGCTTTTGAATTCGAGTTCCGTGATCACAGGAGCAGATTCCCATCGCGGGCGGCGCTCCGGTCTTGTGGAGCCCAAGCAGGCCCACGGGCGCCGCGGGTTCATTCTTTGCGCCCCGTGCGCAACGGCAGGGGCTAGGGGTGCACGCGCGGCAATGCACCCGCGTGCGTGTTAGACGGTCATGACGGATGGCTTGCGCCAGGGCCAGGCTCCCCGGTCCGCGCAACCTGTGATGAACACGTAGTGAATGAACATAGCGCCAAAGTGTAGCAAACCTGCGCACGGCCCGGCGGATGGGATCCATCTTGTCCTGCAATCCCGACCATCGCGCCAGCCCATGGCCTGGCGCACGGCATTGCCGCCGCGCGTGGTCTGCCGCTACAGCCGCGGCACGGCCGCCATATGGCACCGGCATCCCGCCACCACAGCGCCCCAGAAAGCCCTGTGGCCAAGTCACAGCGGCCCTACCCGGCTCAGACCAGCGCCGACACCGCCTGCAACTGCGCCAGGCTGTCCACAAAGCCGTCGGCATCCACGCCCTGGATCGGCTGGCCGTGGTTGTAGCCATAGCTAACCAGCACCACCGGACAACCTGCTGCCCGTGCCGCCTGGGCGTCGTTGCTGGAGTCTCCCAGCATCAGCGTGCGCGCGGGCGGGGTGCCCAGCGCCTCGCAGGTCTTGAGCAAGGGCATGGGATCCGGCTTTTTCCGGGGGAACGAGTCGCCCCCAAACACCTGCTCGAACAGGCCCTCCAGCCCCTTGGCCGCCAGCAGCGGCACGGTGAACGCCATGGGCTTGTTGGTCACGCACGCCAGGCGCAGGCCCGCATCCTTGAGCGCCTGCAGTCCTTGAATCACCCCGTCATACACGGCCGAATACTGGCCGTTGATGGCGATGTAGTGGTGCTCATACCGTGCCAGCGCCTGCGGAAACAGCGCCTGCACAGCCGCATCCTGCTCTGCCTGCGAATGGCCGGCATGCTGCAGCACATGGACCAGCACGCTGCGCAGCAGGTGCTCCGTGCCCTTACCCACCATGTGTTCGACCGCGGAGGCCGGCAGCGCGGGCAGCTGCAGATCAGCCAGCATGCGGGTGATGGCCTCAGCAAAGTCGCCGATGGTGTCCACCATGGTTCCGTCCAGGTCCACGATGGCGGCATCCACCTCCACGGTCTTGCGGGTATTGCCCGCTGGAAATTGCACTTGCATAGATCTCCCAAAGTGGGCCGCCTGTGCGCACCCAGGCGGCACAAGCCACCAGAAATGTCCTGTCTTCACAGACCTTTGCGGCCACCGCCAGGCCGGAAGCGAGAGCCGCAAATTATCCCGGCATTCCTGCGCATGCAACTGCTGCCGGTGGCGCCATGAAAAAAGCCTTCCAGTACCAGGACTGGAAGGCTTTTTTCGCCGCAATGGACCTCGCACGGAGGTGCGGTGAAAGCATGCGCTGCATAGTGCGCGCCAGCATTGGCAGCCAACAGAAGCGATGCAGGCCCTCCCTGGGAAGGCATTCCGGCATGCAGGCCCTATCAGGCCGCCAGATTGGCGCGCATGGTGTCGATCACGGCCCGATAGTCGGGCTTGCCGAAGATGGCGCTGCCGGCCACAAAGGTGTCGGCACCCGCATCGGCCACGGCGCGGATGTTGGTTTCTTTGATGCCGCCATCTACTTCCAGGCGGATATCCTTGCCGGAGGCTTCGATCCGCTTGCGTGCGGCTTCCACCTTGCGCAGCGTGCTGTCAATGAAGCTTTGACCGCCGAAACCGGGGTTCACGCTCATCAGCAGGATCAGGTCGATGTCTTCGATCACCCAGTCCAGCACGTCCAGCGACGTGGCGGGGTTGAACACCAGACCGGCCTTGCAGCCATGGCTCTTGATGTTCTGGATGCTGCGGTGCACATGGCCCGATGCATCAGGGTGGAAGCTGATGTAGTCAGCACCCGCCTTGGCAAAGGCGGTGGCCAGATCGTCCACGGGCTGGACCATCAGGTGCACGTCGATGGGCACGGGCTGGCCGGTGGGGGTCACGGCGTGGGGCTTCAAAGCCTGACAGATCATGGGGCCAAATGTCAGGTTGGGCACGTAATGGTTGTCCATCACGTCGAAGTGGATCCAGTCAGCGCCGGCAGCAATGACGTTGCGCACTTCTTCGCCCAGGCGGGCAAAGTCGGCAGACAGGATGGAAGGGGCAATGCGGTAGGTGGGGCTCATGGCTTTGAATTGTCGCAGTTACCATTGCACCATGCCGACCTACGAGTTTCAGGTGGAAGTCGAAACCCAGTACCTGCCCGCGCAGTCCGCGCCGCAGGAGGGAATGTTTCGCTTTGCCTACATCATCACCATCACCAACACCGGCACGGTGGCTGCCCAGCTGGTGGCCCGAGAATGGCATATCCATGACGCCCACGGCCGCGAACAACTGGTACGCGGCCTGGGGGTGGTCGGGCGCCAGCCCCTGCTGCAGCCCGGCGAAGCCCACCGCTACACCAGCGGCTGCGAGCTGACCACGTCCACCGGTACCATGCACGGCAGCTATCTGTGCGTCGCCGAAGACGCCGAGGTGTTCCACACGCCCATCCCCCTGTTTGTGCTTGATGTCGAAGATCCGGATGACGGCATGCCTGCCGCCATGCCGGCCGCCCGCATCCTCCACTGAAGGACGCATGAAGCGAAATGCCTATGATCTGCCCCGCCTGCTGGCGGAGCTCAACCCCCATGCCGAACTGGCCCAGCGCCACCTCTGGCTGATTCACCTGATCGAATGGGTGCGCGCCGCCCATCCGTCCACCGAGGGCGCGGTGGAGCGCGTGCGCCTGTTTCTGGATGCCCTGGACGCCGACCCCGATGCCGCCGCACGCCTACAGCTGTGGTGGCTGCAGTTCATCGACCAGGTGGACATCACCACCTTGCTGGCCGATTTCGGCTTTGCGCCGCGCACCGCCTTCTTCAGCGAGCTGACGGAACGCCTGCGCTACAAGCTGCTGCCCAGCACGCCCGAGACGATCGACGCCTCCGAGCTTTTTGCCATCGCGCTGAACGAAGAGTTCGATGTGCGCTGGCTCCAGGCATTGGACGAACCCCTGCTGCAGCGTCTGGCCCTGACCCTCAGCCCCGCGGGCAGCCCCGGTGCCAGCTTCTGGCAGCACGCGCTGCTGGGCGCCATCACCTACTGCGCGGGCCAGATCCTGTCGACCGGCTTTGCCCCCGAGCTGCGCCTGCGCATGAGCGAGGAGATCCGCGATGAAAAGCCTTTCCACGCACTGATCCACGATGTGGAAAGCCTGCGCGTGGAAGTCCTGCACGGCCTGCGCACCACCGACCGGCTGGAGCAGGCCGAGGCCCGCCTGCGCGAGCGACTGGACGCATGCCGCGCGGCGGTCGGTACGGTGTATACGCATTTTGCGGCCGAAGGCATCTCGGTCGGCCTGGTGTTCCGCCTGCGCCAGCTGCGCACACGTATCGTGCGCGTGCGCCAGTTGCTGGACTGCCTGCTGTCCACGCGCCCCGAACTGGATGCGGCCCGCCTGCTGGCAGGCTTTGTCAGCGTGGGCCGCGACCGCCGCAGCCTGCGTGCGCTGTATGACGCCAACTCCTCGCTGCTGGCCGCCAAGATCACGGAACGCAGCGCCGAAACCGGTGAGCACTACATCACCCGCACCCCGCGCGAATACCTGGACATGGTGCGACGCGCCGCCGGTGGTGGCCTGGTGATGTCCTTCACCACCCTGCTCAAGCTGGCCCTGCATGTCCTGGCGCTGTCGGCCTTCTGGGGCGGGTTTCTGGCCGGCATCAACTACGCCATCAGCTTTGTGCTGATCCAACTGCTGCACTTCACCGTGGCCACCAAGCAGCCGGCGATGACGGCGCCGGCCATTGCCGCCAAGCTCAAGGACCTGGAACGCGGCAACGCCGTCGAGGAATTCGTCGACGAAGTGGCCAACCTCACCCGTTCGCAGGTGGCGGCCATCCTGGGCAATGTGCTGGTGGTGTTCCCTGCCGCGCTGGGCCTGTCCCTGCTGGTGGCACGCCTGTGGGGCTCCCCGCCGCTGGACCCCATCCATGCGGTGCAGACCCTGGATTCGCTGAGCCTGCTGGGCCCGTCACTTCTGTTTGCCGCCTTCACCGGCGTGCTGCTGTATGCCAGCAGCATCCTGGGAGGCTGGGTGGAGAACTGGTTTGTGCTGCGGCGCATGGATTCGGCCATCCGCTACAACCCGCGCATCACCCGGCTGCTGGGCGAAAAGCGGGCCCTGCGCTGGTCCGGCTTTCTGCGCCAGAACATCTCGGGCTTCACCTCCAATATCGCGCTGGGCTTCATGCTGGGGCTGACCCCGGCCATTGCCGGCTTTTTCGGACTGGGGCTGGAAGTTCGCCATGTGACACTGTCCTCTGGTCAGATCGGCGTGGCCAGTGCTACCCTGGGCCTGCAGGTCCTGCACCTGTCTGCCTTCTGGTGGGCCGTGGCCATGTTGCCCTTCAACGGCGCACTGAATGTGCTGGTCAGTTTTCTTCTGGCGTTCCGCACCGCCTTGCGTGCGCACAACGTCAGCGGTGTGGAGCGTTCGCGCATCTACGCCGGCATTCGCCACCGGCTGCGCACCCGCCCGCTGAGCTTCTTCCTGCCATCCGGCACACGTTGAACCCCAGCCACACAGGGCACGCTGCTGTGTGATGCCAGGCGCCCCGGCCGCAACGGCCGCGGTCGCGCCTCCACCCGTGTGGGCCATTGCGCCTGCACGCTGCTGAAAGGACATGCCATGCCTGACATGTTGAGCTTTTGGTCCCAATGGCTGCGCCCCTCGGCCGGCCTTCCTGCCGTGCACTGGGCCGTGCTGCTGGCGGTGGCCGCCGTGGTCGGTTCGCTGTGCCAGCGCCAGACCGGTATTCCCAAAGTGGTGGGCTATGCCATGGTCGGCGCGCTCGCCGGCTTGCTGGGGTTTTCCGGGTCGGAATGGCCCTTGCATGGCCCGGTGCTGTTCCTGGTGGAACTGGGGGTGGCCGTGGTGCTGTTCGAATGCGGCGGGCGCATTGCGCTGCGCTGGTTCCGCCACAACCCCATGGTGCTGGTCCAAAGCGTGCTCGAATCCGCGCTGACCTATGCCGCCGTGTTTTTCACGCTGCGCTGGCTGGACCTGCCGCCCTACATCGCCAGCCCGCTGGCCATGATTGCCATGGCCTCGTCGCCGGTGCTGTTGCGCCGCGTCAGCGACGACACCCATGCCAGTGGCCCGGTCACCGACCGTGCCATGGTGCTGGCCACACTGTCCACGCTGTACGCACTGACCATCGGCAGCGCCAAGGCGGAGATCTTTGCCCGCCCCACCACCTCGCTGCTGGACGATATTTCACCAGTGCTGGTAGTGCTGGGCATCTCGGTACTGATGGCTGCCCTGCTGGCCCTGCTGATGCGCCTGGCGCTGCGCTTCATGAGCCCCGCCAGCGAGAACACCTCCATCCTCATCCTGGCGCTGATTGCTGCCGCCAGTGCCGTGGCCGCCCACCTGGGCGGATCGGCCCCGCTGGCCGCGCTGCTGGCGGGCATGGTGCTCAAGCATATGCACCCGCGCCCCTGGGCCTGGCCGCGCCAGCTGGGCACGGCCTCCAGCCTGCTGACCATGCTGATGTTCGTGCTGGTCTCCAGCGTCGCCACCAGCGCTTCCGGAGGCTGGGCGCTGGGGCTGGCGACCCTGGCATTGATTGTGGTGCGCCTGCTGACCAAGTCGGTGGGCGTGGCGGTCGGCAATATCGGCTCGGGCACCAGCTGGCGCCAGTCGGTGTGGGTGGCCGGCGCCATGGCCCCAATGTCGGCCGTGGCACTGCTGCTGACGTCGCAATTCGCCCAGGCCGCCCCCGAAGCCGGGCAGCTGATTGCCAGCGTTGCCCTGCCCGCCATCGTGCTGATGGAGCTGGCCGGCGCCGTGCTGGCCACCATGGCGCTGTACCGCGCCGGCGAAGGCACGGGCTGGCGCGGCGCACGACGCAACCAGGTGGCGGCACCCAACGCTCCGGCCCCGGCGCCCGCCGCCGCACCCGAACCCACCCCGGCCCCCACTGCTGCAGGAGACCGCGATGCCGCTTGAGACTTTTCACACCTCCGCCCCGCTGACCCTGGGCGTGGAGCTGGAACTGCAACTGGTCAACACCCACGACTATGACCTGGCGCCCTATGCCGAGGACATGATCCGGCTGATGCACAAGACGCCGCTTCCCGGCTCGGTGGTGCCGGAGATGACCAGCAGCATGATCGAGATCTCCACCGACATCTGCCACAGCGCCGCCGAGGTGCTGCACCAGCTCACGCCCATCCGCGATGCCCTGGTCAGGAATGCCGACAAGCTGAACATCGCCGTGATTGGCGGCGGCACCCACCCGTTCCAGCTCTGGCACCAGCAGCGCATCTACGACAAGCCGCGCTTTCAGGAGCTGTCGGCCCTGTATGGCTACCTGTCCAAGCAGTTCACCATCTTCGGTCAGCATGTGCACATCGGCTGCCCCGGGCCGGACGAGGCGCTGCTGATGCTGCACCGCATGAGCCGCTACATCCCGCATTGCATTGCACTGTCGGCCAGCAGCCCGTTCGTGCAGGCCCAGGACACCGCGTTCGACTCGGCGCGGCTGAACTCGGTCTTTGCCTTTCCGCTGTCGGGCCGTGCGCCCTGCGTGCTGACGTGGAAGGAGTTCGAGCAGTATTTCGACAAGATGACCGCCACCGGCGTGGTCAAGAGCATGAAGGACTTCTACTGGGACATCCGTCCCAAGCCCGAGTTCGGCACCATCGAAATCCGCGTGTTCGACACGCCCTTGACCATCGAACGCGCCGCCGCCCTGGCCGGCTATGTGCAGGCACTGGCGGCCTGGTTCATCGACACCCAGCCCTTCACGCCGCAGGAAGACGACTACCTCGTCTACACCTACAACCGTTTCCAGGCCTGCCGCTTCGGGCTGGACGCCGTCTATGTGGACCCCGCCGACGGCAGCCACCTGCCGCTGGCCGAGCACATTCTGCGCACCATGGACCAGATCGCGCCGCAGGCCGAGCGCCTGGGTGCCGCGCCTGCGCTGCAGATGCTGCGCAGCGAGGTACAGCGCCAGCACAACGACGCCCGCTGGCTGCGCGAGCGCCAGCAGGACGAACAGTTGCTGGCCGAGGTGGTGCGCCAGGCCGGTCTGCGCTTTCGCGGTACCGCATGACCCCACTGCGTCGCCTGTGGACTGCGGCGCTCCCGCCACCTGGGAGAGCCCCGTTGCGCAGGGAGCGCCCCCTGCCTGCGCTCCCCGGCAAAGGCTGCGCAAAGCGGTGCTGTCGGCGCGCAGGCGGCGGCGGTTTTTGTGGCGCCCGGCGCCACACAAGCGACAGCACAGGCGCGACAATCGCAACCTTGATGACGAGGGCCGCACACTGTGGGTGAATTTGATCTGATCCGCCGCTTCTTCCAGCGCCCCGTGCGCCGCGCCGCCC
This sequence comes from Comamonas sp. UBA7528, assembly GCF_002479375.1. NCBI lineage: Bacteria > Pseudomonadati > Pseudomonadota > Betaproteobacteria > Burkholderiales > Comamonadaceae > Comamonas > Comamonas sp. UBA7528. Next base: position 337,961 of record NZ_DLMU01000010.1, read on the forward strand.
TGGGCGTGGGGGACGACTGCGCGCTGCTGGCGCCCAGGCCCGGCATGCAGCTGGCCGTGTCCTGCGACATGCTGGTGCAGGGCCGCCACTTCTTTCCCGACGTGGACCCGCACCTGCTCGGCCACAAGGCCCTGGCCGTCAACCTGAGCGATCTGGCGGCCAGTGGCGCCACACCGCAGGCCTTCACGCTGGCGCTGTCGCTGCCCCTGGCCGACGAAGCCTGGTGTGCCGCATTTTCCGAAGGCATGTTCGCCCTGGCCGCCCAGCACGACTGCGAGCTGATCGGTGGCGACACCACGGCCGGGCCGCTGAACATCTGCATCACCGTCCTGGGCGAAGTGCCCGCCGGCCAGGCCCTGCTGCGCAGTGGTGCCCGCGCAGGCGACGATATCTGGGTCAGCGGCAACCTGGGCGATGCCCGCCTGGCGCTGGATGCGCTGCTGGGCCGCCACCCGCTGCCCCCCGCCCTGCTGACCACCACCCGCGCCCGGCTGGAAGCCCCCACGCCCCGCGTGGCCCTGGGCCAAGCGCTGCGCGGCGTGGCCACCAGTGCGCTGGATGTGAGCGACGGCCTGCTGGGCGATCTGCAGCACATTCTGGACGCCAGCGGCGTCGGCGCCTGCATCGACACCAGCCTGACGACACCGCTGATCGCCGCCTATGCCGACATGCTGGGCTCCGAAGCCATTTTTGACCGCGACTATCTGCGCCAGTGCACCCTGGCCGGTGGCGACGATTACGAGCTGTGCTTCACCGCCCCGGTACAGGCCCGCGACGCGGTGCTGCAGGCCGGTGCTGCCAGCGCCACCCCCGTCACCCGCATCGGCCGCATCGAGGCCACGCCCGGCCTGCGTCTGGTGGACGCTGCGGGCGAGCCGGTGGCCGCGCACTTTGCCTCGTTCGACCATTTCGCGGACTGACCCCCTCGGTCGCGCTGCGCCGGACCGAAACACGTGCCCCCTTGCCGGGCAGCACCGCAGGCATTTCTACAATCACCGCCATGGACCAACCGATTTCCGACGCCGAGCCCAAGCGCATCGTCGAACACGACACGCCTGCGGGCTCCGCGGCCTCCCGCACCTTCACCGCCACACCGGCCAAGCCACCGCGCCCGACGGTGTCTTTCATGATGGCCCACCCGGCCCACCTGATCGCCCTGGGCTTTGGCAGCGGCCTGGGCCGCATCGCACCCGGCACCGTGGGCACGCTGTGGGGCTGGCTGTCGTTTCTGGTGCTGCAGCTGTGGCTGACGCCGGCACAGATCGGCTGGCTGCTGCTGGCCTCGCTGTTCGTGGGCTGGTGGGCCTGCACCGTCACCGCCCGCCACCTGCGCGTGGCCGACCCCGGTCACATCGTCTGGGACGAGGTGCTGGCCATGTGGATCATCCTCTGGCTGACCATGCCCATGGGCTTCTGGGGCCAGCTGGCGGCCTTTGTCCTGTTCCGCTTCTTTGATGCCGCCAAGCCCCAGCCCGTGAAATGGGCCGACCGGCTGTTCAAGGGCTTTGGCTGGAAAGGGGGCTGGGGCATCATGTTCGATGACCTGGTCGCCGCCTTCTGCACCCTGCTGGTCATGGCCGTCTGGCGCCACCTGACCCGCTGACCCCCGGAGCCCCCCATGCACCCAGCCCTGCCCGCACTCTCGCTTGTCTGCCTGACATCCCTGGCCACTGCGGTGCAGGCCCAGGACTCCCGCATCACACAGGTCACGGTCTACCCCGGCAGCGCCACCGTGCAGCGCACGCTGCAGGTGCCCGCAGGTGCACGCCAGGCCGTGCTGGCCTGTCTGCCCGCCGGGCTGGATGCACAGACCCTGCAGGTCAGTGCACCCGCCGGCATGACCGTGGGCGAGCTGTCGGTGCGCCAGCAGCCGCGGGCGCTGATTCCCGGCTGTGCCCACCCGCAGCAGGCCCGCATCCGCGCACTGGAAGACCAGATCGCCGTGCTGCAGGCCGAGGCCCAGGGTCTGGAGCAGGCAGGCGGCTGGCTGAACCGCTATACCCAGCCCGCAGGTGCCACCCAGATTGCCGCCACGGCCGATGCACTGCGCCGCACCGGCCAGAGCGTGGCCCAGCGCCGGCACCAGCTCGCACGCGAGCAGCAGGCGCTGGAAGACCAGCTCAAGCCGCTGCAGGCCGATGCACAGCGCACCGGCGGCGCCCAGGGCCTGGCCAGCACGGTGCTGGTCACACTGTCGGCCCCGCAGGGCGGAACGCTGCAGCTGAGTTACCAGGTGCGCGGCACCGGCTGGCAACCCGGCTACCGCGCCAGCCTGGATGTGGAACGCCAGCGCGTGCGGCTGGAGCGCACCGCCCAGGTCGGCCAGAACAGCGGCGAGGACTGGCGCGATGTGCCGCTGACCCTGTCCACCGGGCAGCCCAATGCCGCCGCCAGCGGTCCGCTGCCGCGTCCTTGGCGCATCAGCGAAGCCCAGCCTGCGCCACCGGCCCCGCCCATGCCCGCTCCGGTCGCCGCGCCCATGGCACGCATGGCATCTTCGGCAGAAATGGCCAGTCTGGCCCCCGCGCCAGAACCGGCCAGTTTCGACGCCAGCGTCTTCGAAGGCAGCCACGCCACCCAGTTCGTGCTGCCGCAGCGCGTCAACGTCCCCTCCAACGGCGAGCAGTTGAGCCTGACCCTGGGCGAGCAGCAGCTGGACGCCCAGGTGCTGGTGCGCAGCACGCCGGCACTGGATGCACATGCCTACCTGATCGCCAGCTTTGCCCTGCCTGAAACAGGCGTCTGGCCCAGCGGCTCCCTCCGCCTGTACCGCGACGGTGCCTATGTAGGCGCCAGCCGCCTGGACGCCGCCCAGGTGGCCCAGACCGGCCTGGGCTTTGGCCGCGACGAACGGGTGCAACTGCGCGCCCTGCCCACCGAGCAGACACAGGGCAGCACGGGCTTTACCGGCAGCCGCCAGCAGCGGGTGGAAAGCCGCCGCTGGGAGGTGCGCAATCTGCACCGCACGCCGGTCACCGTGCAGCTGCTGGATGCCGCACCGGTGGCAGAACAGCAGGACATCCGCGTGGAATCGCGCTACAGCCCGGAGCCGGCCAACACCCGCTGGAACGGACAGCCAGGCAGCGTGCTCTGGGAACTGGCCCTGCCGCCCGGAACCACCCAGCAGATCAGCACCGAGCACCGCATCTCCTGGCCGCAGGACATGCGCTTGCGCGAGCGCCGCTGACCCCACACGAAAGACAGCCGACATGCCCGCCCCTTTGCACGACACCCTCTCCGCCCTGGCCCAGGCCCTGGTGGCACGCGGCTGGATGATGGCCACCGCGGAAAGCTGCACCGGCGGCCTGATTGCCGCCGCCTGCACCGACCTGCCCGGTTCCAGCCGCTGGCTGGAGCGGGGCTTTGTCACCTATTCCAATGCCGCCAAGACCGAGCTGCTGGGGGTGCCGGCGGAGCTGATTGCACAGCACGGCGCCGTCAGCGAACCGGTGGCCCGCGCCATGGCCGCCGGCGCCGCCCTGCACGCACCGGTACAGGCCAGCGTGGCCGTCACCGGCGTGGCCGGCCCGGACGGCGGCAGCGCCGACAAGCCGGTGGGCACGGTGTGGTTTGGCTGGTCTGTGCAAGGCGAGCTGCACACGGCCTGTCTGCGCTTCGCGGGGGACCGTGCCGCAGTGCGCCAGCAGACACGCGACCACGCACTGCAGCAGTTGCTGGCCCTGGTCGCATCCGCACCCTAGCCAGGCGGGTGGCGACGGCGCTCAATAGACCAGCTCGGCCGCACCGCCGCAGTTGAGCTGACCGCCCACTTCGGTGAGGGCCAGGTCAATGCCCAGCAGGCGCAGCAAGCTGTTGACCAGTGGGTCCAGCACCGGCGCCAGCACCCCGGCCACCAGGCTGCCGACCAAGGACAGCAGCCCCGCCAGGATGTCGTCCACCAGCTTCAGAATGCCCTGGATGCCGGCCTGCGAGGCACGCGGATCGGCGGGCAGTGTCGTCAGCCCGCTCAGGCTGCCCAAGGTGTTGTTCAGGCTCTGGACCACGTTGTCCGTCTGGATCCCGCCCCACACCGAGGCCTGGTCCAGGCGCGGGGGCTGCAGCAGCTGAAACCCCGCCACCTGTTTGCTGGCCACCGGGGTGTCCAGCTTCAGGCCCAGGCCACCAAAGTACTGCGCCGTGCGCTTGCCCACGCCATCGCAGCCCCAGCAGCCGATGTCCAGCACCGGCAGTGGCTGCATGACCACCGGCGCATTGGAGGCAAAGGCTTTCTGCACCGCCTCGTTGACCGTCTGGCCCAGCCGCCCCACCCGGATGTCGGCGGCCGAGGTCCGCACCGTCTGCACCAGCGCCTTGCCGGTCGGGGTACAGACATAGTCCGTCAGATAGACCTGACCGCCGCCCGCCTCCACGAGCACATCCACCCGGCTGGGGGCCGGCAGCAGCTCCAGGTCGGCATAGCCGCTGCCGCCACCGGTCAGAAAATTGACCAGGGCCACGGCTGGCGAAATCAGCTTCAACAAGGCATTCAGCGCTGTGATGGCGGCCCCCACCAGGGGCAGGTCCACCGAGATCAGGGCCCGCACCTGGGCCGTGCGCACGAACAGCCGGTCGGCCCCCAGGGGATCGGCCTTGGCCCGCGTGGGGTCGCCGATCGCGGTCAGCTGCGGGGGTTGCAGCACCTTCAGACGCAGGCTCGTATCCGCAATCCCCAGCGGGATGTCCACCGCCGCGGCCGCCGCATTGTTGCCATTGCCCACCTGGATCACGGCCTGCGCCAGCTCCAGCACATTCAGCGAGGTCGACAGCGCCGAGGCGGTCAGCCCGCTTTGCAGCTTCAGCAACTGGTTCAGCTGCAGCCGCACACCCGGCACGGTGGCCGCCACGCCCGCCAGACTCTGCAGGGCCTGTACATTCGCATCCGCCGTGGTCGCACCGCGCTGCACCACGTCCAGCATGGCCCCCAGCACCTTGTTCACGCTGATCTGGGTGCTCAGCAAGCGGTCGTAGTCCCCGGCATCGATGCCGACCTTCAATGCCAGGGCGTCCAGAAACGCCAGCAGGTCGATCTGGGTCCCCAGCAGGCCATTCCAGCCCAGCACCGAGATATCCACCTTGCCGCCCAGCAGACCGCCCACCAGCGCATTGAGCAACAGCGCATCGTTGTTGTTCTGGATGGCGGCCAGCTTGGAGCGCACGGACAGCCGGGCCAACTGCGGCCGCTGGACAGCGGTGGCCGTGGCCTGCAGGCTGCGGCGCCCCCCGTCGGCCGCCGGCCACACAAAGAAATACGGCACCGTGCGCTGCACCGTGACCCGGCAGGCATTCACCACCGTGGCAGCACCGGCCACGAAATAGCTGGTGCGCTGTCCGGATGCATTGGGCTGCCAGTGCCCGGACTGCACCTGCAGCGGGTCGGTCGCGGCCCGTCCATTGCTGGCGGCGCTGGCCGCCGCCAGGGACGCACAGGTGTTCACGGGATCCGCGGCACCAGCCACCGCAGCCAGATCGGCCATCTTCTGCAACTCGCGCTGCTGCCAGAACAGGTTGCCGATATCGAGCGCCATCAGGCACGACAGCGCAACGCCCATCCACAGCGCCGCCACCAGCGCCACAGCGCCTTTCTGGGTGCGGTGCAGGGATGGGGTCACGGAGGCCTTCGGTGCGCTACTTCTTCGCCATGGGCGATGCCGCGCGCTCGGGGATCGGGTGGGCAAAGCTCTCCACATAGCGCGCGTAGACTTTCTGCGCCACCACGCCGGCCATGGGCTGCGGGGGACGGGAGGGCTCCGTGGCGGCCTGCTGCTGCAACAGGGCGCGTGTCGCCTGCCCCACGGGCATGGCCGTGGGGGCGGTCCCTGGCAGGGGCTGGCAGGGCGGTGCCGCGCACGCCACCACTGAAGCCGCTGGCACCGCCTGCGGCGGCGTCGGAAGCGCTGGCGGCGGGGTCTGCGCGGACACGCTGCCCGCCCCCACCAGAACCAGGGTCCACCACATCGGTTTGCAGATCATGAGGGTGCTCCTTGCTGTGCCACGGCCGTGGTATCGGGGATGGATGCGGCCGCGGGAAGCGGCGGCGGCAAAGCCGGTTCGGGCGTGCGCTGCAGCACTTCCAGCTGCTGGGCCTGCTGAAACACCTGCTGGCGCAGCGGGGCCCCCATCTGGTGCTGCTGCATCCACTGGGCCGCTTCCTGGTCCTTGCCAAACAGCAGCAGGTACACGGCCACATTGCTGAGGATGCGGCGCTGTGCAGGCTGCAGCTGCACCGCCTGCATCAGCGGCAAGCGTGCGTCGCGGGCCTGCGGCGTGTGCAGCAAGGCGTAGCCCAGATCGTTCAGCAGCAAGGCATCGGTCGGCGACAGCCGGCGTGCCGCCTGCAGCTGCGCCACGGCCTCCCGGTACTGCCCTTGCGCGGCGGCCAGCAGGCCCAGGCCATGCGCTGCACGCGCGGCCTGGCTGCCGCTCTGCAAGGCCCGGTACAGGCGTTCACTGTGCTGGAACTGGCCCGTCTGGCGCAGCGCATCGGCGCGCAGCAAGCGGCTGGTGTCCGAAATGCCCCAGCGCTGCTCCAGCGCATCCAGATGCGCCAGCGCGGCGTACCACAGCGATTTGCGCTGCAGCTCGGCCACCACCTGCAGGTAGCTGGCCTGCGTCTCCTGCGCCAGCATCGGCGTGGCGTCACCGGCGCGCTCTGCGTCCGCCTGCTGCTCCGCGCGTGCCTGGCTGTCCGCCGCCTGCGACGACGCCATGGCCGCGGCCGCCATGCTGCCCAGCACCTGGGTGCTGCAGCCGTACAGCCCCATGCTGCCCGCCAGCGCGGCGGCCAGCAGGCACCGGCGCCACTCCCATCCCTCTGCACTGCCTTGCTGCTTCATTTGACACTCCCCAAAGTTCGCATCACGGCCAGAAAGCCGGGACCGGCGGTGATCACCATCAACGCCGGCAACAGGGTCAGCACCATCACCGCCGTCATCTTGACCGTGACCTTGCCGATGGCCTCCTTCATGCGCATGCGCCGCTGCTCGCGCAGGCGCTGGCCGAACTGGCGCAAAGGTTCCTGCACCGCCCCGCCGTGCTGGTCGATCTGCACCAGCAACGCCGTCAGATCGGCCAGGCTGTCGCTGTGGAACATCTCGGACAGCCGGGAAAAAGCCTGGTCGCGGGAACGCCCGCCGGCATACAGCCGGTTGGCCAGCTGCAGCTCACGCGACAGCACCGGCAGCACCTGGCCAAAATCCTGCGCAATCAGCTGCAGACTCTGGTCTATGCCCTGTCCGCTGCCCTGCAGCAGGGACAGCAGATCGACCAGCACCGGCAACTCCGCCTCCACGCTGCGCCGCCGCCGCTGGGCATAACGGCGCAGCACCCACTTGGGCAGCAGATAGCCCAGGGCCAGCGCGGCAAACAGGTACAGCCAGGACAGCCGGGCCATGAAGGCTGGCGCCCACAAGGCCAGCAGCAGTGGCAGAAAAGCCATCAGGGCCAGGCGTGCCAGCACCAGGTAGACCACCCCCAGGCTGTTTCCAAAGCCGCATTGCGCCAGCAAGGTCCGGTCTTCCTGCGCCACCACCTGCTGCCCGGCGGGCGAGGCCAGCCATGCCCGCAGGCGCTGGCTTTGGCGCTGCAGCCACTGGCGCGGCCGCAAGGCTTTTCGGCTGCGGGGCGTGGGCCCCACCGGCTGGCGCCGCTGCAGCACCGCGTCCACATGGCGGTGCCGCTGCGCCCGCTGCCGGGCCAGCCGCCACAGCCACCACCCGAGCACCAGCAGCGGCAACAACATCAGCGCTGCCAGCACACTTCCTTCCCCAGGCAGATAGCGGTCCATGCGCCCTCCTCATTCCAGCTGGGCCAGGCGGTACAGCATGCACACCCCGACCACCTGCAGACCGGCTGCCGCATACAGCAGCTGGCGGCCTCCCGCGTCGTTCCACAGCTGCATGAAGTAATCCGCATTGGTGATGATGATGGCGCCCCCCACCAGCAGCGGCAGCAGGCTCAGCACCCAGGCAGACAAGCGCACCTCGGCCGAGAGGGCAAACAGCTCCTGCCGGGCCTGCTGCTGGTCGCGCAGGAAATGCGCCACCCGCTCCAGCAGGCTGTCGACCCGACCGCCGAACCGGCCGCCGACCTGCAGGATGGCCGCCAGCAGCGAGAAGGCTTCCAGCCCCCAATGGCGGCTGGCGGTGGCCAGGGCCTGCTCCACCGGCATGCCGGCCTTGGCAAAGGCCGCAGCCTGGTTCAAGGTGGCCAGCAAAGGCGGCTTGGCCGCTGCCGAGGCCAGCAAGAAGGCCGACGGGGTGGCATGCCCCAGCACCACCATGCGCACCATGCCGTCGATGAACGCCGGCAACTGCTGCTGCACCTGCTGGCGCAGCCGCTGCCAGCGCCGCCAGGCCAGCAGCAGGGCCACGCCCATCAGCAGGCACCAGAGCAGCAGCGCCGCGCGCTCCCAGCCCAGCACCGCCAGCGGCAGCGCCAACACCACCGGCACCGACAAACCGCCCCACAGCCAGCGCCAGCTGACCGCATGCCGCAGCCAGGGAGGCCCCCAGGACAGCCCTGTCGCCGCCTCCTCACCGCCCACCGGGCCCAACAGCACCGCCGTCCCTTCGCGCTGCTCCAGCACGGTCTGCAGGTGCTGAGCCATCTGCTGCTGCAGGCGCTGGTGCGCTTCATAGCCCCACAATGCCACGCCCAGCCCGGCCAGCAGGCAGGCCACACTCAGAATGGCCCAGCCGCTCACAGCGGCCACCCCCCGCCATTGGCCATGCCCCGTGCGGCGGCGTTACCGGCCTTCCAGGCGGCCAGCTTCGGCGTCTGCGGCAGCACTCCCAGGCTGTGCCAGCTGTCGACCTGCCCGCCCTGGGACTCGTGGCGGTACAGCTCCTGCAGCGCCACCGTGTCGTCCACCATGCCCACCACCTCCGTGATGGACAGCAGCCGGCGCTTGCCGTTGGGCAGGCGGCCGATCTGCACGATGAAATCCAGGGCCGACACCATCTGCCTGCGCAGGCTCAGCTCGCTGCCGGCAAAGCCGGCAAACCCCGCCAGCATCTCCAGCCGGTACAGGCATTCGCGCGGCGAGCTGGCATGGATGGTGGCCATGGAGCCGTCATGGCCGGTGTTCATGGCCTGCAGCATCTCCAGCACCTCGGCGCCGCGCACTTCACCGACGATGATGCGGTCGGGCCGCATGCGCAGGCTGTTGCGCAGCAGATCGCGCGTGGACACTGTCCCCTGCCCGTCCAGTCCGGCAGGCCGGCTCTCCATGCGTACCACATGCGGATGGTGCAGCGACAGCTCTGCCGCATCCTCGATGGTCACCACACGCTCGCTCTCCGGGATGAACACCGCCATGGCGTTGAGCAGCGAGGTCTTGCCAGAGCTGGTGCCACCGCTGATCAGGATGTTGCAGCGCTCGCGCACGGCGTGGTGCAGCAGGCTGGACATGGCCGCATCCAGGCTGCCCATGCGCACCAGATCGTCCATACCCCAGGCCTCCTGTCGGAACTTGCGGATGGAGACCAGCGGGCCATCCAGCGCCAGCGGCGGGATGACGGCATTCAGGCGGCCGCCGCCCGGCAAGCGGGCATCCACCATGGGGGACGATTCGTCCAGACGCCGCCCCAGGGGGGCCAGCACACGCTGCACGATGCGCAGCAGATGCTGATCGTCACTGAAGGCCAGTGCCTGCTTGTGCAGCACCCCCCGGCGCGAGATGAACACGTTCTGGTAGCCGTTGATCAGAATGTCTTCCACGTCCTGGTCCTGCATCAGATCGTCCAGCGGACCCAGGCCATTGATTTCCTTGAGCAGGTCGCGCGCAATCTGCTGGGCCTCGCTGGCATTGATGGGAACACGCCGCAGTTGCACAAAACGGTCGATCTCCCGCGCCACGAACTTCTGCACCCGCGCCTCGTCCCAGTGCGAAAACTCCGAGCCGACTTCCTCTATCCGCGCCAGCAGATGCTCATGGGCCTGCAGGCGAATGGCCAGGTATTCGCGCGACGCCGCAAACCCGCCGGCCGCATCGCTGTAGATCATCTGCATCATGGTGTGCGCCCTCCTGCCCGCTGCAACCACGCCTGGCAGCGCTGCAGCAGCCCCTGCGGCCGGGGCGCGGCGGCCACGCCATCGGCCTGCAACGATGCGGCCATCTGCCGCACCTGCACGCAATAGGCATCGGAGGCGTCGGCCTCGGACAGCAACTGCCCCTGGCTGCTGGCCTGCAGCATGGCCAGGTCGCGCTGCGGCAGCACATGGCGCAAAGGGTGTGCCACACGCCGGGCAATTTCCTCCGGCGCCATGCCCACACCACGCAGGGCACGGTTGATCACCACGCCATCGCACATCGGCGCGCCCTCCGGCTTGGACGGCAGGGTGCTGAGCATTTCCGTCATGGACACAATCCCTCCCACCGACTGGTCGCACACCGCCCAGACATGGTCGGCCTCGCGGGCCACGGCCTGCACCATCTCGTGGGCAGGCAAGCCCCCCAGGTCAATCACCTGCCAGGCGAAAAAGGCGCGCAGACGCTGCACCATCGCCGACATGGAACGCGGTTCCACATCCCGCATGATCTGCGCCTGTGCCGGCCACGGCAGCACCATCGGGCCGCAACGGTGGCGTGGCAGTGCGGCCGCCAGCAGGGCCGGGTCCAGCCGGTGCATGCTCTGGATCGCATCAACCATGTGAAAGCTGCTTTGCAAGCCCAGGTGCATCAACCCGTCACGCAGCGGAAATCCCAGGTCCAGCAAGCCCACCAGCGCGCTGTGTTTCACCGCAGCCGGTCCGCCCGCCCCCATGGCCTGCGCCAGGGCCGCCGACAGGTGCGCCGCCAGGGTGCTCACCCCCATCCCGGGCCGGGCCCCCAGCAGGGCAACGGTTTTCCCCAGCTGCTGCCCTGCGGCCGCTGTGCTGCCCAGCACCTGGGCGCTGCCGCGCATGCTCAAGGACCAGAAGGGCTTGAGCTGCTCCTCCACGGCCCCCGCCATGTCCAGGAAATCCTGTGCCCCGCCCCGCAGTGCCGCCAAGGGCACCTTGGGGGTGTTGGCATAGCCCATGCCCAGCACGGACAGCTTGGGCTGGTGTTCGCGCAGCCACTGGGCCAGCTTGACCGGCCCTTCCAGGTCCTGGCGGGCATCGAACTGCACCACCACCATCACCACCTGGGGGGTCAGTGCGGCCTTCATCGCCTCGGGATGGGGCGCACAGTGCAGCACCTGCATGGCATCGCCGATGCGCGCCTGCAGCCAGGCCGCATCCTCCGCCGAATCCCCCACCTGCAGCACACACACCGGCGCATCCTGGGCGGGTGCTGGTTCCAGCAGAGAAGGGGTCGTGACGTCCGCAAAGTTCATGGCCCCTCCTTATTCCGAAAAGCCCGGCAGGGCATCGCTGCTGCCGCTGGGGCCCACATAGCTGCCCCAGAAGCGGCGGCCCCCGGGGCCGTCGCTGCCGGCCCCCGGCAGTTGCCCCTCCTTCAGCTGCCCCTGGGCAAACGGCCGCACCAGGCGCGGGGTGACGATGATCACCAGTTCCCGCTCCTTGCGGCTGAATTCCTGGCGCTTGAACAAGGTGCCCAGCACCGGAATCTGGCTGAGCAGCGGCACCCGGTTGACGGACGACACCGTGGCCTGGCTGACCAGCCCGCCGATGACAAAGCTCTCGCCATCCCCCAGCTCCACCGTCGTGTCCGCACGCCGCGTGGTGATGGCGGGCACCGCCACGCTTTGCAGCGTGACCGCATTGGCATAGTCGAGCTCGCTCGATTCGGGCGCCACTTTCAGCACGATGCGCTGGTCGTCCAGCACCGTGGGAGAGACGGTCAGGCCCACACCATAGGGCTTGTATTCGATGCTGACGGACCCATTGCCCTGGGACAGCGGAATCGGGATTTCACCGCCTGCCAGGAAGTTGGCGCTCTGCCCGGACAGCGTCACCAGCGACGGCTCGGCCAGCACCCGTGCCATGCCACTGCCTTCGAGCATGCCCAGGTTCACGCCCACACCAGCCTTGCCGAAATCCAGCAACAGGCCAAACGCCTGGGCAAAAGGCGAGCTGGCATCCGGCGCCAGCAAACCGGGGGAACCAAAGGCGGTACTCCCCGTAGCGCCCGCCGACAGCACGCCAAAGCGGAACCCCTGGCTGTTGCTGCGGGTGCTGAACAGATTGATGCCGGCCTGCTGCATGCGGTTCTTGTTGATCTCCACCACCTTCACGTCCACCTGCACCACATGGCTTTTGAGCAGCACCACACCGGCATCCCCCTGCGCGGCCTTGTCCCCCGCCATACGCAGCGCATGGGCTTCCAGACTGGAGGAACGCTGCCCCTCCTGTCCGGAGCGCTGGCGCACCGTCAGCACATAGTGGCGCGCCGCGGCCGTGCCCTGCGGCCACACCATCAGCGAACTCACACCCGGCTTCAGCGGGGTCAGCACCAACTGTGCGGCCCCTCCGGTAGGCTGTGCCCGCTGTACCTGCACGCCCAGCACGGTGTCATCGCCCACCGCCAGGCGGCGGACCCCCTCGGGCACCTCCAGCAGCTGCTGCACCCCCACCTGCAGGCTTTTTTCCAGCACCGACGGCGCTGCCTGCCCCTGGGACTGCGCCACCGCCAACGGCACGGCACCACACACCACCGTCACCAGCCCCCCCACTGCCCGGCGCCACCACCAGGACGGATTGGCGGGTGTTGCGCGATATGAACTCATGGCACCTCACTCAGTAATGCACGGTTTCGGACCGGTTCCCCCGTAGGACTTCCACCGCCAGACCCGTTGCGCGCGGTGGCGATCCATCCCCCCCGGGCCTGCGCGCCGCTGGCGGCAGGCCATGGTGTGCGGTCAGCAGTGACGCGGTCTGCGACGGCGGCAGTGCGCGCCCTGGCGCGGTGCGGGCCAGTTGCTCCAGCACCACCACCTCGGGGCTCGGTACGGTCTGCGCCATCGCATTCCCCGGTACGGCCGCGCGGGATGGCGCATCCTCCCTATCCAGCGGATTGCGCAAGGCCAGCAGCACCTGTCCCTGGCGCTCCGCCAGCAGCAAGGCATTCACCTCCTGCGCCTGCACCGCCAGCACCGCAGTGCGTGGCGGCTGGCCGGTGCGCGCGGCATCGTCAGCGCCGTCCTTGCCGGCTGCGCCCTCCATCTGGCTGCCATAGGCCAGCACCCGCTTGCGGGCCAGCAGTTGCCGGGCCTGGGTGGCGTCCACTTCCTGGCTGTCCTTGCGCAGCACCACCAGCACATCCACCCAATCGCCCGGTGCCAGCTTGTGCCCCACGGCGGAGGACTCATCCACTTTGATGGCCACGGCGCGCTCGCCGGGTTGCAGCCCGGCGGCAATGCCGCCCAGCAGCCGGGAAGCGATCACCGGATCGCCCTCTGCCGCAGGCTGGGCCAGGGTTCGCCCCAGGACGCTGGCTTCCAGCGCCACCGCCCCGGGCGGCAGCATGGCCACCGGCTGCAGACGCACATCCTCGGCCTGCAGCAGATGGCCGGCAGGCAGGGCCTTGCTGGCCACCACCATGCTGACCCGGGGGGCGAGCGTGCCCGTCGGCAGTGCAGCCGGTGCCTTGGCCGGGCCCGACACCAGAAAGGCCATCCAGGCCAGCCCGCCTCCCAGGACCACCAGGGCCAGCGCGACGAATTTGAAGCCTTTGTGCATGCGCCTCCCGTTCAGTAGCTGAGCGCAATCTGCGTCACCGCCATCCCGGTGAGGCGCTGGGGTGTGGGCAGCAACGGCAGGCGCGGCAGGATGGGGGTGGCGGCGTAGTCGTAGCTCAGCGACACCGCCAGACAGCGCACCCGGCTGGCCAGCGCCACCGGGATCTGGCACTGGACGGCGGTCACCAGCTGCGTCTGGCAGGCAATGGCACGCCCGCTGACCTGTTCCAGCCAGCGCACGCCCTGCTTGGCCATGGTGCAGGCCGCGGTCGTGCGGGAGGCTTCGGCATCGTTCAGGCTGTCAAAGCGCAAGGCCGCGCGCGCACCTTCCGCCGCGGACTGGGCCAGTGAATGCTGCGCCGCAAAGATCAGCCCATAGGACAGCAGGCCATACATCATCAAAAACAGCACGGGAAACACCAATGCCAGTTCCAGCGCCGCCACCCCGCGTTGCCTGTTCGGGTTCCGGTGGGTGGCTGGCAACTGGGGCATCGGGTATCGGCTCCTTGTGCGGTTCGGCGGCTCAGCGGCGCAGCCACCAGACGGCCACTGCGGCCAGGCTCAGCGCCATGCCATAGGGCACTTGCCGCAGGGGCGGCATGTGCGGCCCGGCACGGGGCACGGCCAGCTGTGCCGTGCCGGGCCGCGCCCACCGCAGGCCCAGGCCCCAGGCCACCGCCAGCAGCACGCTGATCACCCAGGCTTCGCCGGCGTGGACAGCGCCCAGCCACATGCCCATGGCCGCGGCCAGCTTCACATCCCCGGCCCCCATCCAGCGCAGCAGATAGAACGGCAGCAGCGCCAGCAGCGCCAGTGCCATGCCCAGCAGGGCCTGCCCCAGACTCAGTCCGAAGGGCGACGCCTCCAGCACGGCTGCCACGGCGCCCAGCGCCGCCAGCAGCAGCACATCGCGGTTGGCGATGCGGCGCCAGCGCATGTCGCACCACGCCACATGCACCAGCACGGCGGCCGCCAGCCCCTGCAGCGCGATGGCGCCGAGCATGGTCTGCCTCAGGGAGTAGCAGGCGTGGAGGCGGTCGTAATGGCCGTGCTGATGCTTTCAAACACGCCTCTGATGTCGGTGCCCAGGGCCGTCAGGGCAGCGACGATGACCACCGCAATCAGGCCGGCGATCAGGCCATATTCAATGGCGGTGGCACCTTCTTCATCGCGCCAGAAGCGCAGCAGAGCTTTTTGCATGGCAACTCTCCTCTCAGCAGGCCGACGTGCCCGCCATGAGGAAAGTCTACTGACGCCATGCGTGGAGAATCCCCGTCCGTCCGACCCACTGTCGGATCGCGGCGAGCGGTGAACGGCGAAACAAATCCGCCAAACTTTTCACAATGATTTACATAAGCCAAGTTTGAACCAACTTCAAGGATAGACCGAAGCGAACGCCCCGGTACATCGACGGCCACCCCCACACTGACGCCATCTATCTCCTGCAGCGCACGCCCCAGTCAGAGCGGTCCTACAAGCATGGCCGCCCTGTGCAAAGGGGTACCTCATCTTTTCCACGCTCTGCTGCGCCTTGGCCACTTGGCCCGCGCAGCGGTGGCTCCAGCCCCGCGTCGGGGGCTGTGTTCAGCCCTGCAGCCGGTCCATCAGGCGCTGGCTGGCGGCATCCAGCCCCTGTACCTGCACCGTGCACCCGTGCTGGCGCAGGCGCTCGACCACCTTGTCCAGCGCCCCCACGGCGGTGATGTCCCAGAAATGCGCCCCGCTGACGTCGATGCGCACCGCCCGGCCGGCGGCGGCGCGCACATCGAACGCTTCCACCAGCGCATCGGCCGAGGCAAAGAACACCTGGCCGCGCACCGTCCATTCCAGCACGCCATCGGCCGCATCGTGCAGCGTCACCTGCATCATGTGCGAGACCTTGAACGCAAAGAACACGCCCGACAGCAGCACCCCGGCCAGCACGCCGGCCGCCAGGTTGTGGGTGGCCACGGTGATGGCCACGGTGGCCACCATCACGCCGCTGGACAGGCGCGGGTAGCGCAGCAGATTGCGCAGCGAACCCCAGTCGAACGTCGACGCCGACACCATGACCATGATGGCCACCAGGGCCACCACCGGCACGCGCGACACCCAGTCCTTGAGGGCCACCATCAGGATCAGCAGAAACACCCCGGCAAACAGCGTGGACAGCCGGCCCCGGCCGCCATACTTCACATTGCCCACGGCCTGGCCGATCATGCCGCAGCCGGCAATGCCGCCGAACACGCTGGACGCCATATTGGCCAGCCCCAGGCCGGTGCATTCGCGGTTCTTGTCGCTGGGGGTGCCAGTCAGCTCGTCGACCACGGCCGCCGTCAGCACCGACTCCAGCAGACCCACCATGGCGATCGCCAGCGCCGGCAGGGCGATGATGCGCAGCGTTTCCAGATCGAACGGAACGGCGGGCAGGCCGAACGCCGGCAAGGCCTGCGGCAGCTGGCCCAGATCGGCCACGGTGTGCAGCGGCAACCCCATGGCGCTGGCGATCACGGTGGACAGCACCACGCACACCAGCGGCGGCGGAATGGCCACCAGCAGCTTCAGTCCGGTGCGCTGCGCGATCCACGGCAGGCCGTAGATCAGGGCCAGGCCCAAGCCCAGCATGGCCCAGGTGGGCAGGTTGGCCCCCTTCAGATGGGGCAGCTGGGCCGCAAAGATCATGATCGCCAGCGCATTCACAAAGCCGGTGCGCACCGAACTGCTGACAAAGCGCATCAGCATGCCCATGCGGCACAGGCCGAAAGCGACCTGCATCAGCCCCGCCAGCAGGCCGGCGGCCAGCAGGTACTGCAGGCCGTGCGACGCCACCAGCGGCGCCACCACCAGCGCCACCGAACCCGCTGCCGCCGACACCATGGCCGGCCGCCCGCCAAAGAAGGCGATGACGATGCTGATGACAAAGGACGCAAACAGCCCCACCGACGGGTCCACCCCCGCTACAAAGGAGAAGGCAATCACCTCCGGAATCAGGGCGAACGTGGCGACGGCGCCGGCCAGCAGCTCACGGGGAATGCTGGGGGCCCATTCGGCACGCCAGCGCATCAAGGTGGAAGGATTCATGGAGAGCGCAAAACACCCGGCATCTGCGGGCTCTGGTGCGCGATGGTACGCAGCCTGGGGCAAGTCTGCAGCCGCCGGGCTGTGCACCGTGTGCGCCGCCAGGGCGCATGCGGACTTTTCTACTCCGCATCCACCCGCTGCTGCGGGCGCGCGGCGGGCAACTCCAGCGGTGCCGGCGCCAGCATGGGTGGCGTAACCGGCGTGGGAAACAGCAGCTCCACCGTCTGTGCCACGCTCTGCTGCCAGTCGGTGCGCGGCTCCTGACCGATCAGCGCCAGCAGGCGGCGGTTGTCCAGGCGGTGCGGGGTACGCCAGACATATTCCATCGCGCCCAGGGCGCGGATGCGCGGGGAAAAGCAGCCCAGCAGCTTCCACAGCGGCCACGGCACATGGCCGGAACGCAGATCCGCGGCATCGGCCACCCAGCCCCGCTGCAGAGCGATCTGCCCCAGGGCCTGCCACCAGTCCTGGCCTTGGCGCTGCTGGCCGGCGAAGTGCAGCCGGACCCAGCTGCCCAGCCGGTGGCGCTGGCTGGCCACCCGCTCCAGGGTCTGGGCCAGGTCGTGCACATAGACCCAGGGCGTGGCCACGTCATACGGCCCCAGCCAGGCCATGCGCCCGCGCGGCAGCTGACCGGCCACCGCATCACGGATCCAGCCATCGCCCGCATGGCCGTAATAGGCCCCGGCACGCAGGGTGCAGACCGACAGGCCGGTTTCCGCCGCCATGCGCAGCTGCAGCTCGGTCTGGGCACGCCCCTCGGCCAGCGAGGAGCCCAGCATCGCGGCATGCGGCAGGGCATCGTCCTCGCGCAGCACCTCGGGCAGCTGGCGGCCATAGGCCAGGATGGACAGCGGCACCAGCAGCAGGGCGTTGCAGCGCCGGGCGACGGCAATGCTGGAACGGGTGAGCTGCTCCAGCTCACGGGCCCAGGCCCAGGAGGAAAACCCCGTGGCCATGGCATGCACCACCACATGCACCCCGCCATGGCTGGCCAGCAACTGGTCCCAGCCAGCCGTATCGGTCAGCGGGGTGTCGACCCAGCGCACCTCGCCGGCCACCGGCGGCGCTTCGCACGGGTGCTGCACCAACCCGCTGCCGGGGCACACATGGGCCAGCACGCGCCAGCCCGCCTGGGCAAATGCCTGGACACAGGCATAGCCCAGACGCCCCTGGGCGCCCAGCACCAGCACGGTACACAGGGTGCGGGAGGCCAACGGGGTGGGGGCAGCGCCATGGGGCTGTTCGGAGGGCAGCAGCCCTTGCCAGGGCAAGGTCGGCGCGGGCACGGAAGTCGCAACGGTCATCTCGGCAGGTAGGCAGATGGACCCGGACGGCGCAGTGGCGCGCCCGCAGATCATGCAGGCCGTCTCGATGCACCCCGGTGCGGGCGGCAAAGCGCGCGGCCCTGGGGACCGGACAGGAATCTGGCAATTATCTGGTGTGCCAAACTACGTAATAACACGTACACCACAGCCACCCGCCCCCGCACGCTGCCCAGAAAAAAAGGAACCCGCGTCCTGCGGGTTCCTTGTCCTGGTGCCTACGGCCTTGCGGCCGCCGCAGTGTCCGTGTCAGCTCAGGCGCCGCAGCACTTCTTGAACTTCTTGCCGCTGCCGCAGCTGCAAGGGTCGTTGCGGCCGGGCTCGTCGCCCTTGACCACGGCGGTCACGCGCGGACCCATGCTGCGCCACAGCTGGCGCAGGTCGTACACGGCCCAGACGGCTTCGCCGAAGGCGTCGACACGTTCCTGGCTGGTCGATGCAGGGCCGGTTTCCTCGTACAGATTCAGTTCCGGTTCGTCACTGTCGTCTTCGGTCAGGTTGACGATGAATTCCATGGCCGCATCCAGCCACTGGGCGGCTTCCTTGTCACGGGGAGCAGCCCATTCCTCGGCCCAGTTTTCCACCACGAACATGAAGCCCAGGGCCCACACCTGGGCGAAGGACGGCACTTCCTCGTCTTCGATCTCGGCGCGTTCGGCTTCGGGCAGCACCAGGATGGCACCGCGCGTGTCCAGCACTTCGGGCTGGAAGGCTTCGTCATCGGCCAGGGACTTCACTTCGGTGTCCAGCTGTACACGGATTTCGTCGATGCGGCGCTGGGCCAGTTCCAGGAAGCGGGCCTGCTGCTCGGCGCTGGCAAACACCTCCAGCTGGGGCAGGGGCTGGCCGTCAGGCACTTCCAGGTCTTCACCGTCGCCCAGCAGCATGGGCAGCCATTCGCCCACAGTGATGGGGCGGCGCGTGCAGACCACGGCGGTCAGGAAACCGTCGCAGAACTCCCACTGCGGCACTTCTTCCGAACGCTCGCGCAGGCTGTCCAGCAGCTCGTCCAGTTCCTGCAGGTCTTCGTTGCTCAGAGCGGGTTGTGCCGTAGCTTCGGCGGGTGTGGTGTTTTCCATGGTGCGATCCTGCGCGTCAAAGGCTTCTATGATGGCCCGGCAGCCAGTTGCCGCAGGGGTGCGGGGCTGCGCCGGGCGGGGCCGTTGGCGCATGCCGCGCCAGCCAATGGGCGGCAGTGTAGCCCGCCCCCCATGTCCGTGCACCGTACACAGGAGTTGCCCATGGTTGCTGCCGCCACCCGCCCCGGCGGGCTGTTTCCCATCCGTTACACCGCGCTGGTGCTGTGCACCCTGGGCGGCGCGCTGTGCCTGGCGGCTGCGCTGCTGTGGCCGCGCTGGTGGTGGTGGCTGGCCGCCGCCCTGCTGCTGGCCCTGGCCCTGGTGGGCTGGTTCGACCTGCGCCAGACCCGCCACGCCATCCTGCGCAACTACCCCATCATCGGCCACCTGCGCTTTCTGTTCGAATCGATCCGGCCGGAAATGCGGCAGTACTTCATCGAGTCGGACAACGAGAACCTGCCCTTCTCCCGCGCCCAGCGCTCCCTGGTCTACCAGCGCAGCAAGGGCCAGCCCGACAGCCGCCCCTTTGGCACCCAGCTGGATGTCAGCGCCAACGGCTACGAATGGGTGAACCATTCGCTGCAGCCCAGCACGCTGGCCTCGCACGACTTCCGCACCTGGATCGGCGGCCACCCCGGCCAGCCGCACCAAGGCGTGGCGCCCTGCACCCAGCCCTACCAGGCCAGCGTGTTCAACATCTCGGCCATGAGCTTTGGCGCGTTGTCGGCCAACGCCATCCTGGCGCTGAACCAGGGTGCCCGCACCGGCGGCTTTGCGCACGACACCGGCGAAGGCTCCATCAGCCAGCACCACCGGGTGCATGGCGGCGATCTGATCTGGGAAATCGGCTCCGGCTACTTCGGCTGCCGCAACGCCGACGGCAGCTTCAGCGCGGAGCGCTTTACCGCCAATGCGCTGGACCCGCAGGTCAAGATGATCGAACTCAAGCTCAGCCAGGGCGCCAAGCCCGGCCATGGCGGCATGCTGCTGGGCGCCAAGGTCACGGCGGAAATTGCGGCAGCACGTGGCGTGCCGGAGGGAGAAGACTGCATTTCGCCGTCCAGCCACAGCGCCTTCACCACCCCCCTGGAGATGCTGCAGTTCATCGCCCGACTGCGCCAGCTCTCCGGCGGCAAGCCCGTGGGCTTTAAGTTCTGCGTGGGCCATCCCTGGGAATGGTTTGCCATCGTCAAGGCCATGCTGCAGACCGACATCACGCCCGATTTCATCGTGGTGGACGGTGCCGAAGGGGGCACCGGCGCGGCGCCGGTCGAATTCACCGACCATGTGGGTGTACCGCTGCAGGAAGGCCTGCTGCTGGTGCACAACACCCTGGTCGGCGTGAACCTGCGCCACCGCATCCGGCTGGGCGCCGCCGGCAAGGTGATCACCGCCTTCGACATTGCGCGCATGATGTCGCTGGGTGCCGACTGGTGCAACTGCGGGCGCGGCTTCATGATGGCCCTGGGCTGCATCCAGGCCCAGACCTGCCATACCGGCCGCTGCCCTACCGGCGTGACCACCCAGGACGCCCGACGCCAACAGGCCCTGGTGGTGCCCGACAAGGCCGCGCGCGTGGCCAACTACCACCGCCAGACCCTGCATGCGCTGATGGAGCTGGTGCAGGCCGCCGGCCTGCAGCATCCACGCGATTTCACACCCCACCACATCGTGCGCCGCACCGGCGACAGCCAGGTGCACCTGTTGTCCAATGTGGTGCTGCATGTACAGCCCGGTGCCCTGCTGGGGCCGCTGGATGGGCAGCACAATGTGTTCCAGATGTACTGGCCGCGCGCCTGCGCCCAGAGCTTTCACATTGCCCCGCCGCCGATGACGCCTTCGGCCGAGCGCCCGCAGAACGCGCCCCAGACCTGAGCGCCGCCACGGCACCGGCCGGCGAGGGTGCCGTGGCGGCGGCGCAAAAACGGCACAATCCGCTGTCCGCACACCGGCCTGAGCCCGGCGTGCACCCCGCCCCTGCTTCCCTTTCGATCGCCGCCCGTGCCCGCTACCGACCTGCCCGTCCCCGCCCTGGATTACGCCGCCTTTCTGCAGGAGCATGTGCACCGCCAGCCGCACAGCGTGGTGCGCTATGTGCAGCCCACGGAAACGCTGTGGCTCAAGCGCGTGGGCCGCAGCAATGCCGCCTGGCGCTACCGTTTTCTGGGTGCCGTGGCACGTGGCCTGCGCGTGCCGGTGCTCACCCCCGTGCCCAACCCGGGCGGGCGCGTGGCGATTGCCACCGAGGTGGCCCGCCTGCGCGACCTGGCGGGCCGCGGCCTGCGTGTGCCCGAGGTGCTGGCCGCCTGCGACGACGGCTTTCTGATGCGCCACCTGGGCGCCCCCGGCGAGAACACACCCAGCCTGGGCAACGAGATGGAACAGGCCGTGCCGCGTGGCAGCGCTACCGTGCTGGCACTGTGGAAGCAGGGCCTGCAGTCGCTCACCAAGGTCCACCGGACCGGCACCTGCCTGAGCCAGGCGTTTGCCCGCAACCTGGTGCGCTGCCCGGACGGCGTGATCGGCTACATCGACTTTGAAGACGACCCCGCTGCCGCCCTGCCGCTGCCCCTGTGCCATGCGCGGGATGCGCTGTGCTTTGCCCATTCAACGGCCTGGATCCTGCGCACCGCCGACGCCCTGCCCGCCGCCCGCACCCAGTGGCAGGCCTGGGTGCAGACGCTGACCCCCGCCGCCCAGCAGGCCCTGCGCGATAGCGTGGCCCGCATGGCATGGGCCGGCCGCTTCCCCGACAGCCGCCAATGGGGCCGCGACGCGCAGCGCATCCGCATGGCCTGGGAACTGCTGCGGCCCTGAAGTCCGCGTTGCGCCCACCGCACAGAGGGGTACCGGTGCGCACGGGCTGCGCGATACTGGTTGCCAGAGCACCATGCGCAACCTGATCCACCTCACCAACCGCCACCGCACTGCCGGCACCAACCTCACGCTCGGACTGGTGCTGGCGTTCACGGCCGGCGCCATCAATGCAGGCGGTTTTCTGGTGCTGCACATGTACACCTCGCACATGACGGGCTTTGCCTCGCAGCTGGCCGATGCCCTGGTGCTGGACAACCACCGCCTGCTGCTGAACGCCCTGGGCGCCATCCTGGCCTTCATGGCCGGAGCGGCCACCTGCGCCGTGCTGGTCAACTGGAGCCGCCAGCGCCATCTGCACAGCGTCTACGCCCTGCCGCTGATGCTGGAGGCCCTGCTGCTGTTCCCCTTCGGCCTGATGGGCGCCGCCACCTTGCGCTGGAACACCCCGTTCGCCGTGCCGCTGACGGTGCTGCTGCTGTCCTTCATGATGGGCCTGCAGAACGCCGTCGGCTCCAAGACCTCCGGCGGCAGCATGCGCACCACGCACATGACCGGCAACATCACCGATCTGGGCATGGAGCTGGGCAAGCTGCTGCTGTGGCAGCGCAGTGCCAGCGCCGCCGCACAGCCCGTAGCCCACCACTGGCAACGGATGAAAGCCTCCGCAGGGCTGCTGGCGATGTTTGTGCTGGGCGGCATGGCCGGCGCGCTGGGCTTCCAGCACCTGGGCTTTGTCTGTGTGGTGCCGCTGGCAGCCCTGCTGCTGGCCCTGGCCGTGCCTCCGCTGCTGCGCGATCTGCCGCGCTCCCTACGACGGCACGGTCCACGCTAGCCACACGCGCAGCGGCAGCCATCGCAGGCTGGCGGTGTGGCCGCAGCGCGCCAAACTGCGGACTCCTGGGTTCGCTGCGGGGATGGGGTCAGCCTCCCCCCGCACCCAGGGCCCAGGGCCCCGGCCAGACACAGGGGCGTCTACGTACAAGGGTTAACCCCAGCTTATTCGGTCTTCAATAGTTCTAACAATAGAACTATGGAACCAATAAAGCCCACACCAGAGTGGTCGATCGGCAAGCAGCCGCTGTACCTGCAGCTGGCCACCATCTTCCGCCGCCGCGTCGAAACCGGACTGTGGCCGCGCGGCGAACAGACACCAACGCTGGAAATGCTGATGCGCGAGTTCGGCGTGGGCCGCGTCACGGTGCGCAGCGCGCTGGCGGAGCTGGAGGGTGAAGGCCTGTTGGTGCGTTCCCGCGGCAAGGGCACGTTCATCCGGGACCTGCCTGCCGATGCCCCGCAGAAATTCGTCGTGGGCACCACCTGGGAGGAGCTGGTGGCACGCGGCAATCTGAATGAGCTGACGGTGTCACTCAACAGCACCGGGGAAGAAGCTTTGCCGTTGCCGGCCTGGTGCGGCACGCAGGCCGGCCAGGGCCACACCTATTATTTTTTGGAACGCGTCTATTCCCGGCAAGGTATTCGCGTGTGTTACAGCCGGGTTTTTCTGGAGGCCAGTATTTATCTGCGCCTCCAGGCAGAAATCAGCCAGCAGGCCGTCCTCACCGTGCTGGGCAACGACCGGCAGACGCATATCCAGGCTGGCAAACAGAGCATCACCATCATTTCCGCCGGTGATGACACGGCCGCCTATCTGCAAATTCCCGTAGGTTCGCCACTGGCAGAAATCACCCGCAGCATTTACGACTCTGAAAATAAACTGATTTATTGGGCTTGCGTGCATTACGACAGCCGATATATACGGCTGGATTTTGATTTGGTGAAGTAAATCAACCTCCAGCATTTAATAAATACATAAAAGGAGACCTTATGCCATTCACGTTCACCATCCGCCTCCCTGTCCGCCTGGCGGCTGCCGCCACCCTGGGACTGGGTCTGGCCGCCAGCGCCACGGCCCAGACCGCAGCGCCCTACCCCAGCAAGCCGATCTCGCTGATCGTGCCCTACGGCGCCGGCGGCAGCACCGATGCCCTGGCCCGCGCGCTGACCGAGCGCATGGGCAAGAAGCTGGGCCAGCCCTTTATTGTGGAAAGCAAGCCGGGGGCTGCCGGCACGCTGGGCGTGACGCAGATGGTCCGCACCCGGCCCGACGGCTACAGCCTCACGCTGGTGCCACTGTCGGTCTTCCGCCAGCCCTATCTGACCAAGGTGCAGTACGACCCGCTCAAGGACCTGTCGTACATCGCCACGGTGATGAACTACACCTATGCCATTGCCGTGCCCTACAGCGCCCCGTGGAAGAGCATCCAGGAGCTGGTGGCCGACGCCAGGAAGTCGCCCGACAAATACTCCTATGCCGGATCGGCCCAGTACAGCTCCAACCACCTGGCCATGACCGAGCTGGCGCGTGCCGCCCAGCTGCAATGGACCTTTGTGCCCTACAAGGGCGATGCCGAGGCCATCAACGCCCTGCTGGGCGGGCATGTGGACATCATCAGCGCCACCAGCACCATCCTGCCGTTCGTCGAATCCAAAAAAGCGCGCGTGCTGGCCGTGGCCGGGGCCGAGCGCTCGCCGGATTTCCCCGGCGTTCCCACGCTCAAGGAGGCCGGCTATCCCGTGGAAATGGCCTCGCCGCTGGGCATCGCCGGCCCGGCCGGCCTGCCCAAAGACATCGTCGACAAACTCGACAGCACGGTGCGCGAGGTCCTGCAGGATCCCGACTTCATCCAGCAGGCCCGCATGCTGGGCGTAGAGCTGAACTACCGCGGCAGCAAGGCCTACACGGCCTGGGCCGCCGACACCTATGCCAAAGAAAAAACCATCATCACCCGCCTGGCGGGCCAATAACCCTGTGATCTGCTGACAACGCCATGACATCTCTCCCCCCTGTCATTCCCGCATCCTCTCCCCTGCAACTGGGCAGCCAGCCCTTCACCCCCGACACCAGCCGCGTCACCGTGCTGGGCGCCGGCGTCATGGGCCCGGGCATTGCCCTGGTGTTTGCCGAACACGGCTACCAAGTGGACCTGTGCGAAATCCACGAATCCGGCCTTGCCAAAGGCATGCAATCGCTGCGCGACGGCCTGGCCCTGAAAGTCAGCGAACAGCTGCTGGCGCAGGACGCCGCCGATGCGGCCCTGACCCGGGTGCAAGGCCATGTGGGCAGTGACGTAGCCATCGCCCGCGCGGACCTGGTGATCGAAGCCGTGTCCGAGAACAAGGACGTCAAGCGCCAGGTCTTCGACACCATCGCCCGCATTGGCAAGCCCACGGTCATCACCTGGAGCAACACCTCGTCGCTGGATGTGTTCGCCCTCAGCGACGCCAGCATGCGCGGCCGCCTGGTGGTGGCGCACTGGTTTGCGCCGGCCCAGATCATTCCGCTGGTCGAAGTGGTGGGTTCGGCCCCACACACCGACACGCTGATGCAGCAGACCTGCGAAGTGCTCCGCGCCGTGGGCAAGACACCGGTGCGCCTGAACAAGATGGTCAACGGCTTTGTGATCAACCGCCTGCAACGCCTGCTGGGCCGCGAGATCTTCCACCTGCTGGAAAGCGGCGTCATCAGCCCGGAAGACATGGACATCGCCGTGCGTGCCAGCATTGCCCCGCGCATGCAGGTGCTGGGCGTGGTGCAGCGCTACGACTTCACCGGTCTGGGCCTGAGCGTGCGCAATTTCCGCGACCCGGACTTCCAGGACCCTCCGTTCGAGGAAGTGCCCAAGCATTTGCTGGACCGCGTCAACGATGGTCACCTGGGCGTGGCCACCGGCCAGGGCTTCTTCGACTACGGCACGCAGACCATGCTGGAGCTGCAGAACGAACGCGACCGCCACCTCTACCGCGTGATGGAGCGTTTGAGCCATTACGTCGACGGACCCCGCCCGGTGCGCTGAGCTCCCCAGCAGGTGCTGCACCGCCGCCGCAGCACCCCGCCTCCCACTTTTCGCGCCGGACTGCGCGGTGTCCACCGCGCCCGTCCATTCCGCCTCCTCTTCTTTTGCACCCCCCATGCACACCATCGACTTTGCTTTGCGCGCCTTTGTGCCTGGCGCCCAGGATTCGGAATTTCCGCTGCAAAACCTGCCCTACGGCATCTTCAACACCGCCCGGGCGCCCCGGCCCCGCGTGGGCGTGGCCATTGGCGACCAGATCCTGGACCTGGCCGCTGCCGCCCAGGCAGGTCTGCTGGTCAGCGTGTCGGCAGATGCCCTGCTGCAGCCCACACTGAACGCGCTGGCCGCCCTGGGCCGCGCGCGCTGGACCGCCCTGCGGGCCGAGCTGGCCGCGCTGCTGCAGGAAGGCTCGCCGCTGGCCACCAGCCCACAGGCCGCGCAGCTGCTGGTGCCCCAGGCCGAAGCCCGGATGCACCTGCCGTTCGCCATCGGCGGCTTCACCGACTTCTATGCCTCGGAAAACCACGCCTACAACTGCGGCTGCCTGTTCCGCGACCCGGCCAACGCGCTGCCACCCAACTGGAAGCACATCCCCATCGGCTACAACGGCCGCGCCAGCAGCGTCATGCTGGGCGGCGTGCCGGTGGTGCGCCCCAACGGCCAGTTGCCCGGCAAGGAAGGGCCCAGCTGGGGACCCACGCAGTCCCTGGACTTCGAGCTGGAGATCGGCGTCTTCATTGGCCGTGACACGGCGCTGGGCCAGCCTCTGCCCGTTACCCAGGCGCAGGACGCCATCTTTGGCATCGTGCTGCTCAACGACTGGAGCGCGCGCGAGGTGCAGCGCTGGGAATATGCCCCGCTGGGCCCGTTCCAGGCCAAGGCCTTCCACACCTCGATCTCGCCCTGGGTGGTCCCGCTGGACGCCCTGCAGCCCTTCCGCGTGGCACTGCCGCCGCAGCAGCCCACCGTGCTGCCCTATCTGCAGCAAGACCAGCGCCATTCCTACGATGTGCAGCTGTCCGTGAGCCTCCAGCCTGGCACCGCCGACCGCGCCTCCCCCATTAGCTGCAGCAATCTGCAGCACCTGTACTGGAGCTTCGAGCAGTTGATCGCCCACCACACCGGCAGCGGCTGCAATCTGCGCGTGGGCGATCTGCTGGGCACCGGCACCATCAGCGGCACCGACCACGATGCCCTGGGCAGCATGCTGGAGATGACGCGCAACGGCCAGGAACCGCTGCACCTGCTCACCGGCGAAGCACGCGGTTTTCTGGAAGACGGCGACACGCTGCGCTTCAGCGCCCAGGCCCGCCAGGGCGGCATACGCATCGGCTTCGGGGAGCTGTGCAGCACCGTGGCACCGGCGGTGGCCTACCCGCAGGGGTGAGGCCCGGGTAGCCCGGGCTGCGGCCACAGCGCCCGGCGACACACCCAGCCCACTGCAGGATGGCTGGCATGCACCCGCCAGAGCCCCACGGAGGCATTGGCCCATAAAAAAACCGCCCCGGCTTCCCAGCCCGGGCGGTTTTTATGGATGGCACTGCAGCGCAGTGGCCGAGCGCAGCAGCCCGCAGGCTACCGACCCTGCTCAGGCATGGGCTCGGTGCTCGGGTTCCTCGATCTCCACCGGCTTGCCCGACAGGGCGGCGTCCAGCTTGTCGTGGTCCAGGGCATTTTCCCACTTGGACACCACCACGGTGGCCACGGCATTGCCGATGAAGTTGGTCAGCGAACGGCATTCCGACATGAAACGGTCCACGCCAAGGATCAGCGCCATGCCGGCCACCGGCACTTCAGGCACCACGGCCAGGGTGGCGGCCAGGGTGATGAAGCCGGCACCGGTCACGCCGGCCGCACCCTTGGACGACAGCATGGCCACCAGCAGCAGCGCGATCTGGTGACCCAGCGTCAGGTGGGTGTCGGTGGCCTGGGCAATGAACAGCGCCGCCAGCGTCATGTAGATGTTGGTGCCGTCCAGGTTGAACGAGTACCCAGTGGGCACCACCAGACCGACGACGGACTTGCTGCAGCCAGCTTTTTCCATCTTGTGCATCAGCGAGGGCAGGGCCGACTCGGAAGACGAGGTACCCAGCACCAGCAGCAGCTCGTCCTTCAGGTACTTGATCAGCTTGACCACGGAGAAGCCGCAGAAGCGGGCCACGGCACCCAGGATCACCAGCACGAACAGGGCGGAGGTGATGTAGAACGTCAGCACCAGCTCGGCCAGGTTGACCAGCGAGCCCAGACCGAACTTGCCGATGGTGAAGGCCATGGCGCCGAAGGCACCGATGGGGGCGGCCTTCATCACGATGTTCACCAGCTTGAAGATGGGCTTGGTCAGCGATTCCAGGAAGTTCAGCACCGGCTTGCCGCCTTCGCCCGCCAGGGCCAGGGACACGCCGAACAGCACCGCCACCAACAGCACCTGCAGGATGTTGTCACCGACGAAGGGGCTGACCAGGGTCTTGGGGATGATGTCCATCACAAAGCCGGTCACGGTCATGTCGTGGGTCTTGGCCACATAGCCCTTGACGGCGGTCTGGTCCAGATCGGCCGCATTGATGTGCATGCCGCCACCGGGCTGCATGACGTTGGCCACGATCAGGCCCACCACCAGCGCCAGCGTGGAGAAGGTCAGGAAATAGGCCATGGCCTTGCCGAACACGCGGCCCACGGCGCTCAGGTGCGTCATGCTGGCGATGCCGGTGACGATGGTCAAAAAGATCACCGGCGCGATGATCATCTTGATCAGCTTGATGAAGGCATCGCCAAACGGCTTCATGGCCTCGCCGTAGGCTGGCTCGAAATAGCCCAGCAGCACGCCGACGATGATGGCGAACACCACCTGGAAGTACAGTTGGCGGTAGAACGGCTTGCGCAGCGTCTGGATGGTTTCGGTGGGAATGGCGTGCATGACGCAGGCTCCTGAAAACGCAAAAAGTGCACCCCCTCGGTGCACCACTGCCCGCATTGGACTGCGGCCCGTTTTCCGTGCCGATAACCTATTGGTATTAGACGCAGAGGCTTCCCTAGGCAAAATACAGAAAACCAAGGGTAAACACCTAACACCCCATGTCACTCCCGGGCCACGCCGGGCCAGGGTCCGGCCTGCCGATCCGCCCATTTCGCGCCCCTAGGCGCTGCTGCCCCGCACCACACCGTGAGCTCCTTCAATCTGTTCTCGCCCCGCCGCCACCCGGCCTGGACCCTGCTGATCCTGCTGGGCGGCATGTGCCTGTGCATGACCCTGGCCTACCAGCTGGCCTGGCAGCATGCGCTGCGCGGCGAAAGTGAAAACGTGCAGCGCCAGCTGGGCCTGTACACCCAGGCACTGGCCCAGCGCATCGACCGCTACCGCACCCTGCCCGAAGTGCTGTCGCTGGACCCCGAGCTGCGCAGCGCTTTGCACCAGGCGCTGGACCAGCCGCTCAGCCCGGCCCAGGTGGACCACCTGAACCGCAAGCTGGAGCAGGCCAACGGTGCCAGCCAGGCGTCCACGCTGACCCTGATCGATCTGCACGGCAAGGCCCTGGCCGCCAGCAACTGGCGCGATGCACGCAGCAATGTGGGCGAGGACTACAGCTTCCGGCCGTATGTGCAGCAGGCCCTGGCCCAGGGCAGCGGGCGCTTTTACGGCATCGGCATGACCACCGGCCTGGCCGGCTATTTCCTGTCGCGCGCGATCGAAGACGAGCACGGCCGCATCACCGGCCTGGTGGCCATCAAGATCCTGCTGCACGAGCTGGAAAGCGAATGGCTGCAGGTGCCCGACACGGTGCTGGCATCGGACGCGCACGGCGTGGTCTTCCTGGCCAGCGGCGATGACTGGCGCTACCGTCTGCTGCAGCCGCTGACGGCCGCCGACGAGGCCGAGCTGGCCGCCACCCGCCAGTACGCCAACCAGCCGCTGCGCCCGCTGCGCTACCTGGTGGAGGAAGAGCTGGACCATGGCGGCACCCTGGCGCGGCTGCAGGAACCTGCGCTGCCCGGCCGCACCCTGTGGCACACCCAGCCCCTGCCCGGCAGCCGCTGGCAATTGCACTTGCTGCACAACACCGACGCCAGCCGCACCACCAGCCGCTGGGCCGCTGCCGCCGCCGGCGGCGCCTGGCTGGCGCTGTGCCTGCTGTGGCTGTTTGTGCGCCAGCGCCAGCGCATCACCCGCCTGCGCCTGCGCAGCCGCCAGGAACTGGAAACCGTGCTGCACCAGCATGCCCAGGAACTGCGCACCGCCCAGGACGGCATTCTGCAAGCCGCCCAGCAGGCCGCCCGCACCACCGACACCGGCCTCTCCCCCAGCCTGGAGCATCTGCCCCAGGGCGTGGTCATCATCGACGCCGACCTGAACCTGGTGGCCTGGAACTCCCGCTATGTGGAACTGTTCCGCTACCCGGCCGAGCTGATGCGCGTGGGCCATCCCATCGAAGACCTGCTGCGCCACAACGCCCGGCGCGGCCTGCTAGGCAGCGGCCCGGTGGAAGGCGCCATCCAGCGCCGCCTGCAGCATCTGCGCAGCGGCAAGCCCCACCTGCACGAAAGCGCCAAGGGGGACGGCACGGTGCTGGAAATCCGCGGCAACCCGCTGCCCGGCGGCGGCTTTGTCACCAGCTACGCCGACATCACCAGCTACAAGAATGCGGCGCGCGAACTGCGCTCCCTGGCGGACGCACTGGAAAAGCGCATTGCCGAGCGTACCCGCGATCTGGATGCCGCCAAGCAGGAGGCCGAACGGGCCAACCGCTACAAGACCCGTTTTGTGAATGCGGCCGTGCACGATCTGCTGCAGCCGCTGAATGCCGCGCGCATGTACACCAGCCTGCTGCCCGGCCACCTGCACGACGCGGCCGGCCGCCAGGTGGCGCACAGCATCGACCAGGCCCTGGCCTCGCAGGACGCCATCCTCACCAGTCTGCTGGACATTGCGCGCATGGAGTCCGGCCAACTGGAAGTCCATGTGCGTGACTTCGCGCTGAACGCCCTGCTGGAAGTGGTACAGAACAACTTCGGCATGCAGGCCGAAAGCGAAGGCCTGACCTTGCGCTGCCTGCCCACGCACTATGTGGTGCACAGCGACGAGGCGCTGCTGCGCCGCATCCTGCAGAACTTTGTCTCCAACGCCATCCGCTACACGCGCAAGGGCCGCATCGTGGTCGGCTGCCGCCGCGTCGGCCAGCAGCTGCGCATCGAGGTGCACGACCAGGGGCCCGGCATTCCCGAGAGCCTGCAGCAGGAGGTGTTCGAGGAATTCCGCCGCCTGGACGAAGGCCACGCCGACGACCGCGGCACCGGTCTGGGCCTGGCCATCGTTGAACGCCTGGGCCGCCTGCTGGGCCACGAGATCGGCCTGCGCTCCCAGCTGGGCAAAGGCAGCGTGTTCTGGGTCACCGTGCCGCTGGGCGACGCCACCGCGCTGGCGCCGCAGCCCGTGCCCAGCCATGTGCAGCAACCGGACACCGGCCCGCTGCACGGTGCCTGCGCCTGGTATGTGGAAGACGACCCGTCCACCCGCGCCGCCACCTGCGCCCTGCTGCAGCGCTGGGGCTGCCAGCTGCCCTTTGCCGGCGGCGCCCCCGAAGCGCTGGCCGAGGCCGCCCCCGGCAATGCCCCCCAGCTGGTGCTGCTGGATGTGCACCTGGGCACGTTCTATGGCCCGGATGTCTACACCCAGCTGTGCGAACGCTGGGGCAGCGCGCCCCCCGTCATCCTGCTCACCGCCGAGCGTGACGCCACCTTGCGCCGCCAGGCCGCCGAGCGCGGTTGGGGCTTTCTGGCCAAGCCGGTCCGGCCGCCGGCGCTGCGGGCCTTGATGAGCCAGACCCTGGTCCGGGGACGGGAAGGCGGATAAGGCCGCGGAGCGGAACGCACCGCGCCATGGGTGCAAAAAAGCTGCAGCGAAGGCTGCATCCTAGAATGCCGGACTGGATATCCGTCGTGCACGCCCCCGCGGCCTCCCCGCCGCAGCGCATACAAAAACACCCCATCCGGTCCTGTGTCCATGCAACTTCCCATCCACATCGTCGACGCCTTCACCACCGAGCGCTTCAAGGGCAACCAGGCGGCCGTCGTGCCTCTGGAGGCCTGGCTGCCTGCCACCACACTGCAGGCCATCGCCACCGAAAACAATCTGTCGGAAACCGCCTTTCTGGTCTGGAGCGCCGAACGCGCCGCCTTCGAGATCCGGTGGTTCTCTCCGCTCAAGGAAATCGACTTCTGCGGCCATGCCACGCTGGCCAGCGCATTCGTGCTGTTCGCGGCCGATGCCGCCCTGCGCAGCATCACGTTCTGGGCAGCGGCCGTCGGCAATGTCACGGCCACGCAGGAAGCCGGCGGACGCATCCAGATGACCTTCCCCCGCCGGGATGCCCGGCCTGTGGAGGCTCCGCCGCCCGCCCTGCTCGACGGCCTTACCCCGCACCCGCTGGCCTACCTGGTCAACCAGCAGGCCTATGTAGCGGTGTACGCCTCGGAAACGGAGGTGCGCCAGGTCCAGCCGGATCTGGAAAAGCTCACCACGCTGGGGCCGCTGGATGTGGTGGTGACCGCCCCGGCACCGGCCGGCGCGCCCTATGACTTTGTCAGCCGCTATTTCTGGCCGGCCAACGGCGGGGTCGAAGATCCCGTCACCGGCTCCATCCACGCAGCACTGGCCCCCTACTGGGCCGGCCAACTGGGCAAGAACAGCCTGGTAGGCCACCAGGTTTCGCAGCGCACGGGCACGCTGTTCTGCGAGGTGAGCGATGCCACGGTCCAGGTGTCGGGCCACTGCGCGCGCTATCTGAGCGGCACGATCACGGTCTGACCCGGGTCCCTCGGCCGCATGCGGCCGAGGGCGGCCGAGGGCGGGCAACGCAGCCGGTAGGCTACCGGCGCCCTCACTCCATCTTCGCTGCAGAAGAGGCCGTCTGCGTCGCGCCCCCTTCTGGTATGCCTGCCGGCGGCAAGCCCGCTGGGGCCAGCGCCGGTGCATCCTCCAGCACCATGCGGTTGCGCCCGGCGGCTTTGCCCGCATACATCGCCGCGTCGGCGCGGGAGATGACGGCTTCCGTCGGTTCGCCGGGGCGGTAGGCGCTCAGGCCCACGGTGCAGTGCACCTGCAGATCGGCATGCACCAGCTGGGCCCAGGGCAGCTCGGCAATGTGCTGGCGCACGCGCTCCAGCAGCACCTGGGCCTGGCTGGGGGTGGTGCCGGGAAGCACCAGCAGAAACTCTTCACCACCGTAGCGGCCCACGCAGTCGATGGCCCGCACCTGTGCGGCCAGCAACTGGCCGAAGGCACGCAGCACGGTGTCACCACCGTCGTGGCCGTAACGGTCGTTGATCTGCTTGAAGTGGTCGATGTCCAGCAGCGCCACGCACAGCGGCGTGCCCTGCCGATCCGCGGCGTGCTGCGCCTGCTGCAGCCGCTCCATCACGCCACGGCGGTTGGCTACGCCAGTAAGCTCGTCGCTGCGGGCCAGGCTTTCGATCCGGGCCAGTGCACCGGCCAACTGGTCATGGGCACCGCGCAGCCGGTACTGCATGCCGCGAAAGTAGGTGACCAGCAGGCTGCAGCGGAACACGCCGCCCACCATCACCGCCACGGCCAGCACCTGGCCGGCAGGGGTGTCAGTGGTCATGCGCATCTGCGGGCCCAGCACATAGACGATGGCGGCCACCGCCACCAGAGTGCAGCCCCAGGTCATCCAGAAGCTGGTGCGCCGCCGCGCCAGAAAGCCGTCGGCACTGAAGGCCAGCAGCATGACCATGGCCTGGAAAGCCACCTGCGGCGCGGCCATCCACAGGCCCAGGGTGCCGCAGATGGCAATCAGCTGGTGCGCCAGAAACATGCCGGGATCGCGCCGTGTCTGGCTCCAGCCGCTGGCATAGGCCCAGGTGATGAAGCCCATGCCGGCCACGATCCACAGCGCATACCAGCCCAGTGCCTGCCAGGGTGCATAGCCTGCCCAGGCATGGCCGACGAACAGCAGCAGCGCATAGAGGTGGCTGAGCACGACCGAGCCATGCAACTGCCAGGTCCGCCGCCGCCACCGCGCGGCATAGTCGGTGTCGCCCGCAGCCTCCGGGCCCCACAGCAGGCGGCTGTCCGTCGTGTTCAGGGGCGAGTCTGGCTGGGTCATAGTCAAAGCACGGGCTGGCAATGGCGGGGATTGATGTTTCCTATTGTGACATTTTGGACTGACACCCCTGCTGACCGTGGGGCCGCAGACGATGTGGCAGGGGTGCACCGGTCCCGGCGACAGCCACCGCGCGCAGGGGAAAGCAGAACCGGCACACGCAGCGCGCGCTGCGTGTGCCGGTGGATCTTCTGCCCCTCTGCACGATCACGCACCGGGCCTGCCGAGGCAGCACCGGCACGGTGCACGCCCCCCGCGGTGACAGCGTGGCGCGCGGAACGCGCCGATGGCACTGGCGCTTATTCCAGACCGCTGATCTTCCAGGCCCCGTCGGCCTGCAGGCAGAACCAGACGTTCCAGCTCTCTGTCTGCTGGCGCTGGCTGACGTTGGCCGACAGCAGGCGGCACTGGCCGGCCGACTGCGTGGCGACGGTGACACCCGGTGTCAGCTGCACCTTCACGGGCTGCTTGCTGCTGCGGGCGCTGCTGTTCCATTCCTGGGCCACACCGGCCTGGCCTTCGTTCAGGGCCTTGCCGATGAAGGCCCGGAAATCCGGCACGTCCCGGGCGGGGATGTGCAGCAGCACGGACTGGTTCAGCGGACCCAGCGACAGCGCCTGTGCGCCCAGAGGCAGGAACAAAGCGACCGCAGCGCAGGCCGCACCCAGGGAGATGGCTTTTTTCATTTGCAACATCACCACACGATAACGCCGAATGGCGGCCATGGCGCGTTTTGCCCGCACAGGGGCGTCCGGACTGTCGCGGATCCCGCACGGCGTAGCGCCGGCGCCCGCCGTAGGCGGACGCGGTAACCGGACCGGCAGGCCGTGGGCGGCCTGCCGACCTGCCGCCGCAGCGGCCTCACATCTCCGGGTCGTTTTCCAGGCTCTTCACCAGCACCGCCGCCTGGGTGCGTGAATAGCATTCCAGTTTTTTCAGAATGGCCGTCACATGCACTTTGACGGTGTTCTCGGCCAGACCCAGTTCATGGGCGATCTGCTTGTTCAGCAAGCCGTCGGCCAGGCACAGCAGCACACGGAACTGCTGGGGTGTGAGCTGCGCCAGGCGGGCGGCCAGTGCGGCATCGGCTTCGGAGCGTTCGGCCACCATGGGCGGAAACCAGTTGTCGCCGGCCAGCACCGCATCCAGTGCCGCACCCATGGTGTCGGCCGGTGTGGATTTGGGGATGAAGCCCGCCGCACCGAATTGCTGGGCACGGCGGATGACGCGGGGATGGTCGTTGGAAGAGATGATGACCACCGGGATCTCCGGGTACTCGCCGCGCACATGCAGCAGCACCGAAAAGCCGCGCGCACCGGGCATGGCCAGGTCCAGCAGCACCAGTTCCACCTCGGGGTGGGCCTGCAGCGCCGCACCCAGGGTGGCAGCGCTGGCGGCTTCCACAATGGCGTACTGCGGCAGGCGCTCGCGCAGCACGTGCATGACGGCGGCGCGGAACAGCGGGTGGTCGTCGGCGACCAGAAGCGTGGGAGCGGACATGGACGGCAAGTCTGCCATGCCCGGCGGCGGCGACGACGACGCAGCGCAAAAAACCACCCCGGGCAGCGCACGCAGCACGACCCGCCGCCACCCCTGCGTTCAGGGCTCTGGGCCCAGGGGCAGACCGCATGCTGGTGCCCCCTTCGGCCTGTGGCCGCATGGCCGCAGGCAACAAAAATGCCCTGCAGCCAGTGCTGAAGGGCATATTGCTGGGGTGCCGCCAGGGCACCCTATCCGCCGGGGAAGTGACCGCGCGACGGGCGCGGCAAGCCGCTGGGGCTTACTGGCTGGCGACTTCCAGGTGGGCTTCGCGGGCTTCGTGGATGAAGTTGATCAGAGAGTTGATAGCTTGGCGCATGACAGACCTTCTTTCGTAATGCTACGGAGAGATGCACTTCCACTGAGGGTGGGAATGGCTGCATCTCGACGGCCATTCCTAGGGTCAAACCCGATAAGTGTTAACCCGTAGACCTAAGTATAAACCACAATCTGAATTTGTGCATAGCAACATCACGCAACGGCCTGCATGCCGCCGCTCCCCGGGGAGAACCCGCGCAACGCCGCCCAGGTGACTGTGTTGCAGCGCCGCAGCTGTCCACACTGGCAGGCATCTGTTCAGGAGGACCGCAATGACCCGCAATGTGACCGTCGCCGTGGCACAGACCGCCACCGTGTTGTTCGATACCGCCGCCACCGTGGCCCAGGCCCAGCGCCTGATGCACGAGGCCGCCCGCCAGGGTGCCCGGGTGCTGGTGTTTCCCGAGGCCTATATCGGCGGCTACCCCAAGGGGGCGGATTTCCACATCTTCATCGGCGCGCGCACGCCCGAGGGCCGGGCCGACTACCAGAAGTACTACGAAGCCGCCGTCACGCTGGACGGGCCCGAACTGGCGGCCCTGGCCCAGACCGCGGGCGAACTGGACCTGACCGTGTGCGTGGGCATCATCGAGCGCGACGGCGGCACGCTGTACTGCACCGCCGCCTACCTGGGCCGCGGTGCGGACGGCCATGGCACGGTGCTGGGCCACCACCGCAAGCTGATGCCCACGGCGCTGGAACGCCTGGTCTGGGGCTATGGCGACGGCTCCACGCTGCAGGCCATCGACACCCCCCACGGCAAGCTGGGCGCGGTGATCTGCTGGGAAAACTACATGCCCGCGCTGCGCATGGCCATGTACCAGCAGCGTGTGGCTCTGTACTGCGCGCCCACCGCGGACGACCGCGACACCTGGGTCAGCAGCATGCAGCACGTCGCCATGGAAGGGCGCTGCTTTGTGCTGTCGGCCTGCCAGCACCTGCGCCGCAGCCAGTTTCCCATGGACGCCATGCACAACCGCCTGCCGGCCGCCGACGACACGGTGCTGATGCGCGGCGGCAGTGTGATCATCAGCCCGGCCGGGCGCATCCTGGCCGGACCGGTGTATGGCGAGGACGCCCTGCTGACCGCCGAGATCGATCTGGACGAGATTCCGCGCATGCAGATGGACTTCGACCCGGTGGGCCACTATGCGCGGCCCGATGTTTTCCAGCTGCGCGTGCACACCGCTGCGCAGCGCGCGGTGGATCTGCAGCCTGGCCACGGGCAATAAAGCCGCAGTGGCGTGCAGGGCGCAGGTGCACCGGAACAGCGCACGGCCGCACCCGGTGGCACGGCTGGCAGGTCCTGGCTGCTAAGCTGCTGGCATCCGGGGCCTGCTGCCCCGGCCTTGTCCACCTTTGCCAGGAGCTGCCGCCATGATCGTGACCACCACACCCAGCATCGAAGGCCAATCCATCACCCGGTATTGCGGGGTGGTGGCCGGCGAAGCCATCCTGGGCGCCAATATGTTCAAGGACATGTTTGCCGGCATCCGCGACCTGGTGGGCGGACGCAGCGCCACCTATGAGCGCGAGCTGCAGAAGGCACGCGAGATTGCGCTGCGGGAGCTGCAGGAACGCGCAGCCGCCCTGGGTGCGAACGCCGTGGTGGGTGTGGACCTGGACTACGAGGTGCTGGGCCAGGGCAACGGCATGCTGATGGTCAGCGCCAGCGGCACGGCCGTGGTGGTGCAATGACGCGCAGGTCCAGGTCGGCGCGCCCGGCCGGCTGAAAAGTTTTTTTTCAGCCGCCGCGACACACCCCCTCAAGCAGCCACCCACCTCGCGCTCACCGCTTACGCTTTCCACGCCCCTACATGAGGGGCGGTGGCCTCGTCGATCAGTGCCGGGCCGGTGCATTCCATGGCAAAGGGCGCTGCACGGAACACATCCCGGCAGGACAGCTCCACATCGCGCTGGTCCAGGCGCTCGCCGCGGAACACGCGCAGGCGGCGGTCGTCGATGCCATAGACCACACGGCGGATGTTGGCCCAGAAGATGGCGCCAGCACACATCACACAAGGCTCGCCGGACGCATAGATGGTGGCGGTCTCCAGCGTGGCGCGGTCGTGGCGCTGGCAGGCGTCGCGGATGGCCTGCACTTCGGCATGGGCCGTGCAGTCCCCGGTTTCGCCATTGCTGTTCCAGCCCTGGCCCAGCACCGTGCCGTCGGCAGCGATGATGACCGAACCGAAAGGCCGGTTGCCCCGCTCGCGCGCGGTGCGCGACAGCGCGATGGCCTGGCGCAGATAGCGGCCATCCCGTTCATCCACGGCCTCCTCTGCGGCCAGCACCGCCTGCCCGGCTGGCGGGCTTGCAAAAATGTTTTCAACCGCGTTCATGCGGCGCTCCCTTGCTTGACCGCGGCCGGCAGGAAGGCGGTGTTCCACAGCTTCTCGGGTGCCGGCAGCTGGCCCAGCGCAAAGGTCTCACCCACCTCGGCGATCTGCTGTTTCAGCACCGCAGGCACGATGCGGCCCAGTCCGGCAGCTTGCGTTTCGGCGGTGGCCAGGTAGCCGCGGGTGATGGCCCAGCGCGCGGCTTCCAGATCGGCGCGCAGCAGCGGGTCGCGCTGGCGCACGGCATCCAGGCCGGCCTGGGGGTTGGCCAGCATTTCCACCAGGGCACGCTGTGTGGCACGCAAAAAGCCTTTCAGCGCTTCAGGGCGTTCCTGCATCAGCTTGGTGGAAGCCAGCACCGCATTGCCATACAGGTGCACGCCGGCATCGGCATACGACAGCACGCTCAGCTGGGCCGGCGGCATGCGCTGGAACAGCGAGACCGCGGAATCGTGGAAATAGGTGGCGGCATCCACATCACCGCGCACCACCACGTTGTCGCGTGCGGAGAAATCGGTGGTCACCCACTGGAACAGGTCGGCCCCCAGCTTCTGCTGCTTGGCCACCATGGGCCAGCTGCGGCGGGTGGACTCCACCGCCGCCGCCGCCACCTTCTTGCCCTGCAGGCTGGCAAAGCTGGTGCCCACGCCCCGGTCCTTGCGACCGATGATGACAAACGGCGCACGGTTGTAGTACTGATAGACCGCCTGCACCGGCAACGCGGTCTCGGCCTTGGCATGGGCCTCGATCAGCGCACTGATGTCGCCCAGGCCCAGGTCGTAGGCACCGGAGGCCACACGGGTGATGGAGGCCACCGAGCCGGAGCCGGAATCGATCTGCACCTCCAGGCCTTCGGCCGCGTAATAGCCTTTGGCGGCAGCCAGCACAAAGGGCGCGGTCTGGCTGCTGAACTTGAAGTCCAGCGTGAGTTTGAGCGGTTGCAGGGTCTTGGTTTGGGCGTGCACGGCCAGCGGCAGAGCGGAAGCAGCGGTCAGCGCACAGGCGCTGGAGAGGAAGTGACGGCGTTGCATGGCAAATCTCCTGGGATCGTGGGTGCCACGCCGCCGCCGGAAAGCAGAAAGCAACCGGGCCCGCGCCCATGCCACAACCCGCTCCCTTGCAACGGTGGTGGCAAGGCAGGTTGAGCAATTTCCGGGCGTTGGCGGCTGGATGCAGCCGCCTTGCGCTGAACGCTTCTACTCGTTCGGCGCTGCAAGCATTTGCCGTGCCAGATGTTTGATGCAGCGCAAAAACTTCCGCAACTTTGCGCCGGACCAGCGCCACGGCGCGTGGCCGCCATGCCACCGGTGCACGGTACGCCCCGGCATCCGGTCCGGCACGCTGGCACAGCTTGTGCATGCATGTGCAGCGCACGAGTAGAAGCGTTCAGCACCGCCCCCTGCACCACAGGGAGCGGGCAGGAAATTGCTCAGGCCGCACAGCGGCGGGAAGCCCCGCACCGTGCGCCGCGCCTGAGGGCTGGACGCCACCTGCAAGACCGCTGCACCAGCAGCGTGCACGGCCACCCAGCCTGGGGCATTCACCACACCGGAGCACTCCCCTGCTCCCTGTTTTGGAAAGCCAGCCATGCTGAACCCTGTCACCACCACCCCCTCCGACTTTGCGCTGGAAGAACTGCGCAAGGAATCCACCATGGGCACCGAAGGCACGACCGTGGCGCGCGAAGTGCGCGTGATCGATCTGAGCGACTTCGAGGCCCGCCGTGCCGAGATCACCGAGCAGCTGTGGAGCGCTGCGGTGGAGATCGGCTTCTTCCAGGTCAGCCACCACGGCATCGCCCAGTCCGACATCGACGCGGCATTCGCCCGCTCCGCCGCCTTCTTTGCGCAGGCCGAGGCCACCAAGGCCCAGTGGCCGCTGGCGCGCAACGCCGGCTGGGAAAGCCGTGCGCAGATCCGCCCGTCCACCGGCAAGGCCGACCTGAAGGAAAGCTACCAGGTCACCCGCCCGCGCATGGCCGGCCTGTGGCCGACCGAGGCCGAGCTGCCCGGCTTCCAGGCCGACACCCTGGGCTTCGAGGCGCAATGCTGGGCCGTGGGCATGCGCGTGCTCTCCTGCTTTGCCGACAAGCTGGGCATGGAACGCGACTTCTTCACCCGCGCCCACAACCCGGCCAGCCCGCACTACCAGAGCACGCTGCGCATGCTGCGCTACTTTGCGCCCCAGCCCGGCCAGGAACCCGGCGCCTGGCGCGCCGGTGCGCACACCGACTTCGACTGCCTGACCCTGCTGTTCCAGCGCCCCGGCCAAGGGGGGCTGCAGGTGCTGCCCGGCAAGGAAATGGAAGGCCGGGCCTGGACCCCGGTGGAGCCCGTGGAAGGCGTGATCACCTGCAATATCGGCGACATGCTGATGCGCTGGAGCGATGACCAGTTGCCCTCCAACTTCCACCGCGTGAAGAACCCCGCCGCGCACGAATACCAGGGCGACCGCTACAGCCTGGCCTTCTTCTGCCAGGCAGACGAGGATGTGCTCATCCACAGCAAGAGCGGCAAATACCCGGACATCACCGCCGCCGAGTACCTGAAGCAGCGCATCAGCGCCAATTTCTCCAACAAGTACTGAGACAACCCGGCAGCGCAGGCGCACGCCCCCGCAGGAAAGCGCGGGGCTGTCTGCGCCCCTGCAGCGCCCGTATCCGTCCCCGGATGCGGCGCTGCCAGCGCGGCTGGCGCTCGGTAGAGCGGTGCGCTGGCAGGCGCGGCACGGGCACATGCTTTTCCTACACCGCAGCCTCACGGGCTCCCACGCCACAGCAGGGGATAAACGGCGCATAACGGCAGCACGTCGCTACGGAGCCCTGCCATGCGCCACACCCTCCACGCCCACCGGGCGCATGACCGCCTGCACTTCCGGCTCCATGCGCGCTCCCACCCGCAGGCCTCGGTGCCCCCTTTGCACCTGCGCTACCGCAGCCAGTTGCTGATGGCGGCCGCCGCCATCGCGACCCTGGCACTGCTCAGCGGCATCTGGCTGCAGCCCGCACCGCCCGACCCTGCCCAGAGCACCGCGACCACGTCCGCCGTGGAAGCCGATCAGGATCGGGCTCCCGCGGAGTGAGCGGAACCAGCGAATGAACGGCATGCAGGCGCCCACGCTACGGCCATGGCCGCAGCACTGCCGCACCCTCCACCCGCTCAGGCCTGGTGTGCCCGGCGTGCGCGCACCGCGGCCGCCAGCTGCTGCAGCACGGGCACGGTCTGCTCCATGCTGATGCAGGCATCCGTCAGCGACACGCCATAGGCCAGCTCGGCGCCATCCACGATGTCCTGGCGGCCTTCGTGGATATGGCTTTCGATCATCACGCCGGTGATGCGGGCATCGCCACCCGCCACCTGCTCCGCCACATTGGCAGCCACGTCGATCTGGCGGCGGTGCTGCTTGCTGCTGTTGGCGTGCGACAGATCGACCATCACCTGCGGGCGCAGGCCGCTTTTTTCCAGCAGCTCGCACGCGGCCTGCACATGGGCCGCGTCGTAATTGGGCGCCTTGCCGCCGCGCAAAATGATGTGGCAATCCTGGTTGCCACGCGTTTCAAAGATGGCGCTCTGGCCCATCTTGGTGATGCCCATGAAGGCATGGCTGGACGCTGCGGCCAGCATGGCATCGCTGGCCACCTTGACACCGCCATCCGTGCCGTTCTTGAAACCGACGGGGCAGGACAGACCGCTGGCCAGCTGGCGGTGGCTCTGGCTTTCGGTCGTGCGGGCACCGATGGCGCCCCAGCTGACCAGATCGCTGATGAACTGGGGGGACAGCAGGTCCAGAAACTCCGTGCCCGCCGGCAAGCCCAGCTCCAGCACATCCAGCAGCAGGCGGCGCGCCATCTCCAGCCCTTCGTTCACGGCAAAGCTGCCATCGCGGTGCGGGTCGTTGATGTAGCCCTTCCAGCCCACCGTGGTGCGCGGCTTTTCAAAGTACACGCGCATCACGATCAGCAGATCGTCCTGCAGGGCATCGGCCTGCACCTTGAGCTGGCGGGCATAGTCCATGGCCTGATCGTGGTCGTGGATGGAGCACGGCCCCACCACCACCACCAGACGGTCATCCTGCCCATGCAGCACGCGCGAGATGGCGGCACGGCTGGACTCCACCAGTGCGTAGGCCTGCTCGGTGATCGGCAGCCACTCTTCCAGCAGCGCCGGCGTCAGCAGCGGACGCACGATCTTGATGCGCGTGTCGTCCACACGGGTCTTGTCCAGCGTGGTCAGCTTGGGAGAGGCGGGCACGGCCTTGCGGACCGTTGCAGCAGAGGGAGGCAGGGGCGTCGTGGAGGAAGTCATCCCGCTATTGTCGCGCCATGCGCTTTCCCCTGGGCGATGACCTTGCGTGCAGACACCGGCAGTCTGGCAGACCCCCACCCGACTGCTACGGCCTGGCCACGGCCACGCTGGCGGTCCGAGGCCGGGCCTCCGACCGGCACCGACACAGCGATGCCATGGCCCCGTCCTCTGCCAGCAGCAGCTGGCGCCGTGGCTGCAGCGCTGCCCAGGCCACCGCCACCGCCCGGGCCTTCACTCGGAAGACAGCTTCATCAGCACCAGACCGCTGACGATCAGCACGGCGGCCAGCATGCGCAGGGCGCTGATCTGCTCCCCCAGCACGGTGATGCCCACCACAAAGGCGCCCACGGCGCCGATGCCGGTCCAGATGGTATAGGCCGTGCCCAGCGGCAGCGTGCGCATGGCCACCGACAGCAGACCAAAGCTGGCGACCATCGCCACCAGGGTGATGGCACTGTATTTGAAGTTGGTGAACCCGTGGGACTGCTTCATGGTGAAGGCCCACACCACTTCCAGAACGCCTGCGATCAACAGATACACCCATGCCATAAACCACTCCTGAAACGGTTGCATGGCCGGGTCGTCCCAGCAAGCGGCGGCTGCCCCGCAGGGACCAGCGGTGCAGGGCCGTCCCTGCACACCGAAAACAGGGCCATCCTAGCCGCAGCGGCGGCCGTGGGCACCGTCCGCCCGCATGGCCCGGCCGCGCATGGGTGGTTGGCACGCCACAGTCATCCCCAAAAAGGTGAGCAACCGGCGCGCACTGCCCTAGCATGCAAAGGTGTTTGCACACCCCCACGCCACCCCATGCTGACCGCCCTGAACCACCTGACACTGGCCGTGACCGATCTGCCGTGCAGCCTGGACTTCTACACCCAGGTGCTGGGCTGCCGCCTGCATGCACGCTGGGATGGGGGCGCGTACCTGACGCTGGGCGGTCTGTGGATCTGCCTGTCGCCAGATGCGCAACGCGTCCCCGTCGCCGCCCCAGCGGACTACACCCACTATGCCTTCAGCCTGTCGCAGGCCGACTTTGCGCCTTTTGTGGCGCACGCCCGTGCCCAGGGCGTGCGCGAATGGAAGACCAACCGCAGCGAAGGCGATTCCTTCTATTTTCTGGACCCCGACGGCCATGCGCTGGAAGCCCATGTGGGCACACTGGAAAGCCGGCTGGCGCAGTGCCGGCGGCAGCCCTATGCGGGCATGCAGTTCTTTGATTGACTACGCCGCTGCGGCGGCCGGCTCGGCTGCGTCCAGCACCACCACATTGCCCACCGTCGCACCGTAGTGCGTGGCCACGCGCTTGCGCTGCTTGAGCACGGCCCGGTCCTTGCTGACCAGCACGGCCTGGTGCAGGCTGGCCAGATCCAGGAAATGCTGGTCGTCCGGGTCGGTACAGGTGAAGCGGATCTTGGGCGCCTCGGCCACGTATTCGACGGCCGCGTCAAAGTCCGCCATCACGCCTTGCGGCGTCTTGCCGTAGTGGCTGACGCGCGGAGCGATCTGGCTGTAGTGGAGCACGCGCTCCAGCTCGGTGCGCTGGGCCTGGTCGGCAATCCAGCGCACTTCGCCCCGTGCGACCAGTTCCCGGATGGAGGGAATGTGCGGATCGTCAAAGATCAGCATGTCCAGCACCACATTGGTGTCCAGCACCATGGGACGCGGCAGCGGACCGGCATAGCCGTCGTTGCAGGACGGCCAGCGCAACGGAGCGATCTTCATGCCCCCTGCCCTTCGGCCCCTGGGCCTTCCGGTGCGCCGGAGGCGCCCTCCTGCTTGCGGGGCTTGGTCGAGCCCTTGACCATGTCGAAGCAGAACAGACGGCACTCGATCGGGCCGTTCCACATCGGCGTGCGGCGCGATTCCTTGAGGCGCATCTTGCCCGGCAGCTTGAGATCGGGGGTCAGCATCCACGCGCTCCAGCCACTGTAGTTTTTCTTCCAGTGGCTGGCCAGCTGGCTGAAGAACTCACCGCCGTCTTCAGTCTGCGCGGTTTCGCGGCCTGCGCGCTCGACCTGCCCCATGCGCTCTGCGGCATTGCGGCCTGCCGAGCCGGCCGCGGCAATCCGCTCGCCATACGGCGGGTTCAGAATCAGCATGCCGGGCTCTTCGCTGGGGGGCATGCGCTGCAGCGCATCGCCGCCGCGCAGCTGGATGGTGTCGGCCACCCCCGCGCGCTCGGCATTGCGCTGGGCAAAGTCCACCATCCGGAAGGCAATGTCGGAGCCGTAAATGCCCACGGGCGATTCCGGCAGGATGGCGCTTTCCGCTTCATCCAGCATGGCTTCCCAGACATGGCGCTGGAACGGCACCAGCTTCTCGAACGCAAAGCGGCGCAGGATGCCGGCAGGGATCTTTCGTGCAATCTGCGCGGCCTCGATCACCAAAGTGCCGCTGCCGCAGCAGGGGTCGTACAGCGGCTGGGGGTGTTCGCCATGCGGGTTCCAGCCACTGGCGGCCAGCATCGCGGCGGCCAGGGTTTCCTTCAGCGGGGCGTCGCCTTTGTCTTCGCGCCAGCCGCGCTTGAACAGCGCCTCGC
The DNA here is from genome assembly GCF_002479375.1 of Comamonas sp. UBA7528. NCBI lineage: Bacteria > Pseudomonadati > Pseudomonadota > Betaproteobacteria > Burkholderiales > Comamonadaceae > Comamonas > Comamonas sp. UBA7528. Next base: position 382,871 of record NZ_DLMU01000010.1, read on the forward strand.
CCGAGGTGTCGATGTAGATGGTGGCGCCGTCGGTGGTCAGGTGCAGGTGCACGCGCACATCGGGGTGGTGCGTCTCCACGCTGGGGCGCACGCCGTGGCGCTTCGCGCGGAAGCGGTCGGCAATGGCGTCCTTCACGCGCAAGGCGGCAAAGTTCAGGCTGGTCAGCGGGCTGTGCTGGGACGTGACTTCGATCTTGAACGTCTCTTTGGGCGAGAACCAGATCTCCCAGGCCACCTCGCTGGCCGCGCGGTACAGATCGTTCTCGTTGCGGTACATGCTGTGCGACAGCTCGATCAGCACGCGCTGCGCCAGCCGGCTGTGCAGGTTGAGCAGCATGGCGTCACGCCACATGCCGCGCAGCATCACGCCGCCCCGGCCCACCAGCAGGTCTTGCCCGCTGGCGCCAGTGATGGAATGGACCTCGTCGGCCAAAAGGCCCTCGACGCCGGCGGCGCAGGGCAAAAACAGGTGCAATTGGTTCATAGCAAGCCGCCAAGGATACGCGAGACACCCCAGCCACGGCGCGCAGTGGAGTTCTGCCCCCTCTGCGGAGGCCCACGCTCCCCTGCTGGCCTCTCGGACACTCCGTTCCGCCTGGATTTGCGTACGATGCGGGCATGTCTACGCATTTCCTGACCTCTGTCCCGGCGCTGGCCCGTGTCCGCCTGCTGCTGGCAGCTTCGGCCCTGGCCCTGCTCAGCGCCTGCCAGTCCGCGCCCAGCCGGCCTGCAGCCCCTGCCACCGCCGACCAGGCCGTGCCCGCTGCGGCACCGGCGCCCGTCATGGCCGAACCTCAGCCAGTGGACGAAGTCCCGGCGGAACCCATTCTGGGCAAGCGCACCGACAGCCATGGCTGCAAGCCGTCCACCGGCCACGCCTGGTGCGAGCGCACCAAGAGCTGCGAGCGCCCCTGGGAGCTGGCCCTGCAACGCGGCTTTGAAAACACCCCGGCAGGCTGGCACGCCTACTGCGACGGCAGCACCCGCTGAGCACTGCGCGCACGCAGCTCCGCACGGGGTCTGGCGCGCCCGTCCCTGCGTCGCCTACTGCACATGCAACGGGCTGGCCGCGCCACCGGCCAGGGCTTCGACCTGGGTGCGCTGCGGTATGGACGGCTGTGCGCCCACCTGGCCCATGCACAGGCTGGCAGCACGTATGCCCCATTGCACGGCATCGGCCAGGGCATGGCCTTCGGCCAGGCGGGTGACCAGCGCCCCCAGAAAGCTGTCGCCCGCACCCGTGGTGTCCAGCACCGGCAGCGCCAGCGCGGGATGGGTGCTGACACGCCCTCCGCACACGGCCACCGCGCCCTGGGCTCCCAGCGTGACCACCACCTGGGACACGCCCCGCGCCAGCAGGCGCTGTGCGGCATCGGCCGCCGCGGCCGGGCTGTCCACCGCCTGATCGCTGTAGGCACCGGCCTCGACCTCATTAACCACCAGGGTGTGGACCAGGGGCCACCAGGCCTCGGGCACCTCGCGCACCGGCGAGGGATTGAAGACCACGCGACAGCCAGCGCTGCGTGCCGCCTCCAGCACCTGCTCCAGCACGCTGTCGGCGGTTTCACGCTGCAGCAGCACGAAATCGGCCTGGGCCAGCACATTCAGCAGCACCTCGTCCGGCAGCTCCAGTAGCACATTGGCACCGGGCACCACGCAGACCCGGTTCTGGCCATTGCCCTCCACCAGCACCATGGCCGCACCGGTGGACACGCCATCCAGCACCTGCACATGGTCCATCTCCACGCCGGCGTCGTGCAGCGCCAGCCGCAGGCTGTTGCCATGGTGGTCACGCCCCACGCAGCCGAACAGCGTGACCTGGGCGCCGTGGCGTGCGCAGGCCACTGCCTGGTTGCCGCCTTTGCCGCCGGGCAGGTAGCGCAGGCTGTGGGCCATCACGGTTTCCCCGGCGTGGGGCACGCGTTCCAGGTGCAGCACCGCATCCATGTGCAGGCTGCCCACGACGGCGATGCGGGCCACGCTGTGCGGGTGATCGGGTTCGGGCTGCGCCGACAGCAGCTTGCGGGGCAGCGCGGAGGAAGAAAGCGGGGCAACCATGGGAGTCTCCTTTGCTGCCAACGGCCGTGGCATGTGCGGAATGAACCAAGGATGGCTGCACGATACCTCCAACTGCCGGCGCTGCCCAGCCGGTTTGCACGCATCCGGGGGCTTGCGGCAGCGCAGCATGCCCGCAGGCGCCCCGCCTCCGCACGGGCCCAGTCCGGGCTTACAGCGTCTTGCGCAGATTGGCCGGCGCGATCTTCAGCGCCTCACGGTATTTGGCCACGGTACGGCGGGCGCACTCGATGCCCTGCTCCTTGAGCATCTCAGCGATCTGGCTGTCCGACAGCGGCTTCTTGGCGTTCTCGGCCGAGACAAACTGCTTGATCAGCGCCCGCACCGCCGTGCTGGAGGCATTGCCGCCGGTTTCCGTGCCCAGCCCGGAGCCGAAGAAATACTTGAGCTCGAAGGTGCCGTGCGGCGTGGCCATGTACTTGGCGGTGGTCACCCGGCTGATGGTGGATTCGTGCAGACCCAGCTCGTCGGCGATGTCGCGCAGCACCAGCGGGCGCATGGCCAGCTCGCCGTGCACGAAGAAGTTCTTCTGCCGCTCCACGATGGCACGCGACACCCGCAAGATGGTGTCGAAGCGCTGCTGCACGTTCTTGATGAACCAGCGCGCTTCCTGCAGGCGCTGCTGCAGACCGGCATGGCCTTCGCTGCCCTTGTGGCCGCGCAGCGCACCGGCATACACATCGTGCACGCGCAGACGCGGCAGCACGTCGGGGTTGAGCTGCACGTTGAACTGGGGCGTGCCTTCGCTGGCGCGGCGGCCGGCGCGGGTGACGATCACGTCCGGCACGATGATGTTGCGCTCCACATTGACAAAGCGCCGGCCGGGCCGAGGCTCCAGCCGGGCGATCAGTGCCATGGCCGTGCGCGTGCGCTCTTCGCTGCTGCCGGTGGCCTGCATCAGGCGGCGCACATCGCGCCGTGCCAGCAGGTCCAGCGGCTGGGCACAGATGGCCAGCGCCGTCTCCACCACACTGGCCTCGGCCTCACCGCGCTGCAGCAAATGGTTCAGCTGCAGCTGCAGGCATTCCGCCAAGCCCTGGGCGCCCACGCCCACCGGCTCCAGGCTGTGCAGCAGCCGCAGTGCCACGGTGAAGCGGTGCACCAATTCGTCGAGCTGCTCCGGGTCGTCCGTGCCGGCCAAGCCCTCGGCCAGGGACTGCAGCGACTCTTCGAGGTAACCGTCGTCGTTCAGGTTCTCGATCAGGAAACGCAGCACATAACGGTCCAGCTCGGACAGGTGCAGCGACAGCGACTGGCGCAGCAGGTGGTCGGTCAGCGATTCATGTGCGCGGGCCAGGTCCAGGGCGCTGACTTCGTCACCATCGCCGCCCTGGGCGTTGCGCGCCGGGGCATCGCCGCCCCATTCGCTGTCATCGGGACGCAGTTCGCTGGTGCCGTCGCCCTCCCAGTCGGGGGCATCGTATTCCGCGCTGCCGGGGCCTTCCGCACTGTCGGCGGGCGCCTCCGCAGCCCCTGCCGTCAGCGCACCATCGGCGGCATAGTCATCGCCCTGCGCCGGCGTGTCCGACTGGGACAGGCCGAAGTCTTCACGGGGGGCATCGTCGCTGTCGACTTCCAGAAACGGGTTGTCGTCGAGCATCTGCTCGACTTCCTGCGCCAGCTCCAGCGTGGACAGCTGCAGCAAGCGGATCGACTGCTGCAATTGCGGCGTCAGCGCCAAATGCTGCGACACCCGCAGTGACAAACCAGGCTTCAACGCGACGCTCCCTCTCTGTGATCTTGTGTGTGTGTCGTGGCGGCGGAAGTGGCGGGCTACATCCTGAAATGTTCGCCCAGGTAGACCCGCCGGACGTCGGCGTTCTCCACAATCTCTTCCGGTGTGCCCTGCGCCAGCACATGGCCGTCGCTGATGATGAAGGCGTGGTCGCAGATGCCCAGCGTCTCGCGCACGTTGTGGTCGGTGATCAGCACCCCGATACCGCGCTCCTTGAGGAAGCCGATGATGCGCTGGATCTCGATCACCGCGATGGGGTCGATACCCGCAAACGGCTCGTCCAGCAGGATGAAGCGCGGCTGCGTGGCCAGGGCCCGGGCGATTTCCACGCGGCGGCGCTCGCCACCCGACAGCGCAATCGCCGGCGAGGAGCGCAGGTGGTCCACGCGCAGCTCCTTGAGCAGATCGGTCAGGCGCCGCTCCACCTCGGCCTTGGTCAGGGGCTTGCCCTGTTCGTCCTGCTGCAGCTCCAGCACGGCGCGCACATTGTCTTCCACGCTGAGCTTGCGGAAGATCGAGGCTTCCTGCGGCAGATAGGACAGGCCCAGGCGCGAACGCTGGTGGATGGGCATGTTCGCCACCGAATGGCCGTCGATGTAGATGTCGCCGGCATCGCTGCGCACCAGGCCCACAATCATGTAGAACGAGGTGGTCTTGCCCGCGCCATTGGGGCCGAGCAGGCCCACCACTTCGCCTTTCTGCACGGCCAGGGACACGTCCTTGACCACCTTGCGGCTGCCATAGGACTTGGCCAGATGGTGCACTTCCAGGCGGCTGCTGGCGCCTGGGGCGGTCGGGGTGTCGGAAGAGCGGGTCACGGGTTGCGCAATTTCATGGTGTCCGAAGGCTTGAGCGGCTGCGCACTCGGCGCCACCGGGGCCTGCGGGGGCTGGGTCTTGGGCGCCAGCACGGCGCGCACGCGGCCGCCGGAGCCGGCGGCAGCTTCCTCGCTGCCCGGCGTGGCGCGGCGGTTGCCGTCCACGGTGAACACATCGGTCAGGTTGTTGTAGGTGATGATGTTGCCGGTGATGTCGTCACTCAGCGTGGCGCCGGTGTAGCGGCGCAGCTGGCCCCGCTGGATCAAGCGCACATCGTCCTTCTTGCCGTCGTATTCGATGATTTCGCCTTCGCCTTCCACGTACTCTTCGGGTGCGCCGGGCTGGGTGTCGCGCTTCTGGCGGAAGAACGCGCGCTTGCCGGGGGCCGCCCAGACCTTGCCGAACTGGTAACCCTCGGCGTCCTGGCGCACTTCCAGCTTGGCGCCGCGCAGCACGATGGTGCCCTTGGTCAGCACCACATTGCCCGTGAACGTGCTGACCTGCTGCAGCTCGTCATGGTGCAGCGCATCGGCTTCGATGTTCATGGGCTTGTTGCGATCGGCCTTTTCGGCCTGTGCCGTGCCCATGGCAGCTGCCAGGACCGTCAGCGCGAGTATCGGGAGGAGTTTGCGTGTCATGTGAGAAGGCATGAATCTTGCAGCCATTGTAGGGCACTGGTTTTCCCCAGGGCTGCCCTGTGGGCGACTCGCAGGGAAATCGACACAAAAAAGCCCGCTGTCCAGCGGGCTGTGTGCAGGGCGCTCAGGCCCTGCGGGGCCGCTCAGGCCTTGCGGCTCTGGTTGGCCAGATAGTCCACCACATTCAGCACGTTCTGCATGCTGCCGGCGCGGGGGCCGTCGGTGTAGAACTTGCCGGCCACGCCCATGGAAGGCACGCCCTCCACATCGTATTCCTGCTGCAGCGCCGAAGCCTTGCGCACCTGGTTGGCCACGGTGAAGGAGTTGTAGATCTCCTTGAACTTGGCCACGTTCGCGCCCTGCTTGCCCACCCATTCGAAGATGGCGTCATCGGTGGCCAGCTTGTTGCGCTCCACGTGGATGGCGTGGAACACCTTGACGTGCATGGCGTCAAAGTTGTCCATGGCCTGCAGCGTGAAATACAGCTTTTGCTGGGGCACGAAGCTGGCATTGAAGGCCACGGGCACACGGCGCACCACCACATGGGCGGGGGCCTTCTGCTTCCAGGCGGCGAATGCGGGCTCGAAAGCGTTGCAATGCGGGCAGCTGTACCAGAAGAACTCGACCACTTCCACCTTGCCGGCAGGTGCCTCGGTGGTGGCGGGCTTGGACAGTTTCACATAGTCCTTGCCTTCCTTGGGGGCGGCGGCCTGGGCATGGGCGGTCGCAGTGGCGCCCAGGGCCATGGCAGATGCGACCGAGGTGACGGCCAAGGAAAACTCGCGGCGTTTCATCAAAGCTACTCCTGTTAGGGGATATTCACTGCCCAGTCAGAGCCGGGCCGTGGCAAAAAGTTCTGCCTGTCAGCGCTGCACGCGCACCAGGGCCGAATCCACCCCGGCGCCGTCGAGCTTGCCCTTGAGCTGCTCGGCGTCGTCACGCTTGCCGAACGGACCCACCCGCACCCGGAACACGGTGCGGCCGTTCTGCTCGCGCTCGCTCACGCGGGCTTCCCAGCCCAGCATGGCCAGCTTGGCACGCTGGGCATCGGCGTCGGCCTGGGTGCGGAAGGCACCCGCCTGCACAAAGTAGTCGAAACCGTCCGAGCCCGAGGCGGCCGCCGCCTTGGCCTCCGACTGCTTGAGCTTCTGGTTGGCCAGGTCCCCCAGCGGGTCCGCCGAGGAGGCCTTGCCGTCAGGTTTCTTGGCATCCTGCACCGGCGGGGTGGCCGGCGGGGTGCTGACACCCGTGGCCGGACCGCTGGTCGGTGGCGTGGTGGGCGTGGCCACCGGCGGCGCAGTGGGCGCCACGGGCTGCTGGGTCACCGGCTGCGTCGGCGTCTGGTTGGCCGGGTTCTTGCCATACAGCGGCGAATTCGGGTCCCAGTTCTTGTTGCGTTCGGCTTCCTTGGCCTCGGTGTCCTTGGGGGTCTTGGTCAGGAAGGGCACCGGCACCTTGGTCACATAGACCGCCACTGCCAGAGCGGCCCCCAGGCCGATGATGATGCCCAGGATCAGCCCGATCAGGGTTCCGCCACGTTGCTTGGTCTTCATAGTTTTGCGAGTCAATGCTTACATACGATCGGGCGCGGACACGCCCAATACCGCCAGACCATTGTGCAGCACTTGTGCCGTCGCGGCGACCAGGGCCAGACGCGCCAGCTTGACCGCTTCATCGTCCACCAGGATGCGCTCGGCGTCGTAGTAGCTGTGGTAGCTGGATGCCAGATCGCGCAGGTAGAAGGTCACGTCGTGCGGGGCATTGCCTGCTGCGGCAGCGCTCAGCATTTCGGGGTACTTGGCCAGCAGCAGCATCAGCGCCTGGGCCTGGGGGCCTTCCAGCGCGGACAGGTCCACCTTTTCGAGCGCAGACACGCCCGCGCCGCCGGCTTCCTGCCAGGCGCGCAGCACGGACTGGATGCGGGCATGGGCGTACTGCACGTAGTACACCGGGTTGTCGTTGTTCTGGGCCACGGCCAGATCGACGTCGAAGGTGTATTCGGTGTCGGGCTTGCGCGAGAGCAGGAAGAAGCGCACCGCGTCCTTGCTGGTCCACTCGATCAGATCGCGCAGCGTCACATACGAGCCGGCACGCTTGCTGATCTTCACTTCCTCGCCATTGCGCACCACGCGCACCATGGTGTGCAGCACATAGTCGGGGTAGCCCTGGGGGATGCCGACATTCGCCGCCTGCAGACCGGCGCGCACGCGGGCGATCGTGCCATGGTGGTCGGTCCCCTGGATGTTGACGACCTTGCCGTAACCGCGCTTGAACTTCTGGATGTGATAGGCCACATCCGGCAGGAAGTAGGTGTAGGTGCCGTCGGTCTTGCGCATCACGCGGTCTTTGTCGTCACCGTAGTCGGTGGACTTGAGCCACAGCGCCCCGTCCTGCTCGTAGGTGTGACCGCTTTCGATCAGGCGCTTGACCGTGTCTTCCACATGGCCGTTCTGGTACAGGCTCGATTCGAGGTAGTACTCGTCGAACTTGAGGTTGAAGGCCTGCAGATCCTTGTCCTGCTCGTTGCGCAGATAGGCCACGGCAAAGTTGCGGATGTTGTCGTAGTCCTCGACATCGCCGTTGGCGGTGAACTCGCGGTCATCGGCCTTGACGGTTTCCTGGTTCAGGAACGCCTGGGCAATGTCGGCAATGTAGTCACCGTTGTAGAAATTCTTGGCCAGCGGGTTCTCGCTGTCGGTCGGCCAGCACGCGTCACCGGGCTTGAAGCCCTTGGCGCGCAGTTGCGTGGACTTGGTCAGGGTGTCGATCTGCACGCCCGCGTCGTTGTAATAGAACTCGCGGTGCACCTTCCAGCCCTGGGTGGAATACAGATTGCTGATGGCATCGCCAATCGCCGCCTGGCGGCCATGGCCCACGTGCAGCGGGCCGGTGGGGTTGGCAGAGACGAACTCGACCAGGACGTTCTCGCCGCGGTCGGCCTGGAAGCCGAAGCGGGCCCCCTGCGCCAGCACTTCGCGCACGATTTCCTGCTTGGCAGCGGGCTTGAGGCGGATGTTCAGAAAGCCAGGACCGGCGATCTCGATCGCATCCACCCACTGCTGGAACGCGGGCGTGGCTTCCAGCGCGGCCTTGAGCTGTTCGCCCAGTGCGCGGGGATTGGCCTTCAGAGGCTTGGCCAGCTGCATGGCCGCCGTGCAGGCGAAGTCGCCATGGGCTGCCACCTTGGGGTTTTCAAATGCGGCGCGGGCGCCGGCGCCGGGCGAAAGTGTTTCGAGCTCGGCAGCCAGGGCTGCGAGCAAATCCTGTTTGACGGAAAGCATCGGGGGATTTTACGTGGCTGTCCATATCTTGCCGGCGGCCCATGGCCACACCCTTGGGGCCGTGCTGGCAGCCCACCCCCCTGCCAATGGCGGCAGCGCCTGCATGGTCACCCTCCAAACCGCCCTCAGCCCTTGCGCCATATACACAAACAGCTCCTCTTTTTACATTTCCATAAAACTTCGCAGGCTTCCAAGGGGCGCAGCCACGGCGCCTTGCCCCCGCACACCGTGGCGATGCCACGACACCGCCTCAAACAAATAACAATCATTCTCATTCAAGAATAGAATCGCCGGCATGTCCCCGCCGCATCCGCCGTTCGACCCCATGCAGCAGGCCCAGCAACTGTTCGCGGGGCACCATCCCTGGCTGCTGTCCCGGCTGAAGGCCCGCCTGCGCAACACGGCCGAAGCGCAGGACGTGGCATCCGAAACCTTTCTGCGGGTGGTCGCTGCGCCGCAGCCGATGCGGATTGACGAGCCGCGCGCGTTTCTGACCACCATCGCCCAGCGCCTGCTGTTCACCCTGTGGCGGCGGCGCGAGCTGGAGCGCGCCTACCTGGAAGCCCTGGCCCAGCGCCAGGACGAACTGGCCCCTTCGCCCGAAGAGCGTGCGCTGCTGCTGGAAACCCTGGAAACCATTGCCCAGGCGCTGGAGGGCTTGCCACTCAAGGCCCGGCAGACTTTCCTGCTCAGCCAGCTCGACGGACTGACCTACCATGCCATTGCCGAGCAGCTGGGCATTTCGCACAGCACGGTGCGCCGCCACATGACCGAAGCCTTTCGCCGCATTGCCATTGCCCAGCTGCAGCAGCAGGCGGGTGTCCTGCGGGCGGCCCGCCATGGCTAGCCGCGCCAGTACCCCGCTGGACAGCGCCACCGAGGCCGCGATCGGCTGGCTGGTGCAGCTGCATTCCGGAGACATGGGCACACCAGAGCGCGACCGCCTTGCGCAGTGGCTGGACGCCGACCCGCAGCACCGCACCGCCTGGGAGCAGCTGCAGGCGCCGCTGCAACGGCTGCGCGTACCGCAGCCCGCGGCCGGCCGCCTGCTGAGCGACACCCTGGCCCGTGCCGAGTCCCGTACCCGCAAACGCCGCCAGGTGCTGCGCGGTGCCCTGGGCCTGGGCGGCGTGGCCGTGGGCGCAGCCTGGCTGGCCGACCGCCACCAGCCCGTCGCGCAATGGAGCGCCGACCTGCGCACCGGCACCGGTGAGCGGCGCGAATTTCTGCTCCCCGATGGCAGCCGCCTCACGCTGGATGCGCGCTCGGCGGTGGACCTGGATTTCCGCCCCGGCCACCGCCGCGTCCGGCTGCGCCAGGGCGCCCTGCTGGCCGAGGCCACACCCCAGGCCGATCTCGGCCCCGCCTTCACCGTGCACACCGTGCATGGCCAGGTCCAGGCCCTGGGCACCCGCTTTACCGTGCGCCTGCAGGACACCTCCAGCCTGGTGGGCATGCTGGAGCACAGCGTGGAAATCACCACCACCAGCGGCCAGCAGCGCCAGCTGCACGAAGGGCATAGCGCCCGCTTCACTGCCACGGACATCGAGGATGCCGACACGCTCAGCCCGGAAGGCTCGGCCGCCTGGCGGCACGGCATGCTGCAGGTGCACGACCAGCCGCTGGCCGACGTGGTGCAGGCGCTGCGTGCCTACCGCCCGGGCGTGCTGCGCATCGCGCCGCGTGCGGCCGCCTTGCAGGTCTATGGCACCTATGCGCTGGACGACACCGACCGCGCCCTCACCGCGCTGGCCGAGACCCTGCCCATCACCGTGCACCGCGCGCTCGGCGGCTGGCTGGTGACGATCGAGTAAGCCCACACGGGAAGCAAACCAGGCATCCCGCGGGCCCGGGATGGGCTCCCCCGTCCGCCGCAACCGCACTGCCATGCCCCCCAACCGGCTTCCCGCACCCTGCCCGTGCAAAAAAATGAACACTTTGCGCGGGCTGTTCGACAAGCCATGGACACCTTCGGGTTCTGTCCTTTGTCCACCTTTGTCGAAAGCCTTTGCATGCTGCACCCCTGCCCCCTGCCGTTGCGCGCCCTGGCCGCTGCGGCCCTGGCCTGCGCCTTGAGCGCCCACGCCCAGACCGCCACCACCGCGGGCCCCGCCGCCTCCACCTCCACCACCATCCGCAGCTATGACCTGCCGGCCCAACCCCTGGGCAGCGCCCTGGCCCGCATCGCCGCCGACAGCGGCCAGCAGATCAGCCTGGACGCCGAGCTGGTGCGCGGCCGCAGCGCACCGGCCGTGCGCGGCAGCTACACCGCCGAACAGGCGGTGCGCGCCGCCCTGGCGGGCAGCGGACTGGAGCTGGTGCGCACGGGCGCCGGCAACTGGTCGCTGCGCACGCAGTCCACGCCAGCCCCGCGGGCTGCCGGTGAAGCCCCCAGCCTGGGCGAAGTGCGCGTGAGCGCCGAGGCCACACGCAGCGCCACCACCGACCACACCGGCAGCTACACCGCCCGCGCCGTCACCATCGGCAAGGGCGAACAGCCCCTGAAGGACATTCCACAATCCGTCAGCGTGGTGACGCGCCAGCTGATGGACGAGCAGAACGCCACCTCGGTCTACGACGCCCTGGCCAGCACCACGGGCATCACCCTGCTGCAAAGCCCGCAGGGCGGCAAATACATCTATTCGCGCGGCTTCGACATTGCCACCCTGCAGTACGACGGGGTCAATGTGCAGCGCCTGTACGGGCGCTCCAGCAACTACGGCGGCAGCACCGCCATCTACGACCGCGCCGAGATTCTGCGCGGTTCGGCCGGCCTGCTGCAGGGCGGCGGCGACCCCAGCGGCGCCGTCAACCTGGCGCGCAAGCGCCCGCTGAAGGAAGGCGGCGTCAGCGTCACGGCCAAGGCCGGCTCCTGGGACCGCTACGCCACCCAGATCGATGGCAGCAGTGCACTGAATGCGGAAGGCACGCTGCGCGGCCGGGCCGTGCTGGATGTGGAGGACGAGCATTCCTTAATCGACTTCGCCAACCGCCGCAACACCACCCTGTACGGCACGCTGGAGTACGACCTCTCGGCACAGACCCAGGTCAGCATCGGCGCCAGCTACGAAACTTTCAAGGGCAGGCCCTTCATCTCGGGCCTGCCGCGCTACAGCGACGGCAGCGACATCCGCCTGCCGCGTTCCACCTACCTGGGCGCCAGCTGGAACCGCCAGGACAACAGCACCCAGACCATTTACGCCGACCTGTCGCACCAGTTCAACGACCAGTGGCGCGCCAAGGTCTCGGCCATCCATGTGCAGGAAGATGTCTACCTCAAGTACGCCTCCTCCCAGCGCACCGTCAACCCCGCCACCGGCCTGGGCGGCACCGTGGCCAACATCACGGACGCCAGCCAGAAGGCCTGGGGCATCGACGCCAACCTGACCGGCGAGTTCACGGCTTTCGGGCGCCAGCACGAGCTGGTGCTGGGCACCAGCTACAACCACACCCGGGTGGACACGGACTACAGCTCCAAGACCCCGTTCACTCCCATCGATGTGTTTGCGCCCAATCCCTACCGGCCGGAACCCACGGATGCCGAGATCCGCTACGCCAACACCGAAAACCGCCTGGCCACGACCCGCCAGCTGGGCGCCTACGGTGCGCTGCGCCTGCAGCTGAGCGACCCGCTCAAGCTGGTGGTGGGCGGTCGTGCAGCCTCCTACAGGACGATCTGGGACACGACCGTCACCACACTGGGCGTCGCCACACCCTCATCCACCCTGCAGGACAACAACCGCTTCATGCCGTTTGCGGGCCTGATCTACGCAGTCAACCCCAGCTGGTCGGCCTACGCCAGCTATGCCGACATCTTCAACCCCCAGTGGTCACTGGATGCGGCAGGCCAGAACCTCAAGCCCATCCAGGGTGCCACGTATGAAATTGGGCTGAAAGGCGAGCTCTTCGGCGGCCGAGCCAACACGTCCTTCGCCCTGTACCGCGTGGACCAGAAAAACCGTGCCACCGAAGACCTGGCCTCGGGAGCGAACTGCCGCGACGGCTATTACTGCTACACCGACGGTGGCCGGGTGCGCAGCCAGGGTTTTGACGCCGAGATCAGCGGCGAGCTGGCGCGCGGCTGGAACCTGTTTGCCGGCTACACCTTCAACCGCAACACCTACGAGCGCGACATCAACAACCAGGGACAGGACTTCAACACCTATACACCCAAGCACATGCTGCGTGCCTGGACCACCTACCAGTTGCCGGGTGCATGGAGTGCCTTCACCCTCGGCGGCGGTGTGAATGCGCAAAGCGCCTCCTACCGCAAGGTGGGCACCGTGACCATCCATGCCCCGGGTCGCGCGGTATGGAGCAGCTACGTGCGCTACCAGATCAACAAGCAGTGGCAGGCTTCGCTGAACTTCAACAACATGTTCGACAAGCACTACTACACGTCGATCGGCAATCTGGTCAACAGCAGCCACTACGGCGATCCCCGCAACGTCATGCTGACCCTGCGCGGCAACTTCTGACGGGCCTGCCCGCCCCCTGCGGGCTCTGCCACACCCCCAGCCGCCTCCGGGCGGCTTTTTCACGTGCAACCTTCTCGCAACAGCGGCGGACGATCACCTGTATCAGGTGTGCAAAATCTATAATAAGAGTCATTCTCATTGTTGGCTGTGTTGCTCCGCCTCGTCCATGTCTGCGCTCTCTCCTGTTGACCGCCTGCGTGCCCAGGCGCTGTTCTCCGACCACCACCCCTGGCTGCTGGGCCGCCTGCACGACCGCCTGCGCAACCGTGCGCAGGCCGAGGACATGGCCTCCGAAACCTTCGTCCAGGTCATCGGCAGCGAGCGCCTGGCCTCCATCGAGCAGCCGCGCGCCTTCCTGACCACTGTGGCCAAGCGGGTGCTGTACGAGTTCTGGCGCCGGCGCGACCTGGAGCGGGCCTATTGCGCGGCCCTGGAGCAATTGCCCGAAATCCACGTGCCCTCCGCCGAAGACCGGGCCCTGCTGCTGGAATCGCTGGAGCGGATTGCCCAGGCCCTGGACGGCCTGAGCGACAAGGCGCGGCACGCCTTTTTGCTGAGCCAGCTCGACGGACTGACCTACCAGGAGATTGCCGACCACATCGGCGTCTCGCACGGCATGGTGCGCAAATACATGGCCCAGGGCTGGCGCGCCTGCACGCTGGCCACGCTATGAGGGCCAAGCCAGCGGCACGTACGCTCGATCCCGTCACCGAGGCCGCCATCGAATGGCTGGTGGTGCTGCGTTCCGGCGCCACCACGGGGGCCGAGCAGCAGGCCTTCGAGCACTGGCTGCGGGACAGCTCGGCCCACCGCCAGGCCTGGGAGCAGTTGACCGGACCGGTCCAAGGCCTGTTCACCCAGGTACACGCGCTGAACCAGCGCCACCCCGGCCAGGCCGAGGTCATCACCGGCACGCTGCACGACAGTAGCCGGCGTCTGGTCCAACGCCGCCGCCTGCTGCGCGGCGCGCTGGCCGTGGGCGGCCTGTCGGCCGGCGCCGCGCTGCTGGCCGACCGCTGCTGGCCCCTGCAGGACATGCTGGCCGAGCTGTGCACCGGCACAGGCCAGCGGCGTGAATTTGCCCTGGCGGACGGCAGCACACTGCTGCTCAATGCCCGCTCGGCCGCCAATCCCTTGCACATCCAGGGCTTGCGCGGCGTGGCGCTGCAGGCAGGTGAGGCCATTGCCCAGGTCACGGCGGGAAGCACCCCTTTTGCCCTGCGCGGCCCGCACGGCCAGCTCCAGGTGGAGCCCGGCGTGCAGGCGCGCATGCTGATGCGCCTGGACACCACACGCAGCCTGGCCGTGGCGCTGGAGCAACCGCTGCAGCTGAGCACGCCCCAGGGCGCGCAACAGCCACTGGCACCGGGCCAGGCGGCCTGGTTCGGTCCGAGCGGCATCGAGGCCGTCCCCCACATCGCATCCACCGCCGCCACCTGGCAGCGCGGCCAGCTGGAGGTGCACGACCGCCCGCTGGGCGAGGTCGTCGCGGCCCTGCGTGCCTACCGGCGCGGTTTCATCCGCATCACCGATGCGGCCGCCGCCCTGCAGGTCTACGGCAGCTACCCGCTGGATGACACCGACCATGCCCTGGCCGCCATTGCGCAGACGCTGCCCGTGGTGGTGCACCACCAGGCGGGAGGGTGGCTGGTGCGCATTGCCCTGGCCTGAGGTTCGGCGGACGGCCACGCACCATCCGGCATGGCGTGCACTTTTTTTCCGCAGGCGGTAGCACTTTGGGCGACTCGTTGCACATCCGGTGAAAGCCTTTTTGTTTGTGACCCTTCACCGGAACCCGCCATGCGACGCGCCACACCGTTCACCCCGCTGCCACCCCGCGCCCTGCGCCCCACTGTGCTCGCCACCGCCTTGCTGCTGGCCTGCGCCGCCCCCGCCTTGCAGGCGCAGGCCTCCGCATCCACTGCCGAGGACAGGGCCGAGGTCCGCAGCTTCGATATCCCCGCCCAGCCCCTGGGGGTCACGCTGGCGCGCATTGCCACCGAGGGCGGACAGACCGTCTCCATCGATGCTGCCCTGGTCCGCGGCCGCTCCGCACCTTCCGTTCAGGGCCGCTACACGCTGCAACAGGCGGCCCAGGCTGCGCTGGCCGGCAGCGGGCTGGAGCTGGTACGCACGGGCAACGACAGCTGGGGGCTGCACGCAGCGCCAGCCGGCAAACCCGCCTCCGGTGCCGGCGCGGCAGCGGGCAGCGATGTCTCCCTGGGAGAGGTGCGCGTGACGGCCCAGGGTGAGCGCAGCCTGGCGACCGAGCACACCGGCAGCTACACCACGCACGCCCTCTCCATTGGCAAGATGCCGCAGTCGATCCGCGAGACGCCGCAATCGGTCACCGTGGTGACGCGCCAGCAGATGGAAGACCAGAATCTGGTGGCGGTGGAGGATGTGATCGCGCAGACCACGGGCACGTCCAAGTCGCAGCGCAACTACGGCGCCCATGTCTACACCATGCGCGGCTATGAGATTCCCGACAGCAACTACCTGCTCGACGGTGTGGGCGGCGCCAGCTACAGCCCCACGGGCTGGGTGCCCATGGATACGGCCATCCTGGACCGCGTGGAAGTGCTGCGCGGCGCCGGCGCCCTGGTGGTCGGCGCTGGCGACCCCAGCGGCGTGGTCAACATGGTGCGCAAGCGCCCGCGTGCCGAAAAACACCTGGAAGTGGCCCAAAGCATCGGCTCGTGGAGCAATTACCGCAGCGAGGTGGATGCCGGCGGCCCGCTCAACGAAGCCGGCACCGTGCGCGGCCGGGTGGTGGCCGCCTATACCGACCGCAAGTATTTCTACGATCTGGCCCACAGCAAGGCACCCATGCTCTACGGCGTGATCGATGCGGACCTGGGCGACAGCACCAGGCTCACACTGGGCTACCGCCACGAGCAGGTGGGCATTGATGGCTACGCCATCTTCGGGCTGCCCAGCTACGCCACCGGTGCTTCGCTGGGCCTGCCGCGCTCCACCTCGCTGGGCCAGCGCTGGAACCGGCACGATGCCAAGGTCGACGAGGTGTTTGCCGAACTGGAAAAGCACTTTGCCGGTGACTGGGTGGGCAAGATCACGCTCAATCGCAACAAGACCACGGTCACCCAGAAACTGGGCATGGCGCGTGGCGCGGTCGACCCAGCCACCCACCTGGGCGCGTACTTTCTGGGCACGGAATTCACCGACCGCGATATCGACGCCAGCGGCCTGGATGCCCATGTGAGCGGCAGCTTCCAGGCACTGGGCGGGGTGCACAAGATGATGTTCGGCGCCAGCTGGAAGCAGCAGGACGTCTTCACCCAGTCCTTCACGGCCAGCCAGCGCATTCCGGTCGACCTGTTCCACTTCAACCACGACCTGATTCCCGAGCCTGCCACGCCGGTGTATGACTTTGGGCTCAAGGAGCGCTCCAGCCTGCTGGGCATCTACGCCAGTGCCCGCCTGCAACTGGCCGATCCCTTGCACCTGCACCTGGGCGGGCGCTTCAACTGGTTCAAGTTCCGCTCCAACGACCACTTCACGGGCGCGCTGACCAATGACTACCGGCAAAGCGGCCAGTTCACACCCTATGCCGGTCTGGTGTACGACCTCGGGCCGCAGTGGTCGGTGTATGCCAGCTATACCAGCACCTTCCAGCCGCAATCGCAGTACGCCAACGTCGAGGGGCATCAGCTCAAGCCCGCCATCGGCGCCAACTACGAAGCCGGCATCAAGGGTGAACTCATGGACAGCCGCCTGAACGTGGCGTTGTCGGTGTTCAACATCAAAAAGCGCAATGTCGCCGTGTACGACCGCGACCATGAAGGCCTGTGCCCCGGCATCACCACCAACGACTGCTACCGCAACGCCAGCCTGTTGCGCAGCAAGGGCTTTGATGCCGAAATCGGTGGCCGCATCGCCAGAGGCTGGGACGTTGCCGCAGGCTACACCTACCTGAGCACGCGCGATGCGGAAGGCCAGTCTCTGGCGTCCGATGCGCCACGCCATCTGCTGCGCCTGTCCACCAGCTACACCTTGCCGGATGCATGGTCGGACTGGAAGATTGGTGCCAACCTGGCCGCACAAAGCAATGCCTATGTGGACACGGTGCAAAACCCCGGCCATGCCGTGCTGGATCTGCGCGCCGCCTACCGCATCAACCGCCAGTGGACGGCGTCCCTCAACATCGCCAACGTGACAGACCGCGTGTACTGGGCTGCCATTGGTGGCGCCCGCAACGGCAGCTACTACGGCGCCCCGCGCAATGCGACGCTGACCTTGCGCGGCACGTTCTGACCCGGCGCCAGCACCCATGGCCGGCCCCTCCATCCCCGCCAATGAAAAGGCCGCTTCACAGCGGCCTTTTCAGCATCATCGCGCAGCGTTACCAGCCGCGCGCCCAGAACACGGCGATGACGGCGATCACCGGAATCAGGTGCGACTGCCACATGATCCAACGGCGCGTGCGGCGCACGGCATCTGCCGGCGGCAGGCTGCCCTCGGCCTGCAAGGCCTTGGCCCAGCGGCGAAAGTCGATGGAGGGCTTGATGGACATCAGCGCCGCCAGCACAAACAGCGTCATCTTCAGGTGGAACAGCGGCTGGCTGACATACCAGCCCATGCCTTTGGCGCCCCACAGCACGCGCGCCACGCCGGACAGCAGCAGCACCACAGCCGCAATGCCGTAGATCAGATCCAGCCGCACCAGGCGCCGCACCACGGCGGCATTCATCCACTCGGCACGGCACAGGGCGGCCTCGCTGCTCAAGAACACCACCAGGGTCAGGATGGCCACCATGTGGATGGCGGCCAGTACAGCTTCCAGGGTCATGGATTCACTCCCTCGCGCCAGAACTCCGGGCGCTCATAGTGCATTTTGAGGTAATCGATCCACAGGCGGACGCGCAAAGGCATGTGCTTGCGTTGAGGAAAGACAACGTAAATGCCATTCGGGGGGGCGGCAAACTCTTCCAGCACCGCCACCAGCCGGCCAGCGGCGATCTCGGTCTCCACCTCCCAGGTGCTGCGCCAGGCCATGCCCCAGCCGCCCAGGCACCAGTCGTGCAGGACCTGGCCATCGGAACAATCCAGCGGCCCCCCGGGTTTGATGTGCACCACTTCGCTGCCGCCGCTGTCCTGCGGCATGCGAAAAGCCCAGCCCCGCGTCTGCGAGGCATCGCTGGACAGCGTCAGGCAGCGGTGCTGCGCCAGCTCGCCCGGGTGGCGCGGCGTGCCGTAGCGCGCCAGATAGGCCGGCGTGGCCACGCACAGGCGCCGGTTGTCGGCCATGCGCACGCTGACCAGGGAAGAATCGGGCAGATCGCCCACCCGCACCGCGCAGTCGTAGCCTTCACCGGCCAGGTCCACCACGCGGTCGCTGAGGTTCAGCGAAATCGTCACCTCGGGGTGCAGATCGTGAAAACGCGGCACCAGCGGCGCCACATGGCGGCGGCCAAAGCCGGCCGGTGCCGTGACGCGCAAATGCCCGGTGGCCCTGACGCCGCCGGCCGACACGCTGGCCTCGGCGTTGGCCACATCGGACAGCAGGCGCTGGCAGTCCTCCAGAAAAGCGCTGCCCTCGTGTGTGAGGCTGATACGCCGCGTGGTGCGCACCAGCAGCTTCACGCCCAGGTGCTCTTCCAGCGCGTCCAGGCGCCGCCCCATGATGGCGGGCGCCACCCCTTCCGCCTTGGCCGCAGCCGTCAGACTGCCCTTGGTGGCAACGGAAACGAAGGATTCGAAGGCTTTGAGTTTGTCCATACACCCCGGTGCAGTCACGGTGCCTGGTGCAAGCCCACAGCGTGGCGGCCACTCCACTCCTTGCCCAGGAGTCGGCCGCTTGCGCTTGCGGTCCTTGCACGCACAGCGATCAAAACAGATATTTCTACAGCGCCGCCACCGTGGCAGGAAGGCCCGCAGCCCCACGCTGGTGCGCAGCATGCGTCACTTTTGCAAAAAAGTCATTGGTTTTGACATATTCGGTCGGTTTATTAACCGAATTATTTCTAATACAGTGTACCCAGCACCTATCCTGGTGGGCTGTTTCCGGCCCGCTTTGTTTTGTTTTCTGCCCACGAGGTTTCCATGACCCAACGCACCAATGCCCACGGCCTGCAAGTGGCCAACGAGCTGTACAACTTTGTGAACACACAAGTGCTGCCCGGCACCGGTGTGGAACAGGATGCCTTCTGGAAGGGCTTCAGCACCCTGGTGGGTGACCTGGCCCCCAAGAACGCCGCCCTGCTGGCCGAGCGTGACCGCCTGCAGATCGAGCTGGACACCTGGCACAAGGCCAACCCCGGCCCCATCGCCGACATGGCGGCCTACAAGCAGTTCCTGACGCAGATCGGCTACCTGGTCGAGTCCCCCAAGGACGCCAAGGCCACCACCGAAAACGTGGACGCCGAACTGGCCCAGATCGCCGGCCCCCAGCTGGTGGTGCCCATTCTGAACGCCCGCTACGCACTGAACGCCGCCAACGCCCGCTGGGGCAGCCTGTATGACGCGCTGTACGGCACTGACGCCATCAGCGAAGAAGGCGGCGCGGAAAAGGGCAAGGGCTACAACCCCGTGCGCGGCGCCAAGGTCATCGCCTTTGCCCGCAACTTCCTGGACCAGTCCGTGCCGCTGGCCGCTGGCTCGCATGCCGACTCCACGGCCTATGCCGTCGAAGGCGGCAAGCTGGTCGTCACTCTCAAGGACGGCAGCAAGACCGGCCTGAAGGACGCGGACAAGTTCATCGGCTTCCAGGGTGATGCCGCAGCCCCCTCCTCGGTGCTGCTGAAGAACCACGGCCTGCACATCGACATCATCGTCAACAAGTCCACCCCCATCGGCAGCTCCGACGCCGCCGGCGTGTCCGACGTGGTGGTGGAAGCCGCCGTGTCCACCATCCTGGATCTGGAAGACTCCGTGGCAGCCGTGGACGCCGAAGACAAGGTGCTGGGCTACAGCAACTGGCTGGGCATTCTGAAGGGCACGCTGACCGAATCGTTCGAAAAGGGCGGCAAGACGCTGACCCGCGGCCTGAACGGCGACCGCACTTACACCGGCGCCAACGGCCAGCCGGTCACACTGCATGGCCGCTCGCTGATGTTCCTGCGCAATGTGGGCCACCTGATGACCAACCCGGCCATCCTGTGGGGCGCCGAAGGCAAGGAAATCCCCGAAGGCATCCTGGACGCCGTGGTGACCACCGCCATCGCCATGCACGACCTGCAGGGCCACGGTGCCAACGGCATCCGCAACAGCCGCACCGGCAGTGTCTACATCGTCAAGCCCAAGATGCACGGCCCCGTGGAAGTGGGCTTTGCCAACGAACTGTTCGGCCGCGTCGAACAGCTGCTGGGCCTGAAGGCCAACACCGTGAAGCTGGGCATCATGGACGAGGAGCGCCGCACCTCCGTCAACCTGAAGGCGTCCATCGCCGCCGCCCCTGCCCGCGTGGCCTTCATCAACACCGGCTTCCTGGACCGCACCGGCGACGAGATGCACACCGCCATGCAGGCCGGCCCCATGGTGCGCAAGGGCGACATGAAGTCCTCCGCCTGGCTGGCCGCCTATGAGCGCAACAACGTGCTGGTGGGCCTGACCATGGGCCTGCGCGGCCGCGCCCAGATCGGCAAAGGCATGTGGGCCATGCCCGATCTGATGAAGGCCATGCTGGAGCAGAAGATCGGTCACCCCAAGGCCGGCGCCAACACCGCCTGGGTGCCTTCGCCCACCGGTGCCACGCTGCACGCCCTGCACTACCACCAGGTGAGCGTGGCCGACGTGCAGAAGGAACTGGAAAAGACCAGCGCCGACACCGAGCGCGACAACATCCTGGCCGATCTGCTGCAAATTCCCGTGGCCAAGGACCCCAAGTGGACCGACGCCGAAAAGCAGCAGGAGCTGGACAACAACGTGCAAGGCATCCTGGGCTATGTGGTGCGCTGGGTCGACGCCGGCGTGGGCTGCTCCAAGGTGCCCGACATCCACAACGTGGGCCTGATGGAAGACCGCGCCACGCTGCGCATCTCCAGCCAGCACATCGCCAACTGGCTGCTGCACGGCGTGGTGACCGAGCAGCAGGTGCGCGACACCTTTGCCCGCATGGCCAAGGTGGTGGACGGCCAGAACGCCGGCGACGCCAGCTACCAGAGCCTGGCCGCCAACCCCGGTGGCGCCGCCTTCCAGGCCGCTCTGGACCTGGTGTTCAAGGGCGTGCAACAGCCTTCCGGCTACACCGAGCCCCTGCTGCACGCCTGGCGTCTGAAGGTCAAGGCAGGCGCCTGATTCTCCGGAAAAAATAGCAGCACTGGCCTGCGGAGATGGCGTTGAAATTCATTTCAACGGCAATCACATAGCCCGCAATCCAGAGCTGCGATCTATACAAAAAAGCACCTTCCTCAGGTGCTTTTTTATTTCCGCCACCGCGTGCCTGCGCACTCCCGGCCGTTCCATACCGTTGTGGCCAACACGGGCCTTGTGCACGCGGAGCACAGGCCCTAGGTCGGCCCCTGCACCGGCCGCATGGCCAGCATCAGGCGGTACAGTGCCTGGGCAGCCACCGACAGACTGCGCTCGCGCCGGCGCACCAGGTAGATCTGGCGTTCCATCCCGGGCAGCGGCAAGGGCCGGGTACACAGGCCCGGCTTGTCAAAGTGAAACAGCGACAGCGCCGGCACCACGCTGATGCCCAGGCCCGCCTGCACCAGCCCCATCACCGTGGCCAGTTGCTCCACCTCCACCAGGGTGCGCAGGGTTTGCGGAAACAGCGCGGCATCCAGGTACTGGCGCACGCTGCTGTGCCGGGCCAGGTGCACAAACGGCCAGGGCTGCAGATCGCCCAGCCGGATCTGCGCTTGGGCGGCCAGCGGGTGGTCGGTGCGGCACACCAGGTGAAAGTCGTCGCGGCAAAACGGCTCGGCCTGCAGCTCGGGCGTATCGGCGCGGATGGCGGCCAGCGCAAAGTCGGCATCGCCCTGGGCCACGGCGGCAATGCAAGGCTCGGACAGCACATCGTGCACCGCCAGCTCCACCCCCGGGTGTTGGGCCATGAACTGCGCCAGCACCTGCGGCAGCCATCCCGCTGCCAGCGACGGCAGCAGCGCCACTGCCACATGGCCGCGCGCCAGCTGGGCGGTGTCGCGCATGGCGCGGGCGCAGTCGTCCAGCTCGGCCGCAATGCGCTGGGCCGACAGCAAAAAGCGCTCGCCCTCCTGCGTCAGCAGCACGTGGCGCGTGCTGCGGTCGAACAGGCGCAGACCCACGCTGTCTTCCAGCGCCTTGATGAGGGCGCTGAACGCGGGCTGGGACAGGTGGCAGCGCGCGGCGGCGCGGGTGAAGTTCTTCACCTCGGCCAGCGCCAGAAAGGCCTGGATGTCCCGCGCCGAAAGATTCATCTGCATTCCAAATCAATTCATCTCAACTATCTATTTCACAGCTTAGATGCGGCTTCCTATAGTGGTCTACAGGAGATTCCATGACACCCGCTACGCCCCCTCCCGCCCCTCTGCTGATTGGCTGTGCCGCCGGCTTCTCGGGCGACCGCATCGATGCCGCCGGCCCCGTGGTGCAAGAGCTGATCCGCCAGCAGCAACCGGCGGTGCTGATTTTCGAGACCCTGGCCGAACGCACGCTGGCGCTGGCCCAGCTGGCCCGGCGCAGCAACCCGGAAGCCGGCTTCGAGCCGCTGATGCCCGAATTCCTGCGCCCCGT
Source organism: Comamonas sp. UBA7528 (assembly GCF_002479375.1). Taxonomy (NCBI): domain Bacteria; kingdom Pseudomonadati; phylum Pseudomonadota; class Betaproteobacteria; order Burkholderiales; family Comamonadaceae; genus Comamonas; species Comamonas sp. UBA7528. Next base: position 405,578 of record NZ_DLMU01000010.1, read on the forward strand.
GCTGGCTGATTGCATGCAGCACGGCATCCGCATCGTCAGCAACTTTGGCGCGGCCAACCCGCCTGCGGCGGCCCGCGCCATCCAGCGCCTGGCACTGGAGCTGGGGATCCGCGCACCGCGCATTGCGGTGGTACACGGCGATGACCTGAGCGCACCCGCACACCGCCCGCTGCTGACCGCTGCCCTGGCCGAGCGCATGCCCGCACACGAGCTGGTCAGCGCCAATGCCTACATCGGCGCCCAGCCCATTGCAGCGGCGCTGCAGGCCGGTGCCGAGATCGTGGTGTGCGGGCGGGTGTCCGACCCCTCCCTGGTGGTGGGCCCCGTCATGGCCCACTACGGTTGGGCCTGGAACGACTGGGACCGCCTGGGCCGCGCCACCATGGTGGGCCACCTGCTGGAATGCGGCACGCAAGTGACCGGCGGCTACTTTGCCGACCCTGGCTACAAGGAGGTGCCGGGCATGGACCGTCTGGGCTACCCGATTGCCGAGGTGGATGCCGAGGGACACTGCACGCTGTTCAAGCCACAGGGCACCGGCGGCTGCATCACCACCGCCACCGTCAAGGAACAGCTGCTGTACGAAATCCACGACCCGGCGCAGTACCTGACCCCCGATGTGGTGGCCGACATCAGCACCGCAGAAGTCATCGCCGTCGGCCCGGACCGGGTGCGCCTGCAGGGGGTGCAAGGCCACGCCCGCCCCGACACGCTCAAGGTCAATGTCTGCTACGCCACAGGCTGGTTTGCCGAGGCCGAAATTTCCTACGCCGGGCCCCGCGCCGCGGAGCGTGCGCGCCTGGCAGGACAGACCATCCAGCAGCGCCTGGGCCATATCGCACCCCTGCGCACCGACCTGATTGGCGTGACCAGCGTGTGGGGCGACGACAGCAGCCGATGGCTGGAAGGCGCCGACCTGCAGCATGCCAGCCAGGATGTGCGCCTGCGCATGGCCTGGCAGCACGCAGACCACGCGGCCGCCCTGCGCCTGCCGCGCGAAGTGAATGCCCTGTACTGCTGCGGCCCGGCCGGCGGCGGTGGCGTACGCACCCATATGCGCCAGCGGCTGGGGCTGACCTCGTGCTACATCGCCCAGCAGCACATTGCCACCGGCTTCACCTGGGCCGCCCCTTTGACCACCACGGAGGTGTCGCATGCCTGAAGCCACCATCACCCTGCCGCTGTACCGGCTGGCCCATGGCCGCACGGGCGACAAAGGCAACCGCTCCAACATCAGCGTGATCGCCTACCACCCCGCGCTGTGGGAGCTGGTCCACACCCAGGTCACGGCAGACGCCGTGCGCGCCCTGTTTGCCGACCGCCAGCCGGGCCAGGTCACCCGCCATGTGCTGCCTCAGTTGCAGGCCATGAACCTGGTGCTGGACGATGTGCTGGACGGGGGCGTGAACGATGCCCTCAACCTCGACAGCCACGGCAAGACCCTGTGCTTTCGCGTGCTGCAGATGCCCATCACCGTTCCGGCCGTGCTGCTGCCCCAGCTGCAGCCGCATCTGGCAGGCCCCCCGACAGACGCCTAGGCGGCAACAGACCGCCAGCGTATTGCTTTCATAACCATACCAAGGAGACACACCATGACAACACTGCCCCATCCCGCCCATCTGGCCCGCCTTGCTCGCCGCACCCTACTGGCCAGCGGTATCGCACTGGCGCTGGCCCCCAGCGCCTTCGCCCAGGCTGCCTACCCCAACAAGCCCATCACCTTGCTGGTGCCGTTTGCCGCCGGCAGTGCCACCGACCAGCTGGCCCGCGCCCTGGGGCAGTCCATCACCGACCAGACCAAGCAGCCCGTGGTGGTGGAAAACAAAGGGGGGGCCAGTGGCATGATTGCCGCGCAGGCCGCTGCCAAGGCCGCCCCGGACGGCTACACCGTGCTGATCACCACCAACACCACGCATGCGGCCAATGAACACCTGTACAAAAAGCTGTCCTATGACCCCGTCAAGGACTTTGCGCCGCTGAGTGGCCTGGGCAAGGGCGGCCAGGTGCTGGTGGTGCCCGCCAATGCGCCCTACAAGAGCGTGGGCGAGCTGGTGGCCTTTGCCAAGGCCAACCCCGGCAAGCTGAGCTTTGGCAGCGGCAGCTCGTCCAGCCGCATTGCAGGCGAAATGCTCAAGCAACTGGCAGGCGTGGACATCCTGCATGTGCCCTACAAGAGCAACCCGCTGGCCATCACCGACCTGCTGGGCGGCCAGATCAACCTCATGATCACCGACGTCTCCACCGGCGTGCCGCAGATTAAGGCCGGCAAGCTGCGCGCCCTGGGTTATTCCACCCCCAAGCGCAGCACCCAGCTGCCCGATGTGCCCACCATTGCCGAAGCCGGCGTCAAGGGCTACGACATGGGCTACTGGTTTGCCGCCTATGCCCCCGCCCACACGCCTGCACCCGTGGTGGCCAAGCTCAACCAATTGCTGACCACCGCCGTGGCCAGTGCGGCCGCCAAATCGTTCTTCGAGATGTCGGGGTCCGAGCCCTGGACCACCACCCCACAGGAGCTGGCCCAGTTCCAGGCGGCCGAAACCCAGAAGTGGGGCCAGGTGATCAAGGCCGCGGGCATCACACCCGAGTGAAGGCCCTGGGCCCACCGCGCTCCCCGGCGGTCCCTCTGCGCCATCCACTGCCAGGCCCTGCGGGGCCTTTTTTTGCGGGGTGCTGGCAAGGCAAGCCGCATGGCTTCCGCTACCATGCGCCCATGCTGTTGAAAACCATTCTCATTCACAAGTTTGCACGCGCCATCTTGGCGCTGGCGGTGCTGGCACTGGCCGGCTGTGGCGCACTGCACTCGGCTCCACCCGCTTCCCTGACTGCGGACGCCCTGGATGCTCCGGGCTGGCTGCGGCATCTGGAACGCTTCGATCGTGCCCAGCCCCTGCCCGCCATCCTGCTGCTGGGCGAACAGCACGATGCCCCGGCCCACCAGCAGTGGGAACGCGGAACCATCCTGGCCCTGGCCCGCGAAGGCCGTCTGGCGGCCGTGGTGCTGGAAATGGCCCATGCCGGCACGGACACCCGTGCGCTGGACACCAACCCCAGCGAAAACGACGTCCAGGCCGCACTGCAATGGAATGCCGCCGGCTGGCCCTGGGAACGCTACGCCCCCATGGTGATGGCTGCCGTGCAGGCCAGTGTGCCGGTCTATGGCGGTAATCTGGCGCGCAGCGCCATGCGTGGCGTGATGCAGCAAGCCCACTGGGACCAGCACCTGTCCCCTGCCGCCTGGGAACGCCAGCGCGATGCCATCCGCACCGGCCACTGCGGCCTGCTGCCAGAGGCCCAGCTCACGCCCATGGCCCGCATCCAGCTGGCCAAGGACGAACGCATGGCCCAGACCGCCAAGGCGCTGCTCCAGCCTGGCAAGACCGTGCTGATCGTGGCCGGGCGTGGCCATGTGCTGCGGGAGGTCGGGATCCCCACCTGGTTGCCGGCCCACATCACCACCGGCGTGGCCGTGGCCCAGGCCCAAGGCGCCGAGCCCACGCTGGTCAGCGACCGCGACTGGCTGGTCCGCACCCCGGCCATACCCGCCCAGGACCATTGCGCCGCACTGCGCGCGCAGTGGAAAGACGGTGCACCGGGCACGGCCCGGCCTGCGGCCAAGCAGCCTTGACGGCGGGAGCGTATCCACCCAGCGCGCACACTTGGCACCAGGGGCTACAAGAGGCCCGCCTCAGCAGGCAAATGCCGCCAGCACCTGCAGCACCGCCTCCACCGCCGGGTTGGGCACGGGCAGCCGGCGGTGGGCCACCGCCATGGGGCGCAGCAGCGGCGGGTACAGCGGGCGGATGTCCACGCCGGCCACGTGGCGCTGGTCCTCCACCTCTTCCAGCGGCAGCAGCGCCGCACTCTGGCTGGCGGCGGCCAGGCTTTTGAGGGCACCGGGGTAGGTCAGCGTCAGAAACGGACGCGGATGGTGGCCGGCCTGGCCAAACCAGGCCGAAATCAGCCCGTGCATCTGTGTGGCGGGGGCAAACGAGGCCCAGCGGCGCTCGGCCAACCAATCCGGCGTGATCTGCGCTGGCGCATTCCAGGCCGAGGGCAGCAAAGCCACCATGGCGTCGGTGCGCCAGGGCGTGAGCACAATGTCAGCCATCGCCGGCTGAATTCCGGCCACCACGGCGATATCCAGCGTGCCAGCCTGCAGGCGCTGCATGGCGTCAGCGGAACACTCTGCTTCCAGCCGTACTTCCACCCCCGGGCTGCGCTGGCCCAGGGCTTCCAGCATCAAGGGCAGCAGCCGGGTGCTGACGCCGGCCGACACGCCCACACGCACCAGCCCTTCGCGCCCGCTGGCACGACGCTGCACCAGGTCAATCAGATCGTCACTCGCAGCCAACAGCTTGCGGCCTTGTTCCACCAAAGCCGCTCCCGCCGGTGTCAGCTCGGCCTGCCGGCGCCCGCGCAGCAGCAGCACCGCGTCCAGGCGGGATTCCAGTTCCTTGATGTGCAGGCTCACCGTCGGCGGCGCCAGATGCAGCGCCTGGGCCGCAGCGGCGAAAGTGCCCAGATCGGCAATGGCGATCAGGGTTTGCAACTGGTCGAGGTTGAGGTTACGCATCAGAATTTCTGCAGTAATGCTTCATTGAATTCAACTTTACGGATGTTAGTGCGGAACGGAACATTGCGGCCATGCACCATGAACCGCCGCCCTCCACCACCGTCTGCCCAGCCCTTGCTGAACCAGTGGCTGTATCACCCGAGGCCCGCCGTCGCATCGTGGCCTGTCTGCAGCGCTGTGCCCGCACCGCAGGGGTCCGTGTCCTGGACGCATTGCGGCGTGCCGAAAAGCGCATCACCGAAAACTTCCGGGTACCACCCCATGGCGGCTGAAGTGGCAGGCTGCAGCGCCAGGCCAACAAATCACACCGGTATCGATGGCACAGCTCGGCCGCCAGCAAGCCACGGGGGACTGCGGCTGCGGCTGGCATCCGTCAGCCATACCCCCGCGCACCCTGGTCATGGCTGGCCGCCCTACACTGCACAACATGGCTTTCTCTGCACCGCCCCCTGGCGCTTTCGCAAGCGTTGATCCACTGCGCTGCCCCTTGTGCGGCCAGAGCAACCAGTGCGCCATCACCGCCGGCATGGCGCCGGAAAGCTGCTGGTGCATGCGCGCCAATATCGCACCCGACGCGCTGGCAGCCATTCCCGAAGCCCAACGCCGCCAGTCCTGCCTGTGCCCGCGTTGCGCCGCCGGGCAGTTCCCGGGGACCGCCACTACGGCAACAGCACCGCGCGGCTGACAAGAACGCCGCCGCTTTCAGCCACCTTGGCCCATGCCTGGCGTGGCCAAGGCCTCTGCGGCCGCCTGCGTTGCCCAATGTGGCAGCAGCGCTGCAGCCCAGTGCATCCCAGCATTCCCATTCCCTGCCGCCCATAAAAAAACCCACAGGAGCACGCGCAGCGTGCTCCTGTGGGTTGGCTTGTCTGTCAATCGAAGACGGGGAAATCAATCAATGAATGCGAGGGCCTTGGCTTGCCCTTTTATTTCTGCACCACCAAAAACAAAACCCCCAGCCT